>NZ_JBSFXG010000002.1:0-632422 GCF_053595235.1 Streptomyces sp. NPDC002520 | reverse complement strand
GCGCCGGCTACGAGACGACCGTCAACCTGCTCGATCAAGCCGTCACAGCACTGCTCACCAGCCCCGACCAGCTCGGCCAGTTCCGGGCGCCCCCCTCGTCGTATGCCGTCGCATGCCGTCGTATGCGGGGAGCGGGTCGCGGCGCGCGCTACACGCGGACCTCGACGGTCTTCGCGAGCCGGTCGTGCAGGCCGCGGCCGTCCCGGTCCCAGATCAGGGCGGGGAGCGCCAGGCAGAGCAGGAAGGTGCGCAGCAGGGCCCGCAGCGGGTTGACCGTGCCGGTCCGCAGGGCCACCACCCGGATGCCGAAGAGGCGCTTGCCCGGGGTGAAGCCGATCGTGCCGACGGTCAGGGCGCTCATCACGAAGAAGACGAGCAGTGCCCAGTTGCTGGTGGCGGGGCTGTTGCCGTGCGTGATCAGGCCGTATGCGATCAGCACGCACAGTGCCCAGTCCACGGCCAGCGCGCCGAGCCGGCGGCCGGGCCGGGCCAGCGAGTTCGGGCCCTCCTCGGGCAGTCCGAGCTGCTCACCCCGGTACCCGAAGTCGGCACCGGCATCTTCCATGGCCGCCCGCGGTCCGGAGAGCCACGATCCGATTGCTTGCCTGTTGTCCACCCGCCCACGGTACTGCGCCCGGATTCGCACCGGACGCACAGGGGTGTCCCGGGGCTACCGTTGAAGGGTGGCTGGTTAACTTCTGCGAAACAAACGGGTCACGCCCGAGAAATCACCCGTCCCTAGGGTCGAGACCACCGTGTGCCACCGCACTGGGCGCACGAACGATCTACCACCCCGTCGAGGACGGTCGGGAGTAGGAGGAGCTGGATGTTCCAGAACGCCGACGAGGCCAAGAAGTTCATCGCGGACGAGGAGGTCAAGTTCGTCGACGTCCGCTTCTGCGACCTGCCGGGCGTCATGCAGCACTTCACGGTGCCCGTCGAGGCGTTCGACCCGGACGAGGAGCTGGCCTTCGACGGATCGTCGATCCGCGGTTTCCAGGCCATCCACGAGTCCGACATGGCCCTGCGCGCCGACCTGTCGACGGCCCGGGTGGACCCGTTCCGCCGCGACAAGACGCTCAACGTCAACTTCTTCATCCACGACCCGATCACGGGCGAGCAGTACTCCCGTGACCCGCGCAACGTGGCGAAGAAGGCCGAAGCCTACCTCGCGTCCACCGGAATCGCCGACACGGCGTTCTTCGGTCCCGAGGCCGAGTTCTACGTCTTCGACTCCGTCCGCTTCGCGACCAGCGCGAACGAGTCCTTCTACCACATCGACTCCGAGGCGGGCGCCTGGAACACCGGTGCGGTCGAGAACAACCGTGGCTACAAGGTCCGCTACAAGGGCGGCTACTTCCCGGTCCCGCCGGTCGACCACTTCGCCGACCTGCGCGCCGAGATCTCCCTGGAGCTGGACCGGGCCGGTCTGAAGGTCGAGCGCCAGCACCACGAGGTGGGCACCGCCGGCCAGGCGGAGATCAACTACAAGTTCAACACGCTGCTCGCCGCCGCCGACGACCTCCAGCTCTTCAAGTACATCGTGAAGAACGTCGCCTGGCGCAACGGCAAGACCGCGACCTTCATGCCGAAGCCGATCTTCGGTGACAACGGCTCGGGCATGCACGTGCACCAGTCGCTGTGGGCGGGCGGCGCCCCGCTGTTCTACGACGAGGCCGGTTACGCGGGCCTGTCGGACATGGCCCGCTACTACATCGGCGGCATCCTCAAGCACGCCCCGTCGCTGCTGGCCTTCACCAACCCGACGGTGAACTCGTACCACCGGCTTGTGCCGGGCTTCGAGGCGCCGATCAACCTGGTGTACTCGCAGCGCAACCGCTCCGCGGCCATGCGTATCCCGATCACCGGCTCCAACCCGAAGGCCAAGCGCGTCGAGTTCCGCGCCCCGGACTCCTCGGGCAACCCGTACCTGGCCTTCTCCGCCCTGCTCCTCGCGGGCCTGGACGGCATCAAGAACAAGATCGAGCCGGCCGAGCCGATCGACAAGGACCTGTACGAGCTGGCTCCCGAGGAGCACGCGAACGTCGCCCAGGTCCCGACGTCGCTGCCGGCCGTCCTCGACTCGCTCGAGGCCGACCACGAGTTCCTCCTCCAGGGCGACGTGTTCACGCCGGACCTGATCGAGACGTGGATCGACCTCAAGCGCACCCAGGAGATCGCGCCGCTGCAGCTGCGTCCGCACCCGCACGAGTTCGAGCTGTACTTCGACGTGTGACAGACCCGCGGACCGACGCTGAGGGCCGCCACCCGGAAACGCTCCGGGTGGCGGCCCTCTGCCGCGTCATGTCACCACGTCGTGTCACGCGGCTCTCGGCTCATGTCCTCGCCTCCCGGCGATCACCTCACCACGACCACGACCGTGCTGCCGTTGCCGTACCCGTAGCCGTTGCCGTAGCCGTAGCTGTACGGGAAGCCGTAGTTGAATCCGTAGTTGAAGCCGTTGTTGAAGCGGAAGCCGTTGCCGAAGCCGTTGCCGTAGCCGTAGCCGTAGCAATTGCCCCACCCGCCGCAGCCACGGTTGGTGGTGATCTGTGCGGGAGCGGCGGCCGAAGCCGTGGTGGCCGTGGCGATGGTGGCTCCGCCGGCCAGCAGGACGCCGGCGGCGGACATCGCCGCGAGACGCCTGGCACGCTGTGCATTCATGTACGTACCTTCCTTCCGCCCCCCGTGCGGTCGTCGACCGCACGAACCGGATGGCCGCGACCTGGCTTGAAAAGTCCGGTGCGGTCGTTGGTGTGGCCGTATTGTGATGGCCCCACTACTCGATGCTAGTAGCCCCTCGCCCCATCAGCATCCTGGACAGGATCAGCCCCCTGGGAAGCCCGGCGCCGTGCAACCTTTCACCGTTCCTATTAAGTGAGCAGGAGTGAGTCTTGGACCCACGCCTGGTCACTGCGGGCATCCCGAACGGTTGTGGATGTCCTGGTCGCCCGCTTTCGCTCCGTGTCCGGTGACACGGATCGTGTCCGTGGTCCGGGGATACGGGGGCGGGTTTCCTCACGCCCTGGGGTGCCCGGTGCGGCCTGGGCGGTCCGATGCCCGCGACGATCACTCCGGTCGTCGCGGGGCGGTGCCGTCCGACGCCGGATCGGGTGCCCCAGAGCGCGCCTGCCGATCGCGATACTCGCGGCATCGTGTCGGCTGGGTTTCCTGGTCTTGTGAGTGAGGGGTTTCTGCCAGTGCTGGGCGCCCCATCGGGACGTGTAGGCGGGGTCGACGGCGACGAGGGGGATACCGAGTTCGGCCGCCATACTGACCAGCCGAGCACGCAGACTGGAGGTGGGCAGGCCGGAGATCAGCCTGCGGAACGCCTTGCGCAGCCCGTGCCTCTCCCGCGTCTTCTCTGCAGTGAAGTCGAGGTCCTCAACCGCGATCGCGAGTCGGTGGCGCCTTGCGAAGTGCAGCAGGCGGGTGAGGGCATGGCGGACCTGGGCGTCGCGGTGGCTGGCACTGCCCGACAGGTCGTAGCCGAAGCGCATTGGTTCGCCGACCGGGTTGCCGTGCTTGTCGAGGCGCCAGGCGGCCAGGTGGTCGGCGTTGGTGTCGACACCGACCATCCCGTTCGCGCGGGCGGCCGAAAGGGGTACGACGGCGGCCGGGGGGATGGTCCAGGAAGCGGTGAGATACCAGCGCCCGCGCACGGTGTCTTCGTGGATGCGGTACGCGACGGCCCGGTTCGCGGCCACGCGGTCGCGCCACTGCTCGCCCCGGTGCGCGAACGCCACCTTCGCGGTGAGGACGTACCGGCCGTGCGGGGCGTTCGCCAGGTGCGCCAGCGGTGCGGGGAGTTTGAGGCTGACCTCACCGTCGGGGGTGACGCGGATGGTCTCGTTGCCGTACCGCTTTCCGGACTCCCCGTCCGCCTGGAGGAACCGGCGCCCGGCCTCCCACCGGGTCCGCCACCCGGCCTCGGTGAGCAGGGCCGTATCGAGGTGGTGGCGGGTGGCCAGCAGACGCTTGCCGCCTCGCACCACGTGCACCACACCGGCCTGCCAGTCGGCCCGCACGGCCTGGAGGCGGTCCTCGATGACGTGCAGGCGGCGGGACTTGGCATGCCACTCCCGCTTGCTTCGGTAGCCGCCCGGCGACTTTTTACTGCCCTTCTCCCCGAGGGGGAGGGACAGCCGGTGCGCGATGGTGCGCACTCCCGCCTCCAGGCCCTGCAGGTGCGCGAGCTGGGCGCGCCGGGCCAGTCCCCACTGGTCGTGGGTGGCCTTCGTGATCGACCCCGCCCACCGCGACGACGACAACCCGGTCAAAACCCGCTTGCGCTCCGCCCACGCATCGCTGTCGTGGTCCGGCCCGGCCGCACACCGTGCCCTCAGATCACGGGAGGCGAGCGAGCCGAGATGGTCACCCACCAGACGCAGTACCTGCTCGTCGTCGGCGGTCAGCTGCTTGAGCCGGTCACGGACCGCCACCCCGGACGGACCGGGCACCACGAACGGCGCCGCCACCTCCCGCACCCCACCCACCACCAACACCCTCCCCCCAACCCCGCAGAACCCCCGCCACCAAACCCAACGACCACCACCAGAAAAGGTCACCCATTCGATCAGGGAACTCCCGTTCCCTGCACCCCCGTCGCAGCCCGGACACTCACCCATGCATGCCAGAACACACTCGTGCGCTGTCCCGCGGCAGCGGCTCACAACCCTTCCCAGGCTTCCTACTCCCGGGGGATCATGCCCCCCTGGCCCTTCCGACGAGAGAGGTTGCACGGGGATGTCCGAACAGGACGACTGGGAGCGGGAGTTCGATCAACGGTGGGCGAGTTCCGCCGAGCACAAGGAACCCTCCGCACGGGCCCGCATGCTCGCCGCCCGCTGGAAGGAGAACCCCCCTGACCCGGCCCCCTTCCGCGCCGACCCCGACCCCGTCCCGCCACGCCGCTCCTCCTGGGTCTCCACAGCCGTGGTCCTCGGCTGCGTGGCCGTGGTGATAGTCCTGCTGGGATGGGCGCAGATGCGCTCGCCGTACTAGGGGCCATAGGAGACGACGCGCGCGCGTCAGGAGAGACGAGTGATGGATGAGGGCCGGCAGGGGGTCGTAGCCGCTCGGCGGCTCGTGGCGGGCGCCGCACTGGGCGACGTCCTGGACGCCGGCGACCCGGCCGCCTGGACGGCGCTGGACGAGGGCGCGCGGTCGGCATGGTGGTACGTCCCGGCGGATGACGTCCCGGTACGGGAACTGATGGACGGCGGCCGCTCGCTGACCGCGGTGCTGGGCGGCGACGGCCCGCTGACCGAGGGCCAGCTGGCGCTCGCCCTGTGTCACCGGGACGGCCGGATCCGGCACAAGGCGTTGCGGCGGGCCGCCGGGCGTCCGGCCCTGCTGCCCCTGGTCGCCGTGCGCTGCACCGACTGGGCCGAGCCGGTGCGTGACCTGGCCAGGGAGCTGTTCGCCGAGGCCCTGGACGTGGAGACGGCCGTGCGGCTGGCGCCCCTGGTCCGGCGCCTCGCCGACCGCCGGCGCGGCGACCATGTGCTCGCGCTGGTCGCCGGGGTACTGCGCCGGGCGCCCGCCGCCCGCCTGGCCCCGCTGTTCGCCTCCCCCGACCGCCCCGTACGCCGCTTCGCCTACGGGCTCGCCGTCGAGGACGGGCTCCTCTCCCCCGCCGAGCTGGCCCGCGCCGCCGCCGGGGACGACGACGTCGTCGTGCAGACGCGGTGCGCGGATGCGGCCTTCGCCGCCGTGGACGACGGGAACGCGGACGACGTACTGGGTCCGCTGCTCGGCGCCCACAACCCCCGGGCCCGGTCGGCCGGAGTGACCGCACTGCGGCGGCTCGGGCGGCCCGGACAGGCGGTGGGGTTCCTCGCGGACCGGTCGGCGCTGGTGCGGGCCTGTGCGCGGTATGTCGTACGGCAGCACGGGAACGATCCTCTGACCTGGTACCGGGAGCAGTGCGCCGATCCGGCTGGGCCGGGGCCCGCACCGGGTGCCGTCATCGGGCTGGCGGAGTGCGGGACGCGGGCGGATGCCGTGCTGCTGTGGCCACTGCTGGACCACGTCGTGCCGGGGGTGCGGGCGAAGGCGGTGGCCGGGCTGCGCACGCTGGACGTGACGGACGTGGCGCGCATGCGGCAGCTGCTGGACGATCCGGCGCCCGGGGTGGTCGGCGAGGCCACGCGCTCCCTGCTGCCGTCGGCCGGACTGCTGCCCGAGGCGTGGCTGACGGAGCGGCTGGCGGCCCGGCGGCCGCTGTGGGTGCGGGTGTCTGCGTACCGGCTGCTCAGGGCCCGGGGCGGGAAGGCGGGCGTGCGGGCAGCGGTCGCGGTGCTCGGGGATCCGGACGAACGGCTGCGGGCGCGGGGCGAGTGGGCCGTGCGCCTGGAGTTGCGGTGGGCGCGCGTGGGGTGGCCGGACCCGGAGATCGCGGAGCTGATGGACCAGGCCCGGGCCCTGTTGCCGTGAGCCGCTGGAACCAGTGGAAAGGCTTTGCTGGGACTAGGGGCGGTGGGGGCCTGTTCATGGGGGTCGGGAGGTGCACACTGGACAGCGGGACGAGTGCCTGAGTGCGGGGTGGTGCAAGATGCAGAGCCGCTTCCGGAGCGATCGCAAGCTGACTGTACGGATGACGGTCACGCTGTTTCTGCTCGGGCTGCTGTACGTGGCCTTCGTGGCCGCGTTGATCGTGTTGCTGAAGTCCTGGCTGCTGGTCGTGGTCCTGGTCGGGGCGATGTTCGTGGCGCAGTTCTGGTTCTCGGACCGGATCGCGATGTTCGCCATGCACGGGCGCGTCGTGGACCGGGAGGAGTATCCCGAGCTGCACGCGGTCGTCGACCGGCTGTGCGCGATCGCCGACATGCCGAAGCCGGTGGTCGCCGTGTCCGACATGGAGATGCCGAACGCGTTCGCGACGGGCCGCAATCCCGACCACGCCGTGGTCTGTGTGACCACGGGGCTGCTGCGGCGGCTGGAGCCCGCCGAGCTGGAGGGCGTGCTCGCGCACGAGCTGTCGCACGTGGCGCACAAGGACGTCGCGGTGATCACCGTCGCGTCGTTCCTCGGTGTGATCGCGGGGCTGATCGTGCGGTTCGCGTTCTATTCGCAGGTCTTCGGCGGGGGCCGCCGGGACCAGAACACCGCCGCCGTCTTCGCCGCCGTACTGGGTGTCTCCGCGGCCGTGTACGCGATCAGCTTCCTGCTGATCCGGGCCCTGTCCCGGTATCGCGAGCTGGCCGCCGACCGGGCCGCCGCGCACCTGACCGGCCGCCCCTCCGCGCTGGCGTCGGCGCTCACCAAGGTCTCCGGGGACATCGCCCGGATCCCGACGAAGGACCTGCGCACGGCCCAGGCCTTCAACGCCTTCTACTTCACGCCGGCCACAGGCAAGGAGCCCGGCATCGAGCGCTTCTTCTCCACCCACCCGACCCTGGAGCAGCGGCTCGACCAGCTGGGGCGGATCTCCGCGGAGCTGGGCGAGGCTGCCGCTCCCGGAAAGGCGGGGTGAAACCTTGGGCCTGCTGGACATCCTGCTGGGGCGTACGAAGCCGGTGGCGCCGGATCTCGACCGGCTGTTCGCGCTGCCGTCGGCGGCGGTGACGCTCGAGGCGGCGGTCGGGTACAAACCGACCGGCATCGGCGCGGTGTGCTTTGCGACGGTCGAGGGCGCGGCCTTCGAGCAGACGCACCGGGAGGTCCAGGCCCTGCTCGACGCGGACACGGACCGTACGGGTCCACCGGTGGAACTGCGCCAGGACGAGTACGGCTACTCCTGGCTGGTCTCCCGGCGGACCCCCGAGCAGCTGCCTCAGCTGGTCAACGATCTGCACGCGGTGAACAGCTCGATGGAGGTCAACGGCTTCGGCCCGCAGCTGCTGTGCTCGCTCGCCACGTTCGCGAAGGAGGGCGAAGGCGGACGCGAGGGCGAGGGCCGGAAGCTGGCGCTCGTCTACCTGTACAAGCGCGGCACCTTCTATCCGCTCTGTACACGCTCCGGCCAGCAGAAACGTGACAATCCGCTGGAGCTGCAGATCGCCGGCCTGCTGAAGAACGACCTGCGCATCGAGGAAGATCTGGCCCGATGGTTCCCCCTCTGGGGCGCACCCGGAATGGACTCGTGAGCGGGTGACGCCGACCCGCCAGGGCCTCGCCGGGCTTTGCCTCCTCGTCGCCGTTCTCGGCGACAGTCACCTTCCCTGCCCGGTGGCAGGACGTTCGCTCCCCGGATCACGGCCTCACGGAAGGTCGCCTCGCTCGTAGGGATCTCGGCGAACTCCAGGAGTCTTCGCCGCAAACGGCCGGTGTCCAGTACATGGACGGGAAACAAACGGTGCGCTGCCGGGACATTCGCGAGGGTGACTCCCCCATAGGTTGGCGCCGCACCGCCGACATCAGCTGTTGCCCCATTCGGAGGTCACCGAGTGAACGCGATCGAGCCGGTCTCAGACAGCAGTCACCTGTGTATTCGGCACATCATGGGCACCGCCGCCGTCCGCCGGCCGCGCACCGGGGGCACCGACCAACGCTGGAGCGGCGGATCCGGCTGAGCCGCCCGCCTCGGACCGGCCGACGGCACGGTCGTCCACGCCGGCAGCGTGGCGCCGGCCACCCGGTCCGCTCCCCCTTCTTTCCGGGGCCTCTTCTTCGGGGCCTTTGACCCACCGAACGCCGTCGAACAGTTCCTCAGCGCCACCGCCCGCCGGACGTGCCTGGCCAGGGCCTCACTCGAAGGCCACACCTGGCAAACCCCACCAGACTCCGGCTCACCGTCTACTCATGACCCGCAGACCCCGGAGTCGACAAGTATGCGCACCGTGCCTGAGCCCGTCCCCTATGACCTGTACATACGTCTCAGACAGCTGACCGAAGGCTGGAACACCATGCCCGGCTGGGCGGGAAGCTCAGCCGTGGTGGCCGGCTACCACAGCGCCGAGCTGTGCCTGCGTCTCATCGAGGACGCCCTGGGCGACGACCGCCCGGCTGCCTTCCCACACCTGCGGATCGAGCAGTTCACGGAGCTGCTCACCGGCAATCTGCAGGTCCTGGGCGAGTTACTGACCACCCTGGACACGCCGCCGCCCGCCGCCGCACGCGTGTCCGCCCCAGCCGGCTCCCCTTCCCCCCTCTGGGGCAGGGTGCTGCGCCGGATCGGCACCGACCAGGCGCGGGCCGCCGCCCTGAGCTTCGTCGAGGCCCACCGCAAGGCCGGATTTCGGACCGGGCTGGAACAGACCATCGAGGCGGCATGCCGGGACCTCGGCATCTCCCTCGCGCTGCCCGCCCAGGACGGGCCCGTGCTCGACTACGCCTCGGTCGTCGCACCGGCGGCGGTACACGCACTGCGCAGTGACGACCCCAAGGGCCCCGAGGACCACCTCTTCGCCACCGCCCACCAGATCACCGAGTGCTGGCTGCACATCGCCATCCACTGCCTGGAGTCCGCCACGTCCTCGGCCGCCGCGGGCGACTGGGCGCGCGGGGCCCGGATGCTTCGCCTCGCCGTGAGGGCCGTGGGCCGGGCGAGCGCGGCCGGGCAGATCCTGGCCCTGATGGACCTGGCCGACTACCACCCGCTGCGGGTCCGGCTGCGCGACGGCAGCGGCGCCCAGTCGATGGCGGTGCGCGTGCTCATGACGAGAATCCGCGGTGCCGCTCAACTGCTCTTCCAGGCGCTCGAGGAGCGGGGCATCAGCCTGCTGCAGCTGCTGTCGCGCACCGGCGGGGACCTGTCCATGCACGAGTACCTGCGCGCGACGAAGGCCCTCGCGAAGAGCTACCAGAGCTTCCTCTTCCAGCACTACCTGCTGGTGCTGGACGTCCTGGGCACGCACACCACGGGCTCGCTCGGCTTCGAGGTCAGGAAGATGGCCGAGCGTGCCGCCCAGCCGGTCGTCGCCGAGTTCAACGACGCGCACTACGACTACGTCAAGTACACCAACCTCCGGTACGCGCCGTTGGCCGGCAGCCTGGTGCTCGCCAACGAACGGGCGATCGGCTGGGACCCGCTCCCCGACCTGGGCGAGGAGCCCTACGCCTGCCCGGTGGAGCTGATGAAGGAGCGCGTCGGGGACTACTTCCGCTTCCTGGAGGAGCGCGACCCCGAGGGCTGGACCGCGCTGTTCGAGGAGGACGGCGGCAGGCTGTACGACCTTCGCGGGACCCGGCCCTTCATCGGGAGGGCGCGGCTGCGCATCTTCATCGACTCCATGTTCAGCACCTTCGCGGAGATGCGTCCGGCCATCGATTCCGTGACCTTCGAGGGCCACACCACGCTCGCCGAGTGGACGATCCGCGCGGTCGTCTACAACGGCCGCAAGATCGAGTTCTCCGGGAGGGAGGAGTTCGTCTTCTCCCGGACCGGCCACATCGCCCAGGCTGTCGCGCACTGGGACCCCGACGCGGTCGCCCGCGAACTCTGGCCGGAACTCGGCGCGCCGGCCGTGGCGTAACCACGAAGCCCCCGCACAACCCCGCTTCGACCGCACCCCGCTTCGATCACACCCCGGTTCGACCACCAGTCACCCCGTTCACACTCATTTCCGACGAGGAACTCATGACCACTGGGAACGCGCCCCACCACCCCGCTGCGGCCGCCGGAGAATTCCGGATCGCCGACGAACTGCCCGTCCGCCGCCTGGGCTTCGGCGCGATGCAGCTCACCGGCCCCGGCGTCTGGGGTGACCCCGCCGATCCCGAGGAGGCCGTCCGGGTACTGCGCCGGGCCGTCGAGCTCGGCGTGAACTTCATCGACACCGCGGACTCCTACGGCCCCGGCGTCAGCGAGCCGTTGATCCGCAAAGCGCTTCACCCCTATCCGGACGGCCTGGTCATCGCGACCAAGGGCGGTCTGGTGCGCCCCGCCCCGAACGAGTGGCGCCCCGTCGGACGGCCGGAGTACCTGCGCCAGCAGACCGAGCTGAGCCTGCGCCACCTGGGCGTGGAGCGCATCGACCTCTACCAGCTCCACCGGATCGACCCGCAGGTGCCGCTGGCAGACCAGGTGGGCGAGCTCGCCCTGCTCCAGAAGGAAGGCAAGATCCGCCACATCGGGCTCTCCGAGGTGACGGTGGAGCAGGTCAAGGAAGCCCGCGAGGTCGCCGCGATCGTTTCGGTGCAGAACCTCTACAACCTGGCTGCCCGCAGCGCCGAGCCGGTGCTCGAGTACGCCGAGGCCGAGAACATCGCCTTCATCCCGTGGTTCCCGATGGCCACCGGCGCACTCGCCCGCCCCGGCGGCCCGCTGGACGAGGCCGCCAAGGCGCACGGCGCCGCCCCGGCCCAGCTCGCCCTCGCCTGGCTGCTGCACCGGTCACCCGTCATGCTCCCGATCCCCGGCACGTCGAGCGTCGCCCACCTGGAGGAGAACATGCGGGCGGCGGCGATCACGCTCACGGACGCGGAGTTCCAGGCCCTGACCGCGGCCGTCTGACCCGGCGCGGCGGAACTTCCGAGCAGGGTACGGGCGGCGCAGGACACACCGGCCCGTACCCGTTTCGAAGCGGGACGATCCCGCTGCGCACGCCTCGCAGCGGGCCGCAGCGGCGGCCGTGGGGCCGGGCCGCCGGGTAGCCGCCGTGGCCCTGTGCGCACCGGCCCGTGTACGCGTCGGAGGCCTGGGACGTGCCCTTCGGTGACGGCACGGGCCGCTTCAGCGAGATCATCCGAACCCCCGGCAGCTGGCGGAAGGCGCCCGCCCTGGACACCCTGCGGTCGTACGAGGGCCGCGCGGTGCTGGTGGTGCCAGGCACGGACACGGTCATCCCGCCGGAGGTCACCGAGGCCGTGCAGGACGCCCTGTCGACCGGCGCCGACTACATGCGCCTCGAACTCCCGGACGCCGACCACGGGTTGGGCCTGTGGTTCCGCGACCACGCGGAGGACCGCCGGCGGCTGACGAGCGCGCTGCTGGGCGGGCCGGGAGCCCAGGCGCTCCGCCGGACATCCGGTGCGTCATCCGCGGGTCCGTCGTGGCTGGCCGCGCCGGTTGTCAGTGGCGTGCGCGACCATGGCGGACAGCGCGGAGTGTACGGACGACGGGGAGGTCGGCATGGGTGACGGACGGCCGCGGTACATCGACACGGCGGAGCGCCGGGCCCGGCTGGCCCTGCGGCACCGCCTGGCGCCCGGCGAGCGGGCGGCGACCCCCGAGGAGGTCGCCGCGTCCCTGGTGGCCCTGCACGGCTCGGACCCGGCGACGGTGTACCTGGCGGTGGCCGCGCGGCTCGCCGACGCCACCAAGGCGGTGCCGGAGACCGAGCGGGCGCTGTACGAGGACCGCACGCTCGTCCGTATGCACGGCATGCGCCACACCGTGTTCGTGTTCCCGGCGGAGCTGACCGCCGTCGTCCACGCCTCGACGGGCCTCATGGTGGCCGCCCGCGAGCGCGCCTCCCTCGTCAAGGACATGGCCAAGGCCGGCGCCCCCGACGCGGCCTGGCTGGCGGAGGTCGAGGAGTCCACGCTGGCCGCGCTGGCCCGGCGCGGCCAGGCGACGGCGACGGAGCTGACGGAGGACGAGCCGCGGCTGCGCGAGCAGTTCGTGTACGCGGCCGGCAAGAGCTACGAGGGTGTCCACACGGTCTCCTCCCGCCTCCTGCGCGTCCTCGGCGTCGAGGGCAAGGTGGTCCGCGGCCGTCCCCTGGGCTCGTGGACGTCCAGCCAGTTCCGCTGGGCCCCTGCGCCCGAACACCCCGAACTGGACCCCTCCCGGGCGCAGGCGGACCTGCTGCGGCACTGGCTGCGCGCCTGCGGTCCGGCCACGGAGGCGGACCTGAAGTGGTGGACGGGCTGGCGCGTCACGGACGTCCGCCGCGCCCTGTCCGCGATCGGCGCACGCGAGGTCTCCCTCGACGAGGGCACGGCCTACGTCACCGCCGAGGACACGGCTCCGGTGGCACCGCCCGCCGCCCCCTGGGCCGCCCTCCTCCCCGTCATCGACCCGACCACCATGGCCTGGCAGCAGCGTGACTGGTACCTCTCCCCCGACCTGCGCCCCCACCTCTACGACCGCAGCGGCAACGTGGGCCCGACGGTCTGGTGGAACGGCGAGGTGATCGGAGGCTGGGCCCAGCGCGCGGACGGAGAGATCGTCTGGCACATCCCGGAGGCGGGCGTCCGCCGGGAGGCCGAGGCGGCCGTCGCGGCGGAGGCCGAGCGGCTGCGGGCATGGGCGGGGGCGACGAGAGTCACTCCACGGTTCCGGACGCCGCTGGAGCGGACGTTGTCCGCGTAGCGACGCCGAACCGTGGGACGTCGAGCCGTGGAACGCCGAACTGCGCGACGCCGAACCACGGACGTCGAACCACAGGGCGACGCGGCGCCGGCCCCCCACGGCGGCAACGGGGCCTGGCACGTGCCGCGACAACGCGACAACGCGGCGCCTGGCGCCCCGCACCGACGCGGGGCGCCCGGCGCCACGGCTCACCGCGAGTAGCGCATCAGCGCCCGCACCATGTGGCACGTCGTGTCGGACGGCGGGTGCACACCGATCCGCTCCGCCGTGCTGCGGATCGTCTCGTTGTGGGCCTGGTTCGGCAGGTAGACCCCGGAGTCGAGCAGGGCTATGGCGAGGCGCATCGCCTTCAGACGCCGGTTGTGCGTGACGTACCAGTCGCGCGGCCGCCCGGCCGGCAGCGGACGCTTCGCCAGCGGCGTGTAGGGCGAGTCGAGCACGACGGAACGCTTGGCGGTGGACTGGGTCGGCAACGGCTTGGTCTTCAGAGCGGCAGCGGGCACAGGCATCCTCCTGTCGCGGTCAGGGCACCCGCCGGAATCCCGGCGACTCCCTCGAACACTGCTTACAGTCTACTGCCCGGCACTGACATCCCGGGAGGCCGCACGGTCCATCAAATTCCCAGGTGAGCAGGGAAATTGTCGCCGTGTCACACCAGCTCCGGGAGGGGCACCTGAGGCTGCGGCGAATTCGAACAGAGCTGATCTCCGGATCATCACCCGATACCGTGGGCGCCATGGAAATCTGGATCAATCCGGCCTGCTCCAAGTGCCGCAGCGCCCTGACGCTCCTCGACGCCGAGGGCGCCGACTACACCGTCCGCCGCTACCTGGAGGACGTGCCGAGCGAGGACGAGATCAGGGCCGTACTCGACCGGCTCGGGCTGGAGCCGTGGGACATCACCCGGACCCAGGAGGCGGCCGCCAAGGAGCTGGGGCTCAAGGAGTGGGCGCGGGACGCGAGCGCGCGGGACCGGTGGATCACGGCCCTCGCCGAGCACCCCAAGCTCATCCAGCGGCCGATCATCACGGCCGACGACGGCACCGCTCTGGTGGCCCGTACCGATGAGGCCGTACAGGAGGCGCTCTCCCGGAAGAAGGACTGAGCGAGAGCCGAGCGAATGCCGAACGCGGCTCAACTCCACTGTGACGCAGGTAACTTCGACGACTCCTGTGACTGCTGAGTAACCGCGTTCGGCATCTCGTACTTAGCGGCGTACGCTCCCCTACCTCTTCAGGAGGCGCGCATGTCGCGCAGGAGAACTCTCAGCACGAAGAAGAAGCTCGCGGTGTTCGTCAGCGCCGCGGCGGTGGCGGGCGGTGGGGCCTTCGCGCTGGCTTCCACCTCGAATGCCGCACAGCCCGCGCAGAACGCGAGGACGCTGTCCGCGGCGAACTCGACCGTCTGCCAAGGGCTGGCCACGGCCCACGGCAACAACGACAGGTTCATCGCGGACCAGAAGGCGCACCCGGACGCGCAGTCGGCGGCCCGGATCGCCAACCGCGAGGCGGTCGTCAAGCAGATCGAGGTCCAGCAGAAGGCTGCCGGATGCACCGTTGGGGAGTCGGCTCAGGGCTCCCAGGCGGCGCAGGGCGGCGGGCAGGGCAACGGCAACGGCAACGGGCAGGGCAACGCCCGGGGCGGCCAGCAGGCGGGCGGCGCCCAGCAGGGTGCGCAGGCCGGCGGTGCGGGGAACAACGGCGGCGGGGCCGCGGCCTCCGGTCAGCAGGTCTGCAAGGGCTCCACCGTCACGCTCTCCGGCGAGGGCGGCGCCCCGGCCGCGTCCAGCAACCAGTTCCCGGCGGGTACGACGCTGAAGGTCACCAACCTGGACAACAACAAGTCCACGACGGTGAAGGTCACCTCCGTCTCCGGCAGCTGCGTCCTGCTCAACAACGCGGCCTTCGAACAGGTCAGGGAGCCCGGCAAGTTCCTCATCCGCCGCGCGGTGATCGAAAAGGTGGGTTGAGGGCTCAGCCGCCGGCCAGGAAGTCGGTGAGCCGGCGCACTAGACCGTCCGGTGCCGTCTGCGGCAGCAACGCGCAGGCCCCCACCCTCCACCACGGTGAGGGGTGGGGGTCCCCCACTCGAGCGTCCTCGGTCCGCTGATCGAGCGCTCGGTGGAGCTGCCGCGCGGTGACGACGAGCGGCAGCGGTCTACGATCCGGGACTTTCCGGAGGGCGTGCGCGAGGCCGCCGCCGCGCGGATTCCCGGTGCTCCGGGCGCCGGGAGCCCGCCACGTGAGACGCGCCACAGAAGCCCCAGGTAACACGGGGTTCACATAAGAGCAACGGACGGGAAATCGCCTGTTGCCAATGTGACGGGCAGATCGACGCGGCGCACCGAGCCCGCGGCACCCGCACCGAGTGCGCCCGACCCACCCCTAAGGAAGTGGCCCCCGTGACCTTCAAGGCCGAGTACATCTGGATCGACGGAACCCAGCCGACGGCCAAGCTTCGCTCCAAGACGAAGATCATCACGGGTGCACCGGCCGGTCTCGACGCGCTTCCGCTCTGGGGCTTCGACGGGTCCTCCACCAACCAGGCCGAGGGCCACGCCTCGGACCTCGTGCTCAAGCCGGTCTTCACCTGCCCGGACCCGATCCGCGGCGGCGACGACATCCTCGTGCTCTGCGAGGTCCTGGGCACGGACATGACCCCGCACCGGTCCAACACGCGTGCCGCGCTGGCCGAGGTCTCCGAGCGGTTCGCCGCGCAGGAGCCGATCTTCGGCATCGAGCAGGAGTACACCTTCTTCGAAGGCACCCGTCCGCTGGGCTTCCCCGAGAACGGCTTCCCGGCCCCGCAGGGCGGCTACTACTGCGGCGTCGGCGCCGACGAGATCTTCGGCCGCGACGTCGTCGAGGCCCACCTGGACAACTGCCTGAAGGCCGGTCTGGGCATCTCCGGCATCAACGCCGAGGTCATGCCGGGCCAGTGGGAGTTCCAGGTCGGCCCGCTCGCCCCGCTCGAGGTCTCCGACCAGCTGTGGGTGGCCCGCTGGCTGCTCTACCGCACCGCCGAGGACTTCGGCGTCTCCGCGACCCTCGACCCCAAGCCGGTCAAGGGCGACTGGAACGGCGCGGGCGCGCACACCAACTTCTCGACCAAGGCGATGCGCGAGGGCTACGAGGCGATCATCACCGCCTGCGAGTCCCTCGGTGAGGGCTCCAAGCCGCTCGACCACGTCAAGAACTACGGCGCCGGCATCGACGAGCGCCTGACCGGCCTGCACGAGACCGCCCCGTGGGACGAGTACTCCTACGGCGTCTCCGACCGCGGCGCCTCCGTGCGCATCCCGTGGCAGGTCGAGCGCGACGGCAAGGGCTACATCGAGGACCGCCGCCCGAACGCCAACGTCGACCCGTACCTGGTGACCCGCCTCATGGTGGACACCTGCTGCACCGCCCTGGAGAAGGCCGGCCAGGTCTGATCCCCCCATCCCGGTCGGGGCGTTCACCGTGACGGTGGGCGCCCCTTCGGCATGTCACGGGGGTGTCCGAGCAGTGGAACGCGGGAGTGTCCGAGCAGTGGATGGAGGCTCCTGCCCCGCCGTCGCGTCTGCTTGAATGGGGACATGGCCAGCTTCCGGAAGTACGCAGCGACGGGTCGCCATGACCTCGAGCCCTTCTGGCCCTCCCGTCAGCACCACGACTTCGACCGGGTGTGTTGCCGCGCGACGACCGCGCGGGCCCTGTGAAGCCGTAATCCCCGGCCTTCGGCCAGCGCGCACCGACGTACGTCCTCCGACGAACCCCTCGCGCGAAAAGAGCTGACCCCTCATGGCGACCACTCGATCCTTCTCCTCCACCACCGTCACGGCCCCCGCCTCCACCGTTCCCGCTCGCACCGCTCCCGCCCGGCACCGGCTGCGCGCCGTCGACCGGGACGAGACGGTGCCCGACGTCGCGGACTTCCTGCCGCCGGGCGCCACCTGGCTGCCCGCCCCGCAGCACACCCTGCCCGCTCTGCCCGGCCGGCCGCCGATGGTCGGCTACCTGGTGCTGGTCCCGGCCGACCAGCAGTCACCGTTCCTGCCGGTCGCCGTCCCGGACCAGCCGCGCGGCGCGGAGGGCACCGGCACCGAGACCCTGGTCCGCATCGACCCCGTACAGCGCACCGCCAGCGTCGACGGCCGCGAACTCGACCTCACCTACCTGGAGTTCGAACTGCTCGCGCACCTGGTGGCACATCCGCACCGGGTGCACACCCGCGACCAGCTGGTCACCACGGTGTGGGGATACGGCCACGTCGGCGACGGCCGCACCGTCGACGTCCACATCGCCCGGCTGCGCCGCAAGTTGGGCGCGCAGCACCGCCAGACGATCCGGACCGTGCGCCGGGTCGGCTACAAGTACACCCCGCGGACCGGGCGTTGATCGTCTGCCGACAGCAGAACACCGTTCCCTTCGGCGGCCCCGGCGGGCACAGTCACCCCCATGAGACTTCTTGTGCTGGGTGGTACGGAGTTCGCGGGACGGGCCGTCGTCGAGGCGGCGCTCGCCCGGGGCTGGGACGTCACCGTCCTCAACCGGGGCCGGCACGAACCCCCGCCGGGGGCGAGGGCGTTGCGCGGCGACCGCACCGCGCCCGACGGGCTCGCCGCCCTGGCCGAGGGCGAGTGGGACGTCGTCGTCGACACGTGGTCGCGGGCGCCGCGTGCGGTGCGGGACGCGGCGCGGCTGCTGCGGGACCGCGCCGAGCGGTACGTGTACGTGTCGAGCTGCTCGGTGTACGCGTGGGCCCCGCCCGCCGGGTACACCGAGGACGCCGCTCTGGTCGAGGGTGCCGAGGCCGGCGCGGAGCAGACCGAGTACCCGCAGGACAAGCTGGGCGGCGAGCTGGCCGCGCTGGAGGCCTTCGGCGCGGACCGCTCGCTGCTCGTGCGGGCGGGGCTGATCCTCGGGCCGTACGAGAACGTCGGCCGGCTGCCCTGGTGGCTGTCCCGGATCGCCCGGGGCGGACCGGTGATGGCGCCCGGCCCGCGGGACCTGCCCCTGCAGTACGTCGACGTCCGCGATCTCGCCGAGTGGATCCTGGACGCGGCCGGGGCCGGGCTGAGCGGGCCGTACACCCTGATCAGCCCGTCGGGGCACGCCACGATGGGCGAGTTGCTCGACGCGTGCGTGAGCGCGACCGGCGCGGACGCCGAGCTGCGCTGGACCGACCCGGACGTGGTGCTCGCCGCGGGCGTAGAGCCCTGGACCCAGTTGCCCGTGTGGGTGCCGCCGGGGACCGACATGCACGACGCCCTGCACGGCGCGGACGTCTCGCGGGCACTGGCGGCGGGCCTGCGCTGCCGCCCGGTGACCGAGACCGTGGCCGACACCTGGACCTGGCTCCGGTCGATCGGCGGCACCGCGCCACAGCGCCCGGACCGCCCGCCGGTCGGCCTGGACCCGGAGACGGAGGCGAAGCTGCTGGCGGCCACCGGGGGTGTACCTAGGAACACCCCCTGACGTGGGCCTTCGCCCAGTGACCGGGGTCGCCGGGTGGGCGAGACTTACGGCATGAACACCGAAACGAAGAACGGCGGGGTCCGGGCGCGGGCCCGAGAGGTGGTACTGGCCGCCGTACAGGGACTCACGCTGGCGGTGTCCGTGCTGCCCCTCTCGGTGCTGTTCCTCGCCCTGACCCTCGTCTCCGTCGCGCTCATCCCGATCGGCGTCGGCCTCGTCACGACGCCGGCGATCCTGACCGGGGTGCGCGCCCTCGCGGACAAGCGCCGGGAACTCGCGGCGGAATGGTGCGGGGTGCGGATCCCGTCGGCCTACCGGCCCGTCCCCGCCGGCGCCAACCCCTGGACGCGCACCTTCACCCTGCTGCGCGACCCGCAGGTCCGGCGGGACGTGCTGTGGCTGCCGGTCGACATGACGGCCGGCTTCCTCACGGCCCTGCTCCCGGCCCTCCTCCTCTTCTACCCCTTCGAGGGGTTCGCGGTGGCGGCCGGGCTGTGGCGGGTGCTCGCCGACGGCCAGACCTACTGGTACGGCTTCGTGCCGGTCGACAACGGGCCCACCGCGCTCGGCGCCGCCGCCACCGCCACGGTCCTGCTGGTCGCCGCCTACCGCTACACCCCGCGCCTGCTGAAGGTCCACTTCAACCTCACCCGCGCCGTCCTCACCACCGGCCAGGGCGAACTCGTCGAGCGGGTCCGGGTGTTGACCGAGACCCGGCAGGACGCCGTGGACACCTCCGCCGCCGAACTGCGCCGTATCGAACGCGACCTGCACGACGGGGCCCAGGCCCGGCTGGTCGCGATGGGCATGGACCTCGGCACGGTCGAGATGCTGCTCGACAAGGACCCGGCGCAGGCGAAGAAGCTGCTCTCGCAGGCCCGCCGGAACTCCGTGGAGGCCCTGGAGGAACTGCGCGACCTGGTCCGGGGCATCCATCCGCCGGTGCTGGCGGAGCGCGGACTCGGCGACGCCGTACGGGCGTTGGCGCTGCGGCTGCCGCTGCCCACGGAGGTGTCCGTCGACCTGCCCGGCCGCGCCGACGCACCGGTCGAGTCGGCCGCCTACTTCGCGGTCGGCGAGGTGCTCACCAACGCCGTCAAGCACTCCGGCGCCGACCGGGTCCGGGCGGACCTGCACCACGCCGACGGCATGCTGCGGATCACGGTCACCGACAACGGCCGGGGCGGCGCCACGGTCGGCGCGGGCTCGGGACTCGCCGGGATCGAGCGGCGACTGGGTACATTCGACGGCGTCCTGGCCGTCAGCAGCCCCGCGGGCGGTCCCACGCTGGTGACCATGGAGATCCCGTGCGCGTTGTCCTAGCCGAAGACCTCTTCCTGCTGCGCGACGGGCTGGTGCGGATGCTGGAGGCCTACGACTTCGAGATCGCGGCGGCCGTCGAGTCCGGCCCCGAACTGGCCCGCGCTCTGGCCGAGTCGGAGCCCGACGTCGCCGTGGTCGACGTACGTCTGCCGCCCACGCACACCGACGAGGGCCTGCAGTGCGCCCTCCGGGCCCGCCGGGACCGCCCCGGGCTGCCGGTGCTGGTCCTGTCCCAGCACGTCGAGCAGCTGTACGCGCGCGAGCTGCTGGCCGACGGCAGCGGCGGGGTCGGCTATCTGCTCAAGGACCGGGTGTTCGACGCCGAGCAGTTCGTGGACGCCGTGCGCCGGGTCGCGGCGGGAGGTACGGCGATGGACCCGCGGGTCATCCAGCAGCTGCTGTCCCGCAGGGCGGCCGACCGGCCGCTCGGCAACCTCACCCCGCGTGAGCTGGAGGTGCTGGAGCTGATGGCGCAGGGCCGGTCGAACGCGGCGATCGCCGGGCACCTGGTGGTGACGGAACGGGCCATCGCCAAGCACACCTCCAACATCTTCGGCAAACTGGGCCTGGAGGTGTCGGACGACGACAATCGCCGCGTGCTGGCGGTGCTGGCCTACCTCGACCGCGACCGATGAGCGATCCGCACCACATATTCTTCACGTCAACTCCTGCTGCTCACGGGGCATTTGGGGCCCCGGAGCCGAAGTCGAACTCCGACTGATTCGTGGGACGGCTGAACACCGGTGAGCCGGCGTCCGTATGGAAGGGCGCCGCTTCACCCCTGTCGGGCGCCTCGATGCCGCCCCGCAAGGACGTCAGAGGAGTTCCATGGGACGCAACACACGAAAGCGCCGTACGCCGCTGGCCTCCAAGGTCATTGCCGCGTCGGCGGCCCTCGCGCTCGGTGGGGGCGGGCTGATCTGGGCGAACTTCTACGCCTCGGCGCACGAGTCGAACAACGGGCCCTGGGGAGGCGATCAGACCAAGGCCGCTCCGGCGCAGGTCGCGACGATCTCCTGTCCGGACGTCGGCCAGAAGCTGACCGACGTGCCGGACCAGGCCCGTACCGAGGTCGACGGGGAACTGGCCAATCTCGACCGGCAGATCACCGACGCCTACCAGCGGCTGGCGACCACGCGGGACGCGCAGGCCCAGGACGCGAGTTTCGTACAGAACTCCATCCTCCAGCCGCTGCAGGACCAGCGGAAGGTGATCCTCGACCGGATCAGGCTGGAGATCACCCGCGTCGGCGGCACCGCCCCGACCGATCTGGACACCCTCGCCGCCTGCACGGGCAGCCCCGCCGACCAGGCCGGTACCGGCGGCCAGGGCGGCACCGCCCAGCCGGACCCGGGCAGCACCGGCCAGCCGGACCCGGGCAGCACCGGCGGGCAGCAGACCGGTGGCCAGCAGGGTGGAGGGCAGCAGCCGGGCGGCGGGCAGAACATCGGTGGCCAGGCCGGCAACGGCCCGGTCGCGGCCGACTTCGTCGACATCACCCAGGTCCAGCCCAACGTGCCGGCCAAGCCGGCCCGGACCGGCAGCGCGTCGACCGGCACGTTCACCACCCGCTGCGGGGTGAACGCCAACAAGAACCACAACACCGACAACGTGATCGTGGCGCCCGGCGTGGCCAACGGCGCGCACCACCTGCACGACTACGTCGGCAACCAGAAGGTCGACGCGTTCGCGAGCAACGACACGTTCCTGCAGGGCGGCACCAGCTGCCAGAACCGCAACGACCTGTCGTCGTACTACTGGCCGGTGGTCCGCGTCCAGGACGGCACGCAGGACTTCGACCAGAACAAGGACGGCGGCGGCAAGGAAGGCAACGCCGGCAAGATCCTGACCCCGGTGCAGGCACGGATCAAGTACGTGGGCAGCCCGACCGGCAAGGTCGTCGCGATGCCGCAGTTCCTGCGGATCATCACCGGTGACGCCAAGACCACCACCAACGGCCTGGCCAACGCCAACGCGCACTGGAGCTGCACCGGCTTCGAGGACAAGGTGCAGCTGACCACGCAGTACCCGATCTGTCCGCAGGGCAGCCGGGTGGTGCGCACGTTCGCCTTCCAGAGCTGCTGGGACGGGCAGAACATCGACAGCGCCAACCACCGCACGCACGTGGCCTTCGCCGACGCGGACGGCAACTGCCAGAACGGCTTCAAGGCGATCCCGCAGCTCACGATGCGCCTGGTGTACGACATCACCCCGCCGACGCTCGAGAACGGCCAGGTGAAGAACGCCTACGCGGTGGACGGGTTCCCGGAGCAGCTGCACAAGGCGGCCACCGACCACGACGACTTCATCAGCATCACCACCGGCGGCCTGGCCAACAAGATCGCCGGCTGCATCAACTCCGGCCGGCGCTGCGCCTAGTCGCACTCCCCGGGAAAGCGGGCGGTGGGAGTCTCCCACCGCCCGCTTCTCGTGTGCCGGTTCCGTATGCCCGGTTTCGTGCCGGCGGCCGGGTCAGCCGCTGTGGGCGTGGTGGTTCGCGCCGACCTCGACGTCACCGCCGAGCGTGCCGCGCAGCGCCTCGACCACGCCGTCGTCGCCGACGGCGACCCACTTGCGGCCGACGAGGTAGTGACCGCCGTAGTCCTTCGCGTCGTTGATCCACTCGCGCTGGCCGCGGTCGGTGGCGAAGGTGGCGAGGACGAACCTGCCGTCGCCGTTGCGGCACAGGGCCTGCCGGATCTCGTCGGCGTCGGTCTGCATGTCCGGCTTGCACTTCACCTCGGCGGCCAGACTCTCCAGGCTGCCGGTGGCGGTGGGCGGCACCGCCTTCGTGTCACCGCCCGCCGCGCAGCCCGCCAGCGTCAGTGCCGCCGCGCCGGCGAGCAACGCCCTTGTCAGCCTCATCCGTTCCTCCGGTCCTGGGGGCCGAGCATGCCGCAGTCCTGTCGGATACGGCTGCGGGGCGCGGTGTGCTCAAATCCGGTGCCGGTGGGGCACGCGTGTGCGAGGGTGTGCCGGTGAACCGAGACTGGGAAGATCGCGTGACCGCCGCCTGGGCCACCTTCGACGCGTACCCCGAGGAGCGGGCGGCCGAGTTCCGCGACGTGATCGAAAAGCTCGTCGCCGAGCTGCCGGAGGGCAGCCCGCTCGGCCTGTTCGAGCAGGCGAGCGCCTGGGACTCCACCGGGCACTCGGACAAGGCGGTGCCGCTGTACCGGGAGGCGCTGGCGCGCGGTCTGGGCGAGGCGAGCGGATACAAGCGGCGGCGAGCCAAGATCCAGCTGTCCAGCTCGCTGCGGAACATCGGCCGGGCACAGGAGGGTGTCGAGCTGCTCACCCCCGAACTTGACGCTCCGTCCGACGAGTTGGACGACGCGATTCGGGCCTGTCTCGCCCTGTGCCTGTCCAGCCTGGGCCGCGACCGCGAGGGGCTGTCCCTCGTCCTCGGCGCCCTGGCTCCTCATCTGCCGCGCTACCAGCGGTCGATGGCCAACTACGCGCGGGCGCTGGTCGATCCGGAGGCGTGAGTCACCCGCTTGGCGGTGACCAATCAACGGCTCGCTCGTTTTCCCTGACGTGGAGTCACCGGATGTAGCCCAGCGTCACGCAGCCTCCCCCGCCTTTCGGGCGGGGGGACCCTCGTCCCGCTTCGTTCCCGACGGGGCCGCCGGTCCGGCCGTCGACGTCGAGCAGGCCGAGGCCGCGCTCGTCGAGCACTACCCACGGCTGGTCCGGCTCGCCTACCTGGTGCTGCCGCCCTGCCTGAGCCGCGGGCGCCGGGTCCTGACCGCACACGCCCTGGTCCAGCGCGCACTCCCGCGGAGCCGCAGGCAGACTTCGCTGATCCCGGCCCAGGCCTCCGGCCGGGACGGCGATCCCGGGTACGGCTTCGTCCGGCTGCGGGTCCTGCGTACGGCCCTGGAGGCGGCCGGTCCGCGCAAGGGGCTGCTGCCCAAGCGCTCGCAACTGCCGGCGCCGCTGCCCCAGGCGTGGGGCCTGCGGCTGTTCCCGCGCTCGGGCGGTGCGGACGAACTCGCCCTGTACCAGCGGCTGTCGGCGCTGTCCGGCCCGGCCCGCGCCGCGTACGTGCTGCGCGGCCTGGAGGGGCTGAGCGACCCCGATGTGCGGGAGATCCTCAAGGCCGCCGGGGTCACCCGCGCCGAGTCCGCGCTGGCCGAGGCGAACAGTGTGCCCGAGCAGTACACCCTGCTGGCCTCCCCGGAGTTCGACGCGTGCTCGCTCCAGGCCCGGCCCACCGATCTGATGCGGCGCCGTCAGCACATCAAGGCGGCGCTCGCCGCGGCCGCCGCGCTCGCGGTGTGCGGTGCGCTGGTGGCCATGCCGGACGGCGGCTGGGGCCCGGACGGCGCGGCCGCCCCGGCCTACGCGCAGAACCCGGCCGCCGAGGCGGCCCTGGACCCCGGCCGGCTGACCCGTGTCGCCCCCACCGCCTGGAAGTCCTCGGCCCGCACCGACTTCTCGGTGTGGCCCGCGCGCGGCCCGCTCACCGGCGACAAGGCTCTGCTGCGCCGCGCCCTCGCCGTCTGGGCCCGTCCGGGCACGACGGTCCGGGTCTCGGCGACCCCCGGCACCCAGACCGGGGGCGCCGCGGGCCCGCCCCAACTGCTGTACGCGGGCGAGGTGGACACCGCGCGCGTGGTGATCCTCTACGACGGCCTGCGCATCGCCCGCTACGCCGAGCCGACGGACGGCACCCGGGGCGCGGCCCTCGACTTCGCCCGTGCCGACGGGGCGAGCGGGGCCGAGGCGAGCGCCCTGGTGCTCGGCCGTTCGGACGGCAACGTGCGCTTCCTGACCGCGCCCTGGGTGAAGAAGGCCGCCGAGCGGGACCTGATGAAGCCGGACGCGACGCCGACCGGGCTCGCTCTCACCGAGGGCGTCACCGCGTCGATGGCCAGCCCCGTGCTGCAAACCGGGGGCTGCGACTCGTGGAGCGTGCTCCAGCTGACCGGCGCCGACGGCACGCGGCTCTCCACGGACCTCGGAGAGCTGGTCCCCGCGCATCTCACCGCCGGGCGGCCGGGTTCGGCCCGTGAGGTGTCCGGCGAGGGCCTGCGGGCCTGGGCGCCGTTCGCCTGCTCGCTGGCCGCCGAGCGCTCCGCCGGGGTGCGCAGCGTGAACGCGTGGGCGTACGCGGATCAGCCGCTGCCGGACGCGAGCGGCAACGGGGAATGGGTGTGTACGCGGGCCGAGACCTGGCGCGGCGACGGCACGGCCGCGCTGGCGCAGTTCCGGACGCCGGGCGGGCCGGTGGGGGCCGTCGTGGCCAAGGGGACGGACGTACCGGCGTGCGGTCCGCGCGATCCGCATGTGCTGGCCGGTGTGCTGTGGAAGGCCAGGACCGGGAACTGGTACCTGCTGGCCACCGGCGACAGGGACACGACGTCGATCCGGGCGACGGGCGGGGTCACCGCCTCCGGGCAGGGACCGCTGCTGGCGGCTCCCGCGAGGCAGGGGGCGCAGGCCGATCTGTTGGGGACGCTGGCGGACGGAGCGTCGATCAGCGGGTTGCGGTAGCGGCCGGCGGGGCAGTGCCGCGGCGGGCGGGTGCGGCCGGGGCGACCGCCTGATGACACGAATGTGAACAAGCTCGGCCGCGGGGGTTCTCAGACGGCGTACCCGTCAGTACATTGACGCCATGTCTAATACGAAGGCCCGGCCGGTGGAGTCCGAGCGCATACCGCTCAAGGCCCGCAACGTGTCCTTCTCGTGGGAGGACACGCCGCTGCACTGGGTGCCCGGCGATCCGTTCACCACGCACACGATCAACGTGCTGCACCTGCTGCTGCCCGCCGGTGAACGGTGGTTCGTCCACGTCTACAAACAGGCGCTGCCGCTCATCCGGGACGAGCGGCTCCGCGAGGACGTGGTCGGCTTCATCGGGCAGGAGGCGATGCACTCCCAGGCCCACGACGAGGTGCTCCCGCACCTGCGCGAGCAGGGCCTCGACCCGACGCCGTACACCGCTCAGGTCGACTGGTTCTTCGAGAAGCTGCTCGGCGACCGCACGCTGCCGCCGGGCAGGGCGCGCCGCTGGTGGCTGCTGGAGCGGATCGCGCTGATCGCGGCCATCGAGCACTACACCGCCTTCCTCGGCGACTGGGTGCTGGGCGCCGCCGAGCTGGACCGGCGCGGCGCCGACCCGACCATGCTGGACCTGCTGCGCTGGCACGGCGCCGAGGAGGTCGAGCACCGCTCCGTCGCCTTCGACCTGTTCGAGCACGTCGACGGCAGCTACCGGCGCCGGGTGCGCACCTGGGCGCTGGCCTTCTCGGCGCTGGTGTTCCTGTGGCAGCGCGGGACCCGCTTCTTCATGGAGAACGATCCGACCCTGGTGGACGGCAAGGCCTCCTTCAAGGAGTTCTACCAGAGCGGTCGCCGGGGCACCCTGCCCACGACCGGCGCCATGTTCAAGTCGATCCCGCGCTACCTGAGCCCCGCCTACCACCCCTCCCAGGAGGGCTCCACCGCCCAGGCGGTCGCCTACCTGGCCTCCTCCCCCGCCGCGCTGGCTGCCGAAAAGGCGGTGCCGTAAATGCCGAAGCTGCGTACCGTCGCGCTCGTCGCGGGTGCCGCCCTGCTGACCCGGCGGGCCCTGCGCCGCCGCGTCCAGGCCTCCCCGCTGTGGCCGCTGCCCACGCTGGACCCGCCGGTCTCCGGCCGGCCCCGCTCCCGGGCGCTGCGGCTGCTGCTCACCGCGCACGAGACCGTCGCCGACGGGGTCGTACAGCTGCGCCTGGAGGGCGGCGGGCTGCCGTCCTGGGAGCCGGGCGCGCACCTGGACCTGGTGCTGCCCTCGGGACTGGTGCGGCAGTACTCGCTGTGCGGGGACCCGGAGGACCCGTCGTCGTACACGGTCGCCACGCGGCTGGTGGAGGACGGGCGGGGCGGCTCGCGCGAGGTGCACGAGCAGCTCACCGAGGGCATGGAGCTGGAGGTGCGCGGGCCCCGCAACCGCTTCCCGCTCGTCGAGGCGCCCTCGTACGTCTTCGTCGCCGGGGGCATCGGCATCACGCCGATCCTGTCGATGCTGCGGTCCCTGCCCGAGGGCACGGACTGGAAGCTGCTGTACGGCGGGCGGAACCGGGCCTCGATGCCGTTCCTGGAGGAGGTCGGCAAGCTCGCCGAGGGGAGGCTCACGCTCGTCGCCGAGGACGAGGACGGACGGCCGGACCTGGACGCCCTGTTCGCGGATCTGCCGGCGGGGACGGCCGTGTACTGCTGCGGCCCCGAGGGGCTGACGGCCGCGGTCGAGGCTCGGCTGCCGGAGGGGGCCACGCTGCACCTGGAGCGGTTCGCACCGCGCGCCTCGACCGACGGCAACGCCGAGTTCGAGGTCGAACTCAGGCGCAGCGGGCGGACGTTGACGGTCCCGGCCGACTCCACCGTGCTGGCCGCCGTGCGCCGCGAGCTGCCGAACATCGCCTACTCCTGCGAGCAGGGGTTCTGCGGCACCTGCCGGCAGCGGGTGCTGGAGGGCGAGGTGGATCACCGGGACGAGCTTGGGGGCACCTCCCACGCCCTTAAGGCGGTGGGGGAGGACGCGGAGCGTGGCGACTCGATGCTGATCTGTGTCTCGCGGGCCCGAAGTGGGCGTCTCGTGCTGGACATGTGAGGGCCTGCTGTGAATGCCGGGGCGGAACCGACCGATTGACGGTCGGTTCCGCTCGGTAAGGTGTTCGCATGAGTACCGGGGTTCGCCGCAGGATGGGCGTCGAGGAGCGGCGGCAGCAGCTGATCGGCGTCGCCCTCGACCTGTTCAGCCGACGTTCGCCCGACGAGGTCTCCATCGACGAGATAGCGTCGGCGGCGGGCATCTCGCGCCCGCTGGTCTACCACTACTTCCCCGGCAAACTCAGCCTGTACGAGGCCGCGTTGAAGCGCGCCTCGGAGGATCTGGCGGCCCGGTTCGCGGAGCCGCACGACGGCCCGCTGGGGGCCCGGCTGCTGCGCGTGATGGGCCGCTTCTTCGACTTCGTGGACGAACACGGGCCCGGCTTCTCCGCCCTGATGCGCGGCGGCCCGGCGGTGGGCTCGTCGGCGACCAACGCGCTGATCGACTCCGTACGGCAGGCCGCGTACGAGCAGATCCTCTCGCACCTGGGCCTGACCTCCGCGCCCCCGCGGCTGGAGCTGGTCGTCCGCTCGTGGATCTCGCTCGCCGAGTCGACGGCGCTGATCTGGCTGGACGGCCGGCGCATCCCGCGCGGCGAGCTGGAACTCCAGCTCGTGCACGACTTCGCCGCCCTGGCCGCTGTCAGCGCCGCCTACGACGCGGACATGGCCGCGGTGCTGCGCGGCATCCTCAAGGACGAGCCGGCCGACGGCACCTTCGCGGAGCTCGTCGGCCGGCTGATGACCCTGGCGCCCTGAGGGCCCGCGGGTCCCGCTACCGGTCGAACTTCCGGTAGGACGGGTCCAGGTCACGGACCTCGGCGGAGCCGTGCACGGTGACGCCGTCCTCCGGCGTGATGTGCTCGCGGAGCAACTCCACCACGGCCTCCGTCAGCCTCGCCTTGGTCTCCTCGCTGCGTCCGGCGAGGAGACCGATGGTCACGTGCACGATGGCGTGCCCGTCGGCCGCGGAGTCCTCGTAGCCGAAGGCGCTGTCGTCGGTGTACCGGAACAGCGTCTTGCAGGCCTCCGGCTTCGCCGCGGCGATCTCGACGGTGGCCTCGTGCAGTCCCCGCGCGAAGCCCTCCTGGTCGAAGACGTCCTCCACCTGGTACGAGTAGTCGACGGTGATCTGCGGCATGGGCACTCCTGTTCTACGGCGACGGACCGACCCTACTTCGCCGCCCGGGTGAACACCGCCACGGTCCGCGCCGGGACGGTGAAGGTGCCCGAGCCGGCCGCGTAGGAGGAGGTCTTCACCACCTCGTCCGCCCCTGCCGCCTGCACCGGGTGCAGCTCGTACGGCGTCCCGGCGAGGGCGCCGATCCGCTGCTCCTGTGCCTGCGGGGTGGCGTTGAGGACGACGACCAGGTCACCGAGTTCCATGGTGATCACGCCGGGCGTCTCGTCCTTGCCGGACAGCGGGAAGGACAGCCGGTCCTGCACCTGCGCGGCGGTGCCGAGGGAGAACGCGCTCTCCGTCGTACGGATCTTCAGCAGGTCCTGATAGGCGGCCGTCGTCCCGGTGATCTGCGGGCAGCCGACCTTGATCACGCCGAGCAGTGGCTTGGCGTACTCCCACTTGGACTGGTTGTCGGCCGCCATGGGCAGGCCGCGCCCGAACCCGTTGCCGTCGGCGCAGTTCCAGTGGATGGCGTTGAACCAGTCGCCGCTGTCGAAGGAGTTGCGGTCCAGGGACTTCGAGCGCAGCAGGTCGCTGCCGGCCTGGGAGAGCGCCGGGCCCTGCGAGAGTGCGGCCGTGGCCATCGCCAGGACCTGCATCCGGGCCCGGTCGGACGCGGAGGTGTCCTTCGGCAGCTTGTAGGTCAGGGCGTCGAACAGCGACTCGTTGTCGTGCGCGTCCACGTAGGCGAGGGCGTCGCCGGGGGCGTCCGCGTAACCGGCGGGCGAGCCGTTGTAGTCGACCTCCGAACCCTTGACCTGCTTGCCGTCGGTGTCGGTGAAGGCGAAGGA
The DNA here is from genome assembly GCF_053595235.1 of Streptomyces sp. NPDC002520. Lineage (NCBI taxonomy): Bacteria > Bacillati > Actinomycetota > Actinomycetes > Kitasatosporales > Streptomycetaceae > Streptomyces > Streptomyces sp. NPDC002520. The sequence goes on along the minus strand of NZ_JBSFXG010000002.1, from coordinate 602,869 downwards.
CTTCAGGTTGCCGCTCAGACCCACCTTGATCAGGTCCTGGTAGTGCAGGAGCCGGGCCTTCTGCTCGGCCGACGTGCCGTTCGCCGCCGACCCGTTGGGGTCGGTGTACAGGCCCGACGCGAAGCCCTGGACGCCCGGGTCCGAGTCGAAGGGGCCGCCGCCGCGCACGGCGTCACGGGCACGGTCGGAGAAGGTGGCGATACCGGTGCCGGCCATGTTCCTCTGCGTGGCCTGCACGAACCGGGCGTCGTCGGCGACCTCCCCGAAGTTCCACCCCTCGCCGTACAGGATGATCTTCTTGCCGTCGACGCCGTCCTTCTCGGGGGTCAGCGCGTCCAGGGCCTTCCTGACCGCCAGGATGTTGGCCTTCGGGTGGTGGCCCATGAGGTCGAAGCGGAAGCCGTCGACCTTGTACTCCCTGGCCCAGGTGACGATCGAGTCCACGACGAGCTTGCCCATCATGGCGTTCTCGGGCGCGGTGTTGGCGCAGCAGGTGCTGTTGGCCACGCTGCCGTCGGCGAGGAGCCGCTGGTAGTAGCCGGGGACGACCTTGTCGAGGACGGACGTGTCCGCCTGGCCGGCGGCCGCGGTGTGGTTGTAGACGACGTCCATGACGACGCGGAGGCCGTCCTGGTTCAGCGCCTGGACCATCCGGCGGAACTGGACGGTGCGGGCGGTGCCGTCGGGGTCGGTGGCGTACGAGCCCTCGGGGACCGTGTAGTGGTACGGGTCGTAGCCCCAGTTGTAGGCGTCCTTCGCGGCGGTCTTCGCCACGCACTCCTGCTGCTTCTCGGAGTCGGCCGGGTAGGCCGCCAGGTCGCAGTCGGTGCTCTGCTGGTCGGCCCTCTTCTCGGGGATGGTGGCGATGTCGAAGGCGGGCAGCAGGTGCACGTACGAGGTGCCCGCCTTCGCCAGGTCACGCAGGTGCGTGGAGCCGTCGCTGTTCTTGTCGGTGAAGGCCAGGTAGGTGCCCCGGTCCTTCGCCGGGACGGTCTCGTCGGCGACCGAGAAGTCCCGGATGTGCAGCTCCTGGATCTGCGCGTCCTTCAGGGGTACGGCCTTGGGCTTGCGCAGGCCGGACCAGCCGCTCGGGGCGAGAGCCCTGTCGTTCAGGTCGACGACGAGGCTGCGCTCGGAGTTCGCGGTCAGGGCGACCGAGTAGGGGTCGGTGACCTCGTTGGTGACCACCTTGCGGACGCTGGGCGCCCAGACCTTCACGACGTACCGGTAGGGCTTGCCCTTCCAGGAGGCGGGGCCGGTGACGGACCAGACGCCGGTGGCGCTGTTCCGGTGCATCTTCACGGCCGTGCCGTCGAGGTCGAGGTGGACGGACTGGGCGGTCGGCGCCCACACGGACAGGGTCGGCCTGCCGTCGTGGAAGACCGGTCCGAGCGCGGCCTTCGTCGCGCCGGGGTACAGGTCGTCCAGGACCTCGGCGATCTGCACGCCGGTCGCGGCGAGCACGGCGCCGTTCACGGCGCGCTGGGAGGCGACGACCTGGCCGGAGAGCGCCTCGCGCACCCGGTCCCGGTCGCGCGGGTCCACCGACCAGGCGGTGTAGTCCTTCAGGTGCGGGAACTTCGCCTTCTGGGCGTCGGTCAGGGTGGTCTTCTCCAGGCGCAGCCAGCGCTCGTCGTCGCTGGTCAGCGCGCCGTCCTTGGCGGCGATGGAGCCGTCGTGGGAGTACAGCAGCTGGGTGGAGGCGGCGCCGTCGACGCCGTTCCAGGCGACGATGTCCCGGTCGATCCAGACCGCCTTGGAGGTGGTCAGGTCGAGCGCGGCGGCACCGCCCGCGGGCTGCGGGAGCAGATGCTTCTCCTGGCCGCTCAACAGCCACACTTCGTGGCCGTCGGCCTTGAGGTCGAGTGACTGGTCGGTGGGGAGATCCTTGTCGTCGCCCTTGTGGACGATGTAGCTGAGGCTGGTGGCACCCTCGGTGAGCGGCACCTCGAAGACCGCGCCATAGGCATCAGTCTTCACCGGCTTCAGCGGGTCCGACCAGTCGGTGGGGTGCGCTGCACCCGTCCAGACGTGCAGGCCCCAGCCGTCGTAGTTCCGGTCGGCGCGGTGGTAGTGGACGACCGCCTTGGTCGTGTCCTGCGCGGGGTAGGCGGGCCGCTCGGTGAGGACGTCGGCCTTGCCCTGCTCGACCCAGACCTCACCCGTCCTGGTGACGTCGATGGACCGGTCGGCGGAGACGTCCTTGTTCCCGCTCTTGTCGATGACCAGGAAGCCGACGTTCGAGGCGCCCGGCTTGAGCTTGACGTAGGCGAAGGCGCCGTACGCGTCGCGGCCGGCGAAGGGGTGGCTGGCGGGCCAGTTCGTGGCCTCGCCGTCGGCGAGGTCGCCCCAGGCGTACAGGCCCCAGTTGTCGTAGTCGCCGTCGGTGCGCTTGTAGTGGACGATCGCGTAGTCCCGGGAGGAGGCCGTGGGGACCTCGGGCGCGGGCGGGGTGCCGGTGGTGCTGCTCGCGGTGGCGCTCGCGGTGTGCCCGGCCGAGTCGATCACGACGGCCTTGTAGCGCAGGGCGGTCCCGGCGGGTACGGCCTTGCCGATGGTCTGGGTGACCTTGTAGGGGGCGTGGTCGGCGGAGCCGAGCGTCTTCCACGGGCCGTCGCCGGCCTGGGCGGCGAAGACGACGCGGTTGAGCTGACCGCCGTCGACGTCAGCGGTGACGTCCACGGTCCCGGTGGCTCCGGTTGCCGGGGCCTTCAGGGTGATCGCCGGCTTCGTGGCGGGCGGGGCGAGGGCACCGGTCGCCTTGTAGACGACGGTGGTGCCGGCCGGGACAGTGACGGAGAGCCCCCGGTCGGCGTCGGTCTTCAGCGTCCCGTCGGTGCCGTAGATCCCCCGGTACGCCATGTCCGGCGAGCCGGTGGCGAAGGTCGCGGACTGCTCGCTGTCGGCGTTGTTGAGGGCGACGACGTACTCGGCGCCCGTCGTCGCGTCCGTCCGGGTGAACGCGTAGACGCCGGCACCGTCGGCCGCGTACCGCTCGGTCTGGACGCCGTCCGTCAGGGCCGGGTTGGCCTTGCGGAGCTCGGCGAGGGCGGCGATGTCCTTGTAGAGCGGGGCGTTCGTGTCGTACGCGTCGCTCGCGTGGGTGCGGTCGGTGCCGATCTCGTCGTCGTCCAGGTAGTCGGCGACCTTGGAGGCGAACATGGTCTGGCGGGCGTCCTTGTCGCCGCCGGAGCCGGTGAAGCCCTGCTCGTCGCCGTAGTAGACGACAGGGTTGCCGCGGCTGAGGAACATCAGCTCGTTGGCGAGCCTGTCCTTGCGCAGGATCTCGGCGTCGGTGGCCTTCGGGTTGTCCTGCTTCAGGAAGGACCCGATGCGGCCCATGTCGTGGTTGCCGAGGAAGGTGACCTGCTCGTACGCGTTGGCCTTGCCGGACGTGTACTTGTAGTCGTCACCGAGGACACCGGCGAGCTTCTTCGCGCTGCCGCCCTGGGAGGCGTAGGCGCGGGCCGCGTCCTGGAAGGGGAAGTCGAGGGTGGCGTCGAGGCGGCCCTGGGTGACGTACGGGGACGTGACCGAGGTGTCGGCCGAGTAGATCTCGCCGAACATGAAGAAGTTCTTCCGCCCGTGCGCGGCCGCGTACTTGTCGAGCGCGGTGGCCCACTGGGTCCAGAAGTCCATGTCGACGTGCTTGACGGTGTCGATCCGGAAGCCGTCGACGGCGAAGTCCTTCACCCACCGCTCGTAGATCTTCTCCATGCCCCGGACGACCTCGGGGCGCTCGGTCCACAGGTCGTCCAGGCCGGAGAAGTCGCCGTAGGTCGAGGACTCGCCGGCGAACGTCGAGTCGCCCCGGTTGTGGTACATCGTCGGGTCGTTGAGCCAGGCCGGGACCTTGGACTCCTGGGTGACCTGCGGGGTGCGCGGGAAGGAGTCGGTGTCCACGGCCGGGAACGCCCGGCTGCCGTCCGCATAGTCGGCGTCGTCGAAGGGGCGTCCGTCCTTCGTCAGGTACGGGAAGGCACCCTTCGACAGATAGTCGTACGCCTTCTCCTTGTAGTCGACGACGTCGGCGGTGTGGTTGGTGATGACGTCGAAGAAGACCTTCATGCCCTTGGCGTGCGCCTTGGAGATGAGGGCCTTGAGGTCGTCGTTGGTGCCGAAGTGCGGATCGACCTGGGTGAAGTCGGTGATCCAGTAACCGTGGTAGCCGGCCGAAGCGTTGCTGCCCGTGCCCTGCACCGGTCGGTTCTTGAAGATCGGGGCCATCCAGATGGCGGTGGTGCCGAGCCCCTTGATGTAGTCGAGCCGCTTGGCCAGGCCCTTGAGGTCGCCGCCCTGGTAGAAGCCCTTGTCGGTGGGGTCGTAGCCGGTGGTGAGCCGGGAGCCGGTGAGGCCGCCCCGGTCGTTGGACGTGTCCCCGTTGGCGAAACGGTCCGGCATGACGAAGTAGAACTGCTCGCGGGTGTCGTCGTGCCGGGCGGGCTCGGCGGCCAGCCGGGCGTCCGAGGGGGGCGCGGGCGGGCTGGGTGCGGCGTGTGCCGCGAGTGGCTGGATCAGGGCTGCGGCGAGGGCTACGGCGATGACGGCCGCGGCCCGTCTCGCTCTCGGTATCACGGGCACAGGCGGTAACTCCTAGCGAATGCGGCTCTCTTGGGTCCGACCCCGCGCGACCGTATCGCCGACGAAAGCCTTACAGCAAGAGTCTTGCAAGCGATGGCAAGTACTTTCACCTCCAGCTCCCGCGGAGGGCCTGTACCGCTGGGGGAGCAGCGGCACAGGCCGTTCCCGGGTGTCAGCAGCTCGACTTGCCGGCGTAGATGGCGAGTGCGGTGTTCGGGGCGACGGAGGCCGTGAACCAGCCGGTGTTGTTGACCGTCACGGTCCGGTTGGCCTGTACGTCGCAGTAGGTGCCTGCGGGCAGGGAGGTCTGGTACGAGCGGTCGGCCGCGGTGCTCTCGTGGTTGATGACCACGTAGCCCTTGGTGCCGCGGCCGAAGGTGATGAGGTTGTTGCCGTCGTCCCACCAGTTGGTGACCGCCTGGCCGCGAGTGGCGTTGCGGAAGGCGACCATGGACTTGATCTCCGGCCAGGCGTGCTGGCACTTCCAGCCGTCCTGCCAGCAGGCGTTGACCGTGCCTCCATTGGGCGGGCCGGCGTCCGCGTCGGTCCACTCGTAGCCGGAGTTGATGTCGGGGGCGCCGTAGGGCCAGGCCAGCATGAAGACGTTGGCCAGGGTGTAGTTCGCGCCGCTCTTGTAGTTGAGGGTGCTGCCGCCCCGCTCGGTGTCGTGGTTGTCGACGAACACACCGGCACCTGCGCTTGGCAGATAGCCCCAGGCCTCGCCGAAGTTGTTCAGGTAGGCGAGCTTCTCGGAGTTGAAGACCCGCTTGAGGTCGTAGGCGTAGCGGAACTCCTGGACGTCGCCGTTGCCGGTGTACTCGGTGGGCTGGACCGCCTCGCCGGCGCCGTAGATGACCTCCTGCTTCCAGTAGGCGCCCGGGTTGGTCAGCCGGGACTTGATGTTGGCGAGGTCGGCGGTGTCGATGTGCTTGGCCGCGTCGATGCGGAAGCCGTCGACGCCGAGGGAGAGCAGGTCGTTCATGTAGTTCGCGATGGTCTGCCGGACGTGCTCCTCCCCCGTGTCGAGGTCGGCGAGGCCCACCAGTTCGCAGTGCTGGACGTTCCAGCGGTCCTGGTAGTCGGTGACCTGGGAGGTGCAGTCGTCGAAGTCGGCGGAGGAGTACAGGCCCGGGTAGTCGTACTTGGTGTACGACGAGCCCCCGGTGCCGGTGCCGGAGCCCGCCGACATGTGGTTGATCACCGTGTCGGCGACGACCTTCACGCCCGCCGCGTGGCAGGTGTTCACCATGTTCTGGAAGGCGGTGCGGTTGCCGAGCCGTCCGGCGATCTTGTAGCTGACGGGCTGGTACGAGGTCCACCACTGGGAGCCCTGTATGTGCTCGGCGGGCGGGGAGACCTGGACGTAGCCGTAGCCGGCGGGGCCGAGGGTGGTGGTGCACTCACGGGCGACGGAGGCGTAGCTCCACTCGAAGAGGACGGCGGTGACGTCCTTGGTGCCGGGCGGGGAGGCCTGGGCAGCGGTAGTCGGGTACATGCCAATCGAGAGGGCGGCCGCGAGGGCGAACGCCGCGGGGAGGGTTCTGCGCGCCATGTGGGGGTTCCTTCTTCATCGAAGGCACTTGCTGAAACTTTTCAGCAAACTTGCGGTGACGCAGATGCTAAAGGCCCGCTGCCTGAAAAGGCAGCGGGCTGAACCAAGTTGATGCGAGAACTTTCCGGGCCGGGTCAGGCCGTCGTCCACCACACCGTGGTGTCGGCCGGAACCTCGGCCTCGCCGCCCGTCTCGGCGACCTCACCGCTGGCGAGCAGCAGGCGCCCGTAGGCGGGAGTCGTCACCGGCTCGCCCGTGGTGTTCGCGACGCACACGAACTCCCCGCGCCGGAAGGCGAGAACACCCTCGGGAACGGGCAGCCACTCCACCGCGTCACCCGCGCCGAGCGAGGGCTGCTCCCGGCGGGCGGCGAGCGCGGCCCGGTACAGCTCCAGCGTCGAGCCGGGCACGCCCGTCTGCGCCTGGACGCTCAGCTCGCCCCAGCTCTCCGGCTGCGGCAGCCAGCTGCCCCCGTCGCCGAAGCCGTACGACGAGCCGGTCCGCGTCCACGGGATCGGCACCCGGCAGCCGTCACGGAAGCCGTCCTGGCCGGCACCGCGGAAGTACGCCGGGTCCTGGCGCACCTCGTCGGGCAGGTCCACGACGTCCGGCAGGCCCAGCTCCTCGCCCTGGTAGATGTACGCCGAGCCGGGCAGCGCGAGCATCAGCAGGGTGGCGGCGCGGGCCCGGCGCAGGCCCAGTTCGCGGTCGCCGGCCGTACGGATCTGGGTACCGAGGCCGGGCGGGTTGGCGAAGCGGGTGGCGTGCCGGGTGACGTCGTGGTTGGACAGCACCCAGGTGGCGGGGGCACCGACCGGGCGCATCGCCTCCAGCGTCCGGTCGATGACCGTGCGCAGCTCCTGTGCGTTCCAACTCGTGCTCAGATACTGGAAGTTGAAGGCCTGGTGCAGCTCGTCGGGGCGGACGTAGTTCGCGGTGCGCTCGACGGTCGGGGTCCACGCCTCCGCGACGAAGATCCTCTCCCCCGCGTACTCGTCCAGGATCGTGCGCCACTGCCGGTAGATGGCGTGCACACCGTCCTGGTCGAAGAACGGCATGACGTCGTTGCCCAGCAGCTTGAGCTGGTCGTGCGCGCCCAGGTCCGGCAGCCCCTCGGCCTTGACGAGCCCGTGGGCCACGTCGATGCGGAAGCCGTCGACGCCCATGTCCAGCCAGAAGCGCAGGACCGAGCGGAACTCGTCGCCGACGGCCGGGTGGTCCCAGTTGAAGTCCGGCTGCTCGGGCGCGAAGAGGTGCAGGTACCACTCTCCGGGGCTTCCGTCGGGCTCCGTGACCCGGGTCCAGGCCGGGCCGCCGAAGATGGACTCCCAGTCGTTGGGCGGGAGTTCGCCGTTCTCGCCCTTGCCGGGGCGGAAGTGGTAGCGCTCGCGCAGCGGGGAGCCGGGGCCCTCGGCGAGGGCGCGCCTGAACCACTCGTGCTGGTCGGAGGAGTGGTTGGGGACCAGGTCCACGATGATGCGCAGGCCCAGCGTGTGGGCGTCGCGGATCAGCGCGTCGGCGTCGAGCAGGTTGCCGAACATCGGGTCGACCGCGCGGTAGTCGGCGACGTCGTAGCCGGCGTCGGCCTGCGGCGAGGCGTAGAACGGGCTGAGCCAGACCGCGTCCACACCGAGGTCACGCAGGTACGGGAGTCTGGAGCGCACGCCCTCCAGGTCGCCCATGCCGTCGCCGTTGCTGTCGGCGAAGCTGCGCGGATAGACCTGGTAGATCACCGCGTCCCGCCACCAGTCGCGACGCTGGGCGACGGTGGCGAGGGCGGAGTCGGTGGCCGGGGCTGCAGGGTTCTGCTGGCTCATGGCGTCCTTGATACGTAAGGGAGTTCTGGTCATGGGTGGCTGTGGGGCCGGCGGGCGTACGAGGCGGCCGTGGTGCCGGCGGGGTCGGAGAGGCACCGCGGCCGCCTGCCCGCGCGCACAGGCGCGCGGGAGCCCGGTGCGGATCGGGGGCTCAGCCCTTCGTGCCGCCCGCGGTGAGGCCGGTGACGAGGTTCTTCTGCACGAGGTAGAAGAACGCCGACACGGGTATCGCGACCAGCACCGCGGTGGCGGCCATGTAGTTCCACTGCGCGTCGTGCTCGCTGACGAAGGTCTGCAGGCCCACGGCGAAGGTGTACTTCGAGTCGTCCAGCATGAAGGTCGTCGCGAACGCGACCTCGCCGACGGCGGTGATGAAGTTGTAGAAGGCGGCGACGGCAAGACCCGGGCGGGCCAGCGGCAGGATCAGCCGGAAGAAGGTGCCGAACGGGCTGAGCCCGTCCACCCGGCCCGCCTCGTCGATCTCGAAGGGGATGGTGTCGAAGTACCCCTTGAGCAGCCAGGCGCTGTAGGGCACCGCCGTGGTGCAGTTGATGACGATCAGCGCCCAGTAGGTGTCGATGAGACCGAGTTCGCTGAAGATCTCGTACATCGGCACGATCAGGATGGCGATCGGGAAGGCCTGGGTGAGCAGCAGCACCCACATCAGCGACCTGTAGCCGGGAAAGCGCATGCGCGAGACGGCGTAGCCGGTGGTCGCGGCGACGAAGACACCGATCAGGGTGGTGCCGAGGGCCACGATCATCGTCGACTTGAACCAGTCGAAGAACGCGGTGTGCTCCAGCACGAAGCTGTAGTTGGAGAAGGTCAGCTTGCCGAGGATCTTGCCGGGGTGCAGATAGTCGTCCTTCTCCGGCCCGAGCGAGAGGAAGATCAGCCAGGCCACCGGGGCGAGCGCGATCAGGCTCGCGATCGTGAGGCCGCCGTGCAGGAGGGCGGCGCCGAGCGGGCCGCGTTCGCCGCGCCGGCGGCCGCGCCGGGGCCCCGGGTCGGGGACCGGACCGGTCTCGGTCTTCTCGAGGGTCGTGGTGCTCATGGCGGCGGCTCCTGCGGCGTCAGACGGCGAGCTGGTCATTGCGCTTCAGCCAGCGGAAGTAGAAGGACGTGAACAGGGCGATGATCGACAGCAGCAGCACACCGTACGCGGCGGACTGGGCGAAGTCGCGCGGCTGCTGGCCGAAGCCCAGGTAGTACGCCCATGTGACGAGGATCTGGGCGTCCGGGGCGCTGGTCGGGCCGAACAGCAGGAAGATGATGGCGAACTGGTTGAAGGTCCAGATGATGCCGAGGAGCACGACGGTCGAGCTGACGGACCTCAGCCCCGGCAGCGTGACGTGCCGAAAGCGCTGCCAGGCGCTCGCGCCGTCCATCTCGGCGGCCTCGTAGAGCGAGGAGTCGATGGACTGGAGGCCGCCGAGCAGCGAGAGCATCTGGAACGGCACACCGCACCAGGTGTTGACCATGATCGCGGCGAAGCGCTGCCAGAAGGTGTCCTCCAGCCACTGCGGCTCGGGCAGGTGGAGGGCGCCCAGGATCTGGTTGACCACGCCGGAGTCGGCGAGCATGATCCGCCAGGAGAAGACGGTGACGAAGGTCGGCACGGCCCAGGGCAGCACCAGCAGCACACGGTAGAGGGTGCGTCCGCGCAGCTTCTCGTTGAGCATGAGCGCGAGGCCCAGGCCGATGGTGTAGTGCAGGGCCACACAGGCGACCGTCCAGAGAACGGTCCACAGGAAGTGCGACCAGAACCGGTCGTACGACAGCGGTCCGAACAGGATGTCCTTGTAGTTGTCGAGACCGATGAACTTGTAGGTGGCGGCGATGTGGTTGACGCCGATCGTCCGCGCCGAGTTCAGGCTGTTGGCGTCGGTGAGGGTCAGGTAGAACCCGCGGACCAGCGGATACCCCACGATGACACCGAGCACGACGACCACCGGGGCGATCATCGCGTAGGCGTACCAGTGCTTCTGGTAGGCGTTCTTGAGGCGCTGCACCAGCCCGGGCCGCGGCGCGCGGTCACCGCGGCGCTTGCCGGTCGCGCGGTCGATGGCGACTGTCATGGTTCGACACCTTCTGATGGTTCAGGGGTTGGGCCGGGCACAGCCGGTGGCCGCCGGATCCTCTCCCCCCTGGAGGAGGACCCGGCGGCCAGGTGGGCTCACTTGCTGAAGTCGGGCACCAGCTTGGCGATGGCGACCTCGGCGTTGCTCAGGCCCTTGTCCAGGGGCTCCTTGCCACCGGCGATCTTGGGCAGCTCGGTGTCCAGCGGACCCCACAGGGAGCTGTACTCGGGCAGCGCCGGGCGGGGCTGGGCGGCGGCGAGGACGCCCTGGTAGCCGGCGATGCCGGGGTCGGCCTTGACCTGGTCGGTGTAGGCGTCGGAGCGGGTGGGCAGCGTGGAGTTCTTCAGGGCGATGGTCTCCTGGGACTTCGCCGAGGTCATGAACTGCACGAACTTCAGCGCCGCGGCCTGGTGGGCCTTGTCGGAGCCGGCGTAGACCGAGAGGTTGTGGCCGCCGGTCGGGGCGCCCGCCTTGCCGCTGGAGCCGGCCGGGACGGTGGCGATGCCGAGGTTGGACTTGTCCTTGAAGGCCGAGCCCTTGTAGAAGTTCGTGATCTCCCAGGGGCCCTGGACGATCGCGGCGACCTTGCCGTTGACGAACGCGTCCTGGATGTGGGCGTAGGCGTCGGCGGTGGTGTCGGCCTTGTGCAGGCCCTTGCCGGAGAACAGGCTCAGCCAGGTGCCGTAGGCCTTCTTGGCGGCCGGCGAGTTCACGGTGACCTTCTTGGCGGCGGCGTCGACGGTGTCGGTGCCCTCGCCGTACAGGAAGCTCTGCGCGTAGTAGGCCTGGGTGGAGCCCCAGTAGCCGTCGACCTTGGCCTTGTCCGCGACCTTGGCGGCGTCGGCCTTCAGCTCGTCCCAGGTCCCCGGGGCCTCGGTGATGCCGGCCTTCTTGAACAGGGCCTTGTTGTAGACCAGGGCGAGGGTGTCGGTGACCAGCGGCGCGCCGTAGGTCTTGCCCTCGTACTGGGCCTGCTTGATCAGGTTCGGCTGGAACTTGTCCTGGTCGGCGAGGGCGTCGGTGCCGTCCAGCGGCAGGAAGTAGCCCTTCTTCGCGAAGGCCGGGGTCCAGCCGACCTCGGAGCGCAGCACGTCCGGGGCGCCCTTGGAGCCGGCGGCGGTGTCGAACTTGTTCTGCGCCTGGTCGAAGGGGACGTTGACGTACTTGACCTTGACGTCCTTGTTGGCCGCCTCGAACTGCTTGACCAGGGCCTGGTACGTCGGCGCCTCATTGGTGGCGTTGGAGGTGTCCCACCAGGTGATGGTCACCGGGCCGTCCGACTTGCTGTCGCTGTCGCTCCCGCCGCACGCCGTCGCCGTGAGGGCGAGGGACGCCACCAGCGCGGAGGCCGCTATGCCACGCCGCATGAGTTCTCCTTGAGGGTTAAGCCCGTGTGATGCGGGGAGCGGTCCCGTCCGCCGTCCCGCGGTCTTGCCGGCTGCGCCGATGGGGCCCCGCTCGGGCGGAGCCGAGAGCGGGAGGCGGCCGGGCGACTGGAACGTAACAGCGATGCAAGCGCTGCGAAAGACCTTGCAGAAAAAATATGCAAGGAGCGAGGATGGTTACGCCCCCGTGACCTCCCCTCGACCCCCACGCAACCGGGTGTTGAAGCCGTTGGGCGGGCAGGCGGGCACGTGTGCAAGACTCTGCAAGCTCTTGCTGTCACGAATTCGAGGGAGCGCGATGACGCAGCAATCCACGGGAGGCCGTCCGGCCGGCCGCGCACGGCGTCCCGTCGGTCGTCCCGTCGGTGGGCAAGGGCAGGTACGGCCGGTACAGTCCGGTGCCGTGACCACACGGCTTGCGGACATCGCCGCGCAGGCGGGGGTGAGCGAAGCGACCGTCAGCCGCGTCCTCAACGGGAAGCCGGGCGTCGCCGCCACCACCCGCCAGTCCGTGCTGGCCGCGCTGGACGTGCTCGGCTACGAGCGTCCGGTGCGACTCCGCCAGCGCAGTGAGGGCCTGGTGGGCCTGATCACCCCGGAGCTGGAGAACCCGATATTCCCGGCCCTGGCCCAGGTCATCGGCCAGGCACTGACCCGGCAGGGCTACACCCCGGTGCTCGCCACCCAGACCCCGGGCGGGTCCACGGAGGACGAGCTGACCGAGATGCTGGTGGACCGCGGCGTGGCCGGGATCATCTACGTCTCCGGGCTCCACGCCGACACCACCGCCGACATGCAGCGCTACGAGCGACTGCGGGCGCAGGGCGTGCCGTTCGTGCTGGTGGACGGGTTCTCCTCGAAGGTGCAGGCGCCGTTCATCTCCCCCGACGACCGGGCCGCGATGACGCTCGCCGTGACGCACCTGGTGTCGCTGGGGCACACCCGGATCGGGCTGGCGCTCGGGCCGAAGCGGTTCGTGCCCGTGCAGCGCAAGATCGAGGGCTTCGTGCGCGCGGTGCAGGACCAGTTGGGGCTGAGCGCGCAGACCGCCGAGCACGAGCTGGTGCAGCACTCGCTGTACACCCTGGAGGGCGGTCAGGCGGCGGCGACCGCGCTGATCGAGCGCGGGTGCACGGCGGTGGTGTGCGCGAGCGACATGATGGCGCTCGGCGCGATACGGGCGGCCCGGCAGCTGGGCCTGGAGGTCCCCCGGGACGTCTCCGTGGTCGGTTTCGACGACTCCCCGCTGATCGCGTTCACCGACCCGCCGCTGACCACCGTCCGCAAGCCGGTTCCGGCGATGGGGCAGGCGGCGGTGCGCACGCTGCTGGAGGAGATCGGCGGGACGCCCGCGCCGCACAGCGAGTTCGTGTTCATGCCGGAGCTGGTGGTGCGCGGCTCGACCGCCTCGGCCCCGGGTGAGCGTCATCGTGGGTGACCGCGGTCCCGGTCGAGTGTGATCGTCGGTCCCGGGCGAGTGTGATCGTCACAAATGTCCTCCATGCGCCGTAGGACATGCGTGACAGACCCGACCTTGGGATGATCTGTCGAGGAAGTCCCGTCTGGCAGACTCTGTGCCTATGAGTGACTCGACCGTGACAGATCCGGAAGGTCGCGAGGAGCCGGCCGTTCCGAGGACCGTCACGGGCGAGGGCGGACAAGGTGCCCTGGGCAGACTGCGCCGACCGCGCAGGCCCCGGCTGTGGTTCGAAGTCCTGCTGATCGCGGTGAGTTACTGGACGTACTCGCTCGTCCGCAACGCCGTCCCGGAGCAGCGGGGCGACGCGCTGCGCAACGCGGACCGGATCTGGCAGCTCGAACATCATCTCGGCATCGCTGTCGAGGCGTCGGTCAACCACACCGTGAACACGGTGAATTGGCTGATCGTCGGCATGAACTACTACTACGCCACGCTGCACTTCATCATCACGCTGGGTGTGCTGGTGTGGCTGTACCACTGGCATCCGGGCCGCTACGCGGCGTCCCGGCTGGTGCTGTTCGCGACCACGGGTGTGGCTCTCATCGGTTACTACCTGTATCCGCTCGCACCGCCTCGGCTGATGAACGGCGGGCGGTTCGTGGACACGGTCATGATCCACCACACCTGGGGTTCGATGGCCTCGGGCGACCTCAAGCACATGTCCAACCAGTACGCCGCCATGCCGTCCATGCACATCGGCTGGTCGCTGTGGTGCGGGCTCACCGTCTTCGCGCTGGCCTCGGTGCCGTGGGCACGGGTACTCGGGCTGCTGTACCCGGCCACGACTCTGCTGGTGATCGTTTCCACCGCCAACCATTTCTGGCTGGACGCGGTGGGGGGCGTGGTGTGCCTGGCCTTCGGGTTCACGCTGGCCCGGGTGTGGTGCGGCACGCTGCCGCACGCCCTGCCGAGGGTGGTGGCGGGGCCGGGTCCGGTGGGCGAGCCGGAGGTGGTCGTGGTGCGGTCGTCGTAGTGGGCGGTGGCTGGTGTCGTGACGGGACGGGTTTCGTGGGGGGCCGGTCTGGCCACGTGGCCGGGCTCGCCTCGTGACGGGCCGGGTTTCGCGGTGGGTCCGGTCGCGTGGCCGGGCTCGCCTCGTGGGGCCGGGTTTCGCGGTGGGTCCGGTCCCGTGGCCGGGCTCGCCTCGTGGGGCCGGGTTTCGCGGTGGGTCCGGTCGCGTGGCCGGGCTCGCCTCGTGGCGGCCGGGTCAGTCCTGGTAGAACAGCTCGTCCACGACCGTCCGCGCCCTGCGGGTGGTGCGGCGGTAGGCGTCCAGCATGTCGCCGGCGTGACCGGCGCCGTAGCCCAGGTAGCGGCCGACCGCGGCCAGCTCGCGCGGTTCGGTGGGGAAGGTGTCCCCGGCCCGGCCGCGGACCAGCATGACCGCGTTGCGCACACGGCCGGCCAGCACCCAGGCCTCGTCCAGGACCGCCGTGTCCTCCGCGGACAGCAGCCCGGCGGCGCGGGCGGCGGCCAGGGCGTCGCGGGTGCGGGTCGTCCGCAGGTCCGGCTCCTGCCAGCCGTGCCGCATCTGGAGCAGCTGCACCGTCCACTCGACGTCGGACAGCCCGCCGGGGCCCAGCTTGGTGTGCAGCTTGGGGTCGGCGCCGCGCGGCAGGCGCTCGGACTCCATGCGGGCCTTGAGCCTGCGGATCTCGCGGACCGCTTCGTCGCCGAGACCGTGCCGCGGGTAGCGCAGCGGGTCGACCAGCTCGATGAAGCGGCGGCCCAGGTCCAGGTCCCCGGCCACCGTCTCGGCCCGCAGCAGCGCCTGTGACTCCCAGACCAGGGACCACCGGCGGTAGTACGCCTCGTACGACTTCAGGGTGCGCACCAGCGGGCCCGACTTGCCCTCGGGGCGCAGATCGGCGTCGATCAGCAACGGCGGGTCGGCGCTCGGCAGTTGCAGCAGGCGGCGCATCTCGGCGACGACCTTGTTCGCCGCCGCCGCGGCCTCCTGCTCGTCCACTCCGTCGCGCGGCTCGTGCACGAACAACACGTCCGCGTCGGAGCCGTAGCTCAGCTCGTGACCGCCGAAGCGGCCCATCCCTATGATCGCGAACCGGGTCGGCAGGGTGTCGCCCCAGCCCTCGCGGACCACCGCGCGCAGGGTGCCGGCGAGTGTCGCGGCGGTGAGGTCGGAGACGGCGGCGCCGACCCGGTCGATCAGGGCGCCCTGATCCGCCTCGGCGGGGTTGGTCTCGGTGCCGTAGGAGCCGACGATGTCCGCGGCGGCCGTACGGAACAGCTCGCGGCGGCGCACGCCGCGGGCCGCGGTGACGCCCTGCGCGGCGTTCTCGGCACGCCCCACCGCCGCGAGGATCTCCTGCTCCAACTGAGCGCGTCCACGCGGTTCGAGGCCGCCGACGCGGCCGACCGTGCCGTCGCCCTCGCCGAGCAGGGCCACCGCCTCGGGGGCCCGCATCAGCAGGTCGGGGGCGAGGCGGCCCGCCGACAGGACACGGGCCAGGTTCTCGGCCGCCGCGCCCTCGTCACGCAGCAGGCGCAGGTACCAGGGCGTCTTGCCGAGCGCGTCGGAGACCTTGCGGAAGTTGAGCAGGCCGGCGTCCGGGTCGGCGGAGTCCGCGAACCAGCCCAGCAGAACGGGCAGCAGCGTGCGCTGGATCGCCGCCTTCCGGGTCACGCCCGACGCCAGCGCCTCCAGGTGGCGCAGGGCGGCGGCCGGGTCGGCGTAGCCGAGGGCGACGAGGCGCTCGCGTGCCGCCTCCGGGCGCAGCCTGGCCTCACCGGGCGCGAGTTGGGCGACCGCGTCGAGCAGCGGGCGGTAGAAGAGCTTCTCGTGCAGGCGGCGTACGACACCGGTGTGCCGCTTCCACTCGCGGTTCACCTCGGCCACCGGGTCGGTGCGCAGCCCCAGGGAGCGGCCGAGGCGGCGCTGGTCCGCCTCCTCCACGGGCACGAGGTGGGTGCGGCGCAGGCGGTACAGCTGGATGCGGTGCTCCATGGAGCGCAGGAAGCGGTACGCCTCGTCGAGGCGGGCGGCGTCCTCGCGGCCCACGTAACCCCCCGCGACGAGGGCCTGGAGGGCGTCCAGGGTGGTGCCGCTGCGCAGGGACGGGTCGGTGCGGCCGTGCACCAACTGGAGGAGCTGGACGGCGAATTCAACGTCCCTGAGGCCTCCCGGGCCCAGCTTGAGTTCGCGGTCGATCTCGGACGCGGGAATGTTCTCCACGACCCTGCGGCGCATCTTCTGCACGTCGGCCACGAAGTTCTCGCGCTCGGCCGCCATCCACACGAGAGGGCCGAGCGCGTCGACGTAGGCCTGGCCGAGGTCGGCGTCCCCCGCCACCGGGCGGGCCTTGAGCAGGGCCTGGAACTCCCAGGTCTTGGCCCAGCGTTGGTAGTAGGCGACGTGGCTGCTGAGGCTGCGGACGAGGGGGCCGTTGCGGCCTTCGGGGCGGAGGTTGGCGTCCACGGGCCAGATGGAGCCCTCGACGGTGGTCTCCGAGCAGATCCGCATCATGTGCGAGGCCAGCTTGGTCGCCGATCCGAGGGCCTTGCCCTCGTCCGCGCCGTCGGCCGCCTCCGCCACGAAGATCACGTCCACGTCGGAGACGTAGTTCAGCTCGTGGCCGCCGCACTTGCCCATCGCGATCACCGCGAGGCGGCAGACGGCCGCCTCGTCGGGTGCGGCGGCGCTCGCCTGCGCCAGGGCGGCGCGCAGCGTGGCCGTGGCGAGGTCGGCGAGTTCGGCGGCGGTCTGGGCGACGTCGGTGGTGCCGCAGACGTCCCGGGCGGCGATGGACAGGAGGCAGCGGCGGTAGGCGACGCGGAGGGCCACGGGGTCGGTGGCCTCGGCCAGGCCGCGCTCGAACTCCTCCACGCCGGGGTGCAGGTCGCGGGGCTCGTAGGTGACGAGGACCTGCCAGTCACTGGGGTGGCGGGCGAGGTGTTCGGCGAGGGCGGAGGAGGCGCCGAGGACGCCGAGGAGGCGGTCGCGCAGCGGCTTGGCCGCGATGAGGGTGTCCAGGAGTTCGCGGTGGGCATTGGGCGCGGGCTGGGCCTCCAGGAGGCGGGCCAGGCCGTGCAGGGCGAGGTCGGGGTCGGCGGTGGCGCCCAGGGCCTCGAGGAGGACCGGGTCGTCGCGGACGGCGGACAGCTCGGGGCCCTCCAGCAGGCGTTCGGCGGCGGAGGGGTCGGTGAAGCCGTGCCGGAGCAGTCGGGTGAAGGTGCTGCTTCTGCGCCCCGGCGTCATGCGCGGCCTCCCGTGAGGTCTGGTCGTCCTGGCCAGAGCCTAACGGGAATGGGCGGGGGTGGGGTGGTCGTGGGTTTCGGTTCGGGGGTGGGTGGTGCGTGCCTGCGGCGGCCCGTGCGGGTGCGTCGGGGCTTCTGCCGCCCCTACGGTGGGTGGTGAGTCGATGCCGCGGCCGGTGGTGCATGCCTGCGGCGGCCCGTCAGGACGCTCCCTGGCGGCTGTACGTCCTCGGTCTGCGGACCATGCGGGAGACCGCGCCGGCCGAGCGGCGGAGCGTGGACGACCAGGCGGTGTGGAAGGACGCCCGCACGCTCGTGTACGCCCTGCCCGGGGACCACGGCGCCGATCTGCACGAGGTTTCGGCGAACGGCTCCGGTAAGGCCCGGCTGATCAGCAGGGCGGCGGTGTCGCCCGCCTATGTCCGCTGAGTGGAGCGGCGCGTGGGGCACTGCGGGGGCGCGGTGTGGTGTTCGGGCGGTGGGGCGCCCAACAACACGCCCTCGGGCTCCACTTGACTCAACGGCGGGAAGCAGACGAACAGGGAGGCCTCCTGTCGCGAGACCTCGAAGGCACGTGAGCTGCTGCCGCTGCCGGTCGGCGTCGACCGACCTCATGCGGCCCCGGCATCACGCCGAGCCGCCACCACACCCCGTGCGCCCGGCCGAGGCGAGGAACGCCTGGCCGACCAGCGCGGTTGCGACACCCATTTGGGCGACTAGAGTGAAATGACCCTATGTGAGAAACCTTCCCAAGGGGATCATTATGCCCGCCACGAACAGAAAACGGGCCGTCCTGGGCTCGGTCTTCGTCGCCGCAACCGTTGCTCTCGCGCCCTTCGGCTTTCAGCAGGCTTCCGCGGCCACACCGAGCGAGACCCACGTCGGTACAAGCGTCAACGTTCCCACGTCGGACCAGGACTACCGGCGCGGCTTCAAGGACGGCTTCAAATCCGGGTTCCGCCAGGGGCAGCGGAACTGCAACCGCGACCATGACGAGGAACGAGCCGCCACGGTTGTCCCCAAGAACCAGGACCAGGACTACCGGCGCGGCTTCAAGGACGGCTTCAAATCCGGGTTCCGCCAGGGGCAGAGGTCGTGCTGAATCCCGGCCAGGGCTCGTAGAACGTGGTGGGGCCGACGCACCACGACTGTCAGCCCCACTCGCCGCATCAGCGGTGAACCCGCTCCGGCCTGCGCCTACAGCACCGGCAGGTTCTTCCGCAGTTCGAACGCGGTGACCTCGGAGCGGTACTCCTCCCACTCGGACTTCTTGTTGCGCAGGAAGAAGTCGAAGACGTGCTCGCCCAGAGTCTCGGCGACCAGGTCGCTGCGCTGCATCAGGGCGAGGGCCTCGCCGAGGTTCTGGGGCAGGGGCTCGATCCCCATCGCGCGGCGCTCGGCGTCGGAGAGCGCCCAGACGTCGTCCTCGGCGCCCGGCGGGAGTTCGTAGCCCTCCTCGATGCCCTTGAGGCCGGCGGCCAGCAGGACCGCGTACGACAGGTACGGGTTGGCGCCCGCGTCCAGGGAGCGGACCTCGATGCGGGAGGAACCGGTCTTGCCGGGCTTGTACATCGGGACGCGGACCAGGGCGCTGCGGTTGTTGTGGCCCCAGCAGATGTAGGAGGGGGCCTCGCCGCCGGCGCCGGCGGTGCGCTCGGAGCCGCCCCAGATGCGCTTGTAGGAGTTGACCCACTGGTTGGTGACCGCGGAGATCTCCGCAGCGTGCTTGAGCAGGCCGGCGATGAAGGAGCGGCCGACCTTGGAGAGCTGGTACTCGGCGCCCGACTCGTAGAACGCGTTCCGGTCGCCCTCGAAGAGCGAGAGGTGGGTGTGCATGCCGCTGCCCGGGTGCTCGGAGAAGGGCTTCGGCATGAAGGTCGCGTGGACTCCCTGCTCCAGCGCGACCTGCTTCATGACCAGGCGGAACGTCATGATGTTGTCCGCCGTGGAGAGCGCGTCGGCGTAGCGCAGGTCGATCTCCTGCTGGCCGGGGGCGCCCTCGTGGTGGGAGAACTCGACCGAGATGCCCATCGACTCCAGCATGGTGATCGCCTGGCGGCGGAAGTCCATGCCGACGTTGGTCGGGGTGTGGTCGAAGTAGCCCGAGTTGTCGGCCGGGGTGGGGCGTGAGCCGTCCAGCGGGCGGTCCTTCAGCAGGAAGAACTCGATCTCGGGGTGGGTGTAGAAGGTGAAGCCCAGGTCGGAGGTGCGGGCGAGGGCGCGCTTGAGGACGTAGCGCGGGTCCGCGAAGGACGGGGAGCCGTCCGGCATGAGGATGTCGCAGAACATGCGGGCGGTGCCGGGGGTCTCCGCGCGCCAGGGCAGGACCTGGAAGGTGGAGGGGTCCGGCTTGGCGATCATGTCGGACTCGTAGACGCGGGCGAAGCCCTCGATGGCGGAGCCGTCGAAGCCGATGCCCTCGTCGAAGGCCTGCTCCAGCTCGGCCGGGGCCACGGCGACGGACTTGAGGAAGCCCAGCACGTCCGTGAACCAAAGGCGTACGAACCGGATGTCGCGCTCCTCCAAGGTCCGGAGCACGAACTCCTGCTGCTTGTCCATCTTCCGCTTCCCCATCCTTGCTGGTCAGGCCGCCTGTGCCCCCGGGTGAAGGGAGGCGGTCGGGCACCTGAGCATCCCACCACACCACCGTTTCGTGCGCGTTGCGGACCTTGATCGCGTGAGCGTCCCGGGCCTGAACGCGCCTTGCGGGGCAGGTGCACTGCTCTGTTGCCCATCTTGCCTGCTCGCACCGGCATCCGTCATGGCCGGATCGCTTCACCCGTGACCCAGAACACGGCCATTCAATTTGCATCTCGGATGCAAGTTTTCATGGCGTGCGGATCAGTCGAGTCGGGAGGAGCCCCGATGCTGTCCGACCAGTCCGCGGCCACCGTCCGCGCCACGCTTCCCGCCGGTGGGGGCACCTCCCGCGCGAGCGGATTCGAGCGTGGGGGAGCTGCCCTCGGCGAGATCACCGAGCGTTTCTACGCCCGGCTCTTCGCCGCCCGCCCCGGACTGCGCCGATCGGGAAGGGCGTGGCTCCCGCCGACATCCACTACGAGGTGTTCGGGCCGGATCTCTGGCTGACGCGGGACTGAGCGGGCGGAGAGGACGGAGAGGGGCCCGGGTCAGTCGCCGCGCGGGCCCCTCGCGATGTTCAGCAGCAGGGGGCCCGTCGGGTCGGCGACCATGTCCTGCACCGTCACCGGGTCCAGCGTCGCGTAGAACGCCTCCTGGGCCCGGCGCAGGGCGCCCCGCAGCCGGCAGGCTGAGTTCAGCGGGCAGGGGGTCGCGCCCTCGCACTCGACCACCTCGTCCTCGCCCTCGAAGGTGCGGACGACTCCCCCGACGGACGCCGTACGGCCCTTCTCGGTGAGGGTGAGACCGCCGCCGCGGCCGCGCCGGGCGTCGACCAGGCCCAGGTGCTGGAGTTCGGCGACGACCTTCGCGAGGTGCGTGTAGGGCACGTCCATGTCCTGCGCGACCTGGCGGGTCGTGGGGCTGGCGTCGCCGGCGACGGCGAGTCTCATGAGGACCCGCAGAGCCAGGTCGGTGGAACGCAGCAGCCGCATACGGCGAGGGTAGGTAATGCGCATCCCGGGTTCAAATTACCCGGTTGCGGTGCCCTCCCTACGGGAGAGCACACCGAGCCCACTACGATCAGCGAGCCTCACCGTCCACGTCTCTTCCCCCAGAAGGACACGCCTCATGGGTTCCGGCAAGAACAGCAGCAACGCGGCGCGCAAGGCGCGCATCGAGGAAATGCGGCGCGCGGAGCGCAACCGCGAGCGGCGAGGCCGGGTGCTGACCATCGGTGCGAGCGTGGTGGTCGTCGCGGGTCTCGTCGTCGGCGGCGTGGTTCTCGTCAACTCCCAGACTGGCAAGAAGGACTCGTCCGCGAGCGACGACGCGAAGAACGCCGGGACCTCGGGGGACTCCGGTCGCTTCGTCACCGGCGAGGACGGCGTGAAGACCTGGTCCGGCAAGCTGTCACGGACGCACGTGACGACCGAGGTGACGTACCCGATGCACCCGCCGGTCGGCGGCAACCACAACCCGGTGTGGCTCAACTGCAACGGCGACGTCTACCCCCAGCCGGTGCAGGACGAGAACGCGGTGCACGCGCTGGAGCACGGCGCGGTCTGGGTGACGTACACGGACAAGGCGAGCAAGGCCGACGTGGACGCGCTCGCGGCGAAGGTGAAGAAGACGCCGTACTCGCTGATGAGCCCGTACCAGAACCAGGACGCCCCGCTGACCCTGTCGGCCTGGGGTCACCAGGTGACGGTGAAGAGCGCGAACGACCCCGAGGTGGACAAGTTCTTCGCCGCCTATGTGCAGGGCCAGCAGACGCCCGAGCCGGGCGCCTCGTGCACCGGTGGGGCGATGAAGTGAGGCGGCAGCACGTCGGCTGGGTCGCCGGGGCCGCGGCGGCGGTGCTCGTCGCGGCCGGTGCGATCACGTACGCGGTCGCCGAGGACACCGGCGCACCGCAGGCGAGGACGCCGGATGCGGAGTCCGCCGACGCCGGGTTCGCGCGGGACATGGCCGTCCATCACCAGCAGGCCGTCGAGATGTCGTACATCGTGCGGGACCGCACGAAGGACGAGGAAGTCCGGCGGCTGGCGTACGACATCGCGCAGACGCAGGCCAACCAGCGCGGGATGCTGCTCGGTTGGCTGGATCTGTGGGGGCTGCCGAAGGTGTCGGCCGATCCACCGATGACCTGGATGGGCATGGGCGACATGGCCTCCGGCAAGGACGGTGCGCTGATGCCCGGGATGGCGACGAACACGGAGCTGAAGAAGCTCCAGTCGCTGAGCGGGAAGCAGGCGGAGATCCTGTACCTCCAGCTGATGACGGCCCATCACAAGGGCGGTATCCACATGGCCGAGGGGTGTGTGGCCAAGTGCGCCGTCGGGGTGGAGAAGCGGCTCGCGCAGGGCATGGTCGACGCGCAGCAGTCGGAGATCCAGCTGATGGCCGACATGCTCAAGGAGCGTGGCGCGCAAGCCCGTTCTTGACGTGCTCCCTGGCCTGAGGTCCAGGGATTCCGGCCTGGGTCGTCTGACCCTTCCGGGGGCTTCCTGCTTCAACGCGCTGTGCCGGGACTTTCGCCCTGGTCTTACCGGCGCTCCACGAGGCGTTTAGTGTCTCCGCCCGTCCGGCGGCGACGATTCGGCGTCCTTCGAAGAGGACGTTGCGTGCCGCGTTGTGGTCGCGGTCATGCACGGTGCCGCACGCGCCGCACGTCCACTGCCGGACGTGCAGGGGTTTGGGGCCGTCCCGGAATCCGCAGGCCGAGCAGACCTGCGAGGACGGGAAAACGCGGTCGACCTTGGCGAAGGTGCGGCCGTGCTTGACCGCCTTGTACTGGAGCATGCCGACGAACGCGGACCATCCCGCGTCGTGGACGGACTTGGCGAGCCTGGTGCGGCCGAGGCCGGACACCGCGAGGTCTTCCACATACACCGCTTGGTTGTCGCGAATGATCTGTGTGGATGCCTTGTGGTGGAAGTCCCGGCGCCGGTCCGCGACACGCGCGTGCTGGCGTGCGACCTTGATGCGGGCCTTGGCCCGGTTCTTCGATCCCTTGGCCTTGCGGGACAGCTCCCGCTGAAGGCGCCTGAGCTTCTTCTCCGCCCGGCGCAGGAAGCGGGGGCTGTCGATCTTGCTGCCGTCGGACAGGACGGCGAAGGCGGACAGACCGAGGTCAATACCGGCGTCCGTGTCCACCTCGGGCAGGATGTCCGGCTCGGTGTCCACGACGAAGCTGAGGAAATACCGGCCCGAGCTGTCCTTGATGACGGTCAGCGAAGTAGGCGGGGCCGGGAGTCGCCGGGACCACCTGACCTTCAAGTAGCCGACCTTGGCCACATACACCGTGCCGTCGCCCTGGACGGAGAAGGCGTTGGCGTTGAGGCGGATCGACTGCCGGGTGTCCTTCTTCGACTTGTAGCGGGGAGGGCCGACCTTGCGGCCCTGCCGCTTGCCCTTGACCGAGTCGAAGAAGTTCTTATATGCGGTGTCCAAGTCCCGCAGGGACTGCTGCAGGACGACCGCCGATACGTCGGCGAGCCAGGCGCGTTCCTCGGTGCGCTTGGCCTGGGTGATGCGAAGCCGGGACAACTCGGCCGACTTCACATACGGCAGTCCGGCCGCGTGTGCTTCCTTGCGGTCGCGCAGGCAGTCGTTCCACACCACGCGGGCGCACCCGAACGCATTCGCCAGCGCGCGGCGCTGGGAAGTGTCCGGGTAGGCCCGGAAGTTGTAGCGCAGCTGCACGGCCGCGATGCTAGCCATGATCGGTCTCATTGATGTGCAGAACGCTGCAGAACGACTGCAGATATGACAGACGTATCGTTTCGGCGATGCACGTGCATGTGGTCTTCGTGACGAAATGTCGGCCGGGAGTCTTCGACGACGAGACGCTGACGCGCTGCGAAGAGATCATGCGCAAGGTGTGCGAGGACTTCGAGGCGGAACTGAAAGAGTTCAACGGCGAACACGATCATGTCCACCTCCTGGCGCACTACCCGCCCAAGATCGCCGTATCGAAGCTGGCCAACAGCCTCAAGGGCGTCTCCGCCCGCCGGATACGGCTGGAGGCACCTCCCGGCCGAAAGCCGGGGGAGAGTTCACCAGCCATGTCAACCGCGCCATCACGCACGGGCACCTGTGGTCGCCCTCATATTTCGCCGCATCCTGCGGCGGAGCACCGTTGGCGATCGTCCGCCAGTACATCGACCAGCAAAAACGACCGCTCCAAGGTGCACGTCAGAGCAGCCTTGAGATGCATTCATCCCCGGCGTGAACGCCAGGGCTTTCTACAAGATTCCCGGTAACACCACCGGAGGGACGAACCCTTCACGAACCCCTCAAATCGCTCTGGATGACGGTTCCTTGAGCTTCTCTTGACCTTTGCGTTCCCCTGGCATGAACGGTTCATCGCAAGAGTGGCCCCCATCGTGTGATCCATTCGCCGGCCGGTACCGCCGCGGGCCGGCGATCGCCTCCACGACGTATCGACCACTACATGCATGCGAACCGCATCGCAGGGGGTTCTATGAGATCCAACCGCGCGAAGGTGCGCGCCGGCGTGAGCATGGCGGCGACACTGCCCATGATCGCCGGTGCGCTGGCGCTCGGCATACCCGCGGCGCAGGCCGCGGACACCCCGGCCCGTGACGCGCTGGCGGGCACCAGGCCCGCCTGGGCCACGGCCACGGCGGACAAGGGTGCCACCGCCGACAACGCCCAGGTCAAGGCCCGGGTCTACCTGGCCGGCCGGGACCGCGCCGGACTCGCCGCCTACGCCAGGGCCGTGTCCGACCCCAGCTCGCCGCACTACGGCAAGTACCTCAACGCCAAGAAGGCGCAGGCCCGCTTCGGGGCCACCAAGGCCCAGGTGTCCGCCGTGAAGACCTGGCTGCGGTCGGCCGGTCTGAAGGTCACCGAGGTCACCGCGCACTACGTCACCGTCTCCGGTGACGTCGCCGCCGCCGAGAAGGCCTTCAACACCCAGCTGCACGAGTTCGCCAAGGGTTCGAAGACCTACCGCGCCCCGGCAAGGACGGCGTCGGTGCCGGCCGGTCTGCAGGGTGCCGTCCTGACCGTGACCGGTCTGGACAACGCCCCGCACAAGTCGAACCACGACGAGCAGCTCCCGCCGCCGGACGCCGTGTTCAAGAACGCCGGGCCGTTCTCCTCGTACTTCGGCTCGAACGCCGCGAGCACGCTGCCGCAGGCGTACGGTCACACGATCCCGTACGCGATCAAGGGCTACACCGGCAAGCAGCTGCGCTCCGCCTACGGTGCGGGCGCGTACACCGGCAAGAACGTCCGCATCGCGATCACGGACGCCTACGCCTCGCCGACCATCGCCTTCGACGCGGGCAAGTACGCGGTGAAGAACGGTGACGCGGCCTGGAAGACCGGCCAGCTGCACCAGGTGCTGCCGAAGAAGTACACCAAGACCAAGGAGTGCGGCGCGGCTGGCTGGTACGGCGAGGAGACCCTCGACGTCGAGGCCGTGCACGCGGTCGCGCCGAACGCCGACGTCACCTACGTGGGCGCCGCGTCCTGCTACGACGACGACCTGCTCGACTCGCTCAGCAAGATCGTCGACAACCACCTGGCCGACATCGTCTCCAACTCGTGGGGCGACATCGAGGCCAACCAGACGCCGGACCTCGCGGCCGCCTACGACCAGGTCTTCCAGCTGGGCGCGGTCCAGGGCATCGGCTTCTACTTCTCCTCCGGTGACGACGGCGACCAGGTCGCCAACACCGGTACGAAGCAGGTCGACACCCCGGCCAACTCGGCGTGGGTGACCGCGGTCGGCGGCACCTCGCTGGCCGTCGGCAAGGACAACGCGTACCAGTGGGAGACCGGCTGGGGCACCGAGAAGGCGACCCTGGCGGCCGACGGCAAGAGCTGGACGAACTTCCCCGGCGCGTTCACCTCGGGCGCGGGCGGCGGCACCAGCAGGACGGTGGCGCAGCCGTACTACCAGAAGGGCGTCGTCCCGGACTCGCTCGCCAAGGCCAACAGCGCCGACGGCAACCGCGTCGTCCCGGACATCGCGGCCATCGCCGACCCGAACACGGGCTTCCTCGTCGGCCAGACCCAGACCTTCCCGGACGGCTCGGAGCAGTACAGCGAGTACCGCATCGGCGGCACCTCGCTGGCCGCCCCGGTGATCGCGGCGGTCCAGGCCCTGGCCCAGGAGGCGCGCGGCGGCACGGCGATCGGCTTCGCCAACCCGGCGATCTACGGGAAGTACGGCAAGGCCGGTGTCTTCCACGACGTCACCGACAACCCGACGGGCTCCGGCCTGGCGGTGGCCCGGCTCGACTTCGTGAACGGCTTCGACGCCGCCGGCGGCCTCGCGACCTCGGTCCGCAGCCTCGGCAAGGACAGCTCGCTGTCCGCGGTGAAGGGCTACGACGACGTCACCGGCGTGGGCTCGCCCGCGAACGGCTACGTGCAGTCGTACCGCCGTCACTGAGCCGCTGAGCCGCTGAGCCGCTGACGCGGTAGGCGCGGCCAGGGGGGCGTGGGGTGTCGACACCCCACGCCCCCCATCGCGTCGCTCTGACGATTACACTGGGCGCGTGCCTCCGTTGAACTTCTGGTCGATCTATCAGCATGGCTTCGCACGCGTCGCCGCGTGCACGGGTCACACCGTCATCGCGGACCCGCACGCCAACGCCGAAGCGGTCCTGCGCCACGCGCACCGGTGCTCCGAGGAGGGGGTCGCCGTCGCCGTCTTCCCGGAGATGGTGCTGTGCGGCTACTCGATCGAGGACCTGCTGCTCCAGGACGCGCTGCTCGATCAGGTCGAACAGGCCCTCCAGGAGGTGGTGGCCGGGTCGGCAGAGCTGCTGCCGGTCCTGGTCGTCGGTGCCCCGCTGCGCCACCGCAACCGGGTCTACAACTGCGCGGTGATCGTGCACCGCGGCCGTGTCCTCGGTGTCGTGCCCAAGTCGTACCCGCCGAACTACCGGGAGTTCTACGAGCGCCGGCAGATCGGCGACGGCGCCGACGAGCGCGGCGGGTCGATCCGCGTCGGCGGCGAGTCCGTGCCGTTCGGCGTGGATCTGCTGTTCGAGGCGGGGGACGTGCCCGGCCTCGTGCTGCACGCGGAGATCTGCGAGGACATGTGGGTGCCGGTGCCGCCCAGCGCGGAGGCGGCCCTCGCCGGTGCGACCGTCCTCGTCAACCTCTCGGGGAGCCCGATCACGGTCGGGCGGGCCGAGGACCGCAAGCTGCTGTGCCGCTCGGCGTCCTCCCGCTGCCTGGCCGCGTACGTCTACGCGGCGGCCGGCCTCGGCGAGTCGACCACCGACCTGTCCTGGGACGGACAGACCATGATCTACGAGAACGGCGCGCTGCTCGCCGAGACCGAGCGGTTCCCGCTCGGCGACGAGTACGCGGTGGCCGACGTGGACCTCGACCTGCTGCGGCAGGAGCGGCAGCGGACGGGCACGTTCGACGACAACCGCCGTACGCATCACGCGCGGACGAGCGACTTCCGGACCGTCACGTTCGAGCTCGATCCGCCGCTCACCGACCTGGGGCTGCGCCGTCGCCTGGAGCGCTTCCCGTTCGTGCCGGCCGACCCCGACCGCCTCGCCCTGGACTGCTACGAGGCCTACAACATCCAGGTCGAGGGCCTCCAGCAGCGACTGGCGGCGATCGGCGCCCCGAAGGTGGTCATCGGGGTGTCCGGCGGCCTGGACTCCACGCACGCGCTGATCGTCGCCGCCCGCGCGATGGACCGCGCGGGCCGCCCGCGCGGCGACATCCTGGCCTGGACCCTGCCCGGCTTCGCCACCAGCGACCACACCAAGGACAACGCCCACAAGCTGATGAACTCGCTCGGCGTCACCGCGGCCGAGCTGGACATCACGCCGACCGCACGGCTGATGCTGCAGGAGATGGGGCACCCGTTCGCCTCCGGCGAGCCGGTGTACGACGTCACCTTCGAGAACGTGCAGGCGGGTCTGCGCACGGACTACCTCTTCCGGCTGGCCAACCAGCGCGGCGGCATCGTGCTCGGCACCGGTGACCTCTCGGAGCTGGCGCTCGGCTGGTCCACGTACGGCGTGGGCGACCAGATGAGCCACTACAACGTCAACTCGGGCGTGCCGAAGACGCTGATCCAGCATCTGATCCGCTGGGTCATCAGCAGCGGCCAGTTCGGCGAGGAGACCGGCGGGACGCTCGCGGCGATCCTCGACACGGAGATCAGTCCGGAACTGGTGCCGGGCGAGGAGATGCAGTCGACGGAGTCGAAGATCGGCCCGTACGCGCTGCACGACTTCACGCTCTTCCACGTGCTGCGCTACGGCTTCCGGCCGTCGAAGATCGCCTTCCTGGCCTGGCACGCCTGGCACGACGCGGAGGCAGGCGCCTGGCCGCCGGGCTTCCCGGAGGCCAAGCGGGTGGCGTACGACCTTGAGGAGATCCGGCGCTGGCTGGAGGTCTTCTGCCGCCGTTTCTTCGGGTTCGCGCAGTTCAAACGCTCGGCCATGCCGAACGGGCCGAAGGTCTCGGCCGGCGGTTCACTCTCCCCGCGCGGCGACTGGCGCGCACCGTCGGACAGTTCGGCACGGGCGTGGCTGCGGGACCTGGCGCGTTTCGACACCCCGGAGGCGTGAGGGTAACGGCCCCCTGGGCCCCTGGTTCACCTCTTGAGCGAGGCGACGAAGGGGGCCCAGGCGGCGGCGCTGAGGATGAGGGCGGGGCCGTGGGGGGCCTTGGAGTCGCGGACGGGGACGAGTCCGGGGATGTTGTCGGCGACTTCGAGGCAGTTGCCGCCGTCACCGTTGCTGTAGCTCGACTTGCGCCAGATGGCGGCGCCGGGGAAGTCGCCGGCCACTTCGACGCATTCCCCGCCGTCACCGTTGCTGTAGCTGCTCTTGAACCAGAGCGCGTCACTCAAGTCGATCCGGTTGCTTGCCATTTCGGAAATCCTCTGCAGCTGCCTTGATCATGGCGAGGGACGTGTCTGGTGACAGCGCGACGGCCCTGAGCCGATCGTATGCCTTGCGGTACTGCTTCACGAGGCCCGGATCATCGATGGTGTCGCCGCTGTAGGACGCCTCGGTGTAGATCAGTGGCGGCGCGTCCGGGAAGGTCATCACCATGATGGAGGCGGCGATCAGAGGGTACGCGCCGCACGTCCGCGGAACGATCTGCGGAGTGATCCGGCGCCGCTCGGCCAACTCCACGACCCGGTCCAACTGTTCGGCCATCTCCGGCGGAGGAAGGATCGGGGCCGCGATCAGCGACTCGTGCAGGACCGCCCAGTACTCCGGGGTGGGGTGATCCTCCTCGAAGAGGCGGGCACGGGCGAGTCGGGCCGTCACCTTCTCCTCGACCCACTCGTCGGAGGCCGCCGGGTGGGCCGACCGGACCAGCGTCCGAGCGTACGGGGCGGTCTGGAGCAGCCCGGGGAAGATGATGGGGGACCACAGCTCAATGGACTCCGCATACTTCTCCGCCTCCAGGGCCTTCTCGAAGTACACGGCATGCGGCCCCCTCCGCGCCTTCCGCACATCCTCACAGTGCCGCTCGAAGAACCCATCGGTGTTGAGCACCCGGTCCGCATGCCTGGCCAGATCGAGCGGCATCCTCCGCTCCCCGCGCTCGATGTCACTGAGAAACGTCTTGCCGTAGAAGCTCCCTTCAAGGAACGCCTCCAGCGACATCCCCGCAGCCTCCCGCTTCCACCTCAACTCCTTGCCGTAGAAGGTCGGGACGCTCATCGAGCCGTCAATGTCCTTGCGCCGTGCCATCGCTCACCTTCCGCTGCCCCGGTCGCGAACGCGAAACCCCTTTCACGGTAGCCAGCCCGAAGACAGTCTGTGAGGCGTTCGTCACACACCGCACAGAAGGCTGCCCACACCCATGCCCGACCCCTCCCCCACCGCCTTCGACGTCACCCTCTGCGTCGAGGACCTTCGCACCGCCCTCGCCCTCCACGGCATCACGCTCCCCTCCCTCCGCGTGGACCTGCCGAGCTTCGCGGGTAGGTACACACAGCCCGTCGGCCTCGTCGCGCTCGGGAACTGCAACACCGCCACGGCACGCGCACTCGCCACTGCCCTCCGGAAGACGGCGGGCGCGCAGTGACTCTCGAACTCAACCTGCTCGCCACCCCGAAGGCCGTACCCGAGCTACGCCACCACCTCCGCGCACACGGCTTCGACGTCGGCTTGTGTGCCACGGAGTTACTGACGAACGTCATCGACCACCTCGGTGAAGGCACCCCGGTGACGGTCCGTGTCACCGGCACGGCCCATGGCCACACCCGCATCGAGGTCACCGACCCGGACCCGCGCGCCCTGCCCGTCCTGCTGTCCGCGACGGCAACGGAACAGTCCGGGCGGGGCATGGTCCTCCTCGACGCGCTGACCGACCGATGGGGCGTGGACCAGGGCCCGGACCACAAGACGGTCTGGTGCGAACTCAGGAACTGAAACGGCGTCGGCGGCACCCAAGGGGGGGTTCGCGCGGGCCCACGCCGAAAGGTTGCCGTTGGGCCACTCGCCGATCGAGGCGTCCGAGGAGTCGCTGGCGCGCTTCAGTCGCACATCGAGGCTACGGCGTACGCGAAGGGGTTTTCGGTGGCGGAGTTCTCGCCCCTGGAATAGTCATGACCGCCCTGGTGCCGCCACCGGGTGCCGGCTGTAGCCCGACAGTCCCACCAGATGCATGTACCGCCCTGGCGACGATGGCCAGACCGAGGCCACTCCCGGGAAGACTGCGGGCAGAAGGCGAGCGCCAGAAGCGTTCGAAGACATACGGGAGTTCGCCTGACGGGATACCCGGACCTTCGTCCCCTATCGACAGTCGTCCTGCTTCGAGACGCAGCGAAACCGTGCTTCCGGCCGGTGAGAACTTCACCGCGTTGTCCAACAGGTTCACCACGGCGCGTTCAAGTGCGGCAGGCTCGGCCCAGACGAACCAGTCCTCCATCTCGCAGGTGAACTCCACGTCCTTACCTCGAAGTTTCACCCTTGCAAGGGCGGCCACCGGGTCTGTATGGCAAGCGGTGCAACTGGGGTTGGTATGGCTAGAGTTGGCCTGCGGTGAGGCGGCCGTCGAACGCCAGGTCGAAGGCGTTCACTTGTCCCAGTCCTGCCGGGCTGCGTAACGGAACGACGCCCGCGGCAGGTGAACTACGCACGTTTGCACCACAGTTCGCGGCCAGACCTGCCCGACCGCGTCGGGCAGCCCCTTCAACTCGTCGCAGACCAGCATGAGGACGTCGTCGACGCCCCTGTTCTTGAGCTCGGAGAGCACCCGCAGCCAGTGTTTCGCGCCCTCGCCGCCGTCACCAGCCCATAGTCCGAGATTGTCGCGGTCTCCAGCGACGGTTCCGCCTGGTCATCGACGGTCATGAACTCGGTCACGGTGTTAGTCACTTGACATCGCTTCCGTGATCATCAATCACACCGGTGAGCGTACAGACCCGCTACACGTTCGAAACGATCGTATAAAGTCCGGTGATCGACATCGGGCGTCTGGTGTCCGGTCACGCCGGGTGGTCGGGGCGGGGCGCGGGGGGCGATTCACATGGGTGGGACACGCGGACGAAAGAGTGCTCCGGCGGCCGGGCGCTCGCGTAGGCGAGCGGGTGGGAAGTCGGACGGGCTGACGCGGCGGGGCCGGATCGTTGCCTGGACCGCCGGTATCGGCGCCGTGTGCGTCCTCGGCGCCGGCGGTGCCGGTGCGTGGATCTACAACGACCTCGACGGCAACGTCCACGGCGCCTCCCTCGACGGCAAGCTCGGCGACGACCGCCCGGAGAACCTCAGTCCCGGGTCGCGGAACATCCTGGTCGTGGGCTCCGACAGCAGGTCCGGGGCCAACGCCCGGTACGGCGGCATGGAGGGGGGCACCATGCACTCCGACACGCTGATGGTCCTGCACATCCCCGCGAACCGGAAGTGGGCCGCGGTCGTGTCCATACCCCGCGATTCCTGGGTGCGAATACCAGCCTGCGACAAGGGCGACGGTACGACCTCCGAGGTCCATCACTTCAAGATCAACGAGGCGTTCTCGCTCGGCGGCACAGGCGGCGAGGTGGCCGACGCCGCCGCTTGTACCATCAAGACGATCGAAGCCAATACTGGTCTGCGCATCGACAACTTCATGTCGGTCGAATTCCAGGGGTTCAAGGGCATGGTCAACGCCCTGGACGGCATAGAGGTCTGCCCTGAGCAGGCCATCCACGACGAGAAGGCCCACCTCGATCTGGAGGCCGGCTGCCAGACGATCAGGGACGAGAAGGCGCTCGGCTACGTGCGTGCCCGCTACAGCGTGGGCGACGGCTCCGACACCGGACGCATCGGCCGCCAGCAGGAGTTCATGTCGGCGTTGGCCGAGAAGGCCAAGTCGAAGATCACCAACCCCGTCGCTCTCTACAAGTTGCTGCAGTCCCTCACCAAGTCCCTCACCACGGACGACGAACTGGCCGGTGCGAAAGCCCTCACCGGCCTCGCGTCCGAGCTGAAGGGCGTTCCCGAGGACCGGTTGACGTTCCTCACCGTTCCCAGCTATCCGCGCGAAGCCGACGTCCCGACGGACAAGGCCAATGTGGTGTGGCAGTACCCGCAGGCCGCCACCGTGTTCACCGCCCTGGCCAAGGACAGGGAGATCGACAAGAAGAGCCTGGAGGCGGGCGCGAAAGATCCGCTGTACGCGTCCTCCGTGCACGTGCGTGTCCTCAACGGATCGGACGCCGAGGGGAAGGCCGCCGCGGTCGCCGAGAGACTGCGCGAGGCCGGGTTCACCGTCACGGGCACCGGCAACGCGCCGCACCCCGGCCGCACCACGGTCACCTATCCCCCGGGCCTCGCCGACCGGGCCGCGGTCCTCGCGTCCCAGGTACCCGGCGCGCACGCTGTCGAGGACGCCGCCGCCCCGGCGGGCGAGCTCACCCTGGTGGCCGGCGCCGAACTGGACGTCGACGACCTGCGATAGGGCACCACATCGAGAGACCGAGCGAGCTGTGCTTCCGCGTCTGCGACAGGACGCCGGAGTACGGACTCCGCGACCCCTCACGCGCCGGCCACCGCGCTCCGGAAGACGGCGGCCGGGCAATGAGCTTCGAACTCCACCTGCTCGCCACCTCGAAGGCCGTACCGGAGCCACGCCACCACCTTGGCGCACACGACTTCGAAGTCCTGCTCTGTGCAACGGAGTTGCTGACGAACGTCATCGACCACCTCGGCGAGGGCACCCGATTGCCCTGGCAGGGCTCACAGCAGGCTTCAGGGTTGCTCGGGCGTCCGGTTCGTGACAATCCGCCAGCTTGGCGGTAATCCGGAACGACCGAATCGAGTGGGGAGCGAAACAGGGATCCAGGGGGCGGGAGCCCCTGGGTCAGGAGTGCAGCGCGCTCGACTGCTCGGGAACATGCGCGGCCACGACCCGTTCCCGGCCGACCGACGGAGTCACCCCGCGCCGGTCCACCGCGTACGCCACGGCGGCGACCCCGAGTCCCAGGACCGCGAGTGCCGCGCCGGCGAGCGCGGGGGACGTGGCGCCGAAGCCGGCCGCCAGGGCGAGGCCGCCGATCCAGGCGCCGCCGGCGTTCGCCAGGTTGAAGGCCGCCTGGTTGGCGGAGGAGGCGAGGGAGGGGCCGGCGGAGGCCTTCTCCATGACCATCAGCTGGAGTGGGGAGCCGGTGACGAAGGCCGCCGTGCCGAGGAGGGTCACGGCGAGGGCCGCGCTCCATTCGGCGCGCATCAGGACGGGGAAGAGGAGGAGGACCACACCCAGTGAGGCCAGTCCGCCGAACAGCGTGCCGCGCATCGCGTGGTCGGCGAGGCGGCCGCCCAGCAGGTTGCCCGCGGTCGCGCCGACGCCGAACAGGGCGAGCAGCACCGTCACGCTGCCCTCGGCGAAACCGGCGGAGTCCGTCAGCATCGGGGTGACGTAGCTGTAGGCCGCGAAGAGGGCGCCGAAGCCGGCCACTGTCGTGCCGAGGGCCAGCCACACCGGCAGTGAGCGCAGTGCGGCCAGTTCGCCGCGCAGGCCGGTCGTGGGGGCGGTGGTGTGGTCGTGCGGGATCAGGAGAGCGAGCGCGGCTATCGCGGCGACGCCGATGGCGCTCACGCCGAGGAACGTCGCCCGCCAGCCAAGGTGCTGGCCCGTCAGCGTGGCGACGGGGACGCCCGCGACGTTGGCGACGGTCAGGCCGAGGAACATCAGGGAGACCGAGCGGGCCTTGCGCTCCGGCGGGACCATCGCCGTGGCGACGACCGCGCCCACGCCGAAGAAGGCGCCGTGCGGCAGGCCGCTGAGGAAGCGGGCGGCGAGGAGGGAGTCGTAGCCGGGGGCCAGGGCCGACAGGGCGTTGCCCACGACAAACAGGACCATCAGGCCGATCAGCACCGTGCGGCGCGGCATCCGCGCGGTCACGGCGGCCAGCAGCGGGGCGCCGATGACGACGCCCAGCGCGTACGCCGAGACCAGGTGTCCGGCGGTGGGGATGGAGACGTGCAGGTCGTCCGCGACGTCGGGCAGCAGGCCCATCATCACGAACTCGGTCGTTCCGATACCGAAAGCGCCGACGGCCAGGGCGAGCAGGGCCAGGGGCATGACGGGCCTGTGCCTTTCAAAGGGAGTAGGGAGGGCGGAAGTTCCGTCCCATTGTATGTTCAGACGCGGAACAAACTCTCCCAGGCCCAGTATTCCGGCTGGTTACGAGGACGTGTCCACCTTCACACGAGCAGCCACCGGCAGATGGTCGCTGTCGGTGCGCGGCAGGGTCCAGGAGCTCTCCGGCTCGACGCCCCTGACCAGGATCTGGTCGATACGCGCCATCGGGAACGACGCCGGCCAGCTGAACCCGAAGCCGCTGCCCGCCGCGCCCTGCGTGGAGCGCAGCTGCGAGGAGACGGCGTTGAGCGAGCGGTCGTTCATCGTGCCGTTCAGGTCGCCGAGCAGCACGACCCGCCCGAGCGTCTCGTCGGCGATCGCCTCGCCGAGCGCGTCGGCGCTCTTGTCGCGCTGTCGCGCGGTGAACCCCGCCTCCACCTTCACCCGCACTGAGGGCAGATGGGCGACGTACACCGCGACGGGTCCCTCGGGGGTGGCGACGGTCGCGCGCATCGCGCGCTCCCAGCCGAGCTTGATGTCGACGGTGCGCACGTCGGACATCGGGTACTTGCTCCACAGGCCGACGGTGCCGACGACCGCGTGGTGCCGGTACGTCGTCCCGAGTGCCTTCTCGTACACCGGGAGGGCGGACGCGGGCAGTTCCTCCAGGGCGAGCAGGTCGGCGCCGGAGGAGGCGACGTCCCGGGCGGTCGCGGCCGGGTCGGGGTTGTCGGCGTTGACGTTGTGGGTGGCGACCATGAGGTCGCCACCGCTGCCCGTCTTGTCGGTGAGCAGTCCGCCGAAGAGGTTCAGCCACACGATCGCCGGGAGGAGGACCGTGATCAGCGCGGACGCCGACTTACGCAGCACTCCGAGCACCAGCAGCACCGGGACGGCCAGCCCCAGCCAGGGCAGGAAGGTTTCCGTGAGGCTGCCGAGGTTGCCGACCCGGTTGGGGATGTGCGAGTGCAGCAGCATCACCAGGGCGAGGAGCAGGGCCAGCGCCGCGAGGACCAGGCCGCGGCGCCAGATCCCTGGATCGTCGCGCCAGCCGGAGAGCACGCGGTGCGACAGGCGCCGAAGCCGGGATCCGCGTCGGCCGGGCCCCGAGCCGCCGTTGTCCGTCTCCGTCATGTACGCCTGCTGCGCCATACCGCCTGCCTCACTGCCTGCCGTGCACTCCGCCGTCCCCCGGTGTTCATCCGACCCTAGGGGATGAGCGGGTCCGTTCCCGCCGTCACATGACGGCCGTACGGAAGACGAGGACGAACAAGGCGGGGCGGGGAGTTCCGGTCGCACCGCCACGGGTGGAGTCTGTGACGAAACATGCACATCAGCGCTACCGGACCGTCGAGTTTTCCCCGCGATCGCGTCAGGCGGGCGCCCCGGGTCGCAGGCCCGCGAGGACCGTGTCGACGATCTCCTCGGGCAGCCGCTCGGGCAGGTCGGCGTCGGGGCGCATGACGGAGCGGACGAGCATGGGGCCCATGAACATGTCGCTGGCCAGCTCCAGGTCGACGTCCGCGCGCAGTTCGCCCTCGCGCTGACCCCGTTCGAGCACCTCGCGGGTCAGGGCGCGCCGGGGCGCTATGACGCAGGTGTGGTAGGCCGACCAGACCTTGGGGCTGCTCTTCATCTGGGCGAAGACGTTGTGCAGGATCGCCGACGAGCGGCTGGCGAGGCCGCGCCTGCGCAGGGACTCCAGCAGGACGACGAGGTCGTCGCGCATGGAGGTGCCGGGGAGGTCCGGGTCGGGGGGTTCGGCGGCGCGCATGACGTCGACGAACAGTTCCTCCTTGCCGCTCCAGCGGCGGTAGATGGTGGCCTTGCCGACTCCGGCCGTGCGCGCGACGCGCTCGATGGACAGTTCGGCGAGCGGTACGCCGTCCTCCAGGAGCTTCATCACGCCTTCCACGATGGCGTGTTCCACGGCCTCGCTGCGGGGCCGGCCCCTGGCGGGGCCGTCCGGGCGCGGCCGGCTTTCGGCAAGGCTCACGACACTTCGTCCTCTCACTGTGCTGCGGGAATTGTCCCGCAACAGCCTCCTTCCCCCCGTACCGGCGCCCGCGGCTCAGTCTGCCGCGGCCACCAACTCCTGTTCCTTCTTGTCCTCCTGACCCGCCGGCGGCCTGCCCGGCAGGAAGAGGGCCGTGACCACGGCGCCGACGATCGCGACACCCGTACCGCACAGGGCGGTGACGTGCATGGCGTGCAGGAAGGCGTCGTTCGCGGGGGTGACGAGGCCCTGTCCGCGCGAGCCGAGCTTGGCGGCGACGCCGAGCGTGGCCTCGATGGACTCGCCGGCCGTGTCGCGCAGGGCGGGCGGCAGCAGGCCGAGCTTGCCCTCGATGCCGTTGCGGTACGCGGTGGAGAGCACCGAGCCGAGGACGGCGATGCCGAGGGCGCCGCCGACCTGGCGGAAGGTGTTGCTGAGCGCGGAGGCGGAACCGGCCTTCTCGCGCGGCAGGGCCTGCATGATGACGACGGAGGTCGGCGTCATGATGTGCGCCATGCCGGTGCCCATCAGGAAGAAGACGACCTCGAGCATCCAGATCGGCGTGTCGGCCTCGAAGCCGGCGAACGCGGCGAGGGTGGCGGCGACCAGCACCAGGCCCGCGGTGGTGGTGGCCTTGTTGCCGAACCGGTCGACCAGCAGCCGGGCGCGCGGCGCGAAGATCATCTGCGCGGCGGCCAGCGGCAGCATCAGCAGGCCGGACTGCAGCGGCGAGTAGCCGCGCACGCTCTGGGTGTAGAAGACGCCGAAGAACGTGACGCCCATCAGCGCGAAGAAGACGAGCGCGATGGCGCTCATGGCGGCCGAGAAGACCTTGTTCTTGAAGTAGGTGACGTCCAGGGACGGGTGGTCGCTGCGCTTCTCGAAGACGACGAAGGCGGTCAGGACGACGAGACCGGCGATGATGGTCGCCAGCACCTTGCCGTCGGTGAAGTCGGCGAGTTCGCCGCCCTTGATGATGCCGTAGACGAGCAGCACCAGGCCGACCACGGACAGGACGACGCCGACCGGGTCGAGGCGGCCGGGGTTCGGGTCGCGCGAGTCGGGCACCAGCCACGTCATCAGGGCGAGGGCGACGATCACGATCGGGACGTTGATGAGGAAGACCGAGCCCCACCAGAAGTGGTCGAGGAGCACTCCGCCGGTGATCGGGCCGATGGCGATGGCGAGGCCGACGCCGCCCGCCCAGATGCCGATGGCCTTGGGCTGCTCCTCGCGCTCGAAGACGTTCATGAGGACGGCGAGGGTGGCGGGCATGACGAAGGCGGCACCGAGGGCCATGAGGGCGCGGTAGGTGATCAGCTCGCCCGGGGTGCCGGACTCGGCGGCCAGGGCGGAGCCGATGCCGAACACGACCAGACCGCCGAGCAGGACCTTCTTGCGGCCCAGGCGGTCACCTATGAGGCCGGCGGTGAAGAGCAGGCCGGCGAAGACGAGGGTGTAGGCGTTGATCGCCCACTCGATCTCGCTCTGGGTGGCGCCGAGGCCGGTGGGCGCCGGGGTGGAGATCGTCTTGATGGCGACGTTCAGGATCGAGTTGTCGAGCACGACGATGAGCAGGCTCAGCATCAGCACGCCGAGGATCGCCCAGCGGCGCCGGTGCACGGCTTCCGGTATCCGGGAGGCAGGGACGGACGTTGTCATGTGTTCGATCGTACGAGTATTCCAATACGGCACCGTCTCGTATCTGAATTCTTTTACCGATTGCTTACACGGAGGGGTGGCTTCCGCAAGCCCGGGCCGCCGGACGGGTGATCCTGCGGATCGCGGCGGGACCGACAGAGGGATCACAGGGGTCCCCCCTGGCCCTCTCCGGCACGAGGTGCCACCATGGAGTCGATCCGGGGACGCCGTCAGGGCGCCTCGAGATGACTGAAGGAGCCGTTGCCATGACGCAGCTTCCGGCTGCCCAGAACAACCCTTCCGACGGCAGCAAGGCGCTGTACGGAAGCCTCTACGGAGGAAAGGGCAGCACTCGCCGCATCACCGTCCGCGACATCGCCCTCGCCAAGGAGCGGGGCGAGAAGTGGCCCATGCTCACCGCCTACGACGCGATGACCGCGTCCGTCTTCGACGAGGCCGGGATCCCGGTGATCCTCGTCGGCGACTCGGCGGGCAACTGCCACCTCGGGTACGAGACCACGGTGCCCGTCACCCTCGACGAGATGACGATGCTGTCGGCGGCCGTCGTACGCGGCACACAGCGCTCGCTCATCGTCGGCGACCTGCCCTTCGGCTCCTACCAGGAAGGCCCGGTGCAGGCGCTGCGCTCGGCGACCCGGCTGGTGAAGGAGGCCGGGGTCGGCGCGGTCAAGCTGGAGGGCGGCGAGCGCTCGCACGAGCAGATCCGGCTGCTGGTGGAGTCCGGCATCCCGGTGATGGCGCACATCGGTCTGACCCCGCAGTCCGTGAACGCGATGGGGTACCGCGTGCAGGGGCGGGGCGAGGAGGCGGCCCAGCAGCTGCTGCGCGACGCCAAGGCGGTGCAGGACGCGGGCGCGTTCGCGGTGGTGCTGGAGCTGGTTCCCGCGGAACTGGCGGCCGAGGTCACGCGCGTGCTGCAGATCCCGACGGTCGGCATCGGCGCGGGACCCGAGACGGACGCGCAGGTGCTCGTGTGGACCGACATGCTCGGCCTGACGCAGGGCCGGGTCCCGAAGTTCGTCAAGAAGTACGCGAACCTGCGTGAGGTCATGGGCAACGCGGTGAAGGAGTTCGCGCAGGACGTGGTCGGCGGGACGTTCCCGCTGGAGGAGCACTCCGTCCACTAGCCATTGCGGCAACACCCCGGCAGCCCGCCGACCGTCCCCCGTCGGCGGGCTGCCGCTTTTGCGCCTGAACCGGCGCCGCTCTCGCGGACCGGGGGGGCTCGCCGTCGTGGTTGCTCAATCGGTGGTTGCGGTGCTCGTCGGTGACACGGGGCGCCCGGAAGGCGCCGCGCACATGCCCGCCGACAGCTGTTGTCGCTCTGTAGGTGCGATGTAGGCGCTCTGTCGGTGGTTTGTCGGTCGGCTCTGGCACGGTCGTGGGCATGACGCGAATCGATGACAACCCCGTCGGCGGACGCCCCGCCGTGACCGTGCGGGGGCTGGTCAAGCACTACGGCGAGACCAAGGCGCTCGACGGTGTCGACCTCGACGTGCGCGAGGGCACCGTGATGGGCGTCCTCGGGCCGAACGGCGCCGGGAAGACCACCCTCGTACGGATCCTGTCCACGCTGCTCACCCCGGACTCCGGGCAGGCCACCGTGGCCGGCTACGACGTCGTACGCCAGCCCCGACAGCTGCGCCGGGTGATCGGCCTGACCGGGCAGTACGCCTCGGTCGACGAGAAGCTCTCGGGCTGGGAGAACCTGTACATGATCGGGCGGCTGCTGGACCTGCCCCGCAAGGAGGCCCGGACCCGCGCCGACGAGCTGCTGGAGCGGTTCTCGCTGACGGACGCCGCCAAGCGGCCGGCGAGCACGTACTCCGGCGGTATGCGGCGGCGCCTCGACCTGGCCGCCTCGATGATCGGGCGGCCGGCGGTGCTGTACCTGGACGAGCCGACCACCGGGCTCGACCCGCGCACCCGCAACGAGGTGTGGGACGAGGTCAAGGCCATGGTCGGCGACGGCGTCACCGTGCTGCTCACCACCCAGTACATGGAGGAGGCCGAGCAGCTCGCCTCCGAGCTGACGGTCGTGGACCGCGGCAAGGTCATCGCGAACGGCGGCATCGAGGAGCTGAAGGCCAAGGTCGGCGGGCGCAGCCTGCGGGTCCGGCCCGTCGACCCGCTGCAGCTGCGGCCGCTCGCCTCGATGCTCGACGAACTGGGCATCACCGGGCTCGCGAACACCACCGTGGACACCGCGACCGGGACGCTGCTGGTGCCGATCCTCAGCGACGAGCAGCTGACCGCCGTGGTCGGCGCGGTCACCGCGCGCGGCGTCACCATCTCCTCCATCACCACCGAACTGCCCAGCCTCGACGAGGTGTTCCTGTCCCTCACCGGCCACCGCGCCAGTGCCCCGCAGGACACCGTGCCCACCGCGTCCCGCGAGGAGGTCGCCGTATGAGCGCCACCGTCACCACCCCGGCACCCGGACCGGCGACCACCGCGGACGCCCGCATCACGCTGCGCGGACACCTGCGGCACACCGGGGCGCTCATCCGCCGCAACCTGCTGTGGATCCGCCAGGACCCGGAGTCGATGTTCGACGCGCTGCTGATGCCCGTCATCTTCACACTGCTGTTCGTGTTCGTCTTCGGCGGCTCGATCGGGCAGGCGCTGGGCGGTGGTCAGGACCGGTACGTGCAGTACGTCATCCCCGGCATGCTGGCGATGATGAGCATGACGATGTCGCAGGGCGTCGGCACCGGCTTCAGCCAGGACATCAACAGCGGGGTCATGGACCGCTTCCGGTCCCTGCCGATCGGGCGCGGCTCGGTGCTGTTCGCGAAGATCGCGGTGGAGCTGGGCCGGATGCTGTTCGCGACGGCCGTCCTGATGGTCGTGGCGGTCCTGGTCGGTTTCGACATCACGAACTGGCCCGGCCTGTTCGCGACCGTGGGTCTGTCCGCGCTGTTCGCGTCGTCGATCATGTGGGTGTTCCTCACCCTGGGCGTGATCATGAAGAGCGCGCAGTCCGTGCAGGCGATGGGCTTCCTGGTGCTGTTCCCGCTCCAGTTCGGCTCGTCGATCTTCGCGCCGACCAACTCGATGCCGAGCTGGCTCCGGGCCTTCACCGACTACAACCCGCTGTCCACGCTCGCGGACGCGGCCCGCGGTCTGATGGTGGGCGGCCCGGTCGCCCACGACCTGTGGGTGACGGTGGCCTGGTCCGTGGTGATCACCGCGGTGATGGCCCCGGTCGCCGTCCACAAGTTCCGTACGAAGAGCTGACGTACGGCGAGCCGACGTACGAAGAGCTGACGTACGAAGAGCCGACGTCGGCCGGCTCAGACCAGGGCGGTGGCCTCCGTGAGGGAGAGGCCACCGCCCTCGGCGTACGCGGCCTCGTACGCCGGGCCGTCGATGGACTCGCGGATACGGGCCTCGGTGAGGCCGTTGACGCGGCGCTCCACGCCGGAGGGGACGTGTCCGGGCGGCAGCAGGGCCTGGGCGGCGCCCAGGCAGCGGGCGGCGTCGGCGGCCCGGCCGCCGCCGTCGAGTCCGGCCAGGGCCATGGCCGCGACGGTGAGACAGATGGAGGACAGATGCGGTGTGATCGCCTCGGACAGCGGGTCGCGGGACAGCCGCATCGCCGTACGGACGCGGGTCAGAGCCTCCTGCGAACGGCCGTCCAGCGCGTCGACCCACGCCTCCTGGCCGAGGATCATCGCGTCGAAGACCACGAAGTGCGCGATCTTGAACTCCTCGCGCAGCATCCGCAGTTGGTCGCGCGCCTCGGCGACGCGGCCGGTCAGGGAGAGCCAGCAGGCGAGGAAGAGCCGGGCCGCGGGCATGGCCTCGTTGGGGATGCCGTCCTGGGATGCGATGACCTCGCGCAGCAGGCTCTCGCCGCGTTCCAGCTCGCCGGCCTCCATGAGGACGCTGCCGAGCCGGGCGCCGAGCACGGCCATCTGGGCGCGGGCGCCGAGGCGTTCGGCGTGCACGGTCGCTCTCTCGTAGTCGGCGGCGGCCGCGCGGTAGTCGCCCTTGCGCTCGTGGGCCTCGCCGCGGGCGGACAGTGCCTCGGCGAGGCCCCACTCGTCGCCGAGGCGGCGGTAGATCTCCAGTGCCTCGTCGGCGTCATGGGCGGCGTCGCCCGCCCATTCGGTGCGGTTGGCCTGGATGTTGGCCCGCATCCGCAGGGCGCCGGCCAGGTCCCACTCGAAGCCGGGCGTGTCCCGGCAGGTCTGTACGGCGGCATCGAGGATCGTGCGCAGCCGGTCCATGCCGCTGGTCAGCATCTCCGCGAAGCACCACATCATGCCGGGGACCCGGCAGGTCTGGGGCATGCCCGGCTCGTAGACCCGGGTGATGGCGCGCAGCTTGCCCTGGGCCGCGGGGGTCTGCCAGCTTTCCAACTCGGTGTCCATGCAGGCGAGATGGGCCAGGTGGACGCCGCGCCGGGCCTCGGCGAGGAGTTCGCCGGTGAGCGGCGGCGGGCTGTCGGTGCAGCGCTGCCACACCGGGAGGGCCCGCTCGACCGGCTCGGTGAACGGGTCCGGGCCGAGCGCCATGACCTCCTCGCACCAGGTGCGGGCGTCGACGCGCAGGTCGCGCATCTGCCAGTACCAGACGAGGGACAGCACCAGGACGAGCCCCTCCTGCTCGTCGCCGGCGGCGACGGCGTGCCGCAGGGCGGTGCGCAGGTTCTCGTACTCCAGCTGGATCCGTTCGATGGCGGCGCGCTGTTCGGGGCCGCGCAGCAACGGGTCGGTGGTACGGGCGAGTTCACGGTAGTACGTCAGATGGGCACGCTCCGCCCCGGCGCGGCCCCCGGCCTCGTCGAGCCGTTCGGCCGCGTACTCGGCGACGGTCTCCAGCAGCCGGTAGCGCATCGCGCCGTCCGCCGAAGGGGAGGCCACCACCAGGGACTTGTCGACCAGGGAGCCGAGCGCGTCCAGGGCGGCCGGTCCGCACACGGCCTCGGCGGCGGCCAGGTCGCAGCCGCCCGCGAACAGCGCCAGCCGGGACAGGACGTCCCGTTCGTCCGCGTCGAGGAGGTCCCAGGACCAGTCCACGACGGCGCGCAGGGTCTGCTGGCGGGGCAGCACGGTGCGGCTGCCGCTGGTGAGCAGCCGGAACCGGTCGTCGAGCCGGTCGGCTATCTGGCGGGGGGTGAGCATGCGCAGCCGGGCGGCGGCCAGCTCGATCGCGAGGGGCAGTCCGTCGAGGCGGCGGCAGATCTCGGCGCACGCCTCGGGATCGTCCTCGACACGGAATCCGGGCCGGGCGGCCCCGCCCCGGTCGGCGAGCAGCCGCAGCGCGACCGGCTCGGGCAGCGGCTCCAGGGGCCGCACCACCTCCCCGGGCACCCCGAGCGGTTCCCGGCTGGTGGCGAGGACGGTCAGCTGCGGGCAGCGGGCCAGCAGCCGCTCGGCCAGCTGGGCGGCGGCCTCGACGACGTGCTCGCAGTTGTCGAGGATCAGCAGCATCCGGCGGCGGGCGCAGTGCTCCACGAGCTGGTCGACGGGGTCGTGCCGGTCGGTGACGGCGCGCATGGTCTCGGCGCCGGCGCCGTGCAGCACGGTCTCGCGGGCGCCGATCGCGGTCAGCACGG
Source organism: Streptomyces sp. NPDC002520 (assembly GCF_053595235.1). Taxonomy (NCBI): domain Bacteria; kingdom Bacillati; phylum Actinomycetota; class Actinomycetes; order Kitasatosporales; family Streptomycetaceae; genus Streptomyces; species Streptomyces sp. NPDC002520. The sequence goes on along the minus strand of NZ_JBSFXG010000002.1, from coordinate 559,413 downwards.
CCTGGGGCACGGCGTCCGGGTCGTCCACGGGAGCCAGCTCGGCCAGCCACACCCCGTCCCGGACGGTGTGCCGTACCGCCTCGGCGGCCTCCTGCGAGAGCCGGGTCTTGCCGGCTCCGCCGGGCCCGAGCAGGGTGACCAGCCGGGCGGCGGCGAGGTCGGCGCCGATGGCCGCGATGTCGCTCTCGCGGCCGACGAAGGAGGTGAGCCGGGCGGGCAGGTTGCCGGGCGCGGCAGCGGGCGTGGTCCAGGTCGGCGGCGCGGTCCGCGGCCGCGGCGGGGCCTCGGTGAGCAACTCGGTGTGCAGGGCGCGCAGTTCGGGCCCGGGGTCGGAGCCGAGCCGGTCCGCGAGGAGCCGGCGTACGTCCTCGTAGGCGGCCAGCGCCTGGGCCGGGCGGCCGGCGTCGCGCAGGGCGCGCAGCCGCAGCGCCTGGAGCAGCTCGTCCAGCGGGTGGGTGTCGCACAGAGCGGCCAGCTCGGGCAGGGACTGCTCGGCGTGGCCGAGGGCGAGGGCCGCGGTGTGCCGGGCGCGCAGGGCGTCCAGCCGGCGGGTCTCGAAGCGGGCGGCCTCGGCGGTGTGGCCGGGCAGGTCCGCGAGGGCGGGGCCGTGCCACAGGGCGAGGGCGTCGTCCAGGACGACGGCCGCCTTGGCCGGGTCGCCGTCGGCGAGGGCGGCGAGGCCCTCGCCGGTCAGCCGGTCGAAGCGGGTGAGGTCGATGTCGTCGGGGGCGGCGGCGAGCCGGTAGCCGCCCTCGGCGGAGGCGACGGCGTCGGTGCCGAGGGCCCTGCGGAGCCGGCCGACCAGTGCCTGCAGGGCGCCCGTGGCGTCGGCGGGCGGGTCGTCGCCCCAGACGCCGTCCACCAGCAGGTCCGTGGGCACGGTCCGGCCGGCCCGCAGCGCGAGCACGCTCAGCAGCGCACGCAGCCGCGCCCCGCCGACCGGGACGGGCGTGCCGTCGGGGCGGAGTGCCTGGGTGGGTCCGAGGAGGCGATAGCGCACGGGGCCATTGTCTCCGGAGCGGTCAGGACTGGTCACCAGGTTGGCGCGGCGCGCCGCCCGACGTCTGGGGACCGTCCGGGACCTCCAGGGTGACGAGGGCGCCGACGGTACGGCGGAAGCGGCGTGGGCCCCGCGAGGGTACGGACTCCTCCCCGAACCACCTCGGGCAGCGGTCGACGGACTCCATGGTCCGCGTGCCGGGAACCGGTTCGAGACCGCGCCCGGTGGAGGCGAACGTCACCTTCCCGGGCACCGGCTCGACGGGCTCGGGGACGTGAGTGGCCGTGTAGTCCTGGCGTACCAGGTCGATGGCACGGACCCGGCCGGCGGCCGGGTGCTCGCAGTCGCCGTGGTTCTCCACCCATGCCTCGGCGCCGTACCGGAGGCCGTCGCGGACGTCCTGCCCGCCGGCGGCGACCAGCGGCCAGCCGACCTCGTCGCCGACCGAGAAGGGACGGCCGCAGCACTCCATCTGCCAGTCCTCGTAGAACACCCTCATCAGCGCCATCCCTCCACCCTCCCGGAACCGAACGGCGACCGCGAGACGTTTTCCCGGCACCACCGGTACGGTCGAGCGCGTCACGACCGCCCGCGCACGTCGGCCCATCCACGTCAGGAGCCCCATGACCGCCACCACCACCCGCCCCGGCGACCGGCGGGTCAGCCCCGTGTTCCTCGGCATCGCGGCCGTCACGGCGGTGACCGGCTGGGCGACCTGGACGGGGTTCGCCGCGCAGCCGGGTGTCGCGGTGTTCCTGTTCGTGACGGCCGCCTGGGTCGTCTCGCTGTGCCTGCACGAGTACGCGCACGCGCGCACCGCACTGCACGGCGGGGACATCACGGTCGGCGCGAAGGGCTACCTCACGCTGAACCCCCTGAAATACACGCATGCGCTGCTGAGCATCGTGCTCCCGCTGGTGTTCCTGATCATGGGCGGGATCGGTCTGCCGGGCGGCGCGGTGTTCATCGAGCGGAACCGGATCCGGGGCCGCTGGAAGCACAGCCTGATCTCGGCGGCGGGCCCGCTGACGAACGTGCTGTTCGCGGCGGTGTGCACGGCGCCCTTCTGGCTGCACGCCCTGGACGGGGTGCCCCTTCACTTCCGGTATGCGCTGGCGTTCCTCGCCCTGCTCCAGGTGACGGCGGCGATCCTGAACTTCCTGCCGGTGCCGGGCCTGGACGGGTACGGCGTCATCGAGCCGTGGCTGTCATACCAGGTGAAGCGGCAGGTGGAGCCGTTCGCGCCGTTCGGCCTGATGATCGTGTTCGCGCTGCTGTGGGTGCCGTCGCTCAACACCGCGTTCTTCGACGTGATCAACGCGATCCTGCGGGCGCTGGGCGTCGACGACTATTCCTGGTACTGCGGCAAGGAGCTCTACCGCTTCTGGCAGGGCACCCCGGAGATCTGCACGATCACTCCGTGACGGACGTGCGCTGCGCGGCGGCGGCCCGGCCGCGCTTGACGTAGTACCAGGCCATGTTGGACGACAGGCCGGCCAGCAGCACCCAGACGATCCCCAGCCAGCTGCCCTGGGCGAAGGAGACGACGGCCGCGGCCACGGCGAGGACGCAGACGACGAGGGCGTAGAGGGCGATGCGGGGCATGGGGGTCGGCTCCTGTCGGGGACACGGGGGCACTGCTCGGAACTGCTTCGCCGACCAGTGTCCCCCATGCTCGCGCGCCGTCCGCCATGCGCCCCCGGCCGGACTCACACGTCGGTGACGCGCAGCCCCGCGTGTGCCTTGTAGCGGCGGTTGACGGAGATCAGGTTCGCGACCAGCGACTCGACCTGGTGGGCGTTGCGCAGCCGCCCCGCGAAGACGCCCCGCATGCCGGGGATGCGCCCGGCGAGGGCCTGGACGATCTCCACGTCGGCGCGCTGCTCGCCGAGCACCATCACGTCGGTGTCGATCCGGTCGATCTCCGGGTCCTCGAGGAGGACGGCCGACAGGTGGTGGAAGGCGGCGGTGACCCGGGAGTCCGGCAGCAGCGCGGCGGCCTGCTGGGCGGCACTGCCCTCCTCGGGCTTCAGCGCGTAGGCGCCCTGCTTGTCGAAGCCGAGCGGGTTGACGCAGTCCACGACGAGCTTGCCGGCGAGGTCCTCGCGCAGCGATTCGAGGGTCTTGCCGTGGCCCTCCCACGGCACGGCGACGATCACGATGTCGCTGCGGCGCGCGGTCTCGGCGTTCTCGAAGCCCTCGATGCCGTGGCCGAGTTCCTCGGCGGCGGCCCGCGCGCGCTCGGCCGCGCGCGAGCCGATGATCACCTTCTGGCCGGCCCTGGCGAGCCGGTAGGCGAGGCCCTTGCCCTGCGGCCCGGTGCCGCCGAGCACGCCGACGACGAGGCCGGAGACGTCGGGCAGGTCCCAGGGGTCCTTGGCGGGCGCCTTCGCGGCGGTCTGTGCGCTGTCGGAAGAGGTCATGGGCCGACTCTACGTCCGCCCGCGGCAGCGCACGGGGCCGGGTGATCCTCGTCGGGGGCGCCGGGGGCGCCGGGGGCACGGTCGTCCCCAGGTCGGGCGTATTTGGGGTGAACTCCACGTCGCACGTGACCGGTTGCGGCAGGATGCGGTCGCATGGACGCCGTACGGGTCGCGTTGTTGCGCGAAGTGCTCTCCGGGACCGAGTGGTTGGGGGCCACACGGCGGTTCGCGGGGGTGCTGCGCGGATCGGTGGTGGCGCACGGGGGCGGGCTGCTGCTGGTGGGCACGCCCGCGTACGAACCCTGGCATCTGGCGGCACATCTGGTGGACGAGGCGGCCTGGTCAGGCACGCCCGAGCTGGCTCCCACGCTCGTACGGCACCACGCGCGCCCCTGCGACCCCGCGCACCTCACGGTCGGGCCGGGCAGGATCGAGGAGGCGCGGCGCGGCGAGACCCTTCTGGTGGTCGCCCCCGAGGAGCCGGCGGAGCTGCTGGAACGGGTGCACGCGGCCCGGCGGGCCGGGGTGACCGTGCTGGCCCTCGGCTCCGGCGGCGCGGAGCTCGCGGCCATGGCCCACGAGACGCTGGCCGTCCCGGACGGCGCCGAGCTGGACCTGGACAGCGTCCAGCATCTGGTCGGCGCGGCAGCCGGAGAGAACGCGAACGGTGTCTCTCCGAGGGTTCGGCGGGGTTTCCGGGACCGTCTGTCGCGGCTGGCCGAAATCCTGACCGCCCCGCCGACGGCCCCTTGGTGACGTCCCCCGGCGAAGACCGGCAAGGGCCCCTTCAAGGTGGGCCAGGTCCGCTCCGGCGGGGTCGCCGCGTGGGCCGGGGTGCGGACGTCCGTGTTGGTCGGGCGGGCTGCTGTGCGCGGGCGCGATGGGGCTGCTCGCGATGGGGCTGCCGGGGCTGATGTCGTACGACGCGCGGACCGACGAGCACGCCGTACGGCTGCGCGAGCTGCGCGCCGCCGTCACGCCCGCGGGGGCATGACCGGCGACGCGCCCGCGCCGGACGGTCAGTCCTCGTCGGCCGAGCCCTCCGCGGGAGCGTCGTGCCAGCGGGGGTCGGTCTCCCATTCGAGGTTGCGCTCGCGGGCGGTGTCCATCGCGTGCTGCGCCTCTTCCCGGCTGGCGTAGGGGCCGAATCGGTCCTTGCCGGGACAGTCCGGGCCCTCTTCGACCTTCTTGTGCTCCAGGCAGTAGTACCACTCGCCCGGCTTGCCGACCGTGCGCTTCTTGAACAGGGCCATGAACCGCTCCTCTCGCCAAGCACATGGTGCCCCATGGCCGCTGGTTAGACTCGCTGGCATGTCTGGCCAGTCGCTGCTCGTACCAGGGGAGCTGTCTCCCACCCGTCCGGTGCCCGGAAACATCCGGCGTCCCGAGTACGTCGGAAAGCCCGCGCCGAAGCCGTATACGGGGCCGGAGGTGCAGACTCCGGAGACCATCGAGGCGATGCGGGTCGCCGGCCGCATCGCCGCGCAGGCGATGGAGGCTGCGGCGAAGATCATCGCGCCCGGCGTCACGACCGACGAGCTGGACAAGGTCGCGCACGAGTACATGTGCGACCACGGCGCCTATCCGTCCACGCTCGGCTACCGCGGCTTCCCGAAGTCTCTGTGCACGTCGGTCAACGAGGTCATCTGCCACGGCATCCCGGACTCGACAGTCCTCAGGGACGGCGACATCGTCAACCTGGACGTGACGGCGTACATCGGCGGCGTGCACGGCGACAACAACGCCACGTACCTGGTCGGGGACGTGGACGAGGAGTCCCGGCTGCTGGTGGAGCGCACCCGCGAGTCGCTCGACCGGGCGATCAAGGCGGTCAGGCCCGGCCGGCAGATCAACATCATCGGCCGGGTCATCGAGTCGTACGCCAAGCGCTTCGGGTACGGGGTCGTGCGGGACTTCACCGGGCACGGCATCAGCACGTCGTTCCACTCCGGGCTGATCATCCCGCACTACGACAGCCCGCACGCGACGACCGTCATGCAGCCGGGGATGACGTTCACGATCGAGCCGATGCTGACGCTGGGGACGTACGAGTACGACATGTGGGACGACGGGTGGACCGTCGTGACGAAGGACCGCAAGCGGACCGCGCAGTTCGAGCACACGCTGGTGGTGACGGACACAGGGGCGGAGATCCTGACCCTGCCGTGACGAGGCCGCCCGAAGGCCTGCTGAAGCCCGCCCCGACCTGTCAGGGCGGGCTTCTCGTCGTCCCGGCACTCCACCGCCCCGGCTTCCGCATGTTTTTCCGACGTCCTGTCGGTAAACTTACCGACAGAACGTCGGAAACCAGGGAGTGCCCATGGAGTCGTTCTCGGCCCTCATCCGCGGCGCGTCGCGCGAGCAGCACGGGCAGGTGCAGACGTCGGACTTCATCGGCGGCCTGCTCGACGGCAGGCTGGGGGTGCCGGCGTACGCGCGCTACACCGAGCAGCTGTGGTTCGTCTACGACGCGCTGGAGAGCGCGGCCGGACGACTGGCGGCCGACCCGGTGGCCGGCCCCTTCATCCGGCCTGAGCTGCTGCGGCTGCCCGCGCTGGAGCGGGACCTGGCGCACCTGCGGGGCGCCGGCTGGCGGTCGGGCCTGTCCGCGCTGCCCGAGACGCGGACGTACGCCGACCGGATCCGCGCGTGCGCGGAGCGATGGCCCGGCGGTTACGTCGCCCACCACTACACCCGCTACCTCGGCGACCTGTCCGGCGGCCAGGTCATCCGCGACCGCGCGGAAAAGACGTGGGGCTTCGCGCGCAGGGGCGACGGGGTCCGCTTCTACGTCTTCGAGGAGATCTCCAACCCGGCCGCGTTCAAGAGGAGTTACCGCGCACTGCTGGACGGGGTACCGGCGGACGAACTGGAACAGCAGCGCGTCGTGGCCGAGTGCAAGCGGGCCTACGCACTGAACGCGGAGGTCTTCCGGGCCCTGGACGAGGAGTTCCCGCTCAGCGCCTAGCGTTCCAGGAAGACCCGGCCGCCGATCTCCACCCACCCGTACGGCTGGGGTGCGGTCAGGATCTGCGAACCCTTGCCCTGGGTGATGTTGAGCGCGCGGCCCAGCCGGTCGGTGAGGAGCAGCGCTGCGGCGCCGGTGGCCTCGTCTTCGGTGATGCCGTCGTCACGACCAGGGAATGCGCGGGCACGGACACGTCCGGCCGCCTCGTCCTCCCAGGCCCACGCGTAGATCCACTCACCCGGCGGCGGCACGTCAAGGGCGTCGACCTCCGCCGCGGTCGCGTACTGGCGCAGGGTGCGCGGCGGGGCCCACTCGGCGCGGGCCTCGATCCAGTTGAACTCGCCGTCCAGCCGGGCGCCCACCACTCCGGCCGGGGTGACGAGTTCGGGTATGTCCAGCAGCCAGGCCGTGCCGACGCAGGGGTGACCGGCGAAGGGCAGGCGCAGGGTGGGGGTGTAGATGTCGATCACTCCGCGCTCGGGGTCGTCCACGAACACGGTCTCGCTGAAACCGAGTTTCGCGGCCAGCGCCTGCCGGTCGCCGCGCTCGGGCAGGACCGAGCCGTCACGCACGACACCGAGTTCATTGCCGTAGCCGCCGTTCGGTGCGCAGAACACGCGGAGTACGTCGTAATCAGTCACGCGGGAAATTGAAACATCGCCGCCTCGGCGAGGACGCCCCAGGCCCCTTCGGTCTCTTGACCTTTCCCTTACCATCTCCTGGGATCTCTTTTAAGCCGTCGAGATCAAGCCGTGTCTGTGATCTTTCCCGGAGAGGTGAACCGCGGCCCCGGGGGTACAGCTAAGGCAAGCCTCAGGTAAGTTAGGCCAGCCTCACCACACCAGATCCGCTGGAGTCTGCATGCGAGCCGTCCGACTGACCGTCACCGCCGCCACCGCCGTGGCCGCCCTGACCGCCCTCTCGGCCTGCACCGCGAAGAGCGACGCGAAGAACGACGATCGCGTCATCGGCGTGACCGCCACCGACGACAAGTGCCAGCTCTCCAAGCAGGAGATCTCCGCCGGCCACGTCGAGCTGTCCATCGAGAACAAGGGATCCAAGATCACCGAGGTCTACGTCCTCTTCCCGGACGACCGGATCGTCACCGAGCGCGAGAACATCGGCCCTGGCACCAAGCAGAAGGTCACCGCCGAGGTGAAGTCCGGCGAGTACGTGGTCGCCTGCAAGCCCGGTATGAAGGGCAAGGGCATCCGTCAGAGCCTCAAGGTCACCGGCTCCGGCACGACGGCCAAGCGGGACCCGAAGCTCGACAAGGCGGTCGCCGACTACCGCGAGTACGCGCAGCAGCAGGCCGACGCCACGCTGCCCCTCGTCGAGACCTTCGTGAAGGCGATCAAGGACGGCGACCTGGAGGCCGCGAAGAAGGCGTACGCGCCCTCCCGCCTCGGCTGGGAGCGCACCGAGCCGGTCGCCGAGTCCTTCGGTGACATCGACCCGAAGGTCGACGTCCGCGAGGACGGCCTGGAGGCCGGCCAGAAGTGGACCGGCTGGCACCGCCTGGAGAAGGCGCTCTGGCACGACAAGAAGACCGGCGCCACGGAGAAGGCCCTCGCCGACCAGCTGGTGACGGACCTGAAGGACTGGCAGGCGCGGGTCGGCAAGGCCGAGATCACCCCGACCTCCATGGCCAACGGCGCCAAGGAGCTGCTGGACGAGGTCGCCACCGGAAAGGTCACCGGTGAGGAGGACCGCTACGCGCACACCGACCTGGTCGACTTCAAGGGCAACGTCGAGGGCGCCCAGAAGGCGTACGAGCTGCTGAAGCCGGTCGCCCAGAAGAACGACAAGGCGCTGACCACCGAGCTGGACAAGCAGTTCACCGCGCTGGACACGCTGCTCGACAAGTACCGCACGGACAAGAACTCCTACGAGTTCGTCTCCTACGACAAGGTCACCAAGGACCAGCGCAAGGAGCTGTCGGACGCGGTGAACGCGCTGGCCGAGCCGCTGTCCAAGCTGGCCGCCGCGGTCGCGAAGTAGCACGTGGCGAAGTAGGACAGGGAGCAGGACGATGACCGACACCCAGGAGAGCCGGGGCGGCAGCCCGTCGCGCCGGGCGCTGATCGGCTGGGGAGGCGCCGGGCTCGCGCTCGGTGCCGCCGCGGCGGGCGGCGCGGTCGCGATGGCCAGGACCGGCGACGACGCGACCCCGGTGGCCGCGGAGACCGGCAACGCGGTGGAGTTCCACGGCACCCACCAGGCGGGCATAGCCACCCCGGTCCAGGACCGGCTGCACTTCGCCGCGTTCGACGTGAAGACCGACGACCGCGACGAGTTCGTGCGGATGCTCAAGGACTGGACGGACGCGGCCCGGCGGATGACCGCCGGCAAGGCGGTCGGCGAGGGTGCGTTCGGCGGGCTGGCCGAGGCGCCGCCGGACGACACCGGCGAGGCCGTGGGCCTCAAGCCGTCCCGGCTGACGCTGACGATCGGCTTCGGGCCCTCGCTCTTCGACCGGTTCGGTCTGTCCGGCAAGCGGCCCGAGGCCCTCGTCGACCTGCCCAAGTTCCCCGGCGACAACCTCGACCGGACGCGCACCGGCGGCGACCTGTGCATCCAGGCCTGCGCCGACGACCCCCAGGTCGCCGTGCACGCCATACGCAACCTCGCCCGCATCGGCTTCGGCAAGGTCGTCATCCGCTGGTCGCAACTCGGCTTCGGCAAGACGTCGTCCACGACCCCGGAGGCGCAGACCCCGCGCAACCTGATGGGCTTCAAGGACGGCACCCGCAACATCGCGGGCACCGAGCCGGACCGGCTGAAGAAGTTCGTGTGGGTGGACGAGAAGGACGGTTCCGGTTCCGACTGGATGGCTGGCGGCTCGTACCTGGTCGCCCGTCGCATCCGGATGCACATCGAGACCTGGGACCGCACCTCGCTGCAGGAGCAGGAGGACGTCTTCGGCCGGGACAAGGGCGAAGGCGCCCCGGTCGGCAAGGCCAAGGAGCGTGACGAACCGTTCCTGAAGGCGATGAAGCCGGACGCGCACGTGCGGCTCGCGCACCCGGACTCCAACCACGGTGGGACGATCCTGCGCCGCGGCTACTCCTTCACCGACGGCACCGACGGCCTGGGCCGCCTGGAGGCGGGCCTGTTCTTCCTCGCCTACCAGCGGGACGTGCGCAAGGGCTTCATCCAGATCCAGCGCAACCTGGCCACCGACGCACTCAACGAGTACATCCAGCACGTGGGTTCGGCTGTCTTCGCCGTTCCGCCCGGCGTCCGGGACAAGGACGACTGGTGGGGCCGCACGCTGTTCGCCAAGGAGGCGTAACCCTTGTTCTCCAACTACCTGATCGGCCTGCGCGAGGGTCTGGAGGCGTCGCTCGTCGTCTGCATCCTGATCGCCTACCTGGTCAAGACCGGCCGCAAGGACGCCCTGAGGCCGATCTGGATCGGCATCGCCATCGCCATCGCCATCGCCTTCGGCTTCGGCTTCGCGCTCGAGTTCGGGTCGCAGGAGCTGACGTTCAAGGCGCAGGAGGCGCTCGGCGGCTCGCTGTCGATCCTCGCCGTCGGCCTGGTGACCTGGATGGTGTTCTGGATGCGGCGCACCGCCCGGCACCTGAAGTCGGAGCTGCACGGCAAGTTGGACGCCGCCCTCGCCATGGGCACGGGCGCGCTGGTCGCCACCGCGTTCCTGGCCGTGGGCCGGGAGGGCCTGGAGACCGCGCTGTTCGTGTGGGCCTCGGTGCACGCGGCCAGCGACGGCACCCCGCGCCCGCTGATCGGCGTGGCCCTCGGTCTCGCCACCGCGGTACTCCTGGGCTGGCTGTTCTACCGGGGCGCCCTGAAGATCAACCTGGCCAAGTTCTTCACCTGGACCGGCGGCCTGCTGGTCGTGGTCGCGGCGGGCGTGCTGGCGTACGGCGTCCACGACCTGCAGGAGGCCGGCTGGGTTCCGGGCCTCTCCGACCTGGCCTTCGACATCAGCGGCACGATCCCGCCGGACAGCTGGTACGGCACGCTCCTCAAGGGTGTCCTCAACTTCCAGCCGGACCCGACCGTCATCCAGGTCACGGTGTGGCTGCTGTATCTGGTCCCGACTCTCGCGATCTTCCTCGCCCCGGTAGGGTTCGCCTCCGGGAAGGGGAAGGTGAAGGCACCTCATGACCAGGGAACGCAGCCGTCGAAGGCTTCGTAGGCGGGACCGGAACTCACTCATAGCGGCTTCACTGGCCGCTCTGTCGCTGACAGCGAGCGGCTGCGTGGTGGTGCACGGGGAGCGCGAGATGCTCCCCGCCACCACCCGCGCCGAGGCGGCGAAGGCGCTCCGGCAGTTCACGGACGCCTACAACAAGGCCGACAAGGCCTACGACAGTTCCCTGGACGCGGACTACGTCACCGGTGCCCTCTCGGACATCGACTCCGCCCGGCTGAAGGCGGGGCACGCCAACAGCCCGGCGGGCAACGCGAACCACACGCCGCTGGAGCTGACGGACGCGAAGTTCACCATCCCGAAGAAGGCCGGCTGGCCCCGCTGGTTCGTCGCGGACGCCAAGGGCAACAAGGGCGGCACGGCCCGCTGGCTGCTGGTGTTCACCCGCGGCGCCCTCGGCCGGCCGTGGCAGGTGGCGTACCTGACGCTCGTCGCGCCCGGCGACGTACCGAAGTTCAAGAAGGACAAGGACGGCTGGGCCGAGGCGGTGCCCGCCGACGCCACGGGACAGGCGATCCCGCCGGGCGAGTTGAGCAAGGGCTACACGAGTTACCTGAAGAGCGGTGGGAAGACGTTCGCGGACGGCAGCTACACCAGTGCCTGGCGCGCTGACCGCGCGAAGCAGGCGCGGAAGCCGGGCCTGGTCCGGCAGTACATCGACGAGCCGCTGAACCGCGACGACTACGCGCCGCTCGCGCTGCGCACGGCGGACGGCGGGGCGCTGGTGTTCTTCGCCTCGCACCACTTCGAGAAGCGGACCGGCGCCCCGGGCACCTCCGTGCAGATCCCGAACAAGGACGTGCAGGCCCTGACCAAGGGCGAGGTGAAGCAGTCGCTGACGCTGGAGTTCATCTCCAACGAGGTCGCCCTGGACCCGGCCGGCAGCGGTCCGGTGTCGGTCGTCGGGCGGGTGCTGGGGCTGACGGCGGCGCAGGGCGAGTAGAGGCGCCTCTCAAGGGGCGCGGGGCTGTATCGACATGCGGCTCCGCCGCGATGGGGGTCCCCCCGCGATGGGGGTCCCCCCGCGATGGGGGTCCCCCCGCGATGGGGGTCCCCCCGCGATGGGGGTCCCCCCGCTCGAGCGAAGTCGAGAGTGGGGGGAGAAGTCGAGAGTGGGGGAGCGACCAGCCACGACGGACCCGCGGATGACGCACCGGATTTCCAGCGGAGCGCTCAGTGCCGCAGTGGCCAGGCGGCACCCTGATGATCGGTGCCCGCGTGACGCGCACACGCGTCCGTGAGCACCTCCAGCAGGCTCAGCGGGTCGGGCAGCGGATGCTCGGGGCCGCGTACCCAGCGCACCTGCCGCTCGTCGTCGCCGGGCAGCCGAGCGGGCGGTACGAGGACGTAGGAGCCCCGGCAGTGCCAGCGCAGGCCGGGGTGCTCGTCCATGGTCTCGGGGTGGCAGTCCAGCTCGCACGGCCACCACTCGTCCTCGTCCTCGGGGGTGCCCCGGGTGAGGGTGAAGAACAGTATGCGGCCGTCGTCGCTCTCCGCTACCGGGCCCACCTCGACGCCCGCGCCGAGCAGCCGCTCCAGCGCCTCCCGGCCCGCCTCCAGGGGCACGTCCAGGACGTCGTGGGTCATGCCGGTGGCGGTGATGAAGTTGGCCTGCGGCTGATGCCGGGCCCAGCGCTCGATCTGGGCGCGGTCGGTGGTGGACTGGGTCTGCCACGCGAACGACAGCGGGTGCCGGCCCGGGGTGGGACAGCCGACGCGGACGCAGGAGCACCGGTAGCCGTCGGCGGGGTGCGCGGCGGGCGCGAGCGGCAGTCCCGCCGCGGCGGCGGCGAGCAGCAGGTCCTCACGGCCGCCGCCCTCGGTGGCGCCCGTCTCCTTCGGCCGGCGTCCGCGCAGCCACTGGGAGAGTCTGCCCCGCCGGCCGGACCTGCCGCCGAACGTCGCGCTCATCAATCGCCTCGCCTCGCTGGTCGCCGCTGGTGTGCGGACAGCATGCCTTATCGTCCCATCTTCATGTGCTTCGGGGTGTCTGGGGTCCGATTCCGTGCAGGGCGTAGTCGACCAGGGTGTCCGTGTAGTCGTACGTGATCGGTCCGGTCCGTTGCAGCCAGCGCTGCGCGAGCGGCGAGACGAACAGTTCCAGGGCGATCCGGGGATCGACGTCGGCCCGTACGGCCCCGGCGTCCTGGGCGGAGCGCAGCCGGTCGACGTACAGCTGGAGCTGGGGTTCGAGGAGCTTGCTCACGAACTCGCGGCCGACCGGCTCGTTGACGACGCCCTCGGCGGCCAGCGCCCGGGAGGGCACCTCGAAACGCGGGTCGACGAGCTGGTCCACCGTGATCCGCAGCACGGCCTTGAGGTCGGCGGCCAGGTCGCCGGTGTCCGGGATGACGTACGGCTCCTGCCCGGCTTCCTCCGCCGCCTGCCTGGACAGGTCGAGGAACGCCTCCAGCAGGACGGCCGCCTTGGAGGGCCACCAGCGGTAGATCGTCTGCTTGCCGACCCCGGCGCGGGCGGCGATCCCCTCGACCGTGGTCTTCGGGTACCCGACCTCACCGACCAGGTCGAGGGCGGCGGCGTAGATCGCCCGGCGGGACTTCTCGCTGCGGCGGGTGGCGTCGGGGGCCGGCTTCTTCACCATGGGGTGACGCTAACAAGCCACGCCGGCTACGCCGTCGCGTCCCGCGGCGGCCACGGGTCCCCCCAGTCGGCGTCCCGGGCCGCCCTGTACAGATCGCCGTGACGCTTGGTGACCGTCGTGCGGCGCAGCTGTTCGTCCGCCTCGCACAGGTCGAGGAGCACCTGCCCCTTGCGGATCTGCGGGCGCCGGACCACCCGGGCGGGGGCCGGGTCGGCGGGCAGCCGGGTGGCGGCGACGTAGCTGAACTTCTCGTCCTCGTAGGCGAGGGAGCCGCCCTTGACCTGCCGGTGCAGGGAGGAGCGGCTGACCCGGGCGGCGAAGTGACACCAGTCGGTGCCGGGCACGATGGGGCAGGCGGCGCTGTGCGGGCAGGGTGCGGCGATACGGAACCCGGCGCGGATCAGCCGGTCGCGGGCCTCGATGATCCGCTCGTAGCCGGCCGGGGTGCCCGCCTCCACGATCACGACGGCCCGCGCGGCGGCGGCAGCGGCGTCGACGAGCGCGGCGCGGTCGGCCTCGGCGAGTTCGTTGAGGACGTACGACACCGTGACCAGGTCGGTGTCCTCCAGGGTGAGCGCGCCGCCGATCCGGGCGCGCTGCCAGCGGGCACCTGCGAGGGCCGGGTTGGCGGCGGCGATCTCCCTGCCGAGGGCGAGCGCCGGCTCGGCCCAGTCCAGCACGGTGACGCCGCGCTCGCCCGGCCAGGTGGCGGTGACGGCCCAGGTGGCGGCGCCGGTCCCGCCGCCGACGTCGGTGTGGCTGCCGGGCGTCCAGTCGGGCACGGCCGCCGCGAACGCCGCCAGCGCGGCGCGGACCGCTTCGAAGGTCGCCGGCATCCGGTAGGCGGCGTAGGCGGCGACGTCGGCTCGGTCGCGGAGGATCGGGGCGTGGGTGGGGGTGTCGCCCCGGTAGTTCGCGATCAGCCGTTCGACGGCTCCGGCGGCCTGCCGGGGCGGAAGACCGTCGAGCACTCCGGCGAGGGTGGCACGCAGGGTCTCGGCTGGGGAGGAAGGGGCGTTCACCGGGTGATTCTCTCAGGTGCCCGGAAGGGCGGCGGCCACCCGGCGGAGCGGGCGAGGGGCAGGGGGCACAGCCCCTCCCAGGGCTGGACGCTCAGCAGGGGTCACAGCACCTCCCGGGGCCGGACACTCGGCAGGGGGCACCATCCGGGCCGGGCTCCGGGCAAGGCCGCACCCCCCAGGCTCCCGAGCCGCAGCCGCCCCTGGCCCCCGAGCCGCGGCCCCCGCCCCGTCCCCGGCTCACGCGCCGCGCACCGCCCTTGCCAGGTGGGTCGCGAGTGCCGCCCTGGGGGTGCTGTCCGGTGGCCGACGGCGGGGGTGGACCGTGTTGGCCAGCAGCACCAGGAACGTGTCCGTCGCCGGGGCCAGGACCAGCGAGGTGCCGGTGAAGCCGGTGTGGCCCGCCGCTCCCCTGCCCGCGAGTTCGCCCATGAACCAGGGCTGGTCCATGGCGAAGCCCAGCGCGGGCGGGGTCAGCAGGAGTTCGACGAAGTCGGGGCCGAGTATGCGCGCGGGGCCGTAGGAGCCGCCCGCGAGCAGGGTGCGGCAGAAGACGGCGAGGTCGCGGGCGGTGGAGAAGAGGCCCGCGTGGCCGGCGACGCCGCCGAGCGCGAAGGCGTTCTCGTCGTGGACCACGCCCCGCAGCATCCCCCGGTCCGCCTTGGCCCACGGCCGCCGCTGGTCCTCGGTGGCCGCCGCGCCGGGGCAGGGTCCGAAGGCGGTGGCGGTCATCCCGAGGGGGCGGGTGATGCCTTCCTCGACGAGGACGTCGAGGGTGCGGCCGCTGATCCGCTCCAGCACCAGCTGGAGCAGGATCATGTTCAGGTCGGAGTACAGGTAGGCGCCGGGTTCACCGGTGGGTGCCTCGGCGCGCAGCAGGGCGAGGCGGGCGGAGTCGTCCGGGCAGTCGTACAGCGGGAGTTCGGGGCGCAGTCCGGAGGTGTGGGTGAGCAACTGCCGTACGGTGACGCCGTTGCCGGCGGCGCCGGTGAACTCGGGCAGGTAGGCGCCGACCGGGGCGTCGATGCCGAGGGTGCCGCGCTCGATCTGCTGCACAGCGGCGACGGACGTGAAGAGCTTGGTGAGCGAGGCCAGGTCGAAGCAGGTGTCGACGGTGGCCGGGACCCGGGCGGCGGGCGGCAGTTCGACGCCGGAGTCGGTCTCGGGGTCGTAGGCGGCGTACCGCACCGCGAAGCCCGAGGCCTCGGCGACGGCGATCACGGGTCCGCGTCCGGCCACGACGACGGCGCCGGCCGCCCAGGGGCGTGCTCCGGCGGTGAGGGCGTGCACCTCGCCGACGAGGTGCGCGAGTTCCGTGGGGTCGAGCCCGGCCCGTTCCGGGGTGTCGACGCGCAGTCTCGGTGCGCTCAGTTGCCGTCTCCCTCCGACCCCGCGCTTGCCTTCCAGGGACGGCACATTCCCACGAAGCAGGCCGCCGCGACCAGTGCTCCCGCCAGTTGGACCACGGCCATGGGCACGGCGGTGTGCTCTCCGGCGATGCCGACGAGCGGGGAGGCGACCGCGCCGACGAGGAAGGAGGAGGTGCCGAGCAGCGCGGACGCGGAGCCGGCGGCGTGCCGGGTGCGCAGCAGGGCGAGGGACTGGGCGTTGGGCAGGGTGAGGCCCATCGCGGACATCAGCACGAACAGCGCGGCGGCGACCGGGGCCAGGCCGACCTCGCCGAAGACGCCCGTGGTCAACAGCAGCAGGGCGGTGGCGGCGAGCACGATCAGGGCGAGGCCGGTGGCGAGCACCTTGTCCAGGCTGACCCGGCCCACCAGCACCTTGCCGTTGATCTGCCCGGCGATCAGCAGTCCGACGGAGTTGAGTCCGAACAGCAGGCTGAAGGTCTGCGGGGAGGCGCCGTAGATCTCCTGGATGACGAAGGGCGAGGCGGATATGTAGGCGAACAGCGCGGCGAAGGTGAAGCCGCCGACGAGCATGTAGCCGGTGAAGGGCAGGTCGGCGAGGAGCCCGCGCATCGTGCGCAGCGCCTCCCCCGTCCCGCCGCGGGTGGGGGTCCCCCCGCTCGAGCGAAACCGAGAGTGGGGGAGGTCGGCGGGTGGCAGGGTCTCGGGCAGCCGCAGCCGGACCAGTGCGGCGAGTACGGCCCCGACCACGGTGAGGACGACGAACACGCCCCGCCAGTCGGTCACCCGGAGGATCTGCCCGCCGATCAGCGGGGCCAGGATCGGGGCGACCCCGGAGATCAGCATCAGGGTGGAGAAGAAGCGGACCATGGCGACGCCGTCGTACAGATCGCGTACGACGGCCCGGGCTATGACGATCCCGGCCGAGCCCGCGAGGCCCTGCGCCAGCCGGAAGGCGACGAGCGTCTCGACGTTCGGCGCGAGCGCGCACAGGGCGGTGGCGACGATGTACACGAGGAGGCCGGCCAGCAGCGGGCGGCGGCGGCCCCAGCGGTCGCTCATCGGGCCGATGACCAGCTGCCCGAGCGCCATGCCGGCCAGGCACGTGGTGAGGGTGAGCTGGACGGTGGCGGCGGGGGCGTGCAGGGAGCGGGTGACCTCCGGCAGGGCCGGGAGGTACATGTCCATCGCCAGCGGGGGTGTGGCGGTGAGGCCGCCGAGGACGAGGGTGACGAGGAGGCCGGTACGGGGGGTGATGGACGTGGTGGACGTGGTGGACCTGTGCAGCGTTTCCGGTATCGGTGCCGCCGCGCGCTCGGACATGCGTCCGCCCCTCCCTCTGTAGAACAACCGGCCCTGTGTGGAACGGCCCGGTCCATGCTCTCAGCTCGTACACAGTGCCGGGGCACACGTCGATCAACTACAGGGGGACCGTATGGCGGACAGTTGATTCCGCATGGCGGACTCGCCGCCTACGCTGCGGAACCATGACTGACAGGCAATCGAAGATCGCGGTGGTGACGGGAGCCGGTTCCGGCATCGGGCGGGCCGTCGCCGCGGAGCTGCTGCGGGCCGGCTGGTCGGTGGCCCTGGCCGGCCGGCGCACCCGGACGCTGGAGGAGACGGCGGCGCTGGTGCCCGAGGCGCCCTCGCTCGCCGTGCGGGCCGACGTGTCCCGGCCCGAGGACGTGGAGGCACTGTTCGCGGCGACCGTCGAGCGGTTCGGGCGGGTGGACCTGCTGTTCAACAACGCGGGGACGTTCGGCCCGGGTGGAGTCCCCGTCGAGGACCTGCCCTACGACGCCTGGCGGCATGTGGTGGACACCAACCTCAACGGGGCGTTCCTGTGCGCGCAGGCGGCGTACCGGTGCATGAAGGAGCAGGACCCGCGGGGCGGCCGGATCATCAACAACGGTTCGATCTCGGCGCACACGCCCCGTCCGCACTCGGTCGCCTACACCGCGACCAAGCACGCGCTGACCGGTCTGACCAAGTCGCTGTCCCTGGACGGGCGTCCGTACGACATCGCCGTCGGTCAGATCGACATCGGCAACGCGGCCACCGACATGACGGCCCGGATGCAGACCGGGGCGCTCCAGGCGGGCGGGGAGGTCGCCCCGGAACCGGTGATGGACGTGGCCGACGTGGCGCGCACGGTGCGGCACATGGCCGAGCTGCCGCTGGCGGCGAACGTGCAGTTCGCGACGGTGCTGGCGACGGCGATGCCGTACATCGGGCGAGGCTGAGGCGCCACGGCCGCCGACGCGCCAATCTTCACAAGTGGAGTTTCAGTTTCCGCAGCATGACGGCAGATCGGGCACATATGCTCAACTTACCTCCACAAGAGCTTCACACTTGGAGCACGGAGGTTCCGCGGCCATACCGAGGGGGGAAGGCGGCGGTCGTTCCACCGGGCCGGAATTGGGGGTGGACCCCGCGCGGGACGCGGGGTACGCACCGGTGGGTGGAGCGGCCGCCGCACAGACGGCACGCTCAGCGCCGATGCCTGCCGCCGGACTGGGCGACCACCTTCTCCTCGGGCGCCTCCCGCCCCGGCTTCACCGCCGTCGCGGCCCGCGCCCGGCGACGCCGCAGCAGCGTCCACGTGCCCGCACCGAGCAGCGCCGCCGTCCCCGCGGCACCCTCCACCAGCCGCCACGGCGAGGGGCCGCCGTGTCCCGCGCCCGTTGCTCCGGCCGCGGCGTGAGCGGCCTTCCGCACCGTTCCCGAGTTCGCGTCCACCGGTGCCCCGCCCTCGCTGAGCGGTTCGACCAGGGTGCCGACCGGCTGGGCCGAACGCCCTTGCCCGAAGCCCCAGTCGAGCAGCGCGGCACTCTGCTCGTACACCGCGTTGCTGCCCATGGTGGGGTGCATCACGGTGACCAGCAGGGTCCGTCCGCCCCGGGTGGCGGCTCCGGTGAAGGTGTTGCCGGCGTGGCTGGTGTAGCCGTTCTTCACACCGATCAGACCGGAATACGTGCTCAGCCCCCATGCTCCCGTGAGCAGGCGGTCGGTGTTCTGGATCTGGAAGGTCTTCTTGCCCCCCGCCGGGAAGTCGGCGGTCCGCGTGCCGCAGTAGCCGCGGAAGTCGGGGTTCTTGAGGCCGTGCCGGGCGAACAGCGTGAGGTCGTACGCCGAGGAGAGCTGGCCCGGGTGGTCGAAGCCGTCGGGGCTGACCACACGGGTGTCCAGGGCCTGCAGGTCCTCGGCCCTGGCCTGCATCTCGGCGACCGTCCTCGCGACGCCGCCGTTCATGTGGGCGAGCACGTGGACCGCGTCGTTCCCCGAGCGCAGGAACACGCCCTGCCACAGCTGCTCGACGGTGTAGGTGATGCCCGGCTTGATGCCGACGAGGCTGGAGCCGAACGGAATGTCCGCCAGGTCGGCGTCGGTGACCTTGTGCCGCTGGTGCCGGTCGAACTTCTCCAGCACGGTGTCCGCGAACAGCATCTTCAGCGTGGACGCGGGCGGGAGGCGCCGGTGCGCGTTGAACGAGGCGAGCACCTCCCCGCTCTCACCGTCGGCCAGGACCCACGCCTGGGCGGTGAGCTTCCCGGGCAGTCCGCCGGCACCCCGCACCTGGGTCCCGCCCCGGGCCAGCCGCTCGCCGCCGATGACGGTGGTCTCGGAGGCGGCGGCGCCGGTCGCGGACAAGGGGAGGGCGGCGGCCGTCAACCCGAGGACGGCACGTCGGCTGAGCTGGGAACATTCGCGCACCAGGGGACCGTACACCGCCCGCTGTGACGAAAATGTGACCGAGAACTCCCCTTTCCCGGCCCTGGCGCATCCTTTACCCGGCGGACCTCGAAGATTCATCCGCGGCGTGAGACCGGGGTCACATCGACGCATGGGGCCGGGGTCGCATGGGCGCATGGGGCCGGGGTCGCATCACCGCCCCAGCACCCGCTCCACCTCGGCCAGCTGCTCCGGCGTGAGCGGCCCCTTGGCGATCGCGCCGGCGTTCTGCTCGGCCTGGGCGACCGACCGGAACCCGGGGATGGGCACGGTGCGCGGGCTGCGGGCCCACAGCCAGGCCAGGGCGCCCTGGGCGAGGGTGCGTCCGTCGCCGGTGAGGATCTCGCGCAGCGCCTCGACCCGCCCCAGCCACTGCGGATCGACGCCGGAGCCGTCGCCGCCGAAGCCCTGGAGCCAGACCGGAGGACGGCTGCGGATGTCCCCGGCCTCCACGGGAGCCGACCGCTTCCCGCCCAGCACCCCCATGGCGAGCGGGCTCCGGTTGATGCTCGCGAGGTCCAGCCGCTCACACAGTTCGACGAGGCGCGGCGCGTCCTGGAGGACGTTGAGCGCGTGCTGCACGGCCGCGCAGTGGGGGCCTTCGGCGAAGACGGCGGCACGGTCGGGGTCGTCGGTGCTCCAGGCATACGCCCGGATGAGCCCCTCGCTCACCAACTCCTCGCACAGATCTCGGAGTTCGGCGGCGCGCTCCGGCTCGGCGTCGGAGATGTGGAGCTGATACAGGTCGACGTACTCGGTGCCGAGGCGGCGCAGGGACGCGGTGAGGGCGCGGCGGGCGTACTCCGGGGTGTCGTCGGTACCCGTGAGGGTGCGGGTACCGGCGTCGAAGACATTGCCCCACTTGGTGGCGAGGACAACCTGGTCCCGGCGGCCGTGCAACGCTCGGCCGAGGATCTCCTCGCTGTGCCCGGTGCCGTAGACGTCGGCGGTGTCGAAGAAGGTCACGCCCAGTTCGAGCGCCCGCCGGATCGCCCGCACGGACTCCTCGTCGTCGACCTTCCCCCACCCGAGCGGCTGTCCGTCGGCGGCCTGGAACTCGCCGCCGATGGCCCAGCAGCCGAACCCGAGGGCACTCACGTCGATCCCGCTGCGCCCCAGTGTCCTGGTGGTGGCACCGGTGGAGGTCGTGGTGGCGGCGGCCTTTGTGGTGTCGGTGGTCTCCATGCCGCAGGACACTAGGAGTTGAAGTGCACGCGAGGACAAGGCCCGTGACCGGGCGGGGTCACGCCTCTCCGGTCTCGAACCGGGAGATCCGTCCGTCGTCCGCGACCGTGAAGTCCCACTTGGTGCGCATCTCGCCCCAGGTGTCGTTGCGGTAGCGGGCGACCAGGGAACGGCCGCCGTTGGACTCCTTGTCGACCTCCATGTGGCCGTGCGAGGAGAAGATCTCCTCGTCGATCCAGTCGGCGAGCTCGCGGTCGGCACCGTCGTCGGCCATGGTCGCGCCGGGCGCGAGGATCGACATGAAGCCGTCGCGGTCGTGGGAGTTGACGGCGGTCACGAAGGCGCGGACGGCCGGGTCACTGAGTTTGGCTGGCTGAATGGGCATGGCGTCAGGCTCACACCGCTCCCCCGCCCCCGCCACCCGAACGCCGTCCAGGACGGGCCCGGCCGGGCGCAGGGTGCGACGGTGGACCCGCGGCGGAACACCGCCCGCCCGCCGAGGAGCCTGTCTCACCTGCCCATGTCCACCTGTTGCCGGGGAGCCACCGTGACCTGTTACGACCGACGAGATCTGGGCCTGCTGCTGCTCCGGCTGGGGACGGGCGGGGTACTGGCCGCGCACGGCACGCAGAAGCTGTTCGGCTGGTTCGGCGGGCACGGCTTGGAGGGCACCGGCCAGTTCATGGAGTCCGTCGGCTATGTGCCCGGCAAGCAGAGCGCGACGGCGGCGGGCCTCGCGGAGGCGGGCGGCGGCACACTGCTGGCGCTGGGCCTCGCGACGCCGACGGCGGGCGCCGCGGCGGTCGGCGCGATGGCCGGCGCGACCGCGGTCCACCTCCCCAACGGCTTCTTCGCCCAATCGGGTGGCTACGAGTACGCGGCCACCCTCGGCCTCGCCGCCGCCGGACTCGCCGTCGCCGGCCCCGGCCGCCTCTCCCTGGACCACGCCTTCGGTCACGTCTTCGACCGTGGCTGGATGGTTCCGGTGGCGCTGGGAGTGACGGCCGCGGCGACGGCGCTGGTGGTGGGCGCACGGAACCGGCGGGTGCGGCAACGGACGGAGGGCGAGCAGGAGGCGCTCTTCGAGGACTGAGCGCCCCGCCGGACATCCGGTGCGTCCGGTGCGTCATCCACGGGTCCGTCGTGGCCCTGTGCCCCGGTCGACGGCGGCCCGTGGCGCCGGCGGGCTGGCGGGCTGGCGGACCTGCAGCACCTGGGCACCCGGGCACCTGGGCACCTGGGCACCTGCCGGCCTCTTCGTCCGCCAGGTGCCCCGGGGCGCCGCCCTCACCGCCGGCGTTCCCTGCGCCCGCCGGGCCGGCCGGTCGCGGGACACGGTCGACGTCGGACCCTCTGGGCGTCGGATCGTCAGAGCGGGTCGGGGGCGGTGAACACCACGACGCAGTTCTGGCCGCCGAAGCCGAAGGCGTTCGCCATCGCCGTACGCACGGGAACCCGCCGAGCGACGTTGGGCACATGGTCCAGGTCGCACTCCGGGTCCGGGGAGTTCAGATTGATCGTGGGCGGCACGACGCCGTCGCGGATGGCCAGCGCGCACACCATCGCGCTCAGCGCGCCGGCGCCGGCGAGCAGATGGCCGACGGTCGACTTCGGGCTGCTCACAGGGATCCGGTCCACCGCCGCGCCGAACGCCGCACGGAGCGCCATGGTCTCGGTGCGGTCGTTGGCCTTGGTCGAGGTGCCATGGGCACAGACGTAGTCGATGTCGTCGGGTGCGACCGCGGCCCGTTGGACGGCTGTCGTGATCGCGGCCGCGGCGTACTCACCTGTCGGGGACGGGGCGCTGACGTGGAAGGCGTCACAGTTCAACGCGGCACCGCTGACAGTGGCGTACGGGGTGGCTCCGCGTCGGCGGGCGTGCTCGGCGGACTCGAGGACCATGACCACCGCCCCCTCGCCGAGCACGAACCCGTCCCTGTCCGCGTCGAACGGGCGGCTCGCCGCGGTGGGGTCGTCGTTGCGCCGGGACAGCGCGCCCATGGTGGACAGACCGTTCATGAACACCGGCGTGATCCCCGCGTCGGTGCCGCCGCAGACGACCACGTCCGCCTCGCCGGAGAGGATCAGGCGCCGCGCGTCCATCAGGGCGTACAGGCCGCTCGTGCAGGCCAGCGCGTTCGCGTTGACAGGGCCGTGGACGCCGAGGTCGATCGCCACTTCGCAACTGGGCATGTTCGCCAGCGAGTACGGCACGAAGTAGGAGCTCGGTTCTCTGTCGGCGACCAACTGCCGCGTGGCTGCCTCGATGGTGTCGAAGCCCGCGACCGCTGCGTTCACCACGACCGCCACCCGGTCCCGGTTGTCGTCGTCGATGTCCAGCTTCGCGTCGGCCACCGCTTCGCGCGCCGCCACGACGGCGAACGCGGTGAACCGGGAGATACGTCGGGTGCGTTTGGCGTCGAAATGGTCGGAGGGCCGGAAAGATTTCACTTCGCCGGCGATTTTGGTGCCCATTCCGGTGGCGTCGAAAGCGGTGATGGGTGCGATGCCGGATCGGCCCGAGACCATCGCTTCCCAGCTGCTCTCACGATCATTTCCGACCGGAGTCAGGGCCCCTATGCCTGTGATTACCACGTCATCATGCATTGCACCGACACTACGCCGCCGAGTCGATGCGGGCAATACCGTCCGACAGGCCTTCCGCTCCGCATGCCCAGCCTGGACACCGGGATGATCCGGTGTCAAAATAGGGAACCGTCACCATCGCCGGAATGGGCCTGCGCCCGCCCGGAGGAATAACGGATTCCGATTCCTGCGGGGCGGCCGTCAGGAGCTGCAAGAACTCTGTTCGCCGACTCGTTTTGGCTGGTCAGAGCATCTTTCGGCAGCGAGTTGGGGGCCTGGCGACCTGCGGAGGACACCCGTCCGGCCTGTTCGACCTGTTCGGCTTCGACGCCGGATTCTTCGGCACATCTCCCCGGGAGACGTGCGCCGCAAATCTTGACAGCACCTATTATTCAAGCAATTCTCGGGAATTCTTCGAGTACTTTTCGAGCGGTGCTCAAGCGTTTATCTAGTACGCCTGGAGACAGTATAAGAGGCGTTCGTGATCGCATTTCTCATACGCTCGGACTGCAGGGCCCGGCCACCCGCGGCTGGCTTTCCGTACAACCATAAGGAGAAATCCCATGTCCAAGCCCACTGAGGTGACCGCGGAGGACGTGCACGAGCTGCTCCGCACCGAGCTCGTCGACCTCGGCATACCGGAGGAGGCCATCTCCGCGGAGACCACGATCGACACGCTGGAGATCGACTCGCTCGACATCGCCGACCTGATGGTCACGGTCAAGCGGGAGTACGGGCCGGACATCCGGCGCGCCGAACTGGCCGGTGTCACCATCGGCCAGCTGGTCGACCGCATCCTGGCCGACGCCTCCATTCGCTGACACCGATGCCGGCGGTGGCCGCGCCCATCAGGTCGCGGCCGGCGCTCAGCAGGACATCCGCACGCGCACCGCTCCGGCGGCGGCGAGATCTCGGCCGATGCCGGGGAAGCCGATGCCGGGGAAGCCGATGCCGGGGAAGCCGATGCCGGGGAAGCCGATGCCGGGGAACAGGCGCTCCAGGCCCGCCTCGGCGGTGAGTAGGAGGCGGTGCGTGTGCCGCGCCCGGGGAACGCCCCGGCGCCGTTCCGCGCCGTGTGGCATCCGGGCGAGTTCGGTCATGGCGGCCCGGTCCGTGAAGCGGGTCGACGCAACGGCCGCTTGAGCCCGGCAGTCCCCGCGCCGGTCATCAACGCGGGGAAGCCGGCATCAAGCGGCCCTCGACGCGGCCGTGAAAGTGCCGCCGTGACAGTGCCCGGGATCAGCCGCCGGCGGAGAAGAGGGCGGGCTCGGCGAGCGGGGCGGCCTCGGGAGCCGGCCCCGCGCTGTCGCGCAGCGTGTACCGGAACGCGTCCAGCAGCGCGTGCCACGAGGCGGTGACCAGGTTCTCGTCGACGCCGACGGTGCTCCAGCGCCGATGGCCGTCGACGAACGTGGCCAGCACCCGGGCCGGGGCCGCGCTGCCCCGTCCGCCGGTGGGGATCCGTACCTGGTAGTCCGTCAGCTCCAGCCCGGCCAGCGCGGGAAAGAGTGTGTCAAGGCCCTGGTGCAGCGCGCGGTCCAGCGCGTTGACCGGTCCGCTGCCCTCTCCCACGGCGTCGACCGGCTCGCCGCCGGGGACCCGCAGCCGCACGCGGGCCTCGGTGACGGCGTCGTCGGAGCACTGCTCGACGGTGACCCGCCAGGATTCGACGGTGAACGGCTGCCTCTCGGCCGTCTGCCCGAACAGCGCCTCGCGCAGCAGCAGTTCGAAGGAGGCGTCGGCGGACTCGAAGCTGTAGCCCTTGTTCTCCAGTTCCTTGATGCGCGCCGAGGCCCGGGCCACCGGTTCGGAACCGGCCTCCACCGTGTAGCCGAGCTCGCGGGCCTTGAGCTCGACGGACGACCGGCCGCCCAGGTCGGAGACGAGGGTGCGCATCCGGTTGCCCACGACGTCCGGGTCGATGTGCTGGTACAGATCGGGGTCCACCCGCAGCGCGGAGGCGTGCAGCCCCGCCTTGTGGGTGAAGGCGGAGGAACCGACATAGGGGTCGGCCGGCCGCGCAGGGCGCCCGGTCAGCTCGCTGATGGCGCGGGCCGTGGCGGCCATGCCGGCCAGTCGCACGACCGGCAGGACCTCGATGCCCCGCTTGAGGACGAGGTCGGCGGCGACGGTGAACAGATTGGCGTTGCCGCACCGTTCGCCGTACCCGTGGGCGGTGCCCTGCACCTGCACGGCGCCCGCGTCGACGGCGGCGAGGGTGTTGGCGACGGCGCAGCCGGTGTCGTCGTGGCAGTGGATGCCGAGCCGGGCACCGGTCTGCGCGAGCGTGTCGGCCACGGCCTCGCGGACCTGGTCCGGCAGCGAGCCGCCGTTGGTGTCGCACAGCACGACGGCGTCGGCACCGGCCTCCACCGCCGCGCGCACGCATTCATGGGCGTACGCGCGGTTCACGCGGTAGGCGTCGAAGTAGTGCTCGGCGTCGACGAACACCCGCCGGCCGGCGTGGACGAGATACCGCACGGTGCTGGAGATCATGGCCAGGTTCTCGGCGAGAGAGGTCCGCAGCGCCCGTTCCACGTGCCGGACATCCGTCTTGGCGACCAGGGTGATCACCGGCGCGCCCGAGTCGAGCAGGGCCTGGACCTGGGGGTCCGTGGCGGCCAGCGCGCCGGGGCGGCGCGTCGCGCCGAACGCGGCCAGCTCCGCGTTCTCCAGGGTGAGTTCGGTGCGGGCGCGGCGGAAGAACTCGGTGTCCCTGGGCACCGCGCCCGGCCACCCGCCCTCGATGAACCCGACGCCGAAGGCGTCCAGGTGGCGCGCGACGGCGAGCTTGTCCTGCACCGTCAGCACCATGCCCTCCTGCTGGGTGCCGTCCCGCAGCGTGGTGTCGTAGAGCTGCACGCCTTCCACTGCCATCACCGTGACCCTCCTGGGTAGCTCACTGGGCGCCACGGTCCGGCAGAGCCCTCAAGAATCGCTTGACCGGAGCCCGGTGGCACCGGCGGGCGTCCGCGCGGCTCGACTCACCTTGTGCCGGGCCGTCATGCCCGTCGCCGAACGGCCGTACAGATGGCAGTGGTCGAGCCACCCGCCCCGGTACGCTGTGCGGCTGCGCGCGGGCTCGAGGGGACGGGGAGCGATGACTGAGGCGGGCGGCCCGGTGGCCGTGGTGGCAGGCACCGACGAGGTGCTACGGCATCCGCTGGCGGGGACGCACCTGCTGAACGAGGCAGAGCGGGGGCGACTCGCGCGGTTCCACCGGGAGACGGCCCGTCGGGACTTCGTCGCCGCGCACGCTCTGGTCCGGCTCTGCGCGGGGTGGCTGCTGGGCGTCGCCCCGACCGAGGTGGCCTTCGCCCAGCACTGCCCGACGTGCCGCGGGACCGACCACGGCCGGCCGCTGCTCGCCGACCGGCCGGACGTGCATCTGAGTCTCTCCCATGCCGACGGCGTGGTGGCCGCCGCCGTCGGTCACGTCCCGGTGGGCATCGACGTGGAGAGGCTCGGGCGTGGCCGCAGGACCGAGCTCATGCACCGCGTGCTCACCGCCGCCGAGCTCGCTCTGGTGACTGCGCATACGGACCCTGATCACGCCTTCCTGCGTCAATGGGTCCGTAAGGAGGCATTCGTCAAGATAGGCAGGACGGACCTGGATTCGCTCGACGCCCTTGATCTCTCGGCGCTTCCGCTGGGCGGGCGAGGGGACGGGACACCACTGCGCTTCGAAGACCTCTACGTCATGGACGTGACCGATGCGCGCCGGGATTGCCTGGCCGCGGCGGTGAGCACCGAACCGACTCGTCTGGGCGGCGCATCGATGCTCGGGTGACCGCGGTACGAGGTCGTGATGTCCGCGCTTCCGCGCCGGGTGGCGGGAGGCTCGTACGGCGAGGCTGCCGGACCGGTCCTCTAGCCCGGTTCGAGGCCGAACCTGTCAACTGGGGTCAAGGCCATGGGCTCGCCTCCCACGGCGGGCACTGGCGAAGGGCGGTGCGTTCGGATGACCGCGCCCCAAAAGTCGGGCAGGCGACCGACCGCTGACGGGGAGCATCTCCGGCGATCGCCGACCGGCTGCGCCCGCGCACGTGCTGACGGGCGTCGGCGAACCGGTGCCCGCGACGTGCCCCGCCGGGCCGCAGCCGGTGGAGCCGCGGGCCGAGGCGCTCGCCGATCGGTTCGACCTCACTCTGGTACGACCTTGGATTGGAGACTCGCATGTCGAGCAACTTCCCGGCCTTCGCCGAGTTGATCGCGCAGACCAAGCACTCCGCCGTCCATCTGGAGACGCGCGACATCTACACCCCGCAGGGGCCCGTCTTCGTGGACTGGCAGAAGGGCGTCCCGATCGAGTACGACCGGCACGGTGACTGGATCGACCTGGTGCAGGACGCGACGAAGCGCGGCATCGACTGGCGGCGGGCGCGGATCGTGTCCGAGCCGGTGACCGACTTCATCCAGTACGAGTGGGAGACCACCACGATCGTCAACGTGCCCGCCGGCGAGAAGGTGCGCTGGCTGCCGCGGGAGCGCGCCTCGGACCTGCTGCTGCCGGGCAACGACTTCTGGGTGTTCGACGACAGCCTGGTGCGCTTCACCAACTTCCACGGCGACGGTTCGTGGGGCCCGCACGAGTTCTCCGAGGACCCGAAGCTGATCCAGCGGTGCAAGGAGGCCTTCGAGGCCGTGTGGGAGCGCGCCGTCGACCACGCCGACTACACGCCGCCGCGCAAGGAGCAGGCCGCGGCCTGAGGCGCCACGCCCCGACGACCCCTCCCCCGTCACCGCGGGCCTCGTTCGCGGGACGGGAGACGGGTCGTCTTCGTCGTAGGAGGAAAACATGACGGCATACCGGATGCTCCACCTGGACAGCGCGGACAAGGCACGTGAGCGGCCACCGGGTGCGCGTAACGACATCCACTTCACCGAGG
The DNA here is from genome assembly GCF_053595235.1 of Streptomyces sp. NPDC002520. Lineage (NCBI taxonomy): Bacteria > Bacillati > Actinomycetota > Actinomycetes > Kitasatosporales > Streptomycetaceae > Streptomyces > Streptomyces sp. NPDC002520. The sequence goes on along the minus strand of NZ_JBSFXG010000002.1, from coordinate 531,456 downwards.
CGCAGGTCCGGCCGATCGTGGAGGCGTTCAGTCCGCCGGGCGGCCGGGTGCTCGACCCGTTCTCCGGCTACGGGACCACCATCGTCGTCGCCGACCGGCTCGGCCGCGTCGGCACCGGGATCGAGCTGCAGGAGCAGCGCGTCGCGTCGAGCAACGCCCGGCTGCCGACGGGTTCACGGAGCCGCTTCCTCGCGGGCGATGTGCGCGACTGGGACCGGCTCGGGCTCGGCGAGTTCGATCTGTGCCTGACGAGCCCGCCGTACATGGCGCGGCACGACCACCCGGAGAACCCGCTCACCGCGTTCCGCACCATGGACGGCTCCTACGGGCGCTACCTCGCCGAGCTGGCGGACATCTTCGGCACCATCGGCAAGCATCTGCGGCCGGGCGGCAGGATCGGCGTCTGTGTCGGCAACTTCCGTGATTCCAGCGGCAAGGTCACCCCGCTGGCGTTCGACATCGGGCACACGCTGTCCGCGGTGCTCGAGTTCGAGGGCGAGATCTACTTCGAGTGGAGCGCTCCGTCGGAGAGCCTCACCGGCGACTACTGCCTGCTGTTCTCCGCTCCCGGGTCCTGATCCGGCTCAGACACCGATGATCTCGAACGGCATGGCCGGCACGTTGCCGAAGCGCTCGCCGAAGCGCGTGAGCTTGGTGGTGAGGTAGCCGGCCACGTCGGCCATCGGGTTGTCCGGCGGCAGCGAGGCCAGATAGCCGGCGTGCGCGGCCAGTGCCTCGATGCCGGCGTCCATGCCGTCGGTGACGTCGAGGGCGTGCCCGGAGTCCGGGGAACCGCCGACCGCCACGAAGCGCACGCCGGCCCACGGCTTGAGGCCCTCGTCGCCGAGTTCGGGGAAGACCCAGGGGTTGCCGGCGTCGCTCGCCGCGTCGAGCAGTGCGACGCCGACGTTGCGGTGGTCGGCGGTGTTCCAGTCGCCGCTGCGCCACCGCTCGTAGAAGTTGATGGTGACCAGCACGTCCGGGCGGTACCTGCGGATCGAACGCGCGAGGTCACGGCGCAGCGGCAGGCCGTACTCGATGACGCCGTCCGGGTGGCCGAGGAAGTCCACGTCCCCCACCCCGACCGCGGCCGCGGCCCGCAGTTGTTCCTCGGCGCGCATCGCGCCGGTGGCCTCCGGGTCCATGGTGGCGATCCCGGCTTCGCCGCGGCTCACCACGGCGTAGGCGACGAACTTGCCCTGCGCGGTCCACCTGGCGACCGCGCAGGCGGGCCCGTACTCCAGGTCGTCGGGATGCGCGACGACGCACAGGGCGCGCTGCCAGTCCTCCGGCATCGGCTCGTACGGCTCGGTCATGTCGTCTCTCCAAAGGTGCGCGTCGGCCGGGTCTTCACGAAGTGGTCTGCGCGGCGGATTGCAGGCACTCCTCGAAGAAGGCGAGCGCGCGCAGGTGGTAGCAGCGGGCGGCCCGGCCGAGGCTGATGTTGTGGCCGGCGTCGGGCTGGTGCTCGACCCGGACGACGGGGGCCTTGGTCAGCCGGGAGGTCAGATCGGCGATGTCCTGCTCCTCGTGCAGCCACCAGGCCTCGTGCTCGGCGAAGGTCAGCCGCAGCGGGATGTCGATCCGTGGGGCCAGTTCCTCGAACATCCGCGGCCACAGGGTCATTTCGGCGGCCTCGCGGGCGGGCATGGGGGCGAGCAGGGCCTCGGCCGCGCGGAAGGTGCCCGGGGGGTACAGCCCCAGCGGGCCCCAGTTGCGCTCCCAGTCCATGTGGCGGCGCAGCCGCGGCCGGTCGGCCGGCTCGATGTCGAAGCGGTGGCCGACGCCGGAGGCGTCCAGGGCGAGCAGGCCGGGGGTGCGCGCGACGGTCGTGAGGGCGAGCTTGCCGCCGTAGGAGTGGGCCAGCAGCAGGAACCCCCGCCCGACGGCGTACCGTTCGGCGAAGGCGTCGAGTGCCTGGGGCAGGACGGCGGCCTGCTCGTCGAGGGTCAGGCCTGCGGGTATCTGCTCCGCGGACCGGCCGTAGCCGGGCCGGTCGAGGGCCAGCACCGTGAAGCCGAGCCGGGCGCCCAGCGTGAGCAGGGACAGGTCGGGGTGGACCTGTCCGTCGAAGTAGCCCGCGTGCATGCCGCCGCCGTGCACGGCGACGACGGTCGCCCGCGGCGGCCCGTCGGGCGGCTCGGCCAGCAGGCCGGACAGGGTGAGGCCCGCGGCCTCCAGGAGGAGCGGGCGCACCCCGGCCGAGTGGGTCTGCGACGGCTTCTTCCGGTCCGTCCTGGACACGCTCATGGGTGGTCCTTGTCGGTCGGCGATGGACTGGGCCCCGGGCAGCCGGGGCGCCCGGACGCGGGCACCCCGGCACGGGAGGCTCAGGCGAGCTGACGGGCGAAGGTGGCCATGTCGAAGTAGAGGGTCTCGTCGATCAGCACGTCGCCGTCGAAGTGGAAGAAGACGGCCACGGGGGCGTCGACGGTCTTGCCGCGGTTGGGTATGCCGCGCCAGTCCGCCTCCTGCTTGGCGCGGAACTGAGCCTCCAGGATCACCGCGGTCGGCGTGTGGTGGACGTGGAACAGGCCGTGGTCGGCGACCGGGAAGGCCTTCTGCAGTTCGGCGAAGTAGCCCTTCTTGATGGCCTCTTCACCGACCAGCGGCCCCTCCTCGAACGGCATGACCCGGTAGACGCCGCCGCGCGGGAAGGTGGCGATCACCCCGTCGATGTCCCAGGCGCTCTCGGCGACGGTGTGTTCCATGACGACCGCCTCGCGCTTCTTGCGCAGCTCGGCGTCGGGCTGCGGAAGATCCGCGCCGGGCAGAGTGAACTCGTGCTCCTCGGTGGCCATGGGGACTCCTTCGGACTTTGGCCGGTTCGGTTCGGGAGGCGACGCTAGGCCTCTCCCCTCGCCTGTCCCTCGCGCTCGGCTGGAGCGCGAGCGCCGCTCGTGCGCGGCCCGCGAACGGCGCGGGCCTCGACGGTGCAGGACGGCCACGGAAACGGAATGAGGTGCTCCGTCCGGGCAGAGCGGAAATCTAGGAGCGCTGCACCGGCCGGAGTTAGCTTTCCGGGCACTGAAGGGATACGGGTGATCTTCGATGGAGCTCCGGATACTGGGATCGATAGAACTCTGGACGGGCAGCGCCCTGGCCGATATCGGCCCCGCGCGGCAACGCAGCATCCTCGGCGCCCTGCTGGTCGATCCCGAACGGCCGGTGCCCCTGGAGGCACTCGTCGACCGGGTATGGGGAGACCGGCCGCCCGCGGGAGTCCGCAACGTCGTCCACACCTACGTCACCCGGCTGCGCCGTGCGCTCGCCCGGGCCTCGGCGGAGCTGCCCGAGCCGATCGGCCTGGTCAGGTCGCCGGCCGGCTACCTGGTCTCGGTCGATCCCGGCGCGGTGGACCTGGTGCGGTTCCGCCGGCTGCTCAAGAGCGCCCAGCAGGAGGCCCTCGGCGACCAGGAACGCAGCACGCTGCTCCAGCAGGCCCTGACCATGTGGCGGGGCGACGCGCTGAGCGGCATGCACAGCGACTGGGCGGCCCGGGTCCGGGAGACGCTGCGGCAGCTGCACCACGAGGCACTCAGCCAGTGGGCGGACACCGAGATCCGGCTCGAGCGGCCCGGCACCGTCCTCGCGGAACTCCGCGCCGCTCTGCTGACCGACCCGCTCTCCGAGCAGCTCGGCGAACGCCTGATGCTCGCTCTCTACCTGGAGGGGCGCAGCGTCGACGCTCTTGAGCACTACCAGTCGATGCGCCGGCTGATCGCGAAGGAACTCGGCACGGATCCGTCGCGGCGGCTGCAGCAGCTCTACGAGACGATCCTGCGCGGCGACGCGGCCGCTCCCGCCCCGCCGCCCGAGCGGAGCGGCGAGGCGCAGGGCACCGGGACGCACCAGATCCTCGCCCCCTCCCGGACCGCGCCCGTCGTCCCGCAGATGCTGCCGCTCGACCTCCCCGACTTCACGGGACGCGAACGCGAACTCGACCTGGTCCAGCGGACCCTGACGCGACCCTCCGAATCGCAGCCGCCCGCCGTCCTGGTCGTCGGCGGAGGAGGTGTCGGCAAGACCGCGCTGGCCGTGCACCTGGGGCACCGGCTGCAGTCCGCCTTCCCGGACGGCCAGTTGTTCGCGGCGCTGCGCGGCAGCGGCGCGCGTCCGGCGGATCCCCACGCGGTGCTGGGACGGCTGCTGCGCGCGCTGGGGACGGACCCCGACCGGATCCCGGCCGACCCCGACGAGCGCGCCGAGGTCTACCGGCTGGCTCTCGCCGGGCGTCAGCTGCTGATCACGCTCGACGACGCGATCGACGACGAGCAGGTGCAGCCTCTGCTGCCGGGCAGCGGGGACACCGCGGTGCTGCTCACCAGCAGAGGCCGGCTCAGCACTCCGCTCGGCGCCCGCGTCCTGCAGCTGGCGGACCTGCCGCACGGGCACAGTGTGCGGCTCCTGGCCCGGATCCTGGGCACGGAGCGGGTCACCCAGGAGCCGGCCGCGGCCGCCGCGATCGCCCGGTACTGCGGCGGGCTGCCGCTCGCCCTGCGCGCCGCGGCCGTACGCCTCAACGCCCGGCCCCACTGGTCGCTGCGCCGCTACGCGGAACGACTGAGTGACGAGGCGCGGCGTCTGGACGAACTGGCGCACAGCTCGCTGAGCGTGCGCGCCAGCTTCACGGCGTCGTACAACGCGCTGCCCGAGGACGCCCGCGAGGTACTGCGCCGCCTGGCCGACCTGACGGTGTCCGAGTTCGACGCCCATCTGGCGTGCCCGGTGCTCGGCAAGGACTTCGCCACGGTCGAGGACGCCTGCGAACAGTTGGTGGAGGCCCACTTCCTGACCGTGGCCGAGGCCGCCGTGGCCGACCTCCCCACCCGCTACCGGCTCGACGGCCTGCAGCGCAGCTTCGCTCAGGCGCTCCGGACGGAGCGTGCCGGCGAGGCGACCGAGACCGTACAACTGCCCGTATAGGGCCTCGACCTGGGAGTACACCCCCGGTCAAGACGCGCTCCAGTTCTGCGCCCACCCCGCTGTCCGACAGTTGTACGGACGACGCGACAGGGCAGGACAGAGAGGGATCGCTATGGCTCTTCCGGACGCTCCCCCGGCCGTGCTGCCGGACCTCGGCGAGACCGACTCGCACACCCGGCCGACGGCACCGGTGCGCACACCCACGATGGCGGACCTGACCGACGAGCTCACCGCCCGCCGGGCCGAGGCCCACTTCGGCCACGACCCGGAGGCCGACGCCCGCCACCTCTCCAAGGGCAAGCTGCTGGCGCGCCAACGCATCGACGAACTGCTCGACCCCGGCACGTTCACCGAGCTCGGGCTGTTCGCCGAGCACCGGGCGACGGGCTTCGGCATGGAGGATTCGCACCCCGAGGGTGACGGAGTGATCACCGGGTGGGGCGAGGTCGACGGCCGTACGGTCTTCGTCTTCGCTCACGACGCCCGGGTCCGCGGCGGTGCGCTGGGCGCGACGTTCGCCGCGAAGATCCACCAGCTGCTGGACCTCGCCGACTCCGTCGGCGCCCCGGTCATCGGCCTCAACGACGGCGGCGGCGCCCGCATACAGGAGGGCATCGACGCGCTGGCGGGCTTCGGCAAGCTCTTCGCCCGCAACGTCCGCGCCTCGGGCGTGGTGCCGCAGATCAGTGTCGTGCTCGGTTCCTGCGCGGGCGGCGCGGTCTATTCGCCGGCACTCACCGACTACACGTTCATGGTCGAGGGCATGGCCAACATGTTCATCACCGGGCCCGACGTGGTGCAGGCGGTGACCGGCGAGAAGATCACGCAGGAGGAGCTCGGCGGCGCGTACACCCACGGCACGCGAACCGGCGTGGCGAGCTTCGTGGCCCCGGACGAGGAGTCCTGCTTCGAGGGCGTACGGGAACTGCTCTCCTACCTGCCGTCGAACAACGCCGAGACTCCGCCCTGGACGAGGCCCCTGGACGAGCCGGACCGGCGCTGCGAGGAACTGCTGCGTCTCGTGCCGGTCGACGACCGGACGCCGTACGACATCAGGACGGTCATAGGCCACATCGTCGACGACGGCGACTACCTGGAGATCCAGGAGAGCTGGGCGCCGAACATCGTGTGCGCCATGGCCCGCCTGGACGGCCACACGGTGGGCATCGTGGGCAACCAGCCCGCTGCCATGGCGGGGGTGCTGGACATCGACTCCTCGGAGAAGGCCGCACGGTTCGTGCGCACCTGCGACGCGTTCAACATCCCGCTCGTGACACTGGTCGACGTGCCGGGGTTCATGCCCGGGACCGAACAGGAGCACAACGCGATCATCCGGCGCGGCGCGAAGCTCCTGTACGCGTACTGCGAGGCGACGGTGCCGCGCGTGCAGGTCATCCTGCGCAAGGCGTTCGGCGGCGCGTACATCGTCATGGACTCCAAGTCGATCGGCTCCGACCTGTCGTTCGCCTGGCCGTCCAACCAGACGGCCGTGATGGGCGCCGACGGGGCCGCCAACATCATCTTCCGTCGGCAGATCAACGCGGCGGCGGAGCCGGAGAAGCTGCGCCGGGAGCTGGTCGCCGAATACACCGAGCAGCTGATGAACCCCTTCGTCGCCGCCCGGCGCGGTCATGTCGACGACGTCATCGATCCGGCGGACACCCGGCGGGTGCTGATCAAGTCCCTGGACATGCTGCGCACCAAGCGGTCCCGGCAGCCCATCCGCAAACACGGCAACGAGCCGCTGTGAGCACGCCACCGGCCACCCCGCTGTCGGTGCTGCGGGGCAACCCCACACCGGAGGAACTGGCCGCGCTGCTGGTCGTGCTCACCGCGGTGCTCCGTGCCCCCGACCCACAGGAGACGCGGCAGGCCGCCGGGCGCGGCTGGGGGCGGCCGGCGGCCTGGCACCGCCCCGAGCCCGCCACCGCACCCGACGCGGCCGGCTGGCAGCGCACCCCCGCACCGACTCACGGAAGGAGTACCTGATGACCGGTCGGACCGGCTTCGTCAGCCCCGGCACGCCGACCGGCTGCCTGGCCATGTTCCCCGGGCAGGGCTCGCAACGGCCCGGCATGGCCGGGCACCTGCTCGACACCCATCCCTCGGCCCGGCGGCTGTTCGCACAGGCCGACGAGATCCTGGGCCTGCCGCTGTCGCGGATCTGTGTGAGCGGCAGTGCCGAGGAACTCGGCCGCACCGAGATCACGCAGCCCGCGATCGCCACGACCAGCCTCGCCGTATGGGATCTGCTGCAGGCCGCCGGCTACCGGCCCGCGGCGACTGCGGGCCACAGCCTCGGCGAGTATCCGGCCCTGGTGGCCGCCGGGGTGCTGTCCCTGGAGTCGGCCCTGGAGCTGGTGCGGTTGCGCGGCCGGCTGATGGGCGACGTGGCCCGTGAGGTGCCCGGCGCGATGGCGGCCGTACTGGGCCTGCCCGCGGACCAGGTGCTGGCCGCCTGCGACAGCGCCGAGGGCGTCGGCCTGGTCCAGGTCGCGAACTACAACGAGCCGCTGCAGACCGTCATCTCGGGGCACGCCCGCGCCGTCGAGGAGGCCGGCCGGGCCGCGCTGGACGCCGGCGCCGAGCGGGTCGTGCCGCTGGACGTGGGTGCCCCCTTCCACTGCTCGCTGATGAGGGCGGTGGAGGAGGAGTTCACCGAGGCGCTCGCCGCGCGGCCGTTCGCCGATCCCGTCCTGCCCGTGATCAGTTCGGTCACCGGCACCTACGTCCGCTCGGGCGAGGAGGCCCGGGAGCTGCTGCGGCGTCAGCTCACCGGCCCTGTCCGCTGGGTCGAGGTGCTGCGCACGGCCGCACGGCACCCGGTGAGCGCGTACACCGAGATCGGCCCCGGCCGGGTGCTCAGCGGACTCGCCCGCCGGACGCTCCAGGAGGTCCCCACCCGCTCCACCGGAGACCCGCGTCGCCTGACGGCGCTCCACGCCGCCCTGGCATCCGACGCGTGGCAGGAACCGGTGGCGTCCTGACGCCTCACGAACCGCCGGCCCGCCGGCCGGCCGCACCACCCCGGTCCGTCCATCAGCAGCAACCGTTCACGAAGGGTGAAGGACACATGTCGTACGAGGGTAAAGACTTCGGCACCATCGTCCAGGAGGCCGTCGCCGACGCGCTGGGCATCGACATCGAGGAGGTCGTGCCCGAGGCCACCCTGCTGGGCGACCTGGACGCCGAGTCCATCGACCTGCTCGACGTCCTGTTCCGCATCGAGCGGGCGTCGGACGTGAAGATCAAGGTCGCGGACATCGCCGAACTGCTCCAGGGCGGCATACCCGACGAGGAGTTCGCCGACGAGGACGACATCATCAACGAGGTCGGGCTGGCCCAGCTCAAGAAGTCGCTCCCGCAGATCGACGTGCGGGAACTGGCCGGCAAGCTCACGGCGGACGAGGTGCTGACCCTCTTCACCGTGCAGAACCTGACGGATCTGGTGACCGAACGTGCCGCGCTCGCCACAGCCGCTGCGTGAACCGGGCGCGGGGCGGTCACCGGACCGCCCCGCCCCGCCGCCACTGCGGGTGCGCACCGGCATGGACCTGGCCGAGGTGGCCCGGGTCGAGGAGCTGATGACCGCACAACCCGGGCTGCGGGAGAGGGTGTTCACACCTCGCGAGCTGGCCTACTGCGATCGCCGCAGACGGGCCGGCGAGCACCTCGCCGGCCGCTGGGCCGCCAAGGAGGCCGTACTCAAGAGCCTCGGGACCGGTATGGGCCCGCGCATGGAGTGGACGGACATCGAGGTCGTCAACGACCGCGACGGACGCCCCCGGGTGCGGCTGTACGGCGAGGTGGAGGCCGTCGCCCGGTCCCTCGGTATGCACCACATCGAAATCTCCCTGAGCCACAGCGGAGGTCTCGCTGTGGCGCACGCCGTCATGGTGTGCCTGCCCGACCCTCCCGACACGGCCCTCGAACCGGAGCCGTCCACCCGCACGACGCCCGACACGGCAACAGCCCGCACCACACACACGGCAGAAGGAGACGATCGGCATGAGGCGTGACGGCCCGACCGCACAGCTCGGCCTGGGGCGGCCCACGACCGAGGGAGGGCGATGATGCGGTTCCATCCGATCGACCGCGTCGACAGCCGGGAGCCGCGGACGGAGGCGCTGCGATGAACCGCAGAGTGGTCGTCACCGGCATGGGCGCCGTCACGCCGCTGGGCAACGACGCGCCGACCACGTGGCAGGGGCTGGCCGAAGGGCGCAGCGGAGTCGGCCAGTTGACCTCGATCGACACCACCGGCATGGACGTGACCATCGCCGGCGAGGTCAAGGACTTCCGGCTCACCGACGCCGTACCCGGTTCGGACGGGCTGCGCCGTCTGCTGCGGTCGGGCACCTTCGCCGTGGGCGCGGCCTGGGAGGCGCTGAGCGACTCGGGGGTCGGCAAGGAGACGTACGACAGCGCCGACATGGGCGTGGCCATGGGCGGAAGCTGTGACCGGCCGGACCTGCAGTGGCTGGTGGACGTCGGGGCGCTGCGCGAGGAGAGCGGCCGGGACGACGCGTTCTTCCCGTACTCGCCCTCGGCCGCCCTGTCCTACAGCCAGAACATCCCCACCGCGGCGATCGCCCGGATGCTGGACGCGACCGGCCCGATGCTGGGTGTGTCCACCGCCTGCTCGGGCTCCGCGCACGCCGTCGGGGAGGCTTTCCGCTCCATCGCGGAGGGCGACGCGACGCTCATGCTCGCGGGCGGCTTCGACTCGCTGACGTCCTGGCTCGACCTGGTGGGCTTCAGTCTGCTGGGCGCGCTGACGAAGGAGTACAACGACGACCCGGAGCGGGCCAGCCGCCCCTTCGACGGCAAGCGGTCCGGGTTCGTCCTCGGTGAGGGCGGCGTCGTCTTCGTCCTGGAGGAGCTGGAGGCGGCCCGTGCCCGCGGGGCGCACATCGTCGCCGAGATCCTGGGCTACGGCACCAGCCTGAACGCCTGGCGGGTCACCGACTCGCCGCCGGACGGCAGCGGAGCCATCGAGTCCATGCAGAGCGCGATCGCCGACGCAGGTCTGGAACCGGCCGACATCGACTACGTCGTGGCGCACGGCACCAGCACCCACGGCAACGACCTGTCCGAAACCACCGCGATCAAGAAGGTGTTCGGCGACGACGCGCAGCGGCTGCTGATCAGCTCGCCGAAGTCGATGGCCGGTCACCTCACCTCGGCGGGGGCCGCGTTGAGCATGTTCGCCGCGATCGGGGCGATCAACCACTCGCTGGTGCCGCCGACCATCAACCAGGAGACGCCCGACCGCCGGCTCGGCCTCGACTACGTCCCGAACACGGCGCGTGAGCGGGACGTGCGGCACGCCCTCATCAACGCGTTCGCCTTCGGTGGCACCAACGTCGGGCTGGTCGTGGGGCGTTACGAGCCGGAGGGGACGGAGGGGGCGGAGCGATGACGACCCCACAGCGATTCGGAGGAGCACCGATGAGCGGCACCGGACGCCAGGTCGTCATCACCGGCATCGGCCTGCTGACCGCGCTGGGTGAAGGCCCCGAGGCCAACTGGAAGGCGCTGGTGGCCGGTGAGTCCGGGATCGGCACGATCCGGGCGTACGACCCCTCGCCGCTACAGACCCGGCTGGGCGGCGAGATCGCCGATTTCGACGCCACTCGGTTCGCCACCAAGCGCCAGCTGCGCACCATCAACCGCGGTGACCGCCTCGCGCTGGCCGCCGCCCGGCTCGCCCTCGACGACGCGGGCCTGCCGCACAACCAGGCCGGCGGCGACGAGCTCGGCCACCGGGCCGGCCTGTACCTCGGGGGCAACAAGACGATCGGCCGCATGGAGCAGCTGATCGAGGAGCTGAAGGTCATCCGCCGCCCGGACGGCAAGGCCGACCTGGCCCACCTCGGCCGGCACGCCGACGTCATCATGCCGCCGCTGTTCTTCGTCGAGGGACTGCAGCCCGGCGCGGTGTTCAACATCTCGCAGACGTACGGCATCCGGGGTTCCAGCACCTTCTTCGCGGGCGGCGCGGACGCGGGTGCCACCGCGATCGGCCGGGCCATGCGCGCGGTGCGCCGCGGGGACGCGGACGTGGTCATCGCGGGCGGCTACGACGACGCCACCGACTGGTGGCAGATGACGCTGCTCGACCGGCTCGGCGTGCTGACCACGCGCAACGACCTGGGGCAGCAGGCGTACCGGCCCTACGACCGCGGCCGCAGCGGAGCGGTCCCCGGCGAGGGCGCCGCGCTGCTGGTACTGGAGGAGAAGCAGGCGGCGCTGCGGCGCGGCGCCCGCGTCTACGCCGAGCTGACCGGCTACGGCGCCGGCCACGACTCCCGTACCCCACCGGCGCCGGACGCCGAGGGCCGGGGCCTGTCCCGGGCGGTGCGGCATGCGCTGCGGGACGCCCGGCTGACCGCCGACGACCTCGGCTACATCGCCTCGGACGGCTCCGGCACCCGGCTCGGGGACGCCTCCGAGAGCGTCGCCCTGCGCACCGCGCTGGGCCCGGCCGCCCGGTCTGTGCCGGTCAGCACCGTCAAACCGCAGACGGGCCACCTCGTCGGCGGCGGCGGTGCGCTGAACGCCGCCGTGTCCGCGCTGGCCCTGCACCACGGGGCGGTGCCCGCGACGCTCAACCTCGACGACCCCGACCCGGTGTGCGACCTGGACCACGTCCGCGGCAGCGCCCGGGAGTCCAGGCCCGCACACGCGATGGCGCTGGCCCGGGGCATCGAGGGGCAGGCCGTGGCCCTGAGCCTGTCCAGGCCCGCGTGAGCGGCCGAACAGCCCTGTCCAGAGAGGGAAGCAGACGCATGACTGACGTTCCTGACCAGACCGTCCGCGTCGTGATCGCCTCAGTGGGTGCGATCACCTCGCAGGGCGGTTCGGCCGAGGCCCTGTGGGAGGGGGTGCGCGCGGGGCGGGTGGCGATCTCGCCCGTGCGCGGCCTGTCCATGGACGGCTACCAGACCGCTGTGGGCGGCGAGATCACCGAACCCCCCTTCCCCGTCCACGACTACGCCCCGGGCTCCGACACCCACGATTCATCCATCGACTTCGCGCTGACCGCCGCCGAGGAGGCCATGGCCGGCTCGGGCCTGCGGGTCGGCGTGGACATCCCCGCAGAGCGTTGGGGCGTCGCGTACGGCACCTGCCACGGCGGTCTGCGCAGCGGCGAACTCGCCCTGCGCGAGGTGCAGGAGGGCCGCACGCCCGACTGGCACCGCTACACGTTCGTCCCGCCGCAGGCCGGCGCCGAGGCGCTCTCCGCCGCCTTCGGCCTCAAGGGGCCGGTACTCAGTGCCAACACGGCCTGCGCCTCCAGCGCGCACGCGCTCGCCCACGCCCTGGAGGTGATCCGGGCGGGCCGGGCCGACGCGATGCTCGTCGGCGGCAGCGACGCCTTCACCGAGTCGGCGTACGCCGGGTTCAGCAGCCTGGAGTCGCTCTCCGTGCAGCCCGCGGCCCCCTACTCCAAGGACCGCTCGGGTCTGTCGCTGGGCGAGGGCAGCGGCATGCTCCTGCTGCTGTCGGGGGCGGTGGCCGAGCGGACCGGTGCCCCGGTCGTCGCCGAGGTGCTGGGCTACGGCCTGTCCGCCGACGGCCACCACCCGACGGCACCGCACCCCGAGGGCGAGGGCGCGGCGCGGGCGATCCGTGCGGCCGTCTCCTCCTCGGGCCTGACCCCCGACGACGTCCGGTACGTCAACGGGCACGGCACCGGTACGCCGAAGAACGACACGGCGGAGAGCAACGCGGTGCGTGCCGCGCTCGGCGACGCCGCCGAGAAGACCGCGCTGTCCAGCACCAAGTCGATGATCGGCCATCTGCTCGGCGCGGCCGGCGCGGTGGAGGGCATCGTCACGGTGCTGGCCCTGCGCGACCAGGTGGCGCCGCCCACCGCGAACTTCACCGGACGGGATCCGGGTTGCGGTCTCGACCCGGTGGCGGGGACGGGCCGCCCGATGGTGCTGGACACCGCGCTGTCCAACAACTTCGGGTTCGCCGGCGCCAACGCCACCGTCGCCTTCGCCCGCCCCGGCGGCGCCGCTGTGCCGGCTCCGGCCGCCGGCCCGGACGACGTCGTGGTGACCGGGTTCGGTGTGATCACCTCGGCCGGCGAGGGGGCCGAGGCGCTCTGGGAGGCGTACGCGGCCGGGCGTCGGCAGGGTGTGCCGGAGGACGGACTGCGCCTGGCCCGGGTCGAGTTCGACCGCTCGGCCGCCGGCTCCGCCAAGGAGCGCCGGCGCATGGACCGGGCCTCCCAGCTCGCCGTCGCCGCGTGCCGGGCCGCCCTGGCGCATGCCGGGGCGGACGGCGACGCGGACGCCGTCGCCGCGACCGGCGTGGTGGTCGGCACCCAGATCGGGCCGATGGAGAGCAGCGAACGGTTCACCGTCCCGGTGCTGTCCTCGGGCGCGCAGGCCGCGAACCCGGCCGTGTTCCCGTCCACCGTGTACAACGGTGCGGCCGGCCAGGTCGCCATGGCTCTGGGCACCAAGGGGCCGACGTCGACGCTGACGTCGGGGCACGCGGCGGGCGCCGCCGCCCTGGGTGTCGCGTACGACATGCTGCGCGCCGGGCGCGCAGAGCGCCTGCTGGTGCCCGCGGTGGAGGCGTTCTCACCGGGCACGCTGGACGCGTACCGCGGCATCCCGCTGTTCGGCACGGCGGCCGGGCGCCGGTACACGCTCGCCGAGGCCGGCATCGCGCTGGTGCTGGAGCGCCGGGCGAGTGCCGAGCGGCGCGGCGCCCGGGTCCACGCCGTGGTCCTGGGGCACGCGACCGCGTCGGACGCGTGCGGCATCGGCCGCTGGGACCCGTCCGGCGACGGCGTGGAGCGGGCGATGCGCGAGGCGCTGCGCGGCGCCGGGCTCGGGCCGGACGACGTCTTCGCCGTCTGGGCGAACGCGGCGGGTCTGGCTGCCGTCGACCGTCCCGAACAGGCCGCCGTGGAGCGGGTGTTCGACATGGGCCAGGTGCGGTTCGAGGCTCCGAAGCGGGTCCTCGGCGAGCCGGTCGGCGCGGGTGCCCACCTGTCGGCGGTCCTCGCCGTCGGCGCCTGGCGCGAAGGCGGGGAACCCGGCCCGGTCCTGGTCAACAGCTCGTCCCTCGGCGGCACCCACACGTCGCTCGTCCTGTCCCCCACCCCTCTCTCCGGAACGGAGTCCGGCCGATGACCACCGCGTACGACGTGAGGATCCTGTCCACCGGCGGCTATGTGCCCGGTGACCCGCTGGACAACGCCACGCTGGAGAAGTATGTCGGGCCGCTGCCCGACGACGTCCTCGACGGCATCCAGGTCAGGACCCGGTACTGGATGATCGACCCGGTCACGGGCAAGCACGTGATCAACAACAGCCGGATGGCCGAGCGGGCCTCCCGGCAGGCCCTGGAACGGGCCGGTGTGGAGCCCGGCGAGGTCGACCTGATCGTGGTGTGCACCGCGACCCCGGAGTACACGCTGCCCAACGTCGCCACAACGCTGCAGCACTACCTGGGACTGGAGAGCGTGGCCGCGATCGAGATCCGCGGGGCCTGCGCGGGCTGGGTGCAGGCGCTGGACCTGGCCCGGCGGCAGCTGGCCGACGGGACGGCGCGCACCGCCCTCGTGGTGGGGAGCGAGGCCGTCTCGCCGCTGATGGCTCCGCTCTTCCTGGACAAGGACCCGGCGCGCGTGCGGATGCGGGACCGGCTGACGCTGTACACGTTCGGCGACGGCGCGGGTGCCGTGGTGCTGCGGGCCGAGCCGGCGGGGGCGTCGGCGGAGGAGTCCACCTTCGTCAACGCCTGTGTGGGCGGCCTGCGCAAGCCCGGTATGGAGATCATCGGCGGCGGTACGGACGTGTCGCAGGCGGAGCAGCTGCGCCGGCGCCAGCTGATCCAGATGAAGATCGACGTGCCCGGCACCTCCACGTTCGGGCCGCAGGTGTTCGTCCGCGCGATCCAGGAGATGGCGCGGGGGGAGGGCCGGGCGCTCGGGGAGTTCGACGCGATCGTGCTGCCGGAGGGGAACGCCGACTATTTCGCCGGCGAGTACCAGGCCGCCGGACTGTCCGCCGAGGACAACCAGGCGCTCACCGGGCGGATCGTGGAGAACCTGGCCGATGTGGGCGCCACCGGTTCGGCCGCGGTGCCGCTGTCGCTGGACGCGGGCTGGACCTCGGGGCGCATCCGGCCCGGCGACCGGATCGTGCTGCTCGGCATCGAGGCCAGCCGGTACGTCTACACCGGGCTCTCGGTGACCTGGCGGGCACCGCTGCCGGCCTGAGTCGCCGTCACCTCAGTCATCAGACGCAACGCAACTCCAGGAGGCATCAAGTGGCAATGGAACATCGCACGTTGGGAAAGACCGGGCTGGACGTCTCCGCCCAGGGTCTCGGCTGCATGGGCATGACGATCGGGTACGGCGAGACGGACGCGACCGAGGCGCTCGCCACCCTCCACCGGGCGCTGGAACTCGGCGTCACCCTGCTGGACACCGCCGACATGTACGGCCCGTACGCCAACGAGGAGCTGATCGGCCGCGCCGTCGCCGGGCGCCGAGACGAGGTCGTGCTCTCCTCCAAGGTGGGCAGCGAGATCGACGCCGACGGCCAACTCACCTGGCGGGTCAACGGCCGCCCCGACTACATCCGCCGGTCGATCGAGGGCAGCCTGCGCCGCCTGGGCACCGACCACCTCGACCTCTACTACCTGCACCGGGTCGACCCCGACGTCCCCGTGGAGGAGTCCTTCGGCGCGCTCGCCGGCCTCGTGGAGGCCGGACTCGTCCGGCACCTGGGGATCTCCGAGGCGGGGCCCGCGACCATTCGGCGCGCCCACGCCGTGCATCCGCTGACCGCCGTACAGACCGAGTACTCGCTGTTCACCCGGGACGTCGAGGTCAACGGCGTGCTGGAGACCGTGCGCGAGCTGGGCATCGGCTTCGTGGCCTACAGCCCGCTCGGCCGCGGATTCCTGAGCGGCACCATCCGCGGCACCTCCGACATCGCCGAGGGCGGCTTCGACTTCCGGCGCATCGCGCCCCGTTTCGAGGACGAGAACATCCGCCGGAACCTGCCCGTCGTCGACCAGCTCAGCGATCTCGCCGCCGCGGCCGGCACCACCGTGAGCCGCCTCGCGCTCGCCTGGGTGCTCTCCCGCGGCCAGGACGTCGTCGCCATCCCCGGCACCAAGCGGCGCACCTACCTGGAGGAGAACGTCTCCGCGAGCGACCTGCACCTCTCCGACGACGTCCTGGCGGCGATCGACTCCATCGCCCCGTACGGCATCACGGCCGGCGACCGCTATCCGGCCAGCGAGATGCCCCAGCTGAGCCGCTGATCCCCCGTTCCCCCGTTCCCCCGTTCCCCCGAGCCATCCGCCCCGACCTCCGGGAGAAAGCAATGTCCGTAACCGCACTCCGTCCCATACGCCGAGTTCTCATCGCCGGCGGCGGGCTCGGCGGTATCGCCACCGCACTGGCCCTGCAGCAGCAGGGCATCGACTCCGTCGTCTTCGAGCGCGCGCCGCAACTGCGCGACGGCGGCGCCGGACTGCACATCTTCACCAACGGCATGCTCGCCCTGGCCCACCTCGGGCTCGCCGACCGGGTCGCCGAGATCGCCCCCGCCCAGTCCGTGTGCCACTTCGCGACCTCGACCGGCCGGGTCATCGGCACCTACCCGGTGGGCGAGTTCGTCGAGCGCTACGGGCAGCCCACGGTCGCCATCGGCCGCTCCGACCTGCACGGCATCCTGCGCGACGCCGTGACCGCGCCCATCGTCACCGGCGCCGAGGTCACCGGGTACACCGAGCACGCCGACGGGGTGAGCCTCCACTTCGCCGACGGCACCTCCGAGGACGGCGACCTGCTGGTCGGCGCCGACGGCGTCCGCTCCGCCGTGCGCGCCAAGCTGCTCGGCCCCCAGCCGCCCGACTACACCGGCTACATCGCCTGGCGCGGCCACGCCAGGATGAGTCCCGAGGAGTTCCCGCCCGGCAGCTTCCAGGCCCTGTTCGGTCCCGGGACCCGCTTCACCTACTACGACATCGCCCCCGGCGTCGTGCACTGGATGAGTGTCGCCAACGGGCCCGCAGGCGGGCGCGACGAGGGCACGCCCGAGCAGACCCTGGACATGCTGCGCGCCCGGCACGCCGGCTGGACCGACCCGGTGCGGCAGATCCTCGACGCCACCGTGCCGGAGAGCATCCTGCGCGGCGACGTGGTGGACCGCAAGCCCGACCCCGTCTGGGGGCGGGGCCGGGTCACCCTGCTCGGCGACGCCGCGCACGCCGTCAGCTTCAACATCGGGCAGGGCGCCTGCCTGGCCATCGAGGACGCCCTCGTACTGGCCGAACACCTCGCCGCACCCGGTGCCGCCGTCACCGGGGCGCTGCGTGCCTACGAGGCCGAGCGGCAGGAGCGCACCCGGCCGATGCAGCTGCTCGCGCACCGCATCGGCGTGATGGGCGCCCTGCAGAACCCGGCCGCCATCTGGCTGCGCGACCGGCTGCTGAAGCTCGGCTGGTCCCGCACCCTGCACACCACGGAACACGAACACGTCGCCTACGCCACGCGGTGGGCCTCGGCCTCGGCCTCGGACGCCGCCGCGACCGCGGCGTGAGCGCGTTCGTAGGCACCCACGCTCACGACGAGAGGACTGCTGCTGTGACCACTGCGACCACCACGAACCCGACGCTGACAGCGTGGGAGAGCACCGAGGAACGCAACAAAGCGACCATCCGGCGCGTCTTCGCCGAGTTCGTCAACCAGGGCGACTTCTCGCTCGTGGACGAGCTCTACCGGCCGGACGTCGTCGACCACGAGGGCCTGCCCGGCGCGCCCGAGGGCGCCGAGGGCGTGAAGTACACCATCGCCGGACTGCGCGAGGCGTTCCCCGACTTCCACGTCACCATCGAGGACATCAGCGCGCACGACGACATGGTCGTCATCCACAACACCTGGCGGGGCACTCACCTGGGCGACCTGCTCGGCATCGCGCCCACCGGCCGGAAGTTCCTGTCCGTCGGCATCGTCATCTGGCGGTTCGACGAGGAGGGCAGGATCGCCGAGCGCTGGGCGCACGGTGTGGCGTCCAACATGTTCGCCGCGCTCGGCATGCGGATGCTGGCGCCCCGCAAGGGCGGCCGGCGCGCCGCGGAGGGCACCCGGTCCGTGATGCGCACCGTGCCGCTGCGCAACGCCAAGCCCGTGGCCTGGGACCGGCTCACCCAGGAGCTGCAGGGACCGCGCCGGCGCGAGTACGAGGCCTCCCGGCGCAGGCTCGGCATCACCCACGAGGTGCTCCGCATCGACCCGCGGCCCGAACGGGACTACGTGATCGTGCACTTCGAGACCGCGGACCCGGAGCGGACCAGGAAGCGCTGGCTGGAGTCGAAGCACCCCTTCGACCTGTGGCTGCGCGAGCAGATCCTCGACATCCACGGCGAGGATCCCTGGGCCGGCCCCGCCACCTCCTGCGAGTCGATCGGCCTCACCTGGACGACGCCGCCGCGGCTCACCCCGGATCAGCCCGACGGATCCCGCTGACCGGCGCACGGTCGGCCGACCCGTGTTCGAGCCGTCTTCCAGACCCGGCCGGCAGACTGGCTCATGACGCGGCCCCGCTCCTGAGACCTGATCCGCAGGGCCGTCCGGACCGACGGGCCCGCGCCGTACATCCCCCGGCGGCGCGGGCCCGTCGTTTTTCCCGCTGCTCTTCTGTTCCTGTCGCTCTCGCGTTCTGTTTCTCTCGCGATCTGTTTCTCTCGCTCTCGCGCCGATCCCTCCTCACTCCTTCCCACTCCTTCCCACTCCTTCTCGCTCCTTCTCCCCGACGTCAGCGCGTCAGCGCGTCAGCGCCTCGATGCCCGGGACGAGGTCCCCCGGCGACGGCATGCGGGCGATGGTCCGGCCCAGGCGGGCGGCCGCGGGCAGCACACGACCGCCGTTGACCAGCTCGGCGATGTGGAAGCGCAGCCGGAGCATGCTGGGGTCGCCCGCCAGCTCGTCGTCGGGGAGGCAGCGGCCGATGCCGGCCTGCTCCAGGCGCGCCCCGGCCCGCCGTTCCTCCTCCCCCGCCGGCAGCACCAGCTGGGAGACCCCGAACCGGGCGGCCGCGTACACGACCCCCTCGTCCCCGCCGTGCACGACGACGACGCAGCCGGGCAGCAGCAGGCTCCAGGGGTGGTCGTCGCCGGTCAGCACGAGGAGTTGCAGGCCGAGACTCTCGACGCCCTCGGCGACGCGCCGGAAGAGTCGCGCGCGGCGCCGGTCCTCGGGCCGACTCCCGGCGGGCACTCCGGTGATGCAGACGCGCGGCAGCAGCGACGACCCGGTGAGCCAGGGCGCCGGCTTTCCGGGCAACTCGTAGGCGTCACAGCGCACATGCCAGGCACCGGGCTCCGGTCGTTCCCGCAGCGGCGGGGGACAGGGGTCGATCCAGACGGTCGGCCGCGGCGACAACGGCGGGTGGGCGTACGGAAGATAGCCGATGGTGGGCACCCCGGACATGGCCGCCATGGCGGTCGAGTCGGGGCACAGCGGATCGTGGACCACCAGGTCGGGCCGCCAGGCCCGGCCGAACCGCTGCGGATCTGCCAGCACCGGGACGAGTCCGGCCCGGGCCACGCGGTGGCGGGCCCGGGCCGGACAGCAGAAGCGGACCTCGTTACCGGCCGCCTGCAACGCCCTGGCGAGCAGGACCAGTCGCAGCACGGCCGGCAGACCGAGGCCCCCCGAGAACAGCACTCGCACGGATCCTCCCTGGACGGTCACCCGGTGAAGCGGTCGAGCACCCGCCCGGTCCCGGGGTCGACGTCCAGTGCCGGGTCGCTTCCGAGCACGGCCCGCTGCAGACGCTGCAACCGCTGTGAGGGCTCGATGCCCAGGTCCTCCACGAGGTGGGTGCGCAGGTTCTGGAAGACCTCGAGCGCGGCGGAGGGGCGCCCGGCCCGGTAGAAGGCCACCATGGACTGGGCGTGCAGGCCCTCGTGCAGCGGGTGCCGGGCGGTCAACGCGGTGAGTTCGGTGAGCAGTTCGGCATGGCGGCCGAGCCGGAGCTCGACGTCGTTGCGCCGCTCCAGCACCCCGAGACGGCTCTCCTCCAGCCGCATCGCCTCGATCTCGAGCAGCGGCCCGGTGCGTACGTCGACCAGGGCCGGGCCCCGCCACAGGCCGAGGGCCTCCCGGAACAGCCGCGCGGCCTCCTGGTTGTCACCCCGGTCGAAGGCGCGCTGGCCGAGAGAGGACAGCCGGTCGTACTCGTGGACGTCGATGCTGCCCGGCTCGGCGTGCAGGAGGTATCCCCCGTGCCGGGTCAGCAGCAGTTCCTTGGAGCCGCCGGGTTCTCCTTCGAGCGCGTTCTCCATGCAGCGCCGCAGCTGGAGGATGTACGTCTGCAGCGTGGTGAGCGCGCTGCGCGGCGGGGCGTCTCCCCAGATCTCCTCCATCAGCGCGGAGACCGGCAGGACCTGGTTGGCGTAGATGGCGAGGAGCGTCAGGATCTGCCGCGGCTTGGCCGCCGTGGGCAGGATCGGAACGCCCCTCAGCTCGGCGTCCAAAGACCCCAGAACGAAGATTCGCATGCGGGCCCCCCTTGTCTCTGTCGTCGGACCTCGAACATCCCATGCGGTCCGCCGCCCGGACAGTGCGTCACTCCTCCTCTGCCGGGTGTCTCCGTCCTGCTCAGGGCATGAGTTATTCATGGTCAGCGGGACGGGCCGCCGGCCGGTCGACGGGCGTCCCGGACATGACGGAGGCCCCGCGTGTCCGCATGACACGCGGGGCCTCCGGTCCGACAGGTCCGACAGGTCCGACAGGTCCGACAGGTCCGACAGAGAGGCGAGCCGGAACCTCGGTGGCTCAGTCGGTGGCTCAGTCGGTGGCGAGCGTGGGACGGCCGTACAGCCTGAGGCAGTCCTCGTAGGCCGGCAGCAGCCCTTTGGCCAACGCCTCCTGGACGGTGGGCGCGGCCAGGTCGTCGTCGGTCATCACCGGCGCCTCGGTGAGCCCCCAGGGCAGGGCGAGCGCGGGGTCGAGCGCGCTGACCGTGTAGGCGGATTCCGCCGTGTACGGCCGGGAGCTGTGACAGGCGACGGCCGTGTCGTCCTGCAGGGCGAGCCAGGCATGGCCGAAGCCTTCGGGGACGAACACCCCGGACACGTTGCGGTGGTCCAGCCAGACCGTCTCGTACCGGCCGAAGTCCGGGGAGCCGACCCGCAGGTCCACCACGACGTGCACGGCGGCGCCCCGCACACAGCCGAACAGCCTGGCACGGCTGTCCGGGCCCGTGGTGCCGTGGACACCGCGCAGCACCCGGCGCCGTGCGACCGACAGTTCGCTGCAGCGGATCGCGAAGGGCCGTCCGACCGCCTCCTCGACGTGGTCCTGGCGGAACGCCTCGTAGCGCACGCCGGCCTCGTCCTCGACGGCCCGGGGCGAGACCAGGAACACGTCCGGGAGGGCGAGTTCGCTGATTTCCAGGCCACTGAGATCCATGGCGACTACGGTAGAAGCCGCTGCTCAAGACCGGGTGGAGCGGTGCGGGCGCGGTCAGCGGGCCTGCCTTGAGCCCTCTCCCGCCGAAGGCGATCCGACCGCCCCGGAGCACGCCCACCGCCGGCGGCTCAAGCGGAATTCGAGCGCTCCCACGTCAAGCTGGAGACGATCCCGGTTCCCGAGTCCGGTAACCCCCACGAAAGGAACACGTACATGACCTCGTCCACGTCCGACCAGTCCCAGGCTCCCGGGAGCGACTCCGGGTACGGCGGGTTCGACGCCCAGGAGATGGCGATCGTCCACCGTGCCTTCCGGCGGGAGCTCCGGCTGATCGGCGAGATGATCGCCGCGGTCGCCCCGGGGGACGTCAAGCGCGCCGCCGTCCTCGCCGAGCACTTCACCGACCTGCGCACCGGGCTGATCAACCACCACCAGGGCGAGGACGAGTTGCTGTGGCCGCCGATGCTCGCCCGGGTCGGACCCGAACGCGAGGTCGTCCTGCGCATGGAGGCCGAGCACGAGCGGGTCGTCGAGACCCTCGACGCGGCCGACGACCTGGTCAAGAAGTGGTCACCCACGGCGGACGCGGAGACCCGCGACCGCCTCGTGGCCGCGATCGAGGAGCACCGCACCGTACTGGTCGAGCACCTCGACGACGAGGAGGCACACCTGCTGCCTCTCGCCGAACGGTTCCTCACCGCCAAGGAGTTCGGCGCACTGGGCGATCACTTCGCGCAACACACCCCCAAGACCAAGCTGTTCAAGTTCTTCGGCATGGTCATGGAGGACGCCGACGAGCGCGAACGCGCGATCATGCTCGGCAACGTGCCCGCACCCGTCCGCCTGCTGTGGCGCCTGCTGGGCCCGCCGCTGTACGCCCGCACCATGCGCCGGGTCCGCGCCACGGCCTGACGTCCGGGGGGACTACACGGCCCCGTCGAGCATCGGCTCGGCGGGGCCCAGTGCTGCGAAGCGGCCGGCGCGTGTGCCGGCACATGGCGTTTCGGTGAGGCGGGCGTCGATGCGGGCGAGACGCTTCAGGTCAGGTCAGCCAGCAGTCGGGGGCGGGGCCACCTCGACCGACCGGCGGGAAGAGTTCGTCGAGCTCGGCCAGCACCGACTCCGGCAGCGCACACTCCAGAGCTTCGAGTGCGCCCTCGATGTGCTGCTCCGTCCGAGGCCCGATCACCACACCCGTCACACCGGGGCGGGACAGTGTCCAGGCCATACCGACCACCGCCGGGTCCAGGCCGTGATCGGCACAGAGCTTCTCGTAGGCCTCGATGGTGTCGTGCTGCGCGTCCAGGGCCTCCAACGCACGGCCCTGCGCGGACTTGACGGCGGAGTTGGTCCGCATCTTGCGGAGCACGCCGCCGAGCAGGCCGCCGTGCAGCGGTGACCAGGCGAAGAGACCGAGTCCGTACGCCTGGGCGGCGGGAATCACCTCGAGTTCCGTGTACCGGGTGACCAGGTTGTAGACGCACTGCTCCGTGACCAGGCCCAGGCTGTTCCTGCGCTGCGCGACCGCCTGCGCGGACGCGATGTCCCAGCCGGCGAAGTTGGACGAGCCGACGTAGCGCACCTTGCCCTGAGCGACCAGGAGGTCCATGGCCTGCCACACCTCGTCCCAGCCCACGGACCGGTCGAGGTGATGCATCTGGTACACGTCGATCCAGTCCGTGCCCAGCCGCCTGAGCGATGCCTCGCAGGCTGCGACGATGTTGCGCGCGGACAGGCCGTGGTCATTCGGGCCCTCGCCCATCGGGTCGCCCACCTTGGTGGTCAGGACGACCTGGTCGCGGCGGGCGGGGCTCTTGCCGAGCCATCGGCCGATGACCTCCTCGGTGTGGCCCTTGTAGACGCGCCAGCCGTAGATGTTGGCGGTGTCGACCAGATTGATGCCCCGCTCCAGGGCGTGGTCCATGAGGCGGTGCGCCTCCGGCTCCTCCACCCGGCCACCGAAGTTGACGGTGCCGAGGGCCAGCCTGCTGACCCGCAGACCGGTACGGCCCAGCTGTGTGTAGATCACGCGACCTTCTCCTCCTTCAGGGATGAATGCTTACGCGACGACCGGCTCAGGACACCTCTGTCTCCCGGCCGCTGGAGCAGAACTCCGTCGTCATGCGCAGGCCCTCCTCAAGGGACACCTGCGGTTTCCAGCCGGTGGCGGCCCGGAACGCGGAGGAGTCGATGGTCGCACTCCGGAAGTCGATGGCCTCGGCGTACTCCGGCGGCTCCACGGAGACCACCGGCACCG
The DNA here is from genome assembly GCF_053595235.1 of Streptomyces sp. NPDC002520. Lineage (NCBI taxonomy): Bacteria > Bacillati > Actinomycetota > Actinomycetes > Kitasatosporales > Streptomycetaceae > Streptomyces > Streptomyces sp. NPDC002520. Next base: position 507,811 of record NZ_JBSFXG010000002.1, on the reverse strand, counting down.
GTTCCTTGCCCGTCTGTTCGGCGACCAGCGCGGAGACCCTGCTGAACAGGGGCCCGAGCGGGGCCCCTTGGCCGGTGCCGAGCAGCCAGCGCTTTCCCGCGAGGACGTCCATGCGGGGGATGGCGGCCCAGAAGGCGCGGGCGACGTCATCGGCGTGGAGCAGGTCCCGGCGGACGGTTCCGTCGTGCCACATGGTCAGGGGCTCGCCGGCCACCGCGCGGCGCGTCATCGTGGAGACGATGCCCTTGTCCCGGGCGGTGGACCCGGCGCTGTAGCCGTACACCGTGGTCAGGCGCAGGGAGGCACCACGCACCGTTCCCGCCGCGTCGGCCTCCAACAGCAGTCGCTCCGCCTGAAGTTTCAGCCGTTCGTAATATCCCTTCGGCCGGTCGGGTTCGGTGCCGTCCAGGACCTCCTTGTCCGAAGGGCCGGCCGCCGTGACCGATCCCGTGAACAGGACGGTCGCCGGCGCCTTCGAATCGGCTCGGTCGCCAAGGGCGTGCAGCAGGTCCTGCATCAGGCCCACGTGAACGCGTTCGGCTCCTGTGTCGCCATCCGCTATGCGCCAGGTGGACGCCCCTGCGATGTACGCCAGCGAGTGGATGACGACATCGGCGCCGGCGACGGCGGCGGCCATCCGGCCAGGCTCGGTCAGATCCGCGGAGAGCACCTCGATCTCGGCACGGGCGTCCTCGGGGACAGGGCACTTCCTGCGGGAGACGGCCCGTATCCGGACCGGGTGCCGTGCCAGCTCGCGGAACACGGCGGATCCGACGAAGCCTGCGGCGCCCAGCACCACGATGAGCGGGGAGTTCTCGGTCACAGCGCTGCCTCCAGCATCCGGGCGGGGTTCGGTTCGGGGAGCGGGCCGCCGGCCAGGGTGATCCCTTTCACAGAAGACATGCGGCCAGGCTCCGGGCCTCGACGTTGACGTGGTATCCGAATTGAGTCAGGCCGTTGAGCAGATTGAGGGTCATCCACCGGTAGTTGTCCGGCGCCTCGATCTCGTGGTCCTCGGGGATTTCGACGACCAGGTGGCGCGTGTCCGCCCGGGAGAAGCGGCCGCCGTCCTCCGACTGGACGGCGTCCAGCCGGATCCAGGATTCGGGTGCGTCGAGATATTCCGTCAGCGGCGGGAAGTCCTGGGGGCCGCGGTGGTAGCCCGGAGAGAACTGCACGGTGGGCGCGAGTTCGAGACGGTCCGTCAGGCCGGGCTGGACCATGGCCTGGACCAGGAACCGCAGTACCCCGGCCCGCCGTTGGCAGATCAGGGCCACGACGTTTCCGGGGCGCGGCTCCAGCATGGGCTGCCACCACGTGCCGACCTCCCGGCTTGTCGCCTGGACCGACGTGCCGATGATGTCGAAGATGCGGCCGTCGCGATGACGGATGCTGTCGTCGTCGACGATCCATTCGTCCATGTCCCGCAGACTGGTCCGCCTGACGTCCAGGCTGAACGTCGCTTTCCGGTCGAAGAGCCACGTCAGCGCCCCGGAAAGGTCGTCGGCCGAAGACGGCGTCCGATGCGACTTCAGGAGCTCGGCGTGGAATCCGTCAGGCTGCTCGGCGGATGGCAGGAGCCGGTCGCCGTCGGCAGCACCGTAGGCTATTCCGGAAAGCACGGTACGGGCATTCATGTTGACGCGATTTCCCAGCATGAGCTGCTCGCGCACCTGACCCAGCGTCAGCCAGGTGAAATCGTTCTCGACAGGTACTTCCTCGTCCTCGGGCACCTCGACGATCATGTTCCGATTTCTCTTGTACAGGTACCAGAAGCCGTGCTCGGAAAGGAGTTGGTCGAACAGGACACGTCGCCGCGTGCCCTCCAGGAAGTACTCCAGATACGGGGTGGCTCTGCCGCCGTGGACGCGTCGGTAGTTGCTCTGCGTCGCCTGGACGGTCGCCGCGTACTGGACGAAGGCGGTGTTCCCCGGCTCCATCTTCGCCTGCATGAGGAAATGGAGCACGCCGTCGAACCGCTTGGCGATGATCCCCAGGATGCCTATCTCCGGCTGGACGATGATCGGCTGGGACCAGTGCGGCACAGGTCCGAAATCCGTCCGTACAAAGAGCCCTTCCACCGTGAAGAACTTGCCGTCCGCGCGGCTGAGCCGGTCACCGAGGTGCCAATTCGGGAGAGCGGCCAGTGGCACCCGCTCGACGTCGTACGAGGCGGACTCCTCCCGTTCCTTGAGGAAGGCGCCCGCGTCGGGGGTCAGCGGGGACTTCGACACCATCGCCGACGCCAGGAAGTCCTCGGCACCGTTCACCTCGGGCTGCATCCTGCTACTTCCTTTCAACGTTACGGGCCATGACGGGCGAGCCGGCTTCGTGAGGGTCAGGCGAGCTGGCGGGCGAAGGTGGCCATGTCGAAGTAGAGGGTCTCGTCGATCAGCACGTCGCCGTCGAAGTGGAAGAAGATCGCCACCGGGGCGTCGACGGTCTTGCCGCGGTTGGGGATACCACGCCAGTCCGCCTCCTGCTTGGCACGGAACTGCGCCTCCACGATCACGGCGGTCGGCGTGTGGTGCACCTGGAACAGGCCGTGGTCGGCGACCGGGAACGCCTTCTGCAGTTCGGCGAAGTAGCCCTTTTTGATGGCCTCTTCACCGATCAGCGGGGACTCCTCGAACGGGATGACCCGGTACACCCCGCCGCGCGGGAATGTCGCGAGCACCCCGTCGATGTCCCAGGCGCCCTCGGCGATGGTGTGCTCGATGACGACCGCCTCGCGCCGCCCCCGCAACTCCTCGTCGGGCTGCGGCAGGTCCGCGCCGGGCAGCGTGAACTCGTGCTCCTCGGTGGCCATGGGGACTCCTTCAGACAGTGGCTGATTCGGTTCGCGAACCGACGCTAAGCCGCCCCCCTCGCCTGTCCCTCGCGCTCCGCTGGAGCGCACTGGTGCTCGCCGCGACCGCGCGCCCGTGCGCATGCTCCAGGGGGATTCGACCGCGGGTGGCGATGCTTCGACCACATCGTTCGTCTCCAACCCCGTCAGGAGAGGCCGGCATGTCGAAGAATCACCACGCTCTCGTCCGGAGCTTCGTGGACATGATCAACAGCCATGACATCAGCACCATGCCGGAGCACACGGCGTCCGGACACATCGACCACAACCCTGTGGTGGCCGACGGCATCGAGGCCAACCAGGCTTTCTGGGTCCAGGTGTTCACCGCCTTCCCCGACCTGAAGGCCGTGCTGCACGACGTCATCTCGGAAGGGGACCGGGTGGCCGCCCGCCTGGAGTACTCCGCGACCCACCAGGGCACGTTCCTCGGCATACCGGCGACCGGCCGCTCGGTGAACTTCCAGTCCATCGACATCTGGAGGGTGGAGGACGGGCTGCTCGCCGAGCACTGGGACCAGCTGAACATGGACGACCTCTTCCGGCAGCTGGGGGTCGACCCGGCGGCGCTCGCGCATTCCTGAACGAGCCTCGCGCCACCGCCGCCTGCCGTCCCCTACGCACCGTGCCCCGCGCTCGCAGATGAGCGCGGGGCACGGTGCGTAGGGGGCCTTTCAGCCGACGAACTCGGGGAACCTCGCGACCGTGTCGGCCGGCCCGGGCAGGGCCGCGATCTCGCGGGCCACCCTGCGGGCCGCCTCCTGGTGCGCACCGTCGGTCAACAGGACGCGCATCTCGGTCTCCACCGCCTCGGCGGACACGTCCTCGCCGAGCAGCAGACGGCCCGCTCCGGTCGCGCGCACCGCGGGCGCGTTGCCGAAGCCGTCGCTCTCCGCCGGCAGGATCAGCTGGGGCAGCCCCGCGGCCAGCGAGGTCAGCGTGGTGCCATGGCCGCCATGGTGGATGACGGCGGTGGCGTGCCGCAGTGCCTCGGCCTGCGGCACCCAGGGAAGCGCGACGACCCGGTCCGGCAGCTCACCCAGCTCGGCCGGGTCCACCAGAGCGCTCGTCGCGACGAGGACCCGTACGTCCAACGGCAGCAGGCCGTCGATCACGGTGCGCAGCCGCTCCGCGGAGCCGACCACCGTGCCGAAGCTCAGATAGACCAGAGGGCCCTCCCCCTGGGTGACGCTCGCGGGCAGCTCGCCCGGTTCGCTGAAGGGGGTGGGCCGCTGCGGGATCACCTGGACACCCGAGGCCAGGAACTCCTGGTTCTGCACGACAGGAGGGCAGATGTCGATGTACGGGTTGCCCAGGGCCGGATCCTGGCCGATCTTGTCGGCCACCCCCAGGTCGCCCGCCGTGGCGAACAGCTCCCGCGGGATCAGCGGGTCGGACGAGACCCGGCCGATGCTCTGGGACACGGCGGGCACACCCGCCGCCGCGGCCGCGAAGCCGGCTCCGGGATTGAGGCTCTCGTAGACGACCAGATCCGGCCCGACGGCGTCGAGGACCGGGGTGAGATCCGCGAACACACTGCGCGGCAGCACCGAGCCGAACGCCTTCACGGCCAGGCCCGCCAACACCTCGGGCGGAATGTCACTGGCCTGCACGGAACCGCCGTTGGCCTCCAGGAACGCCTGGCCGCCGGCCGCCTCGATGAACGCCTCGGGGACGGTGAGCCCGCTGGTGACCGGCCGCAGCGCCGCCTTCTCGACGATCGGGTGGAACTGCTGGTGGGTGGCGAACCAGACCTCGTGCCCAGCCGCATGTGCCGCCCGGGCGAGCGGAATCAAGGGGAATACGTGTCCGTAGTTTCCGAGGCTTGCGAAGAGAACCTTCATGTCGCGCACGGCCTTTCTGCCGGTGGCGTGAGGAGGGATGACGTGCTGCCGACCCGCGGCCCGACGCGATGTCGTCGAGTGGGGCCGCGGGTCGGCGTACGAGGTGTCAGCGGGTGGCCGAGGCGGTCGGCGCGACCGCGTCCCGGGCCGGTTCGCCGCTGTGCTGCTCCTGCGCACCGGCGGGCCGGGTGGAGAAGAGCATCACGACCGCGGCGATCGCCATGGCCGCCGCACCGACCCACAGGGCGGGCACGAAGCCGTCGACGAAGTTCTGGCCCGACGCGTAGCCGCCGTTGTGGATGAAGACGGTGGTGAGGACGGTCACGCCGAGCGGCGCTCCCAGCTCGCGGGCGGCCGAATTCGCGCCGGAGGCGATGCCCTGCTCGGAGGCGTCGACGGAGCTCATCGTCAGGGTGAACAGCGGGGCGAAGAAGCAGGCGACGCCTACGCCGCCCAGGAGGAAGCCGGGCAGTTGCTCGGCGTAGGACGCGTCGGGGCTCAGCACCAGCGCCCAGTAGGCGAATCCGGCGGCAAGCATCACGAGTCCGAAGACCGCCACGGGACGTCCGCCGATCCGGTCCGACATCATGCCCGCGACGGGCGCCACCACGATCGGCATCGCCGTCCACGCCAGCATCCGCACGCCCGCCTCCGTCGGCGTCATGTGCTGGATGTTCTGCATGAACTGCGTGATGAGGAAGACGACGCCGTACATGCCGAAGGCCATCAGCAGGGCGCCGGCGTTGACGGCGCTGAAGGCCCGGTTGCGGAACATGCGCATGGGCAGCATCGGAGCGCTGCTGCGCAGCTCCCACTGGACGAACGCGACGATCAGCACGGCACCGGCCACCAGGGGGCCCAGGACCTGCGGGGAACCCCAGCCGTCGTGGCCGCCCGCCCGGATCAGGCCGTAGACGAGGCCGAGGATGCCGAGGCTGATCAGGGCCGTGCCCGGCACGTCCAGGCGGTTGTTCGGACCGCGGCTCTCGGCCAGACCGCGCCAGGCGGCCGGGGCGAGCAGCAGGCCCACCGGCACATTGATCCAGAAGATCCAGTGCCAGGAGATGTGTTGCGTGACGACACCGCCCACCAGGGGGCCGCCCGCGATGGACAGTCCGCTGACCGCGCTGTAGATGCCGAGGGCCGCGCCCCTCTTCGCCGCGGGCACGGCGTGGGTGAGCAGGGTGAGGGAGAGCGGCATGATGATGGCGGCGCCGACACCCTGGACCACGCGGGCGGCGATCAGCTCGCCGATGCCCGGTGCCAGAGCGGCCCCGGCCGACGCGGCGGTGAACAGCAGCAGACCGGCGATGAACATCCGGCGGCGCCCGAACCTGTCGCCCAGGGCGGCGCCGAACATCATCAGCACGGCGAACGACAGCGTGTAGGCGTTCACCGTCCATTCCAGGTCCTTCAGGCTGCCACCAAGGTCGTCCCTGATGGTGGGCAGCGCGATGAGGACCACCAGATTGTCGAGCCCCGCCATGAAGGCGGTCAGGCCCGTGATCAGTGTGGCCACGCCCGGGGATTTCCCCACCCCGGCCATGTTGCCGCCGGCGGCGACCTTGTCAGTACTCATTCGGGGATTTCCTTCCGACTTCACCATGGAGGGACAACGGTTTCCGTCGCGGGGTCGGTGACAGAGCGCCGGCCCGATGCGGGCGGCGCAGAACATCACAGCCGAGGCTAGGAACCCCGGCTCAAGTACCGGTCGAGTCCTGGCCCACGCCTCCCCGGGCGCGCGCCTGCCCGGGACCCGGCCGCGGTCGCCTCCAGCGCTTCTCCGCCCGCGCCCGATCGGACGGCAGCAGCATCGGGCCAGCGGGATCCGGGCAGGTAGCCCCGGCGCGTCCGGGGCTACCTGCCCGAGCGCCGCGTACGTGTACGTCCCGGTCTGCCGCTTTGCGAGCTACCGCGGTACGAGGAGAGCCCTCGGCTCGAACAACAGTGGAAGGTGATCTGAGATGAAAGGCATCATCCTCGCCGGCGGCAGCGGCACGCGCCTGCGTCCGCTCACCGGAGCTTTGTCCAAACAGATCCTGCCGGTCTACGACAAGCCGATGATCTACTACCCGCTCTCCGTGCTGATGCTGGCGGGTGTCCGGGAGATCCTGGTGATCTCGTCCAAGGACCACTCGGACAGCTTCCGCACGCTCCTCGGGGACGGCTCCCGGCTCGGCCTGAACATCGAATACGCCGAGCAGGACCAGCCACGCGGCATCGCCGAAGCGCTGATCATCGGCGCCGACTTCATCGACGGCGACCAGGTCGCGCTGGTGCTCGGCGACAATATCTTCCACGGGCCGCGCTTCGGGCTGCTCCTCGACGACGCGGTGCGTCAGCTCGACGGCGCGGCGCTGTTCGGCTACCGGGTGCGCGACCCGCATCGCTACGGGATCGGGGAGATCGACGAGGAGGGCCGACTGCTGTCGCTGGAGGAGAAGCCGCGCCACCCGCGCTCCAACCTCGCGGTGACCGGGCTGTACCTCTACGACAACGACGTGGTCGGGATCGCCAAGAACCTCACCCCCTCGGCACGGGGCGAGCTGGAGATCACCGACGTCAACCTGGCCTACCTGGCGCAGGACCGGGCCCGGCTCACCCCGCTCGGTCGCGGCTTCGCCTGGCTGGACATGGGCACCCACGACTCGCTGCTGCAGGCGGCGCAGTACGTCCAGCTGATCGAGCAGCGACAGGGCGAGTACATCGCCTGCGTCGAGGAACTCGCGCTCAACCGCGGCTTCATCACCCCCGAGCAGTGCCTCCGCCTCGGCGAGGAGATGCGGGGTACGGACTACGGCGCCTATGTCACCGAGTTGGCGTCCCGCCGCATCCCGCAGCCGGCCGTCCGCGCCGCCTGACCCAAGTCCCCCTGCCGACCGAGGAGTCCGCCCCATGCCCCCGACCCGACCGGCCACGCCGGCCACGACCCGCCTCCTGGTGACCGGCGGCGCCGGATTCATCGGCTCCCACTACGTCCGTACGCTGCTCGGCCCCGAGGGTCCCGGCGACGTCGCGATCACCGTCCTGGACAAGCTGACGTACGCGGGCAATCCCGCCAACCTCGACGAGGTCCGGGCGCACCCGCAGTTCTCCCTCGTGCAGGGCGACATCTGCGACCCCGAGCTGGTCGACAAGCTGATGGCCGAGCACGCCCAGGTGGTGCACTTCGCCGCGGAGTCGCACGTCGACCGGTCGATCGACGGGGGCGCCGAGTTCGTGCGCACGAACGTGGTCGGCACGCACACGCTCGTCGACGCGGCCCACCGGGCCGGCGTCGAGGTCTTCGTGCACGTCTCCACCGACGAGGTGTACGGCTCGATCGACGAGGGCTCCTGGCCCGAGAGCCACCCTCTGAGCCCCAACTCGCCGTACTCCTCGTCGAAGGCGTCGAGCGACCTGATCGCGCTGTCGTACCACCGCACCCACGGCCTCGATGTCCGGGTCACCCGCTGTTCGAACAATTACGGCCACCACCACTTCCCCGAGAAGGTCATCCCGCTCTTCGTGACCAACCTCCTCGACGGCAGGAAGGTCCCGCTGTACGGCGACGGCGGCAACGTCCGCGACTGGCTGCACATCGACGACCACGTCCAGGGCATCGAACTGGTCCGCACCAGGGGCCGCGCGGGCGAGATCTACAACATCGGGGGCGGCACCGAGCTCTCCAACAAGGAGCTCACCGGGATGCTGCTCGCGGCGTGCGGCGCCGACTGGGAGGACAGCGTCGAACACGTCGAGGACCGCAAGGGGCACGACCGCCGCTACTCCGTCGACTGCACGAAGATCCGCGAGGAGCTGGGCTACTCGCCCCGCAGGAGCTTCGAGGAGGGTCTGGCCGAAACCGTCCGGTGGTACCGCGACAACCGGAACTGGTGGGAACCGCTCAAGCCGCGGCTGACGGAGCTGGGGACTCCGCTTGAGTGAGAACTTCACCCCTCGGCGATGAACCGGACACTGTCCGTGAAGCTCTCACCCGGGAAGTATTCCGGCCATTGGAGCACCAGCCGACCACGTCAGTGAGGATCTTCTCCGATGAGCCACGCCAGTGCCACGCCTATGACCTCCCACTCGGCGCGCATCACCGAGGCAGCTCCCGCACGTCCGCTCCTCGTGGTCGAGACCCTCGACCACTCCGCCGGCTCCACCATGCTGTTCACCTACGGCATGGAAGCCGCACCCACTGGCACCGCTCCGTTCACGTACTGCGCCCAGGCAGCCCCCACGGACACCGCCCAGTTCACCTTCTGCGCCCAGGCAGCTCCCACCGACACGGCCCAGTTCACCTACTGCGCCCAGAGCGCCCCGACCGGCACCGTCCAGTTCACCTTCTGCGCCGAGGCAACCCCCACCGACACCGCCCAGTTCACCTACTGCGCCCAGAGCGCCCCGACCGGCACCGTCCAGTTCACCTTCTGCGCCCAGAGCGCCCCCACCGATGCCCTCGGTACGAACGCCGCGGCTCCCGTGGCCGTCGAGGGTGACGCGGTCGTGGGGTCCTGGATATGACTTCCGGGTCGCCGCACACCAGGAGATCCGGACCGGCCGCCCTACAGGACGGCTCAATCCTCGTGGGTTTCAGGCACCACCTGCGTCCCGCGACCGTCCCCGGCGAGGCGACCTACCTGGTCTCTCGCCGGGGCGTAACCACCCTGCACGGCGCCCTCGCCGAGGTGCTCGTCCCGCTCCTGGACGGCACCCGGTCACTCGCCGAGATCCTGAACGGTGCCGCGCCCGCGCTGACCGTCGAGGAGGCGCAGGCCGGGTTGCGCCTGCTCAGCGAGGCCGGGCTGCTCCGCTTCGGCAGCCCCGCCCCGGCGGAGGCCGGCCCGGCGGCGACGGGCACCGACCCGGTCGCCGAGGCGTACTGGGACCTGGCCGGCCTGGACGGCGCCCGGGCAGCGGCGGGGCTGGCCGGCTCCCGGCTCCGGGTCCTGCCGCTCGCCGGCGTCGACGCCGGACCGGTGCTCGCGGCGGGTGTCGAGTCGGGCATCAACGTGACCGACTCGGACGCGGACCTCACGCTGGTCCTGTGCGACGACTACCTCTCTCCTGAGCTGGAGCGGGTCGACGCCGAGCACCGGGCGGCGGGCAGGCCGTGGCTGCTCACCCGGCCGTGCGGCTACGAACCCTGGATCGGCCCGTTCTTCCGGCCGGGCGAGGGACCCTGCTGGTCGTGCCTGGCCGCCCGGCTGGAGCAGCACCGCGGGTACGAGGGATCGCTCCAGCAGGCCCTGGGCCTGGACCGCCCGCTCGGCCGGCCGATCGCCTCGCTGTCGGCGGGACGCGTCATGGCCGCGCAGAGCGCGGTCCTCGAGGCCGCCAAGTGGCTGGCCGGCCTGCGCTACGCCGACCAGGACTCCGTCCGCACGGTCGACACCCTCACCCTGCGGACCCGCGTCCACGCCGTGGCCCGTATCCCCCAGTGCCCCTCCTGCGGCGACCCCGCGCTGACGAGCCGGCGCGTGCTCGCGCCGTTCGTCCCGGTGTCGCGGCCCAAGGCCGGGCAGGGCGGCGGCGGTCACCGGGCGCTCAGCCCCGACCAGCTGCTCAAGCGCTACGGGCACCTGGTGAGCCCGATCACCGGAATCGTTCCGGTGCTCGAACCCTCCCCTGGAGCACCGGAGTTCGCCACCACCTACGTGTCGGGGCGCAACCTCGCGATGCGGGACCGCGGCCTGGCCGGGCTGCGCTCGCTGAGCGGCGGCAAGGGCCTGACCGACACCGAGGCCCGCACCAGCGCGCTGTGCGAGTCGGTGGAACGCTACAGCGGCACCCGGCACGGCGACGAACCGGTCGTGGTGGACACCCTGCGCGCCCTCGGCGACGAGGCCCTCCACCCCAACTCCTGCCAGCTGTACGCGGACCGGCAGTTCCGCGAGCGGGACCGCTGGAACCGCTCCGGCTCGCCCTTCCACCACGTACCCGAGCCCTTCGACGAGAACCGGCCGGTGGAGTGGACACCCGTCTGGTCCCTGACCGAGCGGCGCCACCGGCTCCTGCCCACGTCGATGCTCTACTTCCCGTCGGGCACCCCCTCCCCGCAGGGGCCGTACGCCGACTCCAACGGCAACGCGGCGGGCAGCAGTCCGGAGGACGCCCTGCTGCAAGGGTTCCTGGAACTGGTGGAGCGGGACGCCGTCGCGCTGTGGTGGTACAACCGCACCCGGCAGCCGGCGATCGACCTGGACTCGTTCGACGAGCCGTACATCGGGCGACTGCGCGACGGATACCGGAAGCTGGGCCGGGAGCTGTGGGCGCTGGACCTCACCTCGGACCTCGGCATCCCCGCGGTCGTGGCACTGTCCCGGCGTACGGAGGGGCCCACCGAGGACATCGTCTTCGGCTTCGGCGCGCACTTCGACCCCGCGATCGCGCTGCGCCGCGCGCTCACCGAGATGGGGCAGCTGCTGCCGGCCGTGGGCGCGGGCCGCCCCGGCGGCGGCTACGGCATCACGGATCCGCTCCCGGTGCGCTGGTGGCGGCAGGCGACCCTCGCCAACCAGTCCTACCTGGCGCCCGATCCGGCCACCGGGCCACGAACTCCCGGCCACTGGAACTACGTTGTGCGCACCGACCTGCTCGACGACGTCAAGGCCGTCACCGAACTCGTCAGCGCCAAGGGCCTGGAGCTTCTCGTGCTCGACCAGACCCGGCCGGACGTCGGCATGCCGGTGGTCAAGGTGATGGTGCCGGGACTCAGGCACTTCTGGGCCCGGTACGCGCCGGGCAGGCTCTTCGACGTACCGGTCGCGCTCGGACGCCTCTCCCGGCCCACACCGTACGAGCAGCTGAACCCGATCCCGCTCTTCGTGTGACCGACCGCTTTCGGACAGTTGCCCGACCGCCCCATGGACACTTTGCGCCAGTCTCCGACCGTGCTCTGTCTAGAATGACGCCGGTTGCATCCGAACCGGAATCGTGACACGACGGGGGGCTCGGGCGAGAGTGGACGGTACCGATCCGCACAGATCTCCATCGCATTCCGGACAATCGCAGGACCACAGCAGCGTGGCCACGAGAACCGCCCGAGGCGTTCTGGTGGCCGCGTTGGTCTGTTATCTGGGCATCACCTTCCTCAACATCCTTTCCCAGCGGCTCAATCCGTACGACCTGACCCTCGCCCTGATCTGCCTGGTGCTGGTCTTCCTGCTGCAACTCGTGCACTCGGCACCCAGCAGTTCCGGGGCACCGATGCGCACCAAGCTGCTCACCCTGGCCGCCCAAGGCGTCCTCTCCTACCTGCCGTTGATCTGGTTCGGGGTGTCCTGGGGCGCCATGGCGGGCTTCTTCGCCGGCTCCGTGCTGCTTCTCCTGCCCGCCCGGGCAGGCTGGACGCTGTACGGACTGACGACGCTCAGCCTGCTCATCCCCGGCATCCTGTACGACCGGGGCGTCGTCGACATCGTGTACATGTGCCAGACCACCGCGCTCACCGGTCTCGTGGTGTACGGCCTGAGCCGCCTGACCAGCCTGGTCGACCAGTTGCACCGGGCCCGCGCCGACCTGGCCCGACTGGCCGTCAGCAACGAGCAGTTGCGGTTCTCCAGGGACCTGCACGACCTGCTCGGGTACAGCCTCTCCGCGATAACCCTCAAGAACGAGCTGATCCACCGCCTCATTCCGGCCAACCCGTCCCGCGCCCGCGACGAGGTCGACGAGGTACTCGTCATCTCCCGACAGGCACTGGCCGATGTACGCCGGGTCGCCCGCGGGTACCGGGAGATGTCCCTCGGCTCCGAACTCACCTCCGCCGAATCGGTGCTGGCCGCCGCCGGTGTCTCGGTCACCGTCGACACCCACGACGCCATCGAGAGCCTGGGAGTGACGACGTCCACCGTGCTGGCCACGGTGCTGCGCGAGGGCGTCACCAACCTGCTGCGGCACTCCAAGGCGTCGTACTGCCGGATCTCCGCGCGGATCGAAGACGATCTCGTCCGCCTCACGATCGTCAACGACGGCCTGGTGCTCGGCCATCATGTCCCGTCGCCGCACAGCGGCAGCGGCCTCGGCAACCTGGAGCGGCGGCTGGAGGACATCGGAGGCTGCCTGATCGTGCGGCGCGTCCCCGACGGTTCCGACACGGGCGTCTTCCGGCTCACCGCCGAGGCACCGGTCCGGGAGGCCCGGGCCGGGGATCCGGGCGCGGGCGAGATCACGAACGGCGAGCGGCCGTACGGCCGGGACGACAACGTCGCGTGAGCAACCTTGGCCTGATCTTTGTCTGTTGACGAAACACCGACGACGGATGCGCTTGGGTAGGATCCAAAAACTTCCACATACGTCGGGCAACGGGGGCAGCGGCGATGATACGGATCCTCCTGGCCGAGGACATGCACATGGTCCGTGGCGCACTGGTGGCTCTGCTCAATCTGGAGGACGACCTGAAGGTGATCGCCGAACTCGAACGCGGCGATCAGATCCTGGGCGCGGCACGCGAACACCGGCCGGACGTGGCCATCATCGACATCGACCTGCCCGGCCTGGACGGACTCAGCGCGGCCGAACTCCTGCACGAGCGTCTCCCCGAGTGCCGGACCCTGATCCTCACCAGCCTCGGCCGCCCCGGCACGCTGCGCCGGGCGATGTCCGCGCACGTCGCGGGTTTCCTCCTCAAGGATGCCCCGCCCAGCGAACTCGCCCAGGCCGTGCGCCGGGTCGTCGCCGGCCAGCGGGTGATCGACCCCCAACTGGCCCTGGCGGCCTGGGGCGGCAGCGAGAGCCCGCTGACCACCCGCGAGACCGAGGTGCTCCAACTGGCCGCGCAGGGCTCGGAACCACAGGAGATCGCGGAGCACCTGCGTCTTTCGGTGGGCACCGTACGCAACTACCTCACCACCGCCGTGACGAAGCTCAACGCGCGTAACCGGGTCGACGCGATCCGCATCGCCCGTGAGTCGGGCTGGCTGCTGTGACCGGGCCCCGCGGGCTGCCGCCCCCGCACTGGCGGTGGCGCGGTCAGGTCGCGGCCACCGTCATCCCGGCCCCCGCCAGATAACCGAGGATCGACAGGGTCAACTCGGCTGGCAGGGGCAGCACTTCGACCATCGCGTCCGGTGTCGTCGGCCAGGCCAGCAGCGACACCACCCACATCGCCTCGGGGCGGTGGATCTCCACCTGATGTTCCAGGGTGCTGCACCGCACCAGGAACGCGTCCCCGCGCACGCTGATCGTCACGGTGGGCCGCAGCCGCACCCTGCGCTGCGCCGCCGGCCGGACGAGTGAGAAGCGGGCGGTTCGTCCCACCGGCACCACCGACAGCACCGGCCCCTTGAGGTCCTCCAGGGACAGCGTCCTGATCACCACGTGGGAGATCCCGCGGAGCACCGACAGGACCACCGTGTAGGTGTCGTGCCCGGGGGCCGCTGCGCCGTTCGGCTGCAGCAGGTTGGCGAGCAGCACGGGACCGAGTTCCATCCGGCGCAGCGCCTCGGCCACCGCGGGCGCGGGATCCTCGACCCGCTCCGTGCCCTGCGGACCGCTGAGCACGAGCGTCCGGCCTTCCTCTTCCCACCCGACCACCGTGTCCTCGCGCAGGGACCACAGGTGGTGGATGCGCGCAGGGGAGTCCTCTGTGGGTGGAGTCGTGGTCAACTGACCTCCTCGGGCCGTCGGAACGGGCCGGAAGTGCGGCTCCGCCCGCCGACCCGCTCGCGCCCTCCAGTATGAAACCGTCGGCAGGGTTCCCTGCAGCGAAGGGTTCACACCGAAGGCATGAGGAAATCATGGGTCCTTCACCGCGAGCGCCGTGACGCCCGCGGTCTCGCGCGATCGAGGTGCGGTGGACGGAACCGGCTGCGTCTCACGCCTGTGTGGTCAGCGGGGCATCGGCCGTCCCGGGCTCCGGCACCCGGGTCCGTTCCGCCCACCGGACGGCGGGGCCGCCGGCGACCAGCACAGTGAGGAACAGGGCGGCGATCAGCAGCCAGCCGGGGCCGCCGAGCCGGTCGGGCACCGTGGTGACCAGGGTCGGCCCGGCGATCAGGGCGAAGGCGTCACCGGTCGCGAAGACCCCCAGGTACTGTCCCTGCGCGTTCGCGGGCGCCAACTCGTATCGCAGCCCCCACCGGGCGGCCTCGCCCCAGATCTCACCGAAGGTGAAGAGCACCGCGGCGGCCAGGAGCACGGAGGCGGCCGCCCAGGCGGGCATCGATCCGGTCAGCGCGGTGACGGCACAGGCGACGGCGAGGACCACGGCGGTGAAGCGCTGAAGTCGCGCCGCCCCCCGTACGGTGTCCGCGTCGCGCGACATCCGCACCTGCAGGAACACCACCATCAGCGTGTTGACCAGCATGATCCATGCCGCCAGCGCCCGGGGGGCGTCGGTGTGCACCACGAGCCAGAGCGGCAGCCCCACCGCCAGTGCGGTCGGCCCGATCCTGAGGATCCCGGAAACCTGGGCGACCATCAGATAGGGGACGTCGCGCACCGCCCCGCGCGGCCGCTTGCCGCGGGGTTCGCGCGGGACGCCCGGGACCTTCGGCAGCCGCATGTAGAGCGCGGCCACCAGCACCATGGCCACGGCGTTGCCCCAGAACAGGGCGAGAAACGCGGTCTTCGAATCGGCGGCGATGATCAGGCCGGCCGCCAGCGAGGCCAGCGAGAATCCGCCGTTGAACACGCTGCGCATGTACGCGGAGAGCCGGACCCGGCCCTCTCGGCCCATCACCCCCGTCACCAGTGCGCCCCGGGTGACATTGCCGCTCTGCTCGGCCAGCCCGAGGGCCACGGCCATCACCAGATAGGCCGGGAAGGAGTGCACGAAGGCCGCCGCGACCAGCGCCGCCGCCTTGCCGAGCGCGAACACCGCGGTGGTTCCCCGCGGCCCGAACCGGTCGGCGAGCTGCCCGGCCGGCATCCCCAGAGCCAGCGCCAGGATGCCGGCGAGCGACATGCCGATGCCCACCTGCCCCGGTGACAGCCCCACGACATGGACGAAGTAGACGGCGCCGCCGGTGACGTAGAGACCGTTCCCGAGGCTGGCCACGGCGGTGCACAGGACCAGCACCCGGCCGGCACCGGGCTCGGGAAGCAGGCGGGAGATCAGGCGGGACATGGCTGAAACCTCGTTCGGTGGGGGCTGGTTGACTCCGCGGCGGGCGGACGGACATGCTTCGCGGGTTCCGGACGACCGAGACTCACCGGGCAGGAAGCGGGGATGGAATGAATCCGATCAGTCCCATCGGGGTGGTACGCGGCGGACGCCTGCAGGTCCACGAGGACGGTTGGGGCGCGGTGGTCTCACGGATCGAACTGGACCCGGCCGTGTTCGACGAGTCGGCGACCTCCGGCCTCGACGAGTACTCGCACGTCGAGGTGATCTTCGCGTTCCATCTGGCGAAGCGGACCTGCACCGCCACCCAGCACCCCCGGGGCAACACCGACTGGCCGCTCTCCGGCATCCTGGCGCAGCGCGCGCCCAACCGGCCCAACCACCTCGGGGTGTCCGTCTGCCGCCTCGCGGCCGTCGACGGGCTGACGCTCACCGTGCACGGCCTCGACGCCGTCGACGGCTCCCCGGTGCTCGACGTCAAGCCGTATCTGCCGGAGTTCGCCCCGCGCGGCGAGGTGCGGGGTCCGGCCTGGGCCGGCGAGCTGATGCGCAACTACTTCTGAGCCCGCCGGGCCGCTGCGGCTCATGACATGGCCACCAGGTCCGTACGCGCCGCGGCGATCAGGGTGTTGGCCTCGTCCCGGAGCAGTTCCTCGTCGACCAGCAGCGCGATCGGGAGCGCCGCCGCGCTGCGGATCCGCGCGGCGGGAGCGCTCCTGGTGACCCGGCCGCCCTCCGGCCGGGCCCGCACCGCGAGGAAATCGATCCCCGGCAGCGGCCCGTCGGGGGCCCGGTCCACGACCAGCCCGACCGCCCGGGTGCCGTCCGTGCCGCGCAGCAC
This sequence comes from Streptomyces sp. NPDC002520, assembly GCF_053595235.1. Taxonomy (NCBI): domain Bacteria; kingdom Bacillati; phylum Actinomycetota; class Actinomycetes; order Kitasatosporales; family Streptomycetaceae; genus Streptomyces; species Streptomyces sp. NPDC002520. Next base: position 491,228 of record NZ_JBSFXG010000002.1, on the reverse strand, counting down.
ACACCGGCCGTCCCGGCGCTCCAACTCGACCATGCGGTGGTCCAGGCGCACCCGGCCCACCGTCAGCGGCACGTCGACGGGCTCCGCGTCGGTGGGGTGGCCGGCCAGCCGCGCCACGGTGCGCGCGACGAACTCCGGATCCCGCTCCCGCAGCCGGCTGAAGGTGTTCACCGCCCGGCGGCTGCGCAGCGCGAACACCGTCTGGTGGCCCTCCAGCCGCTCACCGCGGCACAGCTGCTCGAACCACGCGGTGCTCTCGGCCGCCTCCGCCTGCATCTGCTCGACGACCGGCCGCCGGACGCTCTCGTACTCGGCCGCCGCCTGGAGCGGATCGTCGTGTCCGGCGATACACCGGGCGAGGCACAGTGCGTCGTCGATGGCCAGCGTGGTGCCGGAGCCGGTCGAGAAGTGGACCGTGTGCGCGGCGTCCCCGGCCAGCACCGTCCGGCCGTCGGACCAGCGGCGGTTGACGACGGTACGGAAGGGCTGCCAGCCCGCTGTCCGAGCCGTCAGGGGAGCGCCGCCCAGCTCGCTGCGGAACAGCTCGGCAAGCCGCAACTCCGCCTCGGCCGCCGCCAGGTCGAGCAGGCCGAGGGCGGACAGGGTGTCCGGATCGGCCTCGACGATGAAGGTGCTCGCATCGGCCGCGTGCGGATAGGCGTGCACCACCAGGGGGCCCGGGCCCAGGTCCTTGAGGAGGAAACACGGTTCGAGGACCGAGGGTGTGCTCATCCACAGATACCGGGTGCGGCCCGGAGAGACGGAGGTGCCGAACCGGTCGGCGCGCTCCTGGCGCAGCTCGCTGCCCGCACCGTCCGCCAGCACCACCAGATCCGCCCGCTCCGGCAGTTTGGTGACGGTGCGCCTGATCAGCCGCACATTGGCGTTCCGCGCGGCCAGCGCGCGGACATGCGCGTGGAAGACCTGCCGGGAGATCCCCGACATGCCGAAGGCGCCGGACGGGATTCGTTCGCCGTCGATCATCGTGATCGTCTCGTCCCACGAGGCGTACGCGGTCTCCGGCAGCCGCAGCACCTCGGGGTGGACGGCACGGATGCGCTCGGCGAACTCGTCCGTCAGCACGATGCCGGCCCCCGGCCCCCGGTCCTCGCGGTCGTAGAGCTCGATGGCCGTGTCCGGAAGCAGCCGGGCCAGCTCCAGCGCGCAGAAGGCGCCTGCAGGGCCTCCGCCCACCACGGCCACGGTGCGGACAGGAGTGGCGCTCATGCCGGGGTCCCGTCCCAGTGGAACCGCTCGCCGCGGGCCAGCGCGGCTCCCCTGGACACCGCTGTCATCTCACCGCTCGCTATCTTCATGATGGTGAGGAACTCGGTGAAGTGCGGTTCGGGTGCCTTCAGTTGGGTGCCCGCCTCCTTCATCAGGGCCAGCCAGCGCAGCCGCTGCTCGCGGGAGATCAGGAAGTGAGCGTGCGCCTGGTGCATCTTCGGGTCCCAGGCCGCGGCCAGGTCGTTCTCGCCGTAGATCCGGCGGAAGTGGTCGTTCAGCCGTGCGGCGTGGCGGCTCCAGTCGGGGACGGCGAAGAGCGGGGACAGCACCTCGTCCTCCGCGACGAGCTCGTAGAAGCGGGTGGTGAGCGCCTCGAAGAACTCGGCACCGCCGATGCCGGTCCAGAAGTCGGAGACCTTCCGGTCGACCTGCGTGGGAGTCATCCTCTCGGCGGACTGCAGGCCCTGGTCGGCGACGAGGAGTACCTTCCCGTCGTGCCGGGGGGCCGAGGTGGCTGGATTGGGCGACATGGGCGTACTCCTTCAGTCGGATCAGTCGAGCAGCAGGCCCGCGGCGGACAGCGTGCTGACGGTGCAGCCACGCAGCCGTTTGGCCTGTACGGTTCCGAGCCCGTAGGCGATCGTGGTGATCCCCTGCCCGGGGGCCAGCTCGGCAGGGCGGTAGAACATCGTGGCGAAGTACGTGAACGAGGCGTCGGGATGCTCGTAGTCGGTACCGCTCATCAGCGCGGTCCACTGGTCGCCGTCCCGCACCAGCATCGTGAAGGAGAGCAGGGCGCCCCGCTGCCGGGCCTCGACGATCCAGACGTTCTCCGGGCCGAAGTGGTCGCGCAGATGCCGGAACGAGTCCGCCTCGCGCTTCGCGTCGGGCACACCGCCGTACTTGGTCACCAGCTGGGCCCGTAGCGGGATGAGCTCGGGCTCCTCGTCGCCGATCGGGCGTTCGCCGATCTCGATGCCCCGGGCGGCGATCTCGCGCAGCTCGCGCCGTACCGCGAAGCGCTGGTTGCGCCGCAGCCCGGCTATGTAGCCGTCCAGATCGTCCCAGGTGACATCCATGTCGCTGCGGTCCACCATCGGGACCACGGCGAACCCCGCGGTGTGCAACACGTCGAGGAACTCGGGATAGTCGGGGCGCAGGAACAGCGCCGAGACGCTGCGCATCCCCTGGTCACGGCACCAGTCGAGCAGGGCGTCCAGATACGCCCGCAGCACCCGCGGATCACGGGAGCCCGGACCGGCCGGCGCCGACTCGTAGTTGGGGCCCATCAGTACGCAGGACGGGAACAGTTCGTCGGCGGAGAGCCCCTGCCACGGGTGCGGTCCGTCGGCTACCACCCCGTCGGCGACCGACCCACCCGACAGCACCCGCTGCGGATCGAACCGCACATGTCCCGTCGGTGCCTCCATCACGCCACCGACCAGGGCCACTTGGTCCCCGTCCGGGCCGGGCAGACCGAAGGTGCGGGCGCCGCCGGGGATCCTGTTCTCGGCGAGGGAGATCCAGCGCCGGCGCAGTGTGACGGGGGCTCTGCCGATCCAGCCGTCCCAGCTCTCGGGGATCTCGGTGCGTACCTGAAGCCCGGCTGTGCCCAATGCCGGTTCGAGGCGGTGTGGCATCACGGCAACTCCCTTCCGGTCCTGCTCGGCGCCCGTCCGGCCCGGCGATGCACAGGGTCGCCGGGCCGAATGGGCTGTGCGTGGAGGGTCAGGCCGCCTGCAGTTCCCGCACCCGGTCCCAGACCGGCACCTGGTCCCAGACGGACAGGTCGTCGCGGCTCCGGTCCCAGACGGACAGGTCCTCGGCGGTCCGGTCCCACACCGACAGGTCCTCGGCGGTCCGGTCCCAGACCGACACGTCCTCGGAGGCCTTGTCCCAGACCGACACGTCCTCGGAGATCCGGTCCCACACCGACAGGTCCTCGCCGGTACAGTCCCAGACCGACAGGTCGTCGCGGCTCCGGTCCCACACCGACACGTCCTCGGAGGCCCGGTCCCAGACCGACAGGTCCTCGCGGGTCCGGTCCCAGACCGACAGGTCCTCGGAGGCCTTGTCCCAGACCGACACGTGCTCGGAGGCCCGGTCCCACACCGACAGGTCGTTGCAGGCCTTGTCCCAGACCGACACGTCCTCGGAGGACCGGTCCCAGACCGACAGGTCCTCGCGGGTCCGGTCCCACACCGACAGGTCGTCGGAGGCCTTGTCCCAGACCGACACGTCCTCGGAGATCCGGTCCCAGACCGACAGGTCGTTGCAGTCCTTGTCCCAGACCGACAGGTCCTCGGAGATCCGGTCCCAGACAGGAGCCATGTCCCACACGCCGAATTCGCCGGCCGACTCCGCTCGGATTACATATGCGTCGCGCATGCAGTACCCCTTCGGGAGGTTCACAGAAGGCGATCCACCGGACCGCCGAGACGCGGCCCTCACCGCGCTCATCAAGGAGCCTCGCAGCCTGAGTCACGACCTGTCTTCTCCTTAATTGCTGACCTTCCGAGAAGTATGACGAGCCAGTCCTTGAAATCCGCTTGAAGCCACTGGAAATCTACTTGAATCCGCTTGATATCCGCTTGAACCCGGGTCGAGGAGCCACCTCCGCGAGCATCTCGAGGCCGGGAGCCGCGAACAGGATGGGCGGGTGCGACCAGCCTCGCGGACACAGCACCAGTTCCACCTCGAAGGTGACGTACGGGTCGATACGTATGGGCCCGAGCGTGGCCGTGAGCAGCATGGTCTCCAGCGGCCGCCCCGGCTGCTCCTGCGCCGCCCGCATGGTCGCGTGCAAGTAACAGGTCCCGTGCGGCACCTGGTGCAGCACGAAGGGACCGAGGCGCTCCGTGGTGGTCCAACTGGACGGATGCCCCTGGAGTATGGGGCTGTCGAAGGAACCGATGTAGATCGAGGAGACGGGCTCCGCCGCAGCCCGCGCCACGCCGCGCAACTGGCAGCGCGTCATGTCGCCCCGGCCGCCGGCCGAGGAACGCACGGCGTACTCGCCCTCGCCCCGGCTCAACTGGCGGTACTGAGTGGGCGGGATTCCCACGGATTCGGTGAAGCGGCTGGTGAAGCTACCTGTACTGCTGTACCCGACCGTGGAGGAAATGGTGGCCACACCGAGATCGGAATTCTTCAGAAGGCGTTTCGCTTCACCGATGCGCACCGCACTGAGAAAACGCCCTGGGGTCACTCCGGTAATCTGACTGAACACACGTAGAAGATGGAATTTGCTCACCATGACCGCACGAGCGATGTCGTCAAGGCTGAGTGGTTCCGCGTATCGTTCCCGAATGATCTGTACGGCCCGTTCCACAATATGCTCCACACGCATCTCCTGAACAGCCGAATGGAACAAGGCGTACGCCCGTCCCAACGCTAGGGAAAACGCATGGAGGCCTGCTTGACATGAGATCGAGCCACGCCCCGGCGTAGTTCGTCTCGCCCGCGGGCCCAAGGAGGTCAGAGCAGCTCGACGTCGAGGCGTGAGCGCAGTTCGTCGAGGGTGATGCCGTAGGTCTCCCGCACGTGGACGCCGTCGGGCCGCAGGTCGAAGGTGGCGACCTCGGTGTAGACCCGGCTGACGCAGCCGAGGCCGGTGAGCGGGTAGGTGCACCGGCGGACCAGTTTGGGTGCACCGGACTTCGTGAAGAGCGACATCATCACGTAGACGTCCCTGGCTCCGATGGCGAGGTCCATCGCACCGCCGACAGCGGGAATGTCGCCGGGCTTGCCGGTGTGCCAGTTGGCCAGATCACCGCGCTCGGAGACCTGGTAGGCGCCGAGCACGCAGACGTCGAGGTGGCCGCCGCGCATCATGGCGAAGGAGTCGGCGTGGTGGAAGTACGCCGCCCCCAAAAGCTCGGTGACCGGAACCTTGCCCGCGTTGGTGAGGTCGGGGTCGATCTGGGCGCCCTCGGCCTTCGGCCCCATGCCGAGCATGCCGTTCTCGGTGTGGAGGACGATGCCGAGTTCCTCGGGCAGATGGTCGGCGATCTTGGTGGGCTGGCCGATGCCGAGGTTGACGAACGCGCCGGCCGGGATGTCCCGTGCGATCACCGCGGCCACCTCGTCCATGCCGAGCGGACGGTCCACGCTGATCGGCGCCTCGGCCGTGGGCGCGGGGCGGGTCGAGTCGGTGGAGTCGGTGGAGTCGGTGGTCATCGTGCTCCCTGGACGGTGTAGTGGCGGGACTTGACCTGGACGACGCGGTCGACGTACACGGATGGCGTGACGACCGCCTCCGGGTCGAGCTCGCCGAGCGGGACGACTTGGTCGACCTGGACGATCGTGGTGGTGGCGGCGGTCGCCATCACCGGGCCGAAGTTGCGGGCGGTCTTGCGGTAGACGAGGTTGCCCATCGGGTCGGCCCGGTGCGCGGAGATGAGGGCGTAGTCGCCCTTGATCGGATACTCCAGCAGGTAGTCGCGTCCGCCGATGGTGCGTACCTCCTTGCCCTCGGCGAGGGGGGTGCCGACCGCGGTCGGGCAGTAGAACGCGCCGATCCCGGCGCCGGCGGCCCGCATCCGCTCGGCGAGGTTGCCCTGGGGCACCACCTCCAGCTCGATCTTCCCCTCGCGGTAGAGCGCGTCGAAGACGTAGGAGTCGGCCTGCCGGGGGAAGGAGCACAGCACCTTGCGGACCCGGCCGGCCGCGAGCAGCGCCGCAAGTCCGACATCGCCGTTCCCGGCGTTGTTGGAGACGATCGTGAGGTCCTTCGCGCCCTGGCGGATGAGGGCGTCGATGAGGTCGAAGGGCATCCCGGCCAGACCGAAGCCGCCGACCAGGACGGTGGAACCGTCCTCGATCCCGGCGACGGCCTCGTCGGTCGATTCCAGCACGGCGGTGCGGCTCACTTCGACACCTCCAGGTTCTCCAGTACGACGGCCAGCCCCTGGCCGACGCCGATGCAGATCGCGGCCACGCCGTACCGCTCGCGGCGTTCCCTCAGGACCGCGGCGAGAGTCCCGAGGATCCGGCCGCCGGAGGCGCCCAGCGGGTGCCCGATCGCGATGGCCCCGCCGCGCTGGTTGACGATCCCGGGCTCGCGCAGCCCTTCCTTCAGCCAGGCGTCGACGCAGGCCAGCGACTGGACCGCGAATGCCTCGTTGAGCTCGACCGCGCCGACCTGGTCCCAGGTGATTCCCGCGCGGGCGAGCGCCCGATCCGCGGCCTCGACCGGTGCGTAGCCGAATTCCCGCGGGTCCAGCGCCATCGCGCCTCTGCCCGCGATCCGGCCGATCGGGTCGCGGCCGATGGTCGCCGCCGCTGCCTCGGTGCCGAGGATCACCGCGGAGCCGCCGTCGGAGAGCGGGGAGGCGTTGCCCGCGGTGATGGTGCCGTCCGGCCTGAACGACGGCTTGAGCTGGGCGAGCTTCTCGGTGTCCGAGTCCGGGCGGATGCCCTCGTCGCGGACCAGGTCGCCGACCGGGGTGACCAGCGCGTCGTAGAAGCCGTCCTCCCACGCCTGGTGCGCGAGGCGGTGAGAGCGGACGGCGAACTCGTCCTGGCGCTCGCGGGAGATGCCGAAGCGCTCCTGGAGCTGCTCGTTGCACTCTCCCAGCGAGACGGTCCATTCCTTCGGCATCCGCGGGTTGACCAGCCGCCAGCCCAGTGTCGTCGACACCGCGGTGACGTCGCCCGCCGGGAAGGCCCGCGACGGCTTGGGCAGCACCCACGGCGCCCGCGTCATCGACTCGACACCGCCCACGAGAACGACATCCGCGTCACCCGTCTCGATGGTGCGGGAGCCGGTCATCGCCGCGTCCAGGCTGGAGCCGCAGAGCCGGTTGATCGTCGAGCCGGGCACGCTGGTCGGCAGACCGGCCAGCAGCGCGGCCATCCGGCCGACGTTGCGGTTCTCCTCGCCGGCGCCGTTGGCGTTGCCCCAGACAACCTCGTCGATCGCGGCGGGATCCAGCGACGGCGCCTGCGCGAGCACACCGCTGATCGCGGCAGCGGCCAGATCGTCGGGCCGGACGCCGGCCAGCGCGCCGTTGAACTTGCCGAACGGTGTCCGTGTGGCGGCGTAGACGTATGCACTGTTCATGACTCGACGCTAGACGGCACCGCCGATACTGTGAAGTATCAATATCGACGTCGATTGAAACTCTGAAACTATGGATCTGCGCCAGCTCCGTTACTTCGTCGCCGTCGCGGAGGAGCGCCATTTCGGGCGTGCGGCCCAGCGGCTCCACATGGCACAGCCGCCGCTCTCGCAGGCGATCCGGCAGCTCGAGGGCGAGCTCGGCATCACTCTGTTCCAGCGCACCACACGTCGGGTCGACCTCACCGACGCCGGCCGCGCCTACCTCGACCGGGTACGGGCGATCCTCGCCGAGGTCGACGAGGCCGCCCACCACGCCCGCCGGGTCGCCTCCGGTGCGGTCGGTCACCTCACCCTCGGTTGCGTCGGCTCGGCGACGTACAGCCTGCTGCCGACGCTGTCGCGTTACCTCGCCACCGAGCTGCCGGGCATCGACTTCTCGTTCCGTGGGGAGATGCTCGCTCCGGATCAGGTGGAGGCGCTGCGCGGCGGCGCGATCGACGTGGCCCTGCTGCGCCCGCCCGCGGCCGACCCGTCCCTCACCGTCCACGCCCTGCGCCGGGACCGCCTCGTCGTGGCACTCCCGGCCGAGCATCCACTCGCGGCGAAGACCCGGGTGCGCGCCGCGGACCTCGCCGGCCTCGACCTGATCATGCACTCGGCGGGCCGTCACTCGGTGATGCACGATGTCGTGCTCGGTGTCCTGCGAGACGCGGGCGTCGAGCCGCACATCCGGCACGAGGTCGGGGAGACCTCGACGCTCATCACCCTCGTCGCCGGCGGCCTCGGAGTCGCGGTCGTGCCCGAGCCGGTGACCGCGCTCGCGCTCGACGGTGTCGTCTACCGGCCCCTGATCCGCCCGGCGGCGTCGATCGAACTGGCCGTAGCCCACCGCGCCGACCGCGACGAACCCCACCTGGCTCGCACGATCGAGGTCATTCGCCGACTCTTCTGAGCGGCCCGCGGGCGACTCGACCTCGTCCAGACCCTTGTGAAACCACGATCTGTCCCAGGTTAGAGACAAGGGACTCCGAGGGACTTTCCGCCGCCTGGCGCGGCAAGCCCCCGAAAGACCGGAAGGGCCTCCGACGCAGATCGGAGGCCCTTTCCGAGGCAAAGCCGCAGGTGAGGGCAGACGAGTCGGGCTGTACGCCGGGTTCTGTTCCCTGGGTTCCTCGCGGAGCCCGGGGCGACGGCCATCCATCTAGGGCCGGTGTTGCCACCGGCCTCGTGCGGTCTACCCGCGGACTCGGGCGGGCAGCCCTCGAACGTCCGCGCAGAGCGCTTTTCACGGCGCTCCTCTTGACCTTGCTCCAGGTGGGGTTTACCTAGCTGCCCAGGTCACCCTGGGCACTGGTGGTCTCTTACACCACCGTTTCACCCTTACCGAGGACCGAGGTCCCCGGCGGTCTGCTTTCTGTGGCACTGTCCCGCGGGTCACCCCGGGTGGCCGTTAGCCACCACCCTGCCCTGTGGAGCCCGGACGTTCCTCGGGAAGCCCCCTAGGGGGACTCCACGCGGCCGTCCGCCCGGCTCGTCTGCCGTGTCGACCATGGTACCGGGCGTGCGGGCCGGCGTGGACCGGTGGCCGTGGCGAGGACGGAGCCCGCCAGGATCAGGGTGAAGGCGGCCAGGACGGACGGGGTCAGGGGCTCGTCCAGGAAGAGGGCGCCCGCCGCGACAGCGACCGCCGGGTTGACGTAGGTGATGACGGTCGCGCGGGTGGGGCCCGCTTCCTTGATCAGTTCCAGGAAGGCCACGAAGGCGACCGCCGTGCAGACGACCCCCAGGCCGGCCAGGGCCACGAGGACCGAGACGGAGGGGACGGCGGACGGGCGGGTGAGGACGGCGGCGGGGGCGTAGACCAGGGCCGCGAGGGTCAGGCAGACGGCCGTCAGGTGCAGGGACGGGACGTCCTTGAGGCGGCGGGCCGCTATCAGGGGGGCGGTGGCGTAGCCGACGACCGTGAACAGGACCTCCAGCAGGGAGCGGGCGTCGCCACCGGTGAGGTGCGGGAGGGTCAGGACCGTCACGCCTGCCAGGCCCAGTGCCAGGCCGGTGATACGGCGTCCTCCGAGGTGTTCCTTCTCCCCTGCCCCCGGGACGAGGAATCGGGCGGCGAGGACGCCGACGATCGGCACGCCCGCGATCAGCAGGCCCGCCGTCGAGCTGGACAGATGCCGTTCGGCGTCGGTCAGGGTGAACCAGGGGGCCATGATCTCCAGGCACGCGAAGGCCAGTACGGGACGCCAGTGGGCGCGGACGCTGGTGAGGAGGCCGCCCTGGCGCAGGGCGAAGGGGAGAAGCAGGGCCGCGCCGAGGGCGCAGCGGGTGAACACCACCACCGGCGGGGACACCGCGTCCACCGCCACTTTGATCATCAGATAGGGGATGCCCCAGACCACTCCCATCAGGGAGAAGAGGAACCAGCCGCGTGCAGTCATACGGCGAGTCTCGACCGGGTCAGCGGGCGGAGTCTTGAACGCTGTTGCGATAGGCCGCCGGGGTCACCCCGAGCACCCGGCGGAACCAGCGGGTCAGGTGCGCCTGGTCGGCGAAGCCGACGAGGGCGGCCACCTCGGCGGGGCGCAGGCCGGCGGCGAGCAGCGAGCGGGCGCGGGTCACGCGGTACTGGGCGAGCCAGGCGTACGGGGGTATGCCCATCGTCGTACGGAAGGCGCGCAGGAGCTGGTAGCGGGACAGGCCCAGGTCGGCGGCGAGGGAGGAGAGGGTGGGCGGGGCGGTGAGTTCGTCGGCGAGGCGGTCGCGGACCGTGTGGGCGATGCCGCTCGCGCCGGGGATCATGGCGGGCACGGCCCGGGCCGTGGAGTGGCGCTGGGCCAGGGCGGTCAGCAGCCAGGGGAACCGTGACTCGGCCTCCAGAGGGTCGGGGCAGGCGCTGAGTTCGGTGTGGGCGAGGCGGAGCGCGGCGGCGAGTTCGGGGTCGTCGAGGAGCGGTTCGCGAAAGTGCGGGCGCGCGCCGAGGGTGCCGTCGGCGAGCAGGGCGGACTCGGCGTACAGCGCGCGGTAGGCGTAGCCGTCGGTGGGGCTGCCGGGCCCGCCGGTGTGCATCTCGCCGGGTTCGAGGACGACGACGGTGCCGGGTCCTGTGCGGATGCGGCCGCCCCGGTAGTCGATGACCTCGCAGCCGCCGACGCTGACGCCGACGGTGTACTCCTCGTGGGCGTGCGGGGCGTAGACGTGGCGCCGGAAGTTCGCGGTCAGGAGGTCGAGCGGCGGGCCGCACAGGCCGAGCCGCGCCCTGGTCCACCGTGCCTGCTCCGTCATGCCGTCCATGGCGGACCGTTCCTAATCAGTGAGCAGGAGTGGGTCTTGGACCCGTGCCTGGTCACTGCGGGCATCCCGAACGGTTGTGGATGTCCTGGTCGCCCGCTTTCGCTCCGTGTCCGGTGACACGGATCGTGTCCGTGGTCCGGGGATACGGGGGCGGGTTTCCTCACGCCCTCGGGCGCCCGGTCGGGCCTGGACGGTCCGGTGCCCGCGACGATCACTCCGGTCGTCGCGGGGCGGTGCCGTCCGACGCCGGACCGGGTGCCCGAGGGCGCGCCTGCCGATCGCGATGCTCGCGGCATCGTGCCGGCTGGGTTTCCTATGGGAACTGGTGAGGGGTTTCTGCCAGTGCTGGGCGCCCCATCGGGACGTGTAGGCGGGGTCGACGGCGACGAGGGGGATGCCGAGTTCGGCTGCCATCGACCGGCCCACGCGTCGCTGTCGTGGTCCGGCCCGGCCGCGCAGCGTGCCTTCAGATCGCGGGAGGCGAGCGAGCCGAGATGGTCACCGACCAGCCGCAGTACCTGCTCGTCGTCGAGGGTCAGCTGCTTGAGCCGGTCACGGACCGACACCCCGGACGGACCGGGCACCACGAACGGCGCCGCCACCTCCCGCAGCCCACCCACCACGCCCCCTCCCATCCCACCCACGCAGAACACCGTCACGGCACTCAACGACCAGCACGCCGCGAAGGTCACTCATTCGACGAGGGAACTCCCGTTCCCCGTAGGCCCACCGCAGCCCGGACACTCGCTCATCCACGCCAGAACACACTCGCACGCTGTTCGACGGCAACTGTCCACAACCCCATTGTCGTGCCGTCCCGTCCGGCATCCGGTTCCCGCGCGTGCCCGCCCCCGCTTACGGGTGCAACGCCTTCAGGCCCCGTTTCCATGCCGCGTCGAGGTCGGCGGCGTCGTGCTGGCCACGGACGTTCTGCGTGTCCGCCACGGCGTCCACACGGACCTGCGGATACCGCTCGCGGCGATCACGACCGTACGCCGGGAGACCCGGATCTCGCACGAGCGCACGGTCGGCGAACTCGACCTCGCCGTCGGCTCGCAGACCTCCGTCACACTCGAACTGTCCGCGCCCGTCACGCAGACGACCGTGCTGGGCCGCCGCCGGGAGGCGAGCGTGGTCAGATTCCACGCGGACGACGCCGCCACCCTCGTACGAGAACTCACGCGGGCGCGAACAGGATCTTCGTCGTCCCCGGCTCCGCGGAGGTGAGCCGGACCCGCAGCCGGGCGCCGAGCGTGAGGCCCTCGCCCTCGATGCGGCCGATGACCGCCGGGCTGTCCACCTGTACGGTGCCGACGGTGGGCCGGTTCTCCGACACGTCCACCACGCAGCCCTCGAAGACGTCGCCGACCCTGTCCTTGAGCAGCGCGGCCTCGACGATGTCGACGCACTCACGCTCCACCGTGCCGGCGATCCGGGCGCCGTCGGCCATCCGCCGGGGCAGCGCGGCGAGCGCGGCGAGCACCCAGTCGGGCGGGGCCGCGCCGGCGACGGCCGCGAGGCAGATCTCGGCGGCGTAGCGGTCGGCGAGGCGGCGCAGCGGGGCCGTGCAGTGGGCGTAGGGGGCGGCGACGGCGGCGTGCGAGGTGATCGCGGGAAGGGCGCCGTCGCGGAAGACCGAGTAGCCGGCACCGCGCAGCAGGGTCGTGCACTCCTGGAGGAAGGCCGCGTGGTCGGGGCGGTGTGGGTCGAGCGTGCGGATCAGCGCCGCGTACGACACATGGTGCGGCCAGTCGATGTGCAGCGCGGTCGCGGTACGGCGCAGCCGGGCCACGGCTCCGTCGGGGGCGGCCGGGAGGGTGCGCAGGATGCCGGTGCCGGAGGCCAGCATCAGATCGGCCGCGGCCATGCCGGTGAGCAGGGAGATCTGGGCGTTCCACTCGTCGGCGGGCAGCGGGGCGCGGTAGGTCAGCTGGTAGGTGTGGTCCTGTTCGGTGATCTCCTGCTCGGGCACGTTCAGGGAGATCCCGCCGCGCTCGACCTCCAGCTTCTCCCGGGCCAGGCCGATCTCCCGGAGCAGGGCCACCGGCTCCTCGGCCGTCCCGTCGTCGATCTGCCGCTGCACGCCCGCGTAGTCGAGCCTGGCCCGGCTGCGGACCAGTGCGCGGCGCACGTCGACGGCGACGGTACGGCCCTCCGCGTCCAGGTCGATCGTCCACAGCACCGCCGGACACGTCTGGCCGGGCAGCAGGCTCGCGGCGCCCTCGCTGAGCACGGTGGGGTGCAGCGGGACCTTCTCGTCCGGGAAGTAGAGCGTGTTCACCCGCCGGTGCGCCTCCGCGTCCAGGGCGCCGCCGGGCGCCACGAAGGCGGCGACGTCGGCGATGGCGTACCGGACCCGGTGGCCGGTGCCCTGCCGGGACAGGTGGATCGCCTGGTCGAGGTCGGTGGCGCCGGGCGGGTCGATGGTGAAGAAGGGGAGGTCCGTCGCGTCGTACGAGGGCAGCGCGGGCGCCTTCGCGGAGCGTTCGGCCTCCTGCCGGACGTCGGCCGGGAAGGCCTCCGGGACGCCCAGTTCCGCGCGGAGCGCGGCGAGGGCGGCCCGGAGGGGGGCCTCGGGGGCTCCGGTGACACGGATCCTGCGGCAGGGCATGTGTCGAGCGTAGGACGTAGGCGTCCGCGCAGCACCCCGTACCCTGACGCACACCGACAGTCGAAGGAGTACCTGTGCTTGTCCTGCTGCCGCCCTCGGAAGGCAAGGCGTCCTCGGGCCGTGGCGCCCCGCTGAAGCCGGAGTCGCTGTCGCTGCCGGGGCTGACCGGTGCGCGGGAGGCCGTGCTCGGGGAGCTGGTCGAGCTGTGCTCCGGGGACCCCGGGCAGAACGAGAAGGCGCGCGAGGTGCTCGGGCTGAGCGAGGGGCTGCGCGGCGAGATCGCGAAGAACGCCGTACTGCGCACGGCAGGCGCCCGCCCCGCCGGGGAGATCTACACGGGTGTCCTCTACGACGCCCTGGGCCTGGCCTCGCTGGACCCGGCCGCGAAGCGGCGGGCGGCGCGCTCGCTGCTGGTCTTCTCCGGGCTGTGGGGCGCGGTGCGGGTCACGGACCGTATCCCCTCCTACCGCTGCTCGATGGGCGTGAAGCTGCCGGCGCTGGGCGCGCTGGCCGGGCACTGGCGGGCGCCGATGGCCGAGGTGCTGCCCGAGGCGGCCGGCGACGGTCTCGTCCTGGACCTGCGCTCCGCCGCCTACGCGGCCGCCTGGAAGCCGAAGGGCGAGGTCGCCGGGCGCACCGCGACCGTGCGGGTGCTGCACGCGCCGACCCGGAAGGTCGTCAGCCATTTCAACAAGGCGACGAAGGGCCGGATCGTACGGAGCCTGCTCACGGAGGGTGTCGCACCGCAGGGCCCCGCCGAGCTGGTGGAGGCGCTGCGGGACCTCGGGTACGAGGTGGAGGCACAGGCACCGGGCAAGGGCGGGAAGGCGTGGTCGCTGGACGTGCTGGTGGACGAGATCCACTGAGCCACCGCAATACGTTGCAGCATGCGCAACGCTCTTTGCGCATGCTGCATTCGCTGGGCACGATGAGGGCATGACCTCACCGCTGCCCTCCTCCCCGCCTGCCTCCGTGCTGGATCTCGCGCCCGTCGTGCCCGTGGTGGTCGTCTCCGACGCCGGCGACGCCGTACCGCTCGCGCGGGCGCTGGTGGCGGGCGGGCTGCCCGCGATCGAGGTCACGCTGCGGACGCCCGCCGCGCTGGACGCGATCCGGGCGATCGCGGACGAGGTGCCGGACGCGGTGGTCGGGGCGGGCACGGTCATCACGCCGGACCAGGTGGAGCGGTGCGTCGCGGCCGGGGCGCGGTTCCTGGTCAGCCCCGGCTGGACGGACGCGCTGCTGACGGCGATGCGGGCGTCCGGGGTGCCGTACCTGCCGGGTGTGTCGACCACCTCGGAGGTCGTCGCACTGCTGGAGCGCGGGGTGCGGGAGATGAAGTTCTTCCCGGCGCAGGCGGCGGGCGGCACGGCCTATCTGAAGTCCCTCGCCGGCCCCCTGCCGCAGGCCCGCTTCTGCCCCACCGGCGGGATCGGCCCGGCCACCGCACCCGAATACCTGTCCCTGCCCAACGTCGGCTGCGTGGGCGGGAGTTGGATGATCCCGGCGGACGCGGTGGCGGCCGGTGACTGGGCCCGGATCGAGGAGCTCGCGCGGGCCGCCGCCGGGCTCAGGGACGCAGGTGGGACGTGTCGTTGAACAGCCGGACGCTCGCGTTGCCGTCCGCGTAGTACGCCACCGCCGACAGGGACGCCGCCGAGAGTTCCATGCGGAACATGGACTGCGCCGGGGCGCCCAGGGCGAGGCGGACGAGGGTCTTGATCGGGGTGACGTGCGTGACCAGCAGGACCGTACGGCCCTGGTGCACCGCGACCAGCTTCTCCCGGGTGACCTCGATCCGCGCGGCGGTCTCCGCGAAGCTCTCGCCGCCGCCGGTGGGGTGGGCCTCCGGGTCGGCGAGCCAGGCGTTCAGATCGTCGGGGTGGCGCTCGCGGACCTCACCGAAGCTGAGGCCCTCCCAGGCGCCGAAGTCCGTCTCCCGCAGCCCCTCCTCGATCGTCACGTCCAGGCCGAGACGGGCGGCGACGATACCGGCGGTCTCCTGGGTGCGGGCCAGCGGGGACGCGACGATCGCCTGGATCGTGCCACGCCGGGCGAGCGCCTCGGCGACTCGGCGGGCCTGCTCGCGCCCGGCCTCCGAGAGGGAGGGGTCGGTGCCGCCGCTGCCGGAGAAGCGTTTCTGCGGGGTGAGGGGTGTCTCGCCGTGCCGCAGGAGCACGAAGGTGGCGGGGGCGCCGAGGTCGGGGGCGGCACTCCAGCCGGGGCGCTGCTCGCCGGAAGAGGGCTCCTCGCCGGAGGAGCGCTCCTCACCGGAGGTGGCCGTGGTCTCCGCACCGGGTGCCGCTGCGCCTGCCCGTGCCGCCCCGGCGGCACGACTGCCCGCAGCCGCGTGGGCGTCGGCGGTGGCTGCCGCTGCCGCGGCTGGACCCGCGCCGCGGCCCTCCGCCAGTGCCGCTCGGGCCTTCGCCGCGCCCGCTGCCGCGTCGCCGGGTGGGCCCGACGGCACCGGGACGGGCGGCGGGGTGTCCAGGGCCGCGCGGGACCGCGAGGGGGACCACTGCTCGCCCTTGGTGCCCGCGTCCATCGCCTCGTTGGCCAGGCGGTCGGCGTGTTTGTTGCGTTCGCGGGGGATCCACTCGTAGGTGACCCGGCCCGGCGGGAAGACGCGGCCCGCCTCGGCGGCCAGGGGCTTCATGTCGGGGTGCTTGATCTTCCAGCGGCCCGACATCTGCTCGATGACGAGCTTGGAGTCCATGCGGACGTGGACCCGGGCGGCGGGGTCGAGGGCGAGGGCGGCGCGCAGGCCGGCCAGCAGGCCCCGGTACTCGGCGACGTTGTTCGTGGCGATGCCGATGAACTCGGCCGCCTCGACCAGGGTCTCCCCCGTCGCCGCGTCACTGACCGCGGCCCCGTAGCCCGCGGGTCCCGGGTTGCCCCGTGACCCGCCGTCGGCCTCGACGATGAACTCCCGCACGCCCGGCGCCCCTTACCACTGCCTACAAGTGTCTACAGACCCGACTCGGCCGTACGCACCAGGATGCGGCGGCAGTTCTCGCAGCGCACCACCGTGTCCGGCGCGGCCGCGCGGATCTCGTTCAGCTCGGTGATCGCCAGCTCCTGGCGGCAGCCCTGGCAGGTGCGGGCGTACAGCTTGGCCGCGCCGATGCCGCCGCCCTGCTCGCGCAGCTTCTCGTAGAGCCCCAGCAGGTCCGCGGGGACCGAGCCGGCGACGACCTGGCGCTCCTTGGTGACGGAGGCGGTCTCGCCGTCGATCTCCTGGAACGCGGCGTCCCGGCGGCCGGACGCGTCGTCGATCTTCGCCTGGACGGAGCCGACCCGCTCGGTCAGCTCGCCGACCCGCGCCTGCGCGGTCTCGCGGCGCTCCATGATCTCCAGGACGATGTCCTCCAGGTCGCCCTGCCGCTTGGCGAGGGAGGCGATCTCGTGCTGGAGGTTGGACAGGTCCTTCGGCGAGGTGACCACACCGGAGTCCAGGCGCTGCTGGTCGCGGACGGCGCGCTGACGCACCTGGTCCACGTCCTGCTCGGCCTTGGTCTGCTCGCGGGCGGTGTCGCTCTCCTCCGTCTGCGCGGCCACCAGCAGGTCGCGCAGCTGCGTGAGGTCCTTGCTCAGCGACTCGATCTCGGCGTGCTCGGGCAGGGACTTCCGCTTGTGCGCGAGCTGCTGCAGGCGGACGTCGAGGGCCTGGACGTCGAGGAGTCGGATCTGGTCGGCGGGCGCGGCGTTCAGTTGGGGGCTCCCATTAGCTAGTGGTGGTGACGGAGGACGCCGCGTGGGCGGTCCAGGGGTCGGTGACCGTCTTGGAGACGTGGACCCTCAGGTCCCATCCGTTGCGGTCGGAGATCTCGTCGAGCTGAGCTGCGGCCAGCTCGCACCAGGGCCACTCGGTGGCCCAGTGCGCCGCGTCGAGCAGCGCGAGGGGACTGTGCGCGACGCTGTGCGCGACGGCCTCGCTGGCCGGGTGGTGGCGCAGGTCGGCCGTGAGGAAGGCGTCGACGCCGGCCGCGCGGACCTGGTCGAAGAGGCTGTCGCCGGAACCGCCGCTGACGGCGACCGTGCGGACCACGGCCTCGGGGTCGCCGGCCACCCGGATGCCCTGCGCGGTGGCGGGCAGCCGCTCGGCGGCGCGCGCGGCCAGCTCGCGGACGGTCAGCGGGTGGTCGAGTTCGCAGACCCGGCCGAGGCCCCGGCGGCCGGACGGGTCGGTGGGGTCCGGTACGAGGGGTCGTACGACGCGGAGATCGAGTGCGCCCGCGAGCGCGTCGGAGACGCCCGGGTCCGCCGTGTCGGCGTTGGTGTGGGCGACGTGCAGGGCGATGTCGTTCTTGATGAGGGTGTGGACGACCCGCCCCTTGAAGTGGGTCGCCGCGACCGTCGTCGTCCCGCGCAGATAGAGCGGGTGGTGGGTGACCAGCAGGTCGGCGCCGAGCTTCACGGCCTCGTCGACGATGTCCTGGACCGGGTCGACGGCGAACAGGACCCGGGTGACCTCCTGGTCGGGGTCGCCCACGACGGTGCCGACCGCGTCCCAGGACTCGGCCCGCTCGGCGGGCCACAGGGTCTCCAGCGCGGCGATGACTTCAGACAGACGGGGCACGGGCCAAGGCTACCTGGCCCTTCTGCCGGGCTGTACCGCATCCGCCTCACCTGGTCCCGCTCAGCACATACGCCCCGTTTTCCTCGGAGGAATCGCTTCTGCGACACCCGTACGTGTGAAGCGGGGGTCGGCCGGTCCCACGGCCGTGCGTACGAAAACTAACTTCGTGGCCGGAGGTGACCGAACCATGACGACCTGTGCGATCGAACCCCCCTCGACCGACGAGTCCGACGAGCTCGCCGTGCCGAGCGAGCCGTCGGGCGAGTCCGATGTATCGCGTGCGTCCGACGTGTGGCGTGCGCCCGACGTGTGGCGTGCGCCCGACGTGTCGCGTGCGTCGGACGCGACGGGCGAGCCGGGTGTGTCCAGTGAGGGTGCGCCGGCCGAGTCCGGCGCGTACGACGGTGTGCCGGGGACGGGGTGCGCCATCACGGCGGACGGCACGTACGCCGCCCGTCTCGCGCGGGCCGGCGCGTCCTGGTTCCCGGAGCGCTGGACGCTGGACGGCCCGGAGCCGTACGCGGTGCCGCTGCCCGGCAACCAGCCGGAGGAGCCCGGCACCCAGGTGCAGCCGATGGGGGACGGACGGGTGCTGATCCACCGGCTGGTGGAACGGCGGCACATCTTCTCCCTGCTGTACCCGACCGGCCCCGGCACCGGCGAGCAGCCGCTGGGCGCGGTGGAGTGCCCGGAGCCCGGCACCCGGCTCGGACTGCTGCCGCCGGCGCCGGGCGGAGGGCGGGCGTACGCCCTCGCGGTCGGCCCGCGCTCCACCGCCGTGTGGCTGGTGGCGGGCGGTGCCTTCGGGCCCGAGCAGCTGGCCGAGGTACCGGGCCGCTGCTCGGGCGGGGTCTGGCTGGACGGCGGCGGCCGGCTGCTGGCGCTGGACCGGGAGCTGGACGGGCGGACGAAGACGGTCGTGGTGGACCTGGAGCGGCGCGGCGAGATCTCGCCGCTGCTGCAGATCACGGCGGACAGCGACGACCGGCTGCTGCTCGCCGACCCGGACAGCGGGCTGCTGCTGATCTCCTCGGACGCGCCCTCCCCCGGGCGGGAACGCCTGGGCTGGGGGGTCATGGGCAGCACGCTGCCGGTGCGTTTCCCGGAGTGTCTGCGGCTGCCGGACTGCGCGGTGACGCCGTTCGCGATCCAGCCGGGACAGGTGCTGATGCCGGAGAGCTGCGGGGTGGCGCTGCGCATCGACGGCCCCTTCGGCAGCTGGGTCGGCATCTGGCGGCCGGCCGAGCGGCAGGTGTGTCATCTTCCGGCGCCCGAGGGCTGGTTGACGGGGTCCGGGCTGTGGACGCGGGACGGGGTGCTGCGGCTGCCGTACGCCACGGCGGACGTCCCGTGCGGTGTGGCGGAGGTGGCGGTGCCCCGGAGGGAGACGCGGGGCACGGGAGCCACGGGCGGGGCGACCGCCGGGGCTCCGGGGGAAAGTGCGGCCGCAGGGCCGGAGGGACCGGGGGACGCAGATCCGGAGGGTCCGGTCTGGGAGGACGGCACGGCTGCCGGGGTGCTCGGGGCGTCCCGGGAGGCGTCCGAACCGGACCCTCCGGGGCTCGCCATGGCCCGTCCGGTGCCGCTGGCGCAGGCACCTCTGGGACGTCTTGTAACGAAGTAGTGCCGGTTGGCGTGTGCGCCTGGATTCGGTGCGTGGTGTGCCGGTTACACTCGCCGGGCTGTAAGAGATCATGTTTGACGGGGTGAATTCTTCCAATGAGCGACACCAGCACGACTCAGCCGCTGTCTGCCGACTCGCAGGACGCCGGGCACGGCCGGCACCGGGGCGCGGGCGCGTCCCAGGACATCGAGACGGCGCCGCACGGGCGTCACCGCAAGCCGGCCGAGGAGACCACCGAGGCGGCTGCCTGACGGCAGGGAAAAAGGAGGGGGTGCCGCCGGCCGGCGGCACCCCCTCTTTCGTCCCCTTTTTCCGTCCCCTTTTCCGTCCGCCTCAGCCGCGTTTGAGGCCCAGCACCTCGGCCGCGGCGAACGTCTCCCCCTGCGGCCGGTCCGCGTAGTGCGGGGTGAGCACCGCGTCGAGCTCGTCGTACGTGAACGTCTCCTGCTTGCTGTCGAACTTCGCCTGCACCCGCGGCCGTTCCACCACCGCGACCATGCCGCCGTGGACGACGAGCAGCTGCCCGTTGACCCGGGCGGCGGCCGGTGAGGCCAGGTAGCCGACGAGCGGGGCGACATGCTCGGGAGCGAGCGGGTCGAGGCCTTCCGCGGGCTCGGCGAAGCCCGCGAAGACGTCCTCGGTCATCCGGGTACGGGCGCGCGGGCAGATCGCGTTGGCCGTGACGCCGTACTTGGCGAGGGCCAGGGCGCTGGAGGTGGTCAGGCCGACGATCCCGCCCTTCGCCGCCGCGTAGTTGGGCTGCCCGGCGGACCCGGCGAGGAACGCCTCCGAGGAGGTGTTCACGATCCGCCCGTACACCGCTCCCCCGGCCGCCTTGGAGCGCTCGCGCCAGTGGGCGGCGGCGAGGTGGGTGGTGTTGAAGTGGCCCTTGAGGTGGACGCGGATCACCGAGTCCCACTCGTCCTCGGTCATGGAGAAGATCATGCGGTCGCGCAGGATGCCCGCGTTGTTGACGAGGACGTCCAGTCTGCCGAACCGGTCGATCGCCAGGCCGACGAGGTCGCGGGCCTGCTGGAGGTCGGCGACGTCCCCGGTGTGCGCGACGGCCCGGCCGCCCTCGGCGCGGATCTCGGCGGCGACCTCCTCGGCGGGCCCGTCCGAAGCCGCGCCCGAGCCGTCGCGTCCGGGCTGTCCGTAGTCGTTGACCACGACGGCCGCGCCGAGCCGCGCGAGTTCCAGCGCCTCGGCCCGGCCGAGTCCGCGCCCGGCGCCGGTGACGACGGCCGACAGTCCTTCGAGTGGCAGTGTCATGCGCGTCCGCCCTCAGATCTCGATGCACGTACGCAGGGCGGTCCCGGTACGCATCTGGTCCAGTGCCTCGTTGATCTCCGCCAGCGGTACCCGGTGGGTGATCAGGCCCTCCAGGTCGACACGGCCCGCGCGCCACAGGGCGATGGTGCGTTCGTAGGAGCGCAGGACGTCCCCGCCGCCGTACATGGACGGCAGGATCCGCTTCTCGTCGAAGAACAGCTCGAACATGTTGAGCTGGAGGAAGTCGTCCATGGCACCCGCGCCGACCACGACGAGGGTGCCGCCGCGACGGGTGTTCTCGTAGGCGGTGCGGGCGGTGGCGGAGCGGCCGACGACCTCGAAGACGTAGTCGAAACCCTCGCCGCCGGTGACCTGCTGCTTGGCGTCGGCCAGTTCCTCCGGCGCGACGGCCTTCGTGGCGCCGAACCTGAGGGCGGACTCGCGCCGGGAGGCGACCGGGTCGACGGCGACGATCTCGGCGGCGCCCTTCAGCCGGGCGCCCTGGACGGCGGAGATGCCGACGCCTCCGCATCCGATGACGGCGACCGACGAACCGGCCTCCACGTCGGCGGTGTTGAGGGCGGCGCCGAGTCCGGTCGTCACCCCGCAGCCGATGAGGGCGGCGACGTCGAAGGGCACGTCGTCCGGGATCGGTACGGCGCAGCCCGCGTCGACGACGACCTCCTCGGCGAAGGTGCCGGTGCCCGCGAAGCCGAAGACGTCCGCGCCGGGGCGCTTGAAGTTGGGGGTGCCCGCGTTCATGAACCCGGCCAGGCACAGCTCGCTCTGGCCGCGTCTGCAGGCGGGGCAGGCGCCGCAGGCGGGCAGCCAGCAGATGAGGACCCGGTCGCCGGGCTTCAGGTTCTTCACGTTCTCGCCGACTTCGAGGATCTCGCCGGCGCCCTCGTGACCGGGCACGAACGGCGCCGGCTGCGGCAGCACCCCGCTCATCGCGGACAGGTCCGAGTGGCACAGCCCGGTGGCCCGCACCCGGACGCGCACCTTGCCGGGGCCGAACCCCACCGCCTCGATGTCGTCGAGGACCTCCAGTTTCTCCTGTCCGATCTCGTGCAGTACGGCTGCGCGCATGGTGCGGCTCCCCTCGGAAGGACGGGTTCTACGAGTGCTGTACGACGGTGTCGGCGAGGACCGGTGCGTCCTCCCGCTCGACTGCGCTCACGGCGACGCGGACGGATCCCTCCTGCCGCCACATCCGGATCCGGAGCGTCTCCCCCGGGAACACGACGCCCGCGAACCGGGTGGTGTACGACCGCACGCGGGTCACATCGCCACCGAGCAGGGTGTCCACGACCGCCTTGAGCGTGATGCCGTAGGTGCACAGGCCGTGCAGGATGGGCTTGTCGAAGCCGGCGAGCTTGGCGAACTCGGGGTCGGCGTGCAGCGGGTTGTAGTCGCCGGAGAGACGGTAGAGCAGGGCCTGGTCGGGGCGGATCGGCCGTTCGACGGTCCGGTCGGGTTCGCGGGTGGGCGGTTCCAGGCGGGTACTCGGCCCGCGGTCGCCGCCCCAGCCGCCCTCGCCGCGTACGAAGATCTGGGCGTCGTTGGTCCACAGCGGGCCCTCGGCGTCGGCGACCTCGGTGCGCATGACGAGGACGGCGGCCTTGCCCTTGTCGTACACGGCGGCGATGCGGCCGGTGGCGGTGGCGGTGCCGTCTGCCGGGATCGGGCGGTGGATCTCGAGGCTCTGGCCGCCGTGCAGGACCTTCGCCAGATCGACGTCGACGCCGGGCATGGACAGGCCGCTGATCACCCCGGGGGATCCGGCGCCCGCGACGGTGGCGAAGCTGGGCAGGACCTGAAGCCGGGATTCCAGGGTGTAGCGCAGCTCGTCGGGGTCGGTGGCGGGGCTGTCCTTGTCCGGATCGGCGCCGGCTCCGATGCCGAGGTGGTAGAGCTGCACGTCCTTGGCGGACCAGCTGATCTCACCGGTCCGGGGTTCGGCGGCGACCGCCTTCGCTGCGTCGATGGGCATGGGGCTCCTGACGGGTCTCAAGACCTCGGTGCGGACGTCCGCACCGTCGGCCGCACCGAGGTCGTCCACGGGCGGATCTAGAACGCGTTCCAGTCCGGCGCCCCCTGTATAGCCCAGCGTCCCGGAGTTGTGAAGACTCCTGACGCCGCGTCAGATTGCGTCGGCAGTGACATTTGTACTGCCCGGGTCCGGACATCCGCCTCTGCCGCGCACCGGGGCCCGGTTCCTACTCTGGCCCCATGACTGTCGTACCGCCGCCGGGCGGGGACCATCTGATCGGGGGACAGAGACATGTCGTGGTGGCGGCGGACGAAATGCCACATCCAGGCTCTGCGGGAGGAACGGGCCCACTGGCGGGCCGAGGTCGAGCGGTTCCGGGCCGCACAGCGGGCCGCCCGCAAGAGCGGTACGGCCCCGGCCGTCGATCACCCCGGCCCGCCGCCCACCGGATTCTCCCTGCTGCCCTGGCTGCTGATGGGCATGGGGGCCTTCTCCAACCTGCTCCAGGGCAAGACCCCCAACCCGTGGATCGGCGGCCTGGGGCTGCTCGCCTTCAACTCCCTGTACCTCTACGTCACCTTCCGCTCCTTCGATCCGGCCAAGCGCCGGGCGCTGTCCACGCGGGTGGCGCTGGGCCTGATGGCCCTGCTGACCACGGGGCTGGGGCTCGGGTACGGCGGCAACTGGCTGATGTTCTTCCCGCTGCTGGGCCTCGCGACCGGCGCCACCCTGCGCGGCCCGTGGCTGGGCCGCACCGGTGTGCTGCTCGCGCTGTACGCGGGCGCCGTCTCCGGTGTCCGCGACGGCTGGGGGGACGCGGTCAACATCGGCTACGCGACGTTCCTGTCCAGCATGGTGACCGCCGCGATCCTGGGCCTGGCCGAGGCGGTGCGGGAGCTGCGCGCCGCCCGGGAGGAACTGGCCCGGCGGGCGGTGGAGAAGGAGCGGCTGCGCTTCTCCCGTGATCTGCACGACCTGCTCGGCCACACCCTGTCGGTGATCGTGGTGAAGTCCGAGGCGGCCCGGCGGCTCGCCCCGCGCGACATGGACGCGGCGCTCGCGCAGATCGGGGACATCGAGTCGGTGGGCCGGCAGGCGCTGACCGAGATCCGCGAGGCGGTGACCGGCTACCGCGAGGGCAGCCTGGCCACCGAGCTGACCCGGGCCCGCTCGGCGCTGTCCGCGGCGAGCGTGGAACCGGTGGTGCGCCAGTCCGGGGCCCCGCTGGACCCGCCGACGGAGGCGCTGCTCGGCTGGGCGGTGCGCGAGGCGGTCACCAACGTCGTCCGGCACAGCGACGCCACCCGCTGCGAGATCACCGTCGACAGCGCCGCCGAACGCGTCCGGCTCACGGTCACCGACAACGGCACCGGCAAGGCCGTCACCCACCCCCGGAAGGGCATCGGCGGCACGGGCCTCACCGGCCTCACCGAACGCCTCGCCGCGGCCGGCGGCTCCCTCACCGCCGGCCGCCCGGCCCGCGGCGGCTTCACCGTCACCGCGGAACTCCCCGTGGAACCGGCCAAGTTGTCACCCGCAGGGATCGCCACGACGCCGACGACGACAACGACGTGACGGAGAATGCGGCCATGTGAGCGAGGACCGGCGCCGGCTGCCGCGCGGGGGCGTGACGAACCCCCGGCTGGCTACGCTTGATCCGTGAACGAGATGCCCCGGGACCACCGGCCCGCCACGTCCATCAGGGTCCTGCTCGCCGAGGACCAGGGCATGATGCGCGGCGCCCTCGCCCTGCTGCTGGGCATGGAGGACGACATGGAGGTCGTCGCGCAGGTCTCGGCCGGGGACGCGATCGTGGACGCCGCGCTGCTGCACCGGCCGGACGTGGCTCTGCTGGACATCGAACTCCCGGGCATCAGCGGCCTGGACGCGGCGGCCCGGTTGAGGGAGCAGGCGCCGGACTGCCGGGTGCTGATCCTGACGACCTTCGGCCGGCCCGGCTATCTGCGCCGGGCCATGGAGGCCGGGGCGGCCGGGTTCCTCGTCAAGGACGGGCCCGTGGAGGAGCTGGCCGGGGCGATCCGACGGGTGCTCACCGGGGAGACGGTGGTGGATCCGGTACTGGCCGCGGCCGCGCTCAGTGCCGGGCCGAGTCCGCTGACGGCTCGGGAGTGCGAGGTGCTGACGGCGTCGGTGGACGGGGCGACCGTCTCCGACATCGCCGCGAAGCTGCACCTGTCCGAGTCCACCGTCCGGAACTACCTGTCCTCCGCCATCGGCAAGACGGGCACGCGGAACCGGGCGGAGGCGGTGCGGGAGGCCCGGCAGCAGGGGTGGCTGTGACCCGGCAGCAGGGGTGGCTGTGACCTCCCGTCGGCCCTACTTCGTCACCTCCGCGGATGCGTACGCCGTCCCTTCCGGGGCCACGCACACGACCCAGTCGGCCCCCGCGAAGCCGGCGGCCGGGCGGATCGCCGCACTGGTGCGGGTCCCGTAGCCCTGGGGAACCCGGCCGGCCACGGTCGTCGTGCCGTCCTTCCAGTGGCAGGTGACCTGCCGGGCGGTCTCGGCGACCATGCCGATCACCAGACGTCCGGAGCTGGCGCCGTCGGACGAGAGGCGAGTGGCGATGGCCTCGATGTCCGTGCCCGAAAGGCGGTCCACCTCCTTGGCCGTGTTGTACATGACCTGCAGCTTGCGCTCGGTGCCATAACTGCGGCTCACGAAGTACGAGGTCTTGCCGATCAGGTCGGCGGACGTGTGGACCGGGGGCTCCACTCCCTGGTGGGACATCGCGCTGAACTGCCTTGCCGCCTCCGGCGCGTTGCGGGGCGCACCCCATACCTCCACGCCCGCACTCCACTCCTTGCCCCGGTAGGTCCCCCGGGCCAGCTCGGTGAACTGCGGTTCGTACACATGCCGTGCCTCCGGTGAGGACGGCGGCTTCGCCACGTCCGCCCCCCGGTCCCCGTGTCCGGGCAGCCCGGCGAAGGCCAGCGTCGCACCCGTCGAACCCGCGAGCACCACCGCCGTCGCCGCGGCCACGGCCCAGCGGCGGGCTCTGCGGCGGCGGCCGGCCCGCATGACGGCCTGGACCGGGGCTATGCCGACCTCGACGTCGTCCGCGGCGTCCGCGAGGAGGAGGGCGATGTCCGTCTGGCTCATGTCGTCGTTCCTGTTCCGGTCCGCGTTCGTCACTTCCGCCCTCCCTGCGTCACCATGTCGGTCAGTCCCGGTATGGCGCGGAGTTTCGCGATCCCCTTGGCCGCGTTGCTCTTGACCGTGCCGACCGAGCAGCCCATCGCCTCCGCCGCCTGGGTCTCCGTCAGGTCCTCCCAGTAGCGCAGCACCACCGCCTCCCGCTGCCGGGCGGGGAGTTGGGCGAGCGCCTTGAGCAGGGCGCTGCGGTCGTCGGCCCGGGCGATCGGGTCGCCCGTGTCGGCCACCTCGTGCACCAGGCCCGAGTCGTCCCTCGGCGCGAGGAACTCCTTGAGCCTTCTTCTGTGTTTGCGCGCGTGCAGGTTGATCATCACGCGCCGTACGTACGCCTCCGGATCGTCGGCCGCGCCGACCCTGCGCCAGGCCACGAAGGCCTGCTCGAGCGTCGACTGGACCAGGTCCTCGGCGGCGTGCTGCTCCCCCGTGAGGAGAAATGCCGTACGCATCAGCCGCGGCCAGCGGCCGATCATGAAGCTCTGGAACTCCTCGTCCCGAGCCTTCTTCCGATCCCCCATGGGCACCTCCTAGATGTCAGAAGGAGTCCATGAGCCCCCCGGATCGTTGCCTCATTCGGTCGAAGAATCCGCCGAAGATCCCGCCGCCGATTCCGCCGAAGATCCCGCTGACGATTCCGCCGCGGCCGGAGAGACGCCGCGCGGCAGCCACACCAGCATCAGCGCCGCACCGCCCACCAGCAGCGCCGCGCTGGTCCGGAAGGCGAGCGCGTAGCCGTCCGTCAGCGCATCGGGCCCGCCGCCGTCGCCCGTCCCGGCCGCCGCGACGGTCGACATGACGGCGAGGCCGAGCGAACCGCCCATCGTGCGCGAGGTGTTGACCAGCCCCGCCACCAGTCCGGCCTCTCCCGGCGCCGCCCCCGACGTGGCCAGCGAGGCCAGCGGGGTCGCGGCCAGGCCCGCGCCGAGCATCATCAGGATGCCCGGGATCATGATTCCGGTGACGTAGGGGCCGTGCGCGCTCATCGTCGACTGCCAGCCGAACCCGGTGGCGGCCACCAGGGTTCCGGCCGTCGCCACGGTCCGCGCCCCCGCCGACCGCATCAGCCGCGGTGCCAGTTTCGAGCCCACCACCACCGACAGCGAGCTGGGCACCAGAGCGACCCCGGCCTCCAGCGGCGAGTAGTGGAGCACGTTCTGGGCGTACAGCGTCATGAAGAACCACATGCTGAACATCGCCGAGCCGGAGACGAACATCGCCGCGTTCGCCGAGGCCACCGAGCGCAGCCGCAGCAGGCCGAGCGGCATCAGCGGGGCCGCCGTACGGGCCTCGGCCAGCAGGAAGAGGGCGATCAGCGCCAGTCCGGCGCACAGCGGCACCAGTGTGGCCGCGGCCGTCCACCCCTCCGCCTCGGTCTGCACGATGCCGTAGGCCAGCGTCGCGAGGCCCGCCGTCACCAGAAGGGCGCCCGGCAGGTCCAGCCGCCGCCCGTCCCCCGCCCGGCTCTCCGCCAGCCAGAACACGGCACCGGCCAGCACCACCGCACCCACCGGCACGTTGATCAGCAGCACCCACCGCCAGGACAGCAGGTCCACCAGCACGCCGCCGACGAAGCCGCCTGCGGCCCCGCCGCCCGCGCCCACGGCGGTCCACGTCGCTATCGCCCGTGCCCGGGCGGCGCCCTCCGGCACCGCGGCCGTCACCAGGGTCAGGGTCGACGGTGCCAGTACGGCGGCGCCGAGCCCCTGCGCGGCCCGCGCCAGCAGCAGCTGCCAGCCCTCCTGGGCCAGCCCGCCGCCCAGCGAGGCCAGCGTGAACATGCCGAGCCCGACGAGGAACATCCGCTTGCGGCCGTAGAGGTCACCGGCGCGCCCGCCGAGCAGCATGAAGCCGGCGAAGGCGATGGCGTAGGCGTTCACCACCCACTGCAGGCCGCTCTCGCTCAGTCCGAGGCCGGTGCGCATCGACGGCAGGGCGACGTTCACCACGGACACGTCGAGCACGACCAGGAACTGGCCGGCGCAGGCCAGCGCGACCACCAACCAGGCGGGGGGCACGGTGCGGCGGGATATGAGGGGCGGGGTACCGGCGGCTTCGAGCATGGGCGTCATGTTCTCAACCCGCTCACGGTCCATGCATCGGCATTTCGGACCACCGGGTCGTGGGCCGCACGACCTACCCCCGGCAACCCCCACCGATCCACCGACACCTGGCCGGCTCACCGCACCGCCCGCCCCCTCACCCCACAACCCTGAGCAGCGTCACCACCGCCGCGCCGCCCAGTCCGATGTTGTGCGCGAGGCCCACGCGCGCCCCGGGAACCTGCCGCTGCCCGGCCTGGCCGCGCAGCTGCCAGACCAGTTCGGCGGCCTGGGCGAGGCCGGTCGCGCCCAGGGGATGCCCCTTGGAGATCAGCCCGCCGGACGGGTTCACCACCCAGCGGCCGCCGTACGTCGTCGCCCCGGACTCCACGAGCGGGCCGGACTCCCCCGGCTCGCACATGCCGAGCGCCTCGTACGTCAGCAGTTCGTTGACGGAGAAGCAGTCGTGCAGTTCGACGACGTCCACGTCCTCGATGCCGAGCCCGGCACGGTCGTACACCTGGCGGGCCGCCGCCCGGGACATGGGCTGTCCGACGACGTCGATGCAGGAGCCGGAGGCGAAGGACTCCTCGGTGTCCGTGGTCATGGCCTGGGCGGCGATCTCGACCAGGCCGGTCAGGGAGCGCTCTTCGGCGAACCGCTCGGAGACCACGACGGCGGCGGCCGCGCCGTCCGAGGTCGGCGAGCACTGGAGTTTGGTCAGCGGCCGGTGGACCGTGCGTGCGGCGAGGATGTCGGAGACCTCGTACACGTCCCGGAACTGGGCGTTGGTGTTGTGTGCCGAGTGGCGGTGGTTCTTGGCGGCGACCGCGGCGAGCTGTGCCTCGGTCGTGCCGTACTTCTCCATGTGCTCGCGGGCCGCGTCGCCGAAGATCTGGGCGGTGGGCGGGCTCATCTCGAAGCCGTGCCGGGCGGCCATGACGCCGTAGTGCCGGGCCACCGGAGACGTGGAGAAGTCTCCGTCGGCTCCTCCGCCGAGCGCGCCCTTCTTCATCTTCTCGAAGCCCAGCGCCAGTACGCAGTCGCAGGCGCCGCCCTCGACGAGCTGGCGGGCCAGCATCAGCGCGGTCGCGCCGGTGGCGCAGTTGTTGTTGACGTTGTAGACGGGGATGCCGGTCAGGCCGAGTTCGTAGGCGGCGCGCTGGCCGGCGGTCGAGGGCTGGAAGCAGTAGCCGATGGGAACCTGTTCCACGTCGTCGTAGGCGATCCCGGCGTCCGCGAGCGCCGCGCCGCCCGCCTCCCGCACCATGTCCCAGTACTGCCATTCACGGGTCTCGGGCTTCTCGAACCGCGTCATCCCGACGCCGGCGACATAGGCCTTCATGGCGCGCAGAGTAGAACGTGTTCCAGTAACAAACCAGACCCTGACGCCAGATCAGAAACCCATGGGCCGGTCAAGGATTCGTTAGACGCCCGAAGCAACGGAATAGATGCTCGCGCATACGAGGTTTACCCGGCACTTATCCATGCGGGAGGCCTCACTCAATGTCCCACTCGACGACCGATCAACCGAGCCGGCAGGCGGGCAGGGCCGTGGTCCCGGTGCTCGCCTTCGCGGGCATCGTGGTCGCGGTGATGCAGACCCTGCTCGTGCCGGTCATCAAGGACCTGCCCCAACTGCTGGGCACCGCGCCCAGCAACGCCACCTGGGTCCTGACCTCGACTCTCCTGTCCGGCGCCGTCGCCACCCCGATCATGGGCCGGCTCGGCGACCTCTACGGCAAGCGGCGCATGCTGATCCTCAGCCTCGCCGTCATGGTGGCCGGCGCTCTGATCAGCGCGTTCACCAGCCAGCTGGTCACGATGATCGTGGGCCGCACCCTGCAGGGCTTCGCCATGGGCGCGATCCCGCTGGGCATCGGTCTGATGCGGGACATGCTGCCGCGCGAACGGCTCGGCTCGGCCATGGCCCTGATGAGCTCCTCCATCGGCGTCGGCGGCGGCCTCGCCCTGCCCAGCGCCGCACTGGTCGCCCAGCACACCGACTGGCACGCCCTGTTCTACGGCGCCGCCGGCCTCGGCGTGTTCGCCATCCTCCTCACCCTCCTCGCCGTACCGGAGTCCCCGATGCGCGCCGAGGGCTCCTTCGACGCGCTCGGCGCGCTCGGCCTGTCCACCGGTCTGGTGCTGCTCCTGCTGCCCATCACCAAGGGCAGCGACTGGGGCTGGTCCTCGGCGACGACGCTCGGCCTGTTCGCCGCGGCCGTCGTCGTACTCCTCCTGTGGGGTCTGTACGAGCTGCGCGTCACGGCACCGCTGGTCGACCTGCGCACCACCGCCCGCCGCGAGGTGCTGCTCACCAACCTCGCCTCGATCATGGTCGGCGTCAGCTTCTACGTCGTCTCGCTCGTCCTGCCCCAGCTGCTCCAGCTGCCGAAGGCGACCGGCTACGGCCTCGGCCAGTCGATGGTCGTCGCGGGCCTGTGCGTGGCCCCGCTGGGCCTGACGATGATGTTCACGGCGCCGGTCTACGCCCGGCTGTCCGCCCGCTACGGCCCCAAGGTCACCCTCATCACCGGCCTGCTGATCATCGCCGTCGGCTACGGCGGCGGCCTCGGCCTGATGGACGCGGCCTGGCAGACGATCGTCACCTCCGTGATCCTCGGTGCGGGTATCGGCCTCGCCTACTCCTCGCTGCCCGCGCTGATCGTCGGCGCGGTCCCGGCGTCGGAGACCGGCGCGGCCAACGGCCTCAACACGCTGATGCGGTCCATCGGCACCTCGGTGTCGAGCGCCGTGATCGGCATGGTGCTCGCCAACACGGCGAACAACGTGGGCGGCGTCGCGGTCCCCACCATGCACGGCTTCCGTGTCTCCTTCCTCATCGCCACGGCCGCCGTCGCGCTCGGCCTGCTGCTCGCGCTGTTCCTGCCGAAGGCCGGGCGCCCGGACCGGCAGCACACGCAGCTACGGGCGAGCAGCGAGGAGGACGCGGTGCTGGAGCGGGCCGAGGAGGCGCTGCGCGGCTTCCGGGGCCGGGTGCTGGACGCCTCCGGCACGCCGGTCGCACGGGCCAAGGTCACGCTGATCGACCGGGCGGGGCGGCAGGCGGGGGCTGCGTTGTCCTCGGCGGACGGCAGCTACGCGCTGACCGTGCCGGCCGGTGGGGCGTACGTGCTGGCCGCACGGGCTTCGGGACATGGGCCACTCGCTTCTTCGGCGACACATCCCGGTGAGGAGAGGGCTGTGGATCTGGATCTTTCGTTGCCGGGGGAGAGTGTGACCGCTTAAGAGCTCGGGGCGTTCTGTCGGTTGGCGGCTGCGGGTCCGTGATGGCTTGTCGCGGCCACGCAGCGGAGCCGCACACCGATACAGCCCCGCGCCCCTTTCGGAGCGCTGCCCCGCAGGATGTCAGCACCGCACCCCCCTGTCGCCCGGTCGCAGGGGGGTGCGGCAGCATTGGCGGGCCACGTGTCGTGCGATCGAGAGGCCCCCATGTCCGCCATCGCTCCCAAGCCCGAGATCCTGGCCGCCTTCGAGGCGGCGAAGGGCTTCATGCCCGTGGACGAGGGGCTCGCGCTGTACGCGGCCGCGGTGGAGGCGGGGCGGGCGGGGTTGCCGTTGCTGGAGGTGGGGACGTACTGCGGGCGCTCGACGATCCTGCTCGCGGACGCGGCCCGGTCGGCCGGGGTCACCGCGCTCACCGTCGACCACCACCGCGGCAGCGAGGAGCAGCAGCCGGGCTGGGACTACCACGACGCGGAGACGGTCGACCCCGAGATCGGTCTGATGGACACGCTTCCCACGTTCCGCAGGACGCTGCACCGGGCGGGCCTGGAGGAACACGTGGTGGCGCTGGTCGGCCGCTCCCCGCAGGTGGCGAAGATCTGGAACTCGCCCCTCGGTCTCGTCTTCATCGACGGCGGCCACACGGACGAGCACGCCACCGCCGACTACGAGGGCTGGGCACCGCATGTCGCCGAGGGCGGGCTGCTCGTCGTCCACGACGTCTTCCCGGATCCCAAGGACGAGTTCACAGGGCAGGCTCCGTACCGCGTGTATCTGCGGGCGCTGGAGTCGGGTGCGTTCACCGAGATCTCCGTCACGGGGTCGATGCGGGTGTTGCGTCGGACCGCAGCGGGGATCTGACCTGAATCACCGGGGTTCCCGCACCTCTGGCCCCGCCACCCGTTGGGACCGCGCCGCCATGTGAAGGATATGTGCGGCCGCTAGGGTGGCAGGCGTGTCGTACGCAGGCCCGGACCTCGAACCCCCGCAGCCCCGCCGACCCCGGCGAGGGCCGCTGACCGTGGCGCTGGCGGCGCTCGTGCCCGGTGCGCTGCTGGGCTGGCTGGCGTACGGGGCGGTGGGCGGACCCGGGGGCTCGGACGCGGCGGGTGCGCACAGTTCCTCGCCGTCCTCCCCGGGAACGGGGAAGCCGGGGTCGGCCGGGGCCACCGACGACGCGAAGCAGACGGACCCGACACCCACCGCGTCCGCCCCCGCCGGTCCGGACGCGCTCAAGGGCAAGGTCGTCGTCATCGACCCGGGCCACAATCCCGGCAACGTCCGGCACACGGCCGAGATCAACCGCAAGGTGGACGTCGGCAACGGAAGCAAGGAATGCGACACGACGGGGACGTCCACCAATGACGGCTACACCGAGGCCGAGTTCACCCTGGACGTCGCCCACCGGTTGCGGACGCTGCTGGAGCGGCAGGGCGCCACGGTGAAGCTGACGCACGACAAGGGCTCGCCGTCCTGGGGCCCGTGCGTCGACGACCGGGCGCGGATCGGCAACACCGCGCGCGCGGACGCCACCATCTCCATCCACGCCGACGGCGCGGCCGAGGGCGACCGCGGCTTCCACGTCATCCTGCCCGGATCCGTGCACGCCGGCGCCGCCGACACCCGCCCGATCCTCGGCACCTCGCGCGACCTGGGTGAGCGCGTGGCCGGTTCCTTCCTGCGCGAGACCGGCGAGCAGCCCTCCAACTACCTCGGTGAAGGTACCGGTCTCGTCACACGTACGGACCTGGGTGGTCTCAATCTGTCAACAGTCCCCAAGGTGTTCATCGAGTGCGGCAACATGCGCGATAGCAAGGACTCGGCGCTGCTGACCACCGGCGCCTGGCGGCAGCGGGCCGCGCAGGGGATCTCTGAGGGAATCGTGAGCTTCCTGCGCGCGTCCTGAACGGCAGGCGGAACCGGGCGGACAGCGGGATCTTGCGGACGATAGTGTCTACCGACGACGAGACGACCTACGAAGGACCTGCTGAAGTGAATATCCGCTCCCTCACTAGAGGCGACGGCGTGGTGATCGGAGCAGCGGTGTTGCTGTTCATCGCGTCGTTCCTCGACAACTACTCGTACGACGACCTCCCGGGCAGCGTCGACCTGCCGAACCTCTGGGAGAGCGGACCGGTCCTGCTCAGCGTCGTCCTGGCGGGCCTGATCGCGGCTGCACTCGTCGTCGTGGCCCGCGGCCTGCCGCAGGCCCCCAAGGTCGCCGGCCTCGAACTCGGCCCGTTCGGCGTCGCGTTCGCGGTCTTCGCCGCCTGGAGCGCGCTGGGCAACGTCATCGACCCGGTCGGCGGTCTCGACAACCTCGGGGGCGGCTCGAGCAATGCGCCGAGCGCCGGCATGGGCCTGATCCTCGCCCTCGTCGCCACCGTGGTCATGGCCGCCGCGGCCATCGCCACCCCGCTGGTCCCGGCCCTGCAGGGCTCCCTGGTCCCGGCCCCGAAGCCGGCCGCCCCGCAGCCCTACGGCGCCCAGCCGCCCGGTGGTTACGGCTACCCGGGCGCCCAGGCCCCGCAGCAGCAGCCGTACGGTGCCCAGCCGCAGCCGGGGCAGCCGTACGGCGCCCAGCCGCAGCCCGCCCCGCAGGCCGCTGCCGCGCCGCAGCCCGCGGCCGCGGACTTCTCGCCGTTCTGGTTCGCCGTGCCGGTGCCCCGTCCGCTGTTCGGGGAGGACGGCTCGCCCAACCCGATCGCCGAACTGGCCCCCGGTACCTGGTACTTGGCGGTCGAGCAGCGCGGTGCCGCGCTGGTGGCCCAGACCCAGGACGGCCGCCGGGGCGTGCTCCAGGACACCTCGGGGATCCAACGCGGCTGAGCCCCCGATCCCTCGCGCACGGCCCCTCGCCCTTCCGGGCGGGGGGCCGTTGTCGTACAGTCGGCCCCCGGCAAGCGAACTGACGAGACGTCAGGAGGAGGGCTCATGCGGCTCGGTCTCTCACTGGGCTATTGGGGACGTGGTCCGGACGCCGGTCATGTACCGCTGGTCCGTGAGGCGGAACGGCTCGGCTACCGCTCGGTGTGGACGGCCGAATCGTGGGGCTCGGACGCCTTCACCCCGCTCACCTGGATCGCCGCGCAGACGTCGACGATCCTGCTGGGTACGGGCGTTGCCCAGATGGCGGCCCGCACCCCGACCGCGACCGCGATGCACGCGCTCACGCTGGACCATCTCTCGGGCGGCCGCATGCTGCTCGGGCTCGGCCTGTCCGGGCCGCAGGTGGTGGAGGGCTGGTACGGCCGCCCGTTCCCGAAGTCGCCGCTGACCGCGACCCGGGAGTACGTGGACGTCGTACGGCAGGTGCTGCGGCGGGAGGGGCCGGTGGAGTCGGCGGGGCGTTTCCATCCGCTGCCGTACCGGGGGCCGGACGGCACCGGGCTGGGCAAGCCGCTGAAGCCGATCACTCATCCCCTGCGCCGTGATCTGCCCGTTCTGCTGGGCGCGGAGGGGCCGAAGAACGTGGCGCAGACGATCCGGATCGCCGACGGCTGGCTGCCGCTGTACTGGTCGCCGAGCCGGCCCGAGGTGTACGGGGACGCGGTACGGGAGCTGCCCGAAGGGTTCCTGGTGGCGCCGATGGTCCAGGTGCAGGTGTGCGACGACGTCGCCGAGGGGCTGCTGCCGGTGAAGGCCATGCTCGGCTTCTACATCGGCGGCATGGGGCACGCGGCCCGCAACTTCCACGCCGACCTCATGGCCCGCATGGGCTACGAGGAGAAGGCGCGGCGCATCCAGGAGCTGTTCCTCGCCGGGCGGCGCGAGGAGGCCGTGCTGGCGGTGCCGGACGCCTTCGCCGACGAGATCTCGTTGGTGGGCCCGCGTGAACGCATCGCCGAGCGGCTGGAGTTGTGGCGCAAGGGCCCGGTGACGGACCTGCTGGCCCTGTCACCGGACCCGCACACCCTCAGGGTGCTGGCGGAACTGAACTCCTAGCCCCGACGAGCGGGGAGCGGGCGGCTCAGCCCTTGGCGAGCTGGGAGGCCGAGGGCACCTGGTTCTTGACCGGGGCGCCGGCGCTCTGGCCCGCGTCCTTCACCTTGTTGATCAGGTCGCCGTAGGTACCTGCCGCGTTCGCGTCGCCCTTGCGGAGCTTGGCCGGCAGGTCCTTGAGGGAGTTGATCCCGGCGGTGAGCGGTTCGAGGGCCTTGGCGAGCGCAGGGTCGCCCTGGGCGTTGCGCTGGGCGGCCTTGAGCCGGTTGTAGGTGAAGACGCCGGCCAGACCGGCCTTGACCAGGGCCGTCTTGCGGCCCTTGGCGCCCTTCTTGAACTTGCCGGCCTTCCAGGGCTTCACGATCCACTGGTAGGTCGCGCCGGCCGCGAGGCCCGCGTTCGCCACGAACCGGGTCTTCGCGAACTTCTGGCGTTCCGCGGACGTGCTCGGGCTGGGCGTCGCCGCTTCGGCGGCCGCTGCCGAGACGTCGCTCGCCGTGGTCTTCTCACTGCTGCCGCAGGCGGTGGAACCGGCCATGAGGGCGCAGCACAGGGTCAGCGCGACGAAGAGGCGCCGTATCGGAACAGGCACGGGGTCCTCCGGACGTGTCTCCCCGAGCGGGTACTTCCTCCGGCAGCGTCACCCGAGGCGGCCGTGTGCGCCACTCGGGGGACACACTTGTCCGGGTTTCATCTTCCGTTTCACGGCAACCCGGTGGACATGACCCCTCGATATCGCCACTACGGCGCGAATCCGGCCGGGAGGGTCATCGCGGCCGTCGCCGACCTCATGGCGTCGGTCATCGCCCTGTGGATCCTGCTGTTCCTGCTGGACGCGAACCGGTCCAACCGCGTGGTCCGGTTCGTCCACGACGCGGCGACGTGGCTGGCGGGCTGGGCCCAGGGCATCTTCACCTTCGACCAGGAGTGGGCACGGGTGGTCGCGGACTACGGTCTGGCGGCGGTCGTGTACCTGCTCGTGGGCCACGCCGTCGCCAACCGCATGCACCGGCTCTGAACGCCGTGCGCTAGCCGCAGCAGTCCGGGTCCAGCCCCGTCGGCAGGAGGTCGCCGCCGAAGACCGCGCAGGTGGCGTCGTGGCCGCCCAGCGCCGCGACGGCCAGCAGCAGGGAACCGGCCGTCCAGGTGGTCAGCTCACGCGGCCAGACGACCTGGTCGTCGAAGACGTAGCCCGTCCAGTACAGGCCGGTCTCCGGGTCGCGCAGGTGCTGGATGGACTGGAGAATCTCCAGAGAACGGTCGGACTCGCCGACCGCCCACAGCGCGAGGGCGAGCTCGCTGGACTCGCCGCCGGTCACCCACGGGTTGGGGACGACGCAGCGCACGCCGAGGCCGGGGACGACGAAGCGGTCCCAGTCCTTCTCGATGCGTGCCTTGGCCTCCGCCCCGGTCAGGGCGCCGCCGAGGACCGGGTAGTACCAGTCCATCGAGTAGCGGTCCTTGTCCAGGAAGCGCTCGGGGTGCCGGCGGATCGCGTGGCGCAGTGCGCCCACCGCCAACTCCCAGTCCGGCTGCGCCTCTTCGCGCTGCTCGGCGATGGCGAGTGCGCAGCGCAGGGCGTGGTGGATCGAGGAGCTGCCGGTGAGCAGGGCGTCCGCGGTGGGCGTCCCGTCGTCCTCGCGCCGCCAGCCGATCTGCCCGCCGGGCCGCTGGAGCCGCAGCACCCACTCGACGGCCGCGTAGACGGTCGGCCACATGCGGTCCAGGAACGTGTCGTCCCCGGTCGACAGGTAGTGGTGCCAGACGCCGACGGCTATGTAGGCGACGAAGTTCGACTCGCGGGCGCGGTCGGTGACGTCGTCGTGGGCGCCGTCGGCGTAGGCGGCGTACCAGGAGCCGTCCTCGTTCTGGTGGGCGGCGAGCCAGTCGTAGGCCCGCTCGGCGGCCTCGTGCTCGCCGGCCGCGTCCAGGGCCATCGCGGCCTCGGTGTGGTCCCACGGGTCCAGGTGGTGCCCGCGGAACCATGGGATCGCGCCGTCCTCCCGCTGCACGGCCAGGATGCCGCGGACGGTCGCGGCGGCCTGCTCGGCGGTGAGGACCCCGGGCAGGACGAGGTGTTCTGTCCGGGGAGTCGTCACTTGGCGTCCACCCGGGGGAGGTGGGGCTTGGTCGCGTAGGCCACGAAGCTCTTGCCGATCAGCGGGTTCAGCGCCTGCTCGGCGACCCGGGTGGCCAGCGGCTTCTTCATGATGTCCCAGACCAGCAGCTTGTGGTACGCCCGCACCGGCAGCGCCTTCTCGTTGTCGACGCCGAAGGCGCACTTCAGCCACCAGTAGGGCGAGTGCAGGGCGTGCGCGTGGTGGCTGCCGTACGGCTTCAGGCCGGCCTCGCGGATCTTGCCGATCAGCTCGTCCGCCTTGTAGATGCGGATGTGGCCGCCCTCGACCTCGTGGTAGGCGTCGGACAGCGCCCAGCAGACCTTCTCGGGGCCGTAGCGGGGCACGGTGACGGCGATCCGGCCGCCCGGCTTGAGCACGCGCACCATCTCGGCGAGCACGCCCTTGTCGTCGGGGATGTGCTCCATCACCTCGGAGATGATGACGACGTCGAAGGACTCGTCCGGGAAGGGCAGCGCGAGGGCGTCGCCCTCCATGGCGGTGGCCGTGGCGCCCGCGGGGGCCTCGCCGGCCTCCTTCATCGCCGCGAACCACTTGGCGACCTCGCGGATCTCCTCGCCGTTCTGGTCGAGGGCCACGACGTGCGCGCCGCGCCGGTAGCACTCGAAGGCGTGCCGGCCGGCCCCGCAGCCGAGATCCAGGACACGGTCGCCGGGGGCGAGCGGGAACCGGGAGAAGTCGACGGTCAGCACGTGGCCCTGCTTTCGGGGTTGGAATCGACGGTCACGGGTTCGGCGGCGACCGGTCCGGTGGTCACGGGTGGGGCGGTGACCGGTCCGGCGGTCACGGGTCCGGCGGTTGCGGGTGGGGCGGTCACGGGTGAGGCGGCGGCAGGTGGGGTGGCGGCGGGGCCGGCGGTCACTTGACGGCCTCGGTCAGCCGCGCGTCCCGGGCCGCCTCGTCCAAGTGAGTCGTATCGGCATCGGCCTGGACCGCCTTGTCGGCCGCGCCCTTCGCGGTCTTCGCGGTCTTCGCGCCCTTCGCGGCCGCACCGAGGCGGCCGGGTACCGGGGTCGCGGGGCGCGGGGCGGCCTGGCCCGCGGCGGCGGAGACGGCCTCGCGGTACCGGGCCACCGTGCCCTCGGCGGCCCGTGCCCAGGTGAAGTGCCGCAGCACCCGCTCGCGTCCCGCGGCGCCCAGCCGGGCCCGCAGCTCGGGGTCGCCCAGCAGCCTGGTGAGCCCTGCCGCCAGCGCGCCGGAGTCGCCCGGCGGCACCGCGAGGCAGGTCTCGCCGTCGCGGCCGGCGACCTCGGGGATCGCGCCGCCGGTGGTGGCGACCAGCGGGGTGGCGGTGGCCATGGCCTCGGCGGCGGGCAGCGAGAAGCCCTCGTACAGCGAAGGCACGCAGGCGACCTGGGCCGAGCGGATCAGGTCGACCAGTTCGGCGTCGGAGATGCCCTTGACGAAGTCGACGGCGCCTTCGAGGCCGTACCGCTCGACCGCCTGGGCGACCGGGCCCTCCGTGGGGCGCTTGCCGACGACGACGAGGTGGGCGGCCGGCTGCTCGGTGCGGACCTTGGCGAGCGCCTCCACGAGGAAGACGAGGCCCTTGAGCGGCACGTCGGCGCTGGAGGTGGTGACGATCCGGCCGGGCACCTCGGCGACGGCGGGATCCGGCGAGAACAGGTCGGTGTCGGCGCCGATGTGGACCACGTGGACGCGGTCGTCGCGGACGCCGAGATGGTCCACGATCTCCTGGCGGGAGCTGCCGGAGACGGTGAGAACGGAGGGCAGCCGGCGGGCGACGCGCTTCTGCATGCGGGTGAAGGCGTACCAGCGGCGCACCGAGTAGCGGCGCTGCCAGCCCTCGGCCGCGTCCAGCTCGAGCTGCCGGTCGACGGTGATGGGGTGGTGGATCGTGGTGACCAGGGGGGCGCCGATGTCGCCCAGCAGGCCGTAGCCGAGGGTCTGGTTGTCGTGCACGACGTCGAACTCGCCCTGCCGGGCGCGCAGATGGCGGCGGGCGCGCAGGGAGAACGTCAGCGGCTCGGGGAATCCGCCGGTCCACATGGTGCCGACCTCGAGGGCGTCGATCCAGTCCCGGTACTCGTCCCGGTGCGGGGTGCGGAAGGGGTCGGGCTGGCGGTAGAGGTCGAGGCTGGGCAGCTCGGTCAGGGTCAGCCGTCCGGCGTGGGCGTCGTTGCCGTCGGTCCAGTCCAGGACGGGATACGGCTGCGAGCCGATGACCTCCACGCGGTGGCCGAGGCGGGCCAGTTCGCGGGACAGATGGCGTACGTAGACGCCCTGGCCGCCGCAGAACGGGTTCCCTTTATAGGTGAGGAGTGCGATGTCCAGCGGTCGCTGGCCGTCGGCAGCGAGATCCTGCCGAGGACCCGCCTGACTGGCCTCAGCGGTCACTCTGGGCCCCTCTCTGCCTGCGCTGTCCCGCGAGACTACGACGGGACGCTAATCTAGAACAAGTTTCAGACTTGATCGTTCAAGAGGCTCTGAATCTACCGGCAGGTAGGGGTGCTGGGAGCAGTGGATCAGGTGATTCACGCCACGGCGCGGGCCCCTGTCATGCTGTTTGATCACGTGCCCTACGGACGCCCTCACCGACTGTCACGGAACGGGACCCATGCCTGCGCAATCCAAGGCGGAATCCAGTAGCGTCCGGCCCCTGTCGGCACCGCTCACCGAGCGGCAGGAGGCCCGGCGGCGGCGGATCCTGCACGCGAGCGCGCAACTGGCCAGCCGGGGCGGTTTCGACGCGGTGCAGATGCGCGAGGTCGCCGAGTCCTCGCAGGTGGCCCTCGGCACGCTGTACCGCTACTTCCCGTCCAAGGTGCATCTGCTGGTCGCCACCATGCAGGACCAGTTGGAGCACATGCACGGCACGCTGCGCAAGAAGCCCCCGGCGGGCGAGCGGCCGGCCGAGCGGGTCGCCGAGACCCTGATGCGGGCCTTCCGCGCCCTGCAGCGCGAACCGCACCTGGCCGACGCCATGGTCCGCGCCCTGACCTTCGCGGACCGCAGCGTCTCCCCCGAGGTCGACCAGGTCTCCCGGCAGACCACGGCGATCATCCTGGACGCGATGGGCCTGCAGAACCCGACCCCGGAACAGCTCTCCGCCGTCCGCGTCATCGAACACACCTGGCACTCGGCCCTCATCACCTGGCTCTCGGGCCGCGCCTCCATCGCCCAGGTCAAGATCGACATCGAAACGGTGTGCCGCCTGATCGACCTGACGGACCCGGAGGCGTCCCGCTGACCCACGCACCGCCGGACACGCCTCCGGCGGCTCGGGCGGCTCGGGCGGCTCCGGGTGTCGCTAGTCCTCCGGTGGAAACACCGGCTCGCCGCTGTCCGCCAGGGTGATCGTGATCGCCTCGACCGGGCAGCTCTCGGCTGCCGTGAGGACCTGTTCGAGGGCGTCGGTGTCCGGTTCGACGGTGTGGGACTGGCGGGCCGGGTCGAGGCGGAAGCCGTGGGGGGCGTGGTGGAGGCACTGGGCGGAGCCGATGCAGATGGAGCGGTCGACCTCGATGTGCCAGCGGTCGCCCATCCTCATGCCCCCGCCGGGAGGTGGATCATCTTGTGTTCGAGGTATTCGGCGTAGCCCTCGGGCCCGAACTCCCGCCCCAGACCTGAGTTCTTGTAGCCGCCGAACGGGCCGAGCATGTCGAGGCTGAAGGTGTTGACCGAGTAGGTGCCGGTGCGGACCTGCCGGGCGACCTCGATGCCGCGCTCGACGTCCGCCGTCCACACGCTGCCGGAGAGGCCGTAGTCGGAGTCGTTGGCGATCTTCACGGCCTCCTGTTCGTCGCCGTAGGGAAGCAGGCAGATCACGGGACCGAAGATCTCCTCGCGGGCGATCCGCATGGAGTTGTCGACGTCCCCGAAGAGGGTGGGTTCCACGTACCAGCCCTTGTCGAGTCCGGCGGGGCGGCCGCCGCCGGTGAGGACCTTGGCGCCCTCCTCCTGGCCGATGCGGATGTAGTCGAGGTTGCGCTGCTGCTGGCGCCGGGCGACCAGGGGGCCGACCTGGGTGGCGGGGTCGAGCGGGTCGCCGACCTTCAGGGCACTCGCCGCCTGCGCGAAGGCGTCGGCGAACTCGTCGTAACGGGCGCGCGGGACGAGGATGCGGGTCTGGGCGACACAGGCCTGGCCGTTGTTCATCCAGGCCGCCGGGACGATGCCCGACACGGCGGTCTGGAGGTCCGCGTCCGGCAGGACGACCGCCGCCGACTTGCCGCCCAGTTCCAGGGTGACGCGGGTGAGGTTCCGGGCCGCCACCTCCATCACGCGCTTGCCGGCCGCGACCGAGCCGGTGAAGGAGACCTTGTCGATCCCGGGGTGCCCGACCAGGTACTCGCTGACCTCGCGGTCCGCGGGGAGGATGGAGAGCACGCCCTCCGGCAGGCCGGCGTCGCGCGCGATCTCGCCGAGCAGGTACGCGTCCAGCGGGGACTCCGGGGACGGCTTGAGGACGACCGTGCAGCCGGCCAGCAGCGCGGGCGCGAGCTTGGCCGCGGCCACGAACTGCGGGACGTTCCACGGGACGACGGCCGCGACCACGCCGACCGGTTCGCGCCGGACGAGGAGGGGGCCGAGGATGCCGTCGCGGCGCTCCTCGTGGGTGAAGTTCCGGGCGACCCTGATCGCCGCGTCCCACACCATCATCGCGCCGAGTGCCTGCGCGAGGACGCTCCACGAGTACGGGGAGCCGTTCTCGGCGGAGATCACCCGGGCGATCTCCTCGTGGCGGGCGAGGATCCCGTCCTTGATACGGGTGACGACCTCGATCCGCTCCTCCGGCGTCGCGCGCGGCCAGGGGCCCTCGTCGAAGGCGCGGCGCGCGACGGCCACCGCCCGGTCGACGTCCGCCGGGGAGGCGTGCGGCACCCGGCCGATGACCTCCTCGGTGTGCGGGGAGATCACCTCGATGACGTCCCGGCCCAGCGGGTCGGTCGGCTCCCCTCCGATGAACAGCTGTCCGTGCTCCACGAGTTCCGTCATGGCCGACCGCCTCCGCACTGCCTCACACGGTTTCTGACGCTGCATCAGAACTGATATCAGTTCTAGCTATAGTGGGCAATGGTCTTGGAGCAGCGGCGTCGGCGGGGCGGAGGACAGATGGCGGAGACGTTCGATCACGGTGGGGGCGTGCGGTCCGTCCAGGTGCCCATCCCGGACAACCCCCTCGGGCACACGCTGGTGTACGTCGTGGACACCGACCGGGGTCCGGTGCTCGTGGACACGGGCTGGGACGACCCCTCGTCGTGGGACACGCTGGTGGCGGGACTCGCCGGTTGCGGCACCTCGGTCGAGGAGCTGTACGGGGTCGTCATCACCCACCACCACCCCGACCACCACGGGCTGTCCGCGCGGGTGCGGGAGGCCTCCGGGGCGTGGGTGGCGATGCACGCGGCCGACACGGAGATCGTGCTCCGGACGCGGGAGACGCGTCCGGAGCGCTGGTTCTCGTACATGGCCGACAAGTTGACGGCCGCCGGGGCGCCCGAGGATCACGTCGCTCCGCTGCGCACGGCACGTGGCCGCCGTGCCCTTCCCGGCCTCTCCCCCGCGCTCCCGGACCGCGAGGTCGTCCCCGGTGAACTCCTCGACCTGCCCGGCCGCCGGCTGCGCGCGATCTGGACCCCGGGCCACACCCCCGGCCACGTCTGCCTGCACCTCGAGGAGAAGCACCCCTCCCGACTCCCCGGCAACGGCCGCCTGTTCAGCGGTGACCACCTTCTCCCGCGGATCACCCCGCACATCGGCCTGTACGAGGACCCCGAGGACGCGACGGTCACCGATCCCCTCGGCGACTACCTGGACTCCCTGGAGCGGGTGGGCCGCCTCACCCCCGCCGAGGTCCTGCCCGCGCACCAGCACGCGTTCACCGACGCCCCCTCCCGGGTCCAGGAACTCCTCACCCATCACGAGGAACGGCTCACCGGCCTGCGGTCCCTCCTCTCCGTCCCCCTCACCCCCTGGCAACTGGCCGAACGCATGGAGTGGAACCGCCCCTGGTCCGACATCCCTTACGGCTCTCGCACGATCGCGGTCTCGGAGGCCGAGGCCCATCTGCGCCGCCTCGTGAAGCTGGGGCACGCGGAGGCGGTCCCGGGGAGCGAGCCGGTGACGTACGTGGCTGTGTAGACCTGCGGCTGCCCTTCGGCGGCCCCACGCCCAGGGCGGCGACGGCCGGCTGAGGCCCTGGAGTCCTGGCTCAGGCCGAACGCCCCCGACCTCAGCGGTCCGCCCCCCTCCGTCCCGGTCACCGGTCCCCTCTCCGTCGTCGGCCCCCTCTTCGTCATCTCTCCGTCGTCGGCCCCCTCTTCGTCATCTCTCCGTCATCGGTCCCCTCCCCGTCATGGGCCGTGAGCCCGGTCACCAGGTCCATGTGCCCACGGCCACTCCCCGGGCCCTGCGCGGCTGCCGGTAAGGTGACGGGGTCGTCATCACACCTGTACGGGGGGAAGCCGGTGCAATTCCGGCGCTGACCCTCCCCCAACTCTCGGCTTCGCTCGAGCCGGGGGCACCCCCATCCGTGAGCCGTCCGCAGGACGGTGAGCCGGACCGCCTCGCA
This sequence comes from Streptomyces sp. NPDC002520, assembly GCF_053595235.1. Lineage (NCBI taxonomy): Bacteria > Bacillati > Actinomycetota > Actinomycetes > Kitasatosporales > Streptomycetaceae > Streptomyces > Streptomyces sp. NPDC002520. Next base: position 447,487 of record NZ_JBSFXG010000002.1, on the reverse strand, counting down.
CGGGACGTTGACCGGCTCGCGTGCTCGGCGGCCCGCCGAGCACGGCACCGTCGAGGTATACGGAGCCGCGCCGCCCGGGTGCTTCCCGTGCGCTGCCGGCCCCCGCAGGAGAGGCAGTCGCCGACCATGAACGTCCGCCGCAGTGCCGCGGCTCTCGCCGCCGTAGGCGTGCTGGCCGCAGCCGCGCCCGCCACGGCCGCCGACCCGTCCCCGTCCGCGTCCCCGAAGGTGACGCTCCCCGCCGGGCTGTTCGGCAAGGCCGACCCGACGTACGACGGCGTCTGGCGCCAGTCGCTGTCCCTGCTCGCCCAGCGGACCGTCGGTGAGCGGCCGGCCGCCTCGGCCGTCGACTGGCTGGTGGGGCAGCAGTGCGACGACGGCTCCTTCGCCGCGTTCCGGGCCGACACCGCGGGGCCCTGCGGGGGCAAGAGCGGTGCCCAGCCCGACACCAACAGCACGGGTGCGGCCGTCCAGGCCCTGCGGGCGGTCGGCGGGCACGACGGCGAGGTCCGCAAGGCCGTGGCCTGGCTGAAGACCGTGCAGAACAAGGACGGCGGCTGGGGCTACGCGCCGGGCGGCGCGAGCGACACCAACTCCACGTCGGTCGTCATCGGCGCCCTCGCGTCCGCCGGTGAGGACACCGCCGCGCTGCGCGGCAAGGGCAAGAGCCCGGACGAGGCGCTGGCCGGTCTGGCCCTCGCCTGCTCCGAGGACGGGGGCGGCGCCTTCGCCTACCAGCCCGACAAGAAGGGCAAGCTCGTCGCCAACGCGGACGCGACGGCGGCCGGCGTGCTGGGCGCGCTCGGCAAGGGTTTCGTGGTGGAGCCGGGCAAGGCCCGGGACAAGGCCCCCGCCTGCTCCTCGTCCGGCAAGGCCACGTCGGGCCGGCTGGCGGACAACGCCTCCGCGTACCTCGCCGACGCCGTCGCCAAGACCGGCCACCTGATGTCCGCCCTTCCGGGCGCAACCGACCAGCCCGACTACGGCAACACGGCCGACACGGTCGTCTCGCTCGCCGCGAACGGGTGGGCCGAGCAGGCGAAGAAGCCGTACGCCTGGCTGGAGAAGAACGCCGTGACCTGGGCCGGGCAGACCGGCCCGGCCGCCTACGCCCAGCTGATCCTCACCGCCCACGCGATGGGCGAGCAGCCGCGGGACTTCGGCGGCACGGACCTCCTGACGGCGCTGGACAAGTTGGGGCCGGCTCCGCAACAGGCGACGAAGTCCGGCACGCAGGAGTCGAAGGCCGACAAGAAGGGCTCCGGCAACGGCGTCTGGTGGATCGTCGGCGTCGGTCTCGTCGCCGGTATCGGCATCGGCTTCCTGCTCAGCGGCCGGAAGAAGCGGCAGCCGTGACCGCCGTCCGCCGTGCCACGGTCGTACTGATATCCGCGCTGACGTCCGCGCTCGTCCTCGTGGCCGGGGCGGGCCAGGCGCAGGCCACCGGGTACCGCTACTGGTCGTTCTGGGAGCGTTCCGGCGACCACTGGACGTACGCCACGCAGGGCCCGGCGACCGCGCGTCCCGACGACGGTTCCGTGGAGGGCTTCCGGTTCGCGGTCAGTGTGGGTTCCGCCGACGCGAGCCAACCGCGCGGCACGGCGGACTTCGCGACGATCTGTGCGAAAACGCCCGCCAAGTCGGGGGCGAAGCGGGTGGCCCTGGTCATCGACTTCGGCATCCCCGCGGACGCTCCCTCCGGCGAGACCCCGCCGGCCCACCGCCGCACGGCGTGCGCGCAGGTCGCCTCCGACGCGACGACGGCGGAGGCCCTGGCCGCCGTCGCCAAGCCCCTGCGCTACGACACCAACGCCCTGTTGTGCGCCATCGCCGGGTATCCGCAGAAGGGGTGCGGGGAGCAGGTCGCTGCCGCGAAGGAGCAGGGGCCGGGGGCTTCGGAGAAGAAGGCTTCGGGGAAGGAGGCTTCGGCGAAGGAGTCGGACGGTGGCCCCTCGCTGGGGTTGCCGATCGGTGTGGGCGTGGTCGCTCTGCTGGCCGGGGCGGCGGTGTGGCAGGCGCGGCGGCGCAGGAATGCGTAGTCGCGCCGCGGGTGGGCGTGGATTCGCTGGGGGCAGTTCCCTGGCCGCGGGCCCGTCGTGGTCGCTCGCGCAGTTCCCCGCGCCCCTGAGGAGTCGCGGTGCCGTCGGCCGCATGGCTGGCGTACCCACGCGGCCGCGGGGAACTGCGGGCCGCCGCCCGGCCGCGGGTCGGTCGTGGTCGCTCGCGCAGTTCCCCGCGCCCCTGAGGAGTCGCGGTGCCGTCGGCCGCATGGGTGGCGTAACCACGGGAGCGCGGCCGGCCGCGGTCCGTCGTGCGGCGGGCCGCCGGCGCGGGCGGGAAGCGCACGGTCCCGCACGGCGCGGGCAGGAAGCGCACGGCCCCGCTCGGCTGCGGCGCGGAGCGCGGTTGCACCCCGGCGCCTGGTGGCTCTGGTCACTCGGGCTCGGTACGGCCGCCACCCGCACCACCAACCCCCTTCTCCTCGCCCTCCTCATAGCCTCGGCGGGCTACGTCGTGGCCACGCACCGCTCCGCCACCCCCTGGGCCCGCTCCTACACCGCCTTCGCCAAGCTCGCCGTCGCCGTCCTCCTCGTCCGCCTCGCCTTCACGGTGGTCCTGGGCTCCCCCATCCCGGGCACGCACGTCCTGTTCACGCTCCCCGAGGTCCCGCTCCCCGCCTGGGCGCAGGGCATCCGTCTCGGGGGGCACGTCACGGCGGAGGCGCTCCTCTTCTCGGCGTACAACGGACTGAAACTGGCCGCGCTCCTCATCTGTGTCGGCGCCGCGAACGCCCTCGCCAGCCCCGCCCGTCTGCTGAAGTCGCTGCCCGGCGCCCTGTACGAGGCCGGTGTGGCGGTGGTCGTCGCGCTGACGTTCGCGCCGCATCTCATCGCCGACGTGCAGCGGTTGCGGGCCGCGCGTCGGCTGCGCGGGCGCCCGGACCGGGGGGTGCGGGGGCTGCTTCAGGTCGGACTGCCGGTGCTGGAGGGCGCGTTGGAGCGGTCGGTCGCGCTGGCCGCCGCGATGGACGCGCGCGGGTACGGTCGTACCGCCGACGTGCCCGCACGGGTGCGGCGTACGACGACCGCGCTCACCCTCGGCGGTCTGCTCGGCGTGTGCGCGGGGACGTACGGGCTGCTCACCGCGGAGGGCGGCACGTACGGAATTCCGGTGCTGCTCGCGGGGGTCGCGGCCGCGCTCGCGGGGCTGCGGCTCGGCGGGCGCCGCTCGGTGCGCACCCGGTACCGGCCGGCGCCGTGGGGAGTACGGGCGTGGCTGGTCGCGGGCTCGGGGGCCGCGGCGGCCGCGATGCTCACACTGGCGTCGGTCCGTGTTCCGGACGCGCTGAACCCAGGGGTCGTCCCGCTCGTCGCCCCCGCCTTCCCGCTGTGGCCCGCAGCGTCCGCCCTGCTCGCCCTGCTGCCCGCCTTCGTCGTACCCCAGGACCCCGAGGAGCTCGCGTGATCCGCTTCGAGGAGGTCAGCGTCACGTACGAGGGCGCGGCCGAACCGACCGTCCGGGACGTCGACTTCGAGGTGCCCGAGGGTGAACTCGTGCTGCTCGTCGGGCCGTCCGGGGTGGGCAAGTCGACCGTGCTGGGCGCGGTCAGCGGACTCGTCCCACACTTCACCGGCGGCACCCTGCGCGGCCGGGTCACGGTGGCCGGCCGGGACACCCGTACGCACAAGCCGCGCGAACTCGCGGACGTGGTCGGGACGGTGGGACAGGACCCGCTCGCGCACTTCGTGACGGACACGGTGGAGGACGAACTCGCCTACGGCATGGAGTCGTTGGGGCTCGCCCCGGAGGTGATGCGGCGCCGGGTGGAGGAGACCCTGGATCTGCTGGGCCTGGCCGACCTGCGCGACCGTCCGATCACGACGCTCTCCGGCGGGCAGCAGCAGCGGGTCGCGATCGGCTCGGTCCTCACCCCGCACCCGCGGGTGCTGGTCCTGGACGAGCCGACCTCGGCGCTCGACCCGGCCGCGGCGGAGGAGGTGCTGGCCGTCCTCCAGCGCCTGGTCCACGATCTCGGTACGACGGTCCTGCTGGCCGAACACCGGCTGGAGCGGGTGGTCCAGTACGCCGACCAGGTCGTCCTCCTGCCCGGCCCCGGCGCCGCCCCCGTCGTCGGCACCCCGGCGGAGGTGATGGCCGTCTCGCCCGTGAGCCCCCCGGTGGTGGAACTGGGCCGCCTCGCGGGCTGGTCGCCTCTCCCCCTGACCGTCCGCGACGCCCGCCGCCGCGCGGGCTCCCTCCGGGAACGACTGGCCCGGGGGCCGGCGCCCACGTCCGAGGCGCGGCCCGAGCCGTCGGCCGAGCCGTCCTCCGGGGTGGCGCCTGGTCCGGTCGTCGCCGCGGCGGACGAACCCGCGACCGCCGGCGGCGAGCACGCCCCGCAGGGGCCACCCGCACCCGACGACGAGATCCGCACAGGTGGTTCGGGGGGGTCGGGGGGTTCGGGGGGTTCAAGTGGTTCAGGTGGTTCGGATGGGAACACGATTGCCGAAGGCGAGGCCGAGGCGGGCACGGCCGACGCACCGCAGATACCCGCGCCACCCGTCCGGCGGCGGCTGTTCCGCCGAGCCGCCGCACCCGCCGGAACTCCCGCACTCGCACCCGTACCCTCACCCGCGCCCCCGCCCGCCCCGCACGTCGCCGAAGTCCACGCCCTCGCCGTCCGCCGGGGCCGGGTGGACGCGCTGCGGCACATCGACCTGACCGTGGCCCCCGGTGAGACCGTCGCGCTGATGGGGCGCAACGGCGCCGGGAAGTCGACGCTGCTCGGCTCCCTCGTCGGACTCGTCGAGCCGACCTCCGGCACGGTCCGGGTCGGCGGAGCCGTACCGCACCGCGCCTCGTCCCGTGACCTCGTACGCCGTGTCGGTCTTGTCCCGCAGGAGCCGCGCGATCTGCTCTACGCGGACACGGTGGCCGCCGAGTGCGCCGCCGCCGACCGGGACGCCGGGGGCGAGCCCGGTACCTGCCGCGACCTGGTGTCGGGACTGCTGCCGGGCATCACGGACGACACGCACCCCCGTGACCTCTCCGAGGGCCAGCGCCTGGCGCTCGCCCTGGCCGTCGTGCTGACCGCCCGGCCTCCGCTGCTCCTGCTCGACGAGCCGACGCGCGGCCTGGACTACGCTGCGAAGGCCCGCCTGGTGGCGGTGTTGCGCGGGCTGGCGGCCGAGGGGCACGCGATCGTCCTGGCCACGCACGACGTGGAGCTGGCCGCGGAGATCGCGCACCGGGTGGTGCTGCTCGCCGACGGCGAGGTGATCGCCGACGGGCCGACGGCGGAGATCGTGGTCTCCTCCCCTTCCTTCGCCCCGCAGGTCACCAAGATCCTGGCCCCACAGCCCTGGCTGACGGTGACCGAGGTCCGGGAGGCCCTCGCATGACAGCGCCCACGACACCTCCGGACGCACCTGCGGACACCCCTCTCACAGCGCGTACGGCATCCGCGGACGCCTCACGTCGGCGCGTCCGTGCCGTCCCTCTGGGACCCCGCTCCCTCGTGGCACTCGTGCTGGTCAGCGCCGTCGGCGTGGTCGGCTTCGGCTGGCCCTTCCTCGCGCCGCCCGCCTCGCAGCTGAGCGCGCACGCCGAGGACGCGCCCTGGCTGTTCGCCGGACTGCTGGTGCTGCTGGTCGCGGTCGTGGCGGCGACGATCTCCGAGTCCGGTCTCGGTCCGAAGGCCGTCGCCATGCTGGGTGTGCTGGCGGCGACCGGGGCGGCGCTGCGCCCGATCGGCGCGGGCACGGCGGGGATCGAGCCGATGTTCTTCCTGCTGGTGCTCAGCGGCCGGGTGCTCGGACCGGGCTTCGGCTTCGTCCTCGGCTCGGTGACGATGTTCGCGTCCGCCCTGCTCACGGGCGGGGTCGGGCCGTGGATGCCGTTCCAGATGCTGGCGATGGGCTGGTTCACCATGGGCGCCGGCCTGCTGCCGGGCCGGGGCCGTCTGCGCGGGCGGGGCGAGCTTGTGCTGCTGGCCGGCTACGGCTTCCTCGCCTCCTTCGCCTACGGCACGATCATGAACATGGCCGGCTGGCCCTTCATGGGCACCCTGGCCTCGAACATCTCCTTCGACCCGCAGGCGACGGTCCCCGCCAACCTGGCCCGCTTCGTCGCCTACTGCCTGGCCACCTCCATGGGCTGGGACCTGGGCCGGGCGCTCTGCACGGTCGTCCTCACCCTGGCGCTGGGTCCGGCCGTGCTGCGCGCGCTGCGCCGGGCCACGCGGAGGGCCGCTTTCGAGACCGCGGTCACATTCGACGCACCCCGAGCGTGAGGGGCCGTATTCGCTCGGTCAGCCGAGCGGTGAGACACCCCACATGACCCACATCACCTACGATCCCGAGTCGTAGTATCGAATGTCTGATACGCCCTTTATCGCATCCCGCCTGACCTGCGGATTGAGATGTACGCCACATGAGGGACCTTTGCCACCGATCCGGCCACAACTAGTAAAAGGGGTGATTGCGGACGGGTCGGATGCCTGTTTCTCTGGACGACGTCGCCAGGCGCCACGAACCCACGCGGGACGCGGCGCCGACGTATGCGGCAGGCCGGCACTCGTTGCGCGGCCCGCACATACCGGCGAAGCCCTGTCCCCGACGCAAGAGGTCGAACGTGTCCGTCTCCTTCATGAGCCGCATCGCTTCCCCGAAGAAGGCCCTCACCGTCGCCGCCGTGGCCGCAGCCACCGCCGGTGTGGCGCTGACCGCGGCACCCGCCCAGGCCGCACCCAGCTCGGCCTCCTCCGCTCGGTCGATCGCACACAAGATGATCCCGGACGCCGCCCAGTTCAACGCGTTCAGCAAGATCGTCGAGCGCGAGAGTGGCTGGAACCCCTCCGCCACCAACAGCTCCTCCGGCGCCTACGGCCTGGTCCAGGCTCTGCCGGGGTCGAAGATGTCCTCCGCCGGCTCCGACTGGAAGACCAACCCGGCCACCCAGATCAAGTGGGGCCTGGACTACATGAACTCCCGCTACGGCAGCCCGGTGAAGGCCTGGAGCTTCTGGCAGGCCAACGGCTGGTACTGAGCCGTCCCCACCCGGCCGCTCCACCCCGGCCGCTCCACCCCGGCCGCTCCCAACCGGGCCATCCGCCGCCGTTCAGGCGCGCGTACCACGCATGATCCGCCCGGCATGACCACCCACGGTCGACGGCCACCCGTACAGCGCGCCCCACGACAGCCACCACAGCACCACTGCAGCACCACCGCAGCACCACGACGCGCACCCTCGCCTCCGTTCGGCGAGGGTGCGCGCGTGTGTCCGGACGCGGCGGCGCGCGCCGGATCGCCCGGGAGTTCCCCACCCCCGTGGTGGACTGTTCCTTCCCCTGCCAGTCCGGCCGACCGGAGGAACGATGACGACTCCACCGACGCCACCGACTCCCCCGACGCCACTGGCCCCGGACCCGGAGATGCGCGGGGTGCGGCTGGTGGTCGTCCTCCTGGCGCTGACCGTGGTGAGCGGACTGATCGACGCGGTCAGCTATCTGGGTCTCGGCCGGGTCTTCACCGCCAACATGACCGGCAACGTGGTGGTCCTGGGCTTCGCCGCGGCCGGCGCCCCGGGCTTCTCGGTGCCGCACACGGCCACCTCGCTGGCCTGCTTCCTGCTGGGCGCGGTCGCCGGCGGCCGACTGGCGGCCCGCTGCCGGGAGGGCTCGCGCCGCAAGTGGACGCGGGTGACCCTGACCGCGGAGGCACTCCTGGTCGCGCTGTCGGCGGCGGTCGCCTTCGCCTGGCCGGGCCGGCCCGGCACCCGGTACGCCCTGATCGCCCTCACCGCCTTCGCGATGGGCCTGCGCAACGCGACCGTGCGCAAACTGGGCGTCCCCGACCTCACCACCACGGTCCTGACGATGACCCTGACCGGCCTGGCCGCCGAATCCCGCCTGGGCGACGCCACCGGCCGCCGCTCACCGCGCCGCACGGCCGCCGTGCTCGCCATGATCGCCGGAGCCTGGCTGGGCGCCTGGCTCGTGCTCCACCACGGCCTGGGCATCCCCCTGCTCATCGCGGCGGCGGCATCGGCCGTCCTGGCGGCGGTGGCGTCGGGGCGGGAGTGAGCGGGGGCGGCACCACCGCTGCCGTACCGCCCCGGCGCCCTACCGCCCGGCCACCGGCCCTTCCGGCCACCGGCCATTCCAACCACCGGCCCGCCCTACCGCCCGGCCAACCGGCCCTTCCGACCACCGGCCCGCCGTACCGCCCGGCCGCCCCGCCACCAGCCCCCCACCCGCACCCGCACCCGGCCCTGTGTCTACAGACGCTGGATGATCGTCCCGGTGGCCAGCGCTCCGCCCGCGCACATCGTGATGAGCGCGAACTCCTTGTCGGTGCGCTCCAGTTCATGGAGTGCGGTGGTGATCAGGCGGGCGCCGGTCGCGCCGACCGGGTGACCGAGGGCGATCGCGCCGCCGTTGACGTTGACCTTGCCCAGGTCCTGCTCGAAGACCCTGGTCCAGCTGAGGACGACGGACGCGAAGGCCTCGTTGATCTCGACCACGTCGATGTCCTTGAGGGACATGCCGGCCTTGCCCAGGACCGCGTTGGTGGCGTCGACGGGGCCGTCGAGGTGGAAGTGCGGGTCGGAGCCGACCAGGGCCTGGGCGACGATCCGGGCGCGGGGCCGCAGTTTCAGGGCGCGGGCCATCCGTTTGGAGGCCCACATGATCGCGGCGGCGCCGTCCGAGATCTGCGAGGAGTTGCCGGCCGTGTGGACGGCCGTGGGCATGACCGGCTTCAGCCCGGCCAGCGCCTCCATGGAGGTGTCCCGCAGCCCCTCGTCCTTGTCGACCAGCCGCCACATGCCGTGCCCGGCGTGCTGCTCCTCCTCGGTGGTGGGCACCTGGACCGCGAAGGTCTCCCGCTTGAAGCGCTCCTCCGCCCAGGCGTGCGCCGCCCGCTCCTGGGAGAGGAGGCCCAGCGCGTCGACGTGTTCGCGGGTCAGTCCGCGGCGCCGGGCGATGCGTTCGGCGGCCTCGAACTGGTTGGGCAGGTCGACGTTCCACTCGTCGGGGAACGGCTTGCCCGGCCCGTGCTTGGAGCCCGACCCCAGCGGCACCCGCGACATCGCCTCGACCCCGCAGCTGATCCCGACGTCGATGACGCCCGCGGCGACCATGTTGGCCACCATGTGCGAGGCCTGCTGCGAGGAGCCGCACTGGCAGTCGACGGTCGTCGCCGCCGTCTCGTACGGCAGCCCCATGGTCAGCCAGGCGGTGCGGGCGGGGTTCATGGACTGCTCGCCGGCGTGGGTCACGGTGCCGCCGACGACCTGTTCGACCGCGTCGGCGGGAATGCCGGTGCGGCCGAGGAGTTCACGGTAGGTCTCGCCCAGCAGATAGGCGGGGTGCAGATTGGCGAGCGCGCCACCGCGCCTGCCGATCGGGGTGCGTACGGCTTCGACGATCACGGGTTCCGCGGCCATGGGGGTCGTCCTCTCCTCGGTCGCCCGCGCGGCGCGGAGGCGTCCCGGCCCGCCCGCCACGCAGAACTAGAACACGTACTAGTTCTGCGTGCAGTTTGCTGACATCTCGTCCACTGCCGCAAGGGTCGTGCACGCCCCGAAGTCGTGATCTGCACGAATTACACACGCAATTGGGGCCGCCGTGGGTCTTGCCACTTCTAGAACCCGTTACTACCGTCACGGCAGCCCGCCAGCTGATGGACCGTCAGAACGGACGACGGGAGCCTTTGATGCCCTGCCCCGAGCTGCCCGACGGGTTCGACCTCACCGACCCCGACCTGCTCCACCACCGCGTGCCCTTCCCGGAGTTCGCCGAGTTGCGCCGCAGCGAGCCGGTCCGCTGGATCCCGCAGCCGCACGGCCTGGCGGGCTTCGCCGACGACGGCTACTGGGCCGTGACCCGGCACGCGGACGTCAAGTACGTCTCCACGCACCCCGAACTCTTCTCCTCGACCCTGAACACCGCGATCATCCGCTTCAACGAGCACATCGAGCGCGACGCGATCGACGCCCAGCGGCTGATCCTGCTGAACATGGACCCTCCCGAGCACACCCGGGTGCGCCAGATCGTGCAACGCGGATTCACGCCACGCTCCATCCGGGCGCTGGAGGACCGGCTGCGCGACCGCGCGCAGCGAATCGTCGCGGGCGCCCGCGCCCGCTGCGGCCCCTTCGACTTCGTCACCGAGGTCGCCTGCGAACTGCCCCTGCAGGCCATAGCCGAGCTGATCGGCGTCCCGCAGGAGGACCGCTCCAAGATCTTCGACTGGTCCAACCGGATGATCGCGTACGACGATCCCGAGTACGCCATCACCGAGGAGGTCGGCGCGCAGTCGGCCGCCGAGATCATCGCCTACGCGATGAACATGGCCGCCGAGCGCAAGCGCTGTCCGGCCCACGACATCGTGACGACGCTGGTGGCGGCGGAGGACGAGGGCAACCTGAACTCCGACGAGTTCGGCTTCTTCGTACTGATGCTGGCGGTGGCCGGGAACGAGACCACCCGCAACGCGATCACCCACGGCATGCACGCGTTCCTGACCCACCCCGGCCAGTGGGACCTGTTCACCCGGGAGCGCCCCGCGACCACCGCCGAGGAGATCGTCCGCTGGGCGACGCCGGTCAACTCCTTCCAGCGCACGGCCACCCAGGACACCGAACTGGGCGGGGCGCTCATCCGCAAGGGCGACCGCGTGGGCCTCTTCTACGCCTCCGCCAACCACGATCCCGAGGTCTTCACCGACCCCGACGCCTTCGACATCACCCGCGACCCCAATCCCCATCTGGGCTTCGGCGGGGGCGGCCCGCACTTCTGTCTCGGCAAGTCCCTGGCGGTCCTGGAGATCGAGCTGATCTTCACCGCGATAGCCGACGCCATGCCGGGCCTGCGCCTGGCCGGCGACCCGCGCCGGCTGCGCTCGGCGTGGATCAACGGCGTCAAGGAACTCCAGGTCGTCGCGGACTGACCCACCCGATCCGGGCCGGCGGCTCCCGGCGCCGCCGGCCCCACCACGCGCGCGCACCGGCCCCACCACGCGCGCCCACCGGCCCCCACCACGCGTCCGCGCGCCGGCCAGGGGATCGGTCGTGCCGGCCCCGGGCTCAGCTCGCAGCCGCGTCCTTCACCAGTTCCCGCGCCTCCCGGCCCGCGGCCACCACGGCGACCGTCCGCGCGCGGCCCCCGGAAGGGGACGCAGGCGACCCCCGCTTCACCTGCCGGCCCCCTGCTTTCTGTCCGAAGACGACAGTCGGAGGGGGCGGATCCGACCGGCCGCAGGGCGAGAAGCATCACAGCGACTGTCCGGTTTCCGCCCCTGGAGCCGGGCAGACGTCCCTGCATACACCGCATTTAGCTGCACTGTGCATCGATTCGCGTACGGGGCGTGAGGGACCGAAACACCCCTATGGTCGTTTTTCGGCCGGACGCACGGCGCCGTCGTCGTCCGACCCCGTCCCTGTCCCCGTCGAGAGGTAGGCGAGCCCCGTTTTGGCGACCGCCGCTGCTGTCACCCCGCATCTGAAGACCCCGCGGGCCGCCCAGGCCCCTGCCGGGGCGACCGTCACCGACCCCGCTCTCGTCCGGCGCGCCGTGAAGGCGGCCGCGCTGGGCAACGCGATGGAGTGGTTCGACTTCGGCGTCTACAGCTACATCGCGGTCACCCTGGGCAAGGTCTTCTTCCCGTCGGGCAACCCGACCGCGCAGTTGCTCTCGACGTTCGGGGCGTTCGCCGCGGCGTTCCTGGTCCGCCCGCTCGGCGGCATGGTCTTCGGTCCGCTGGGCGACCGCGTGGGCCGCCAGAAGGTGCTCGCCGTCACCATGATCATGATGGCGGTGGGCACGTTCGCGATCGGTCTGATCCCGTCGTACGCGACGATCGGTGTGGGCGCGCCGCTGCTCCTGCTGGCCGCCCGGCTGGTGCAGGGCTTCTCCACCGGTGGCGAGTACGCGGGCGCGTCGACCTTCATCGCCGAGTACGCCCCGGACAAGCGGCGCGGCTTCTTCGGCAGCTGGCTGGAGTTCGGCACGCTGGCCGGCTACATCGGCGGTGCGGGCCTGGTCACCCTGATGACGGCGCTGCTGTCCACGGACGACCTGCTCTCCTGGGGCTGGCGGATCCCGTTCCTGATCGCGGGCCCGATGGGCATCATCGGCCTCTATCTGCGGATGCGCCTGGAGGAGACCCCGGCGTTCGCCGCCGAGGTCGAGAAGTCGGAGGCGAACCGGCCGAAGGTGCCGCTGCGCGAGATGGTCGCGGGCCAGTGGAAGGCGCTGCTGCTGTGCATGGCCCTGGTGCTGGTCTTCAACGTCACCGACTACATGCTGCTGTCGTACATGCCGAGCTATCTGACCAGTGAGCTGAAGTACGACGAGACGCACGGGCTGCTGGTCGTGCTGGGCGTGATGGCCCTGATGATGATCGTCCAGCCGTTCGCGGGCGCCCTGACCGACCGGGTCGGCCGCCGTCCGGTGATCGCCGCGGGCTGCGCGGGCTTCCTGTTCCTGTCCGTTCCCGCCGTGCTGCTGATCCGCCAGGGCAGCCTGCTCGCCGTCGCGCTGGGCATGGGTGCGCTGGGGCTCCTGCTGGTCTGCTTCACGGCGGCCATGCCGGCCGCGCTGCCCGCTCTCTTCCCGACCCGGGTGCGCTACGGCTCGCTGTCCATCGGGTTCAACGTGTCCGTGTCGCTGTTCGGCGGGACGACGCCGCTGGTGGTGACCGCGTTGATCGGGGCCACCGGGAACATGATGATGCCCGCGTACTACATGATGGCCGCGGCCGTCGTGGGCGGGTTCGCGGTGTGGCGGATGTCCGAGTCGGCGGGGCGGCCGTTGCCCGGTTCCGCTCCGGCGGTGGAAGGCCGCTAGGCGCCTTGTGGGGTGCTCGCCGTCGCCGGGTGCGGGTGCGGGTGCGTGAGGCTTGTCTGCGGGTGCGCGTGCGGGTGCGCTGTGGCTGGTCGCGCCCACGCGGCGGAGCCGCATATCGATACAGCCCCGCGCCCCTGGGGAGACGCAGTCGCCGTCGGCCGTTCAGGCGCCGTGGCCCCACGAAGGCGACTGCGACCCGCCGTCCCCACTTGGCTGCGCAGCCCAGGCAGCAGGAACCGTTGATCACCGGGTGTCGTCTGAAGCCCTGTGAAACGTGCCCGGGTACTCGCGCTGGTCCTCTCCCTCCTCGGCATCCAGCTCGGCTGGCTCATCGCGCCCGCCTACGCCTGTGGGTGCGGGGCGATGGTGCCGCAGGCCTCACGGCAGATCGCCGTGGCGAACGAGCAGTCCGTGGTGCGGTGGGACGGGCACACGGAGCAGATCGTGATGCGGCTGACCGTCACCGGCGACGCCGAGGACGTCGCCTGGATCATGCCCGTCCCGCACCGGGCGACCGTCCGTCTCGGTGACCCGGCCCTCTTCGACCAGCTGGGCAAGGCCATCGCCCCGGTGCACCGCACCCGCCACCACTTCTGGCCGCAGAACGGCGACTGGCCCTTCGACAGCTCCGACACCGCCGCCGAAGCCCCGGCCGGCGCGGGGTCCGGCGTCGGCGTCGTCGACCGGCAGCGGCTCGGCCCGTTCGACGTGGCGCGGCTGACCGCCACCGACCCGGCCGCCCTGGAGGGCTGGCTGCGCGAGCACGGCTTCACCTTCCCGCCCCGGCTGCGCAGCGCGCTTCGGCCGTACGTCGACCAGCACTGGGAGTACGTCGCCGTACGGCTCGCTCCGCAGGCCGCGCACACCCCGTTGCGGGGCGCCCTCGACCCGCTGCATCTCACCTTCGCCAACGACCGCCCCGTGTATCCCATGCGGCTGTCCCGGCTCGCCGGCCTCCCGCAGTCCCTCGGCCTGTACGTGCTCGCCGCGCACCGCATGGAGCCGCGCACGGCGATCGGCGGCTACGCGCCCGAGGTGGTCTTCGCGGGCCGCCTCGACAAGCCGGTCGGCGCGCTCGGCGACCTGGCCGACGGGACGCCGTACCTGACGGCGCTGACCCAGTCGTTCCCGTACCCCGACCGGATCTCCGGCGACCACGAACTGCGCCGGGCGGCCGCGGACACCCCGGTCCGGCAGGTGGTCTACGACGACGAGCTGCTCGAGGTGGCGGGGACACCGGCGTGGCTCCTCGTCGTGGGCGTCGTGGTGCTCCTCGACGGGCTCGTCGCGCTGGTCGTCGTGCGCTCCCGCCGGTCCGGGACTCAAGTACCGAAGATCACCCCGTCGGCGCCGCTCGGCTGAGACCATCCAGGGGAAACGCCAAGGACTCGGGAAGAGACTCGAAAAAACATTCGGGAAAGGCAGCAGACGCATGAGCGGGTCGCAGCTCTGGGACGACGTCGACTTCTATTTCTCCAGCCACCTCGCACCGGACGACGAGACACTCCAGGCCGCCCTGCGCGACAGCGAGGCGGCCGGGCTGCCGCACATCAGCGTCACGGCCGCCCAGGGCAAGTTCCTCCAGTTGCTCGCCGAGGTCCAGGGGGCCCAGAACATCCTGGAGATCGGCACGCTCGCCGGCTACAGCACGATCTGGATGGCCCGCGCCCTGCCCGCCGACGGCAGGCTGATCTCGCTGGAGTACGACCCCAAGCACGCCGAGGTCGCCACCCGCAACATCGCGCGGGCCGGCCTCGACCGGATCGTGGAGGTCCGGGTGGGGCCGGCCCTGGAGTCGCTGCCCCAGCTCGCCGACGAGAACCCCGCCCCCTTCGACCTGGTCTTCATCGACGCCGACAAGGTCAACAACGCCCACTACGTGGAGTGGGCGCTCAGGCTGACCCGCGCGGGCAGCGTGATCATCGTGGACAACGTGGTGCGCGGCGGCCGGGTCGTCGACTCCGCCAGCACCGCGCCGGACGTCCTCGGCACCCGCGCCGCGATCGAGCTGATCGCCTCCCACCCGCGGCTGAGCGGCACCGCCGTGCAGACCGTGGGCAGCAAGGGCTACGACGGCTTCGCGATGGCGCGGGTCCTGGCGTAGCCCCGTTCACGTGGGCCCGTTCACATGGACCCGTTCGCATGGGCCCGTTCACGCCTCGTGATAGAAGCCCACGTTGACGCTGCGCGGCGCGCCGCGGTCCTGGATGACGACCTCGCCGGAGCCGCCGCGCGGCAGCGGCACGGTGCCGCCGTAGGCGAGGGGCTGGACGTGCTCGCCGACCCTCAGCCGCACCTCGGAGGACGGCTCGGCCTGCGATCCGCGCAGCCAGGACAGCTGCCAGCCACCGTCGGGGCCGCACACGAACTCCAGGTGGACCCGGGAGACGAACAGCCAGTCGTCGGGCGTGACCAGCGGGCACACGGACCGGTCCCGGCCCACCCGCAGCACGGCGCCCGGCAGGCTGGGCGCCTCGGCCATCGACATGCCGGCCGTGGCGCCCGCGTCCTCGCCGGAAACGGCGGCCATGGTGAGTTCGAGCACGTGCGCTCCCCCTGAGACGTCCCTGCGCGGGGCCGGTTCGCCGTCGCCGCCGCTTGACAGTCCGCATGATAAAACGCCCGGCGGGACCGCGTCCGGCACAATGGGTTCATGACCGAGCGAAAGCCACCGGGTGTCCCGTTCGAGTCCTGGGTGGACCACCAGATCCGCGCCGCGCAGCGGCGCGGCGCGTTCGACCGGCTGCCGGGCGCGGGCGAACCGCTGCCGGCGGGCCTCGATTCCGACTACGACGAACTGTGGTGGGTCAAGCGGAAGATGGCCCGCGAGGGGCTGACGATGCTGCCTCCGTCGCTGGCCCTGCGCAAGGAGGCCGAGGACGCGCTCGCGGCGGCCTACGCGGCCCCCTCGGAGCGGATCGTCCGGAAGATCATCACCGAGGTCAACGTGAAGATCCGCGACATGATGTTCAAGCCCCCGCCCGGCCCGCCGCTGGGCAGGAAGCCGTACGACGTCGAGGACGTCGTACGCGAGTGGCACCGGCGCAGGGCGGAGGGCGCGGGCGACGCTCCCGGGCCGGAGGCGTAAGGCGCATATTCGGTTGCGGAGGGTGCGCGGCGGGGGCCGAGAATGGCCGGCATGACGTGGACGATCGCCCCGGAACCGTACGACTCCCCGGTCGCCGCCGCGCTCTGGCGGGCGTACTACA
Organism: Streptomyces sp. NPDC002520; assembly: GCF_053595235.1. Taxonomy (NCBI): domain Bacteria; kingdom Bacillati; phylum Actinomycetota; class Actinomycetes; order Kitasatosporales; family Streptomycetaceae; genus Streptomyces; species Streptomyces sp. NPDC002520. Next base: position 431,428 of record NZ_JBSFXG010000002.1, on the reverse strand, counting down.
CGGAGGTCAGCGACCGCTGGTATCTGCTCCACGAGGGGCACCGCACCGACCCGGACGAGCTGGAGCGCGAGATCGCGGCCGCCGGCGGGTCCGAACTCGCGCCGCCCTGCGGGCGGTTGCTGATCGCCCGGTACGAGGGTGAGCCAGCCGGTTCGGCGGGCGTACGGCTGCTGGACGCGGACACGGCGGAGCTCACCCGGGTGTTCGTCCACGAGGGCATGCGCGGCAGGGGCGGGGCCGCGCTGCTCGTCGGCGCCGCCGAGGAGGCCGCCCGCGCCCTGGGAGCCGGCGAGTTGATCCTCGACACCCGCAGCGACCTCATGGAGGCCCGCACCCTGTACGCCCGCCTCGGCTACCGGGAGACCGCGCCCCACAACGACCAGCAGTACGCCGAACACTGGTTCCGCAAGGACCTGTCGGCGCCCGGAGCGGTCGACCGGCCATCCGACGCCGCTTGTTGACCGCCCGATCCGTCAACCGACCTTCCGACGCCGCTTGTTTACCACCCGAGCCGTCAACCGACCTTCCGAAGCCGCTGGTTGACCACCCGATCCGTCAACCGACCTTCCGACGCCGCTTGTTTACCACCCGAGCCGTCAACCGGGCCTGGTCGCCGTCCCGTCGCCCGGTCGTTCGCGTTCCGAGCCGCACAGTTCGCCGGTGAGTTCCTTCACCAGCCGGTCCAGGTCGGCGGACCGGCCCGGCTGCCACCAGTCGCCGAGCAGCTCGGCCAGGGACTCCTCGCGGGCCCGCGCGAGCCGTTCGGCGACCTCGCGGCCGGACGGGGTGAGCGTCAGGTCCAGGCCCAGGCGTTCGGCCAGGTGCCGCTCCTCCAGCTGGCGTCCGGCCTCCAGGACGACCTGGAGCGGGACGTCGGCGCGCTCGGCGAGCACGCCCGGCTCCACCGAGCCGTACTTCCGGATGCGCAGCAGCATCCAACTGGCGGCGGGCAGCAGGTCGTACCCGGCCCGCTCGGTGATCTTCCGGTAGATCTCCCGGCGTCCCTCCCGGGTGCCGAGCACGGACAAGGCGCGGCAGCACTCGTCGTAGGAGGAGCGTTCGACCGGGTTGGGCGGGATGGTCTCGGACACGTCCGGCGCGGTGACCGAGCCGCGCAGCGGGTCCTCCTTCAGGAACCACGCCAGCGCGAAGCCGAGGAGGGCCACCGGGGCGGCGTACAGGAAGACGTCGGTGATCGAGGACGCGAAGGCGTGCAGGGCGGCCGGGCGCAGGCCGGCCGGCAGGGCGCCGAGGCTGCGCGGGTCGGCCTTGAGGGCGTCGGCCGAGACACCGGGCGGCAGCCGCACGCCCCGGAAGGCGTCGGCGAGCCTGTCGCCGAGCCGGCTGGAGAAGACGGTCCCGAAGACGGCGACGCCGAAGGAGGCGCCGATGGACCGGAAGAAGGTGGCGCCGGAGGTGGCGACGCCCAGGTCCTCGTACGACACCGCGTTCTGCACGATGAGGATCAGGACCTGCATGACCAGGCCGAGGCCGAGGCCCAGGACGAAGAAGCAGACGCTCATCCTGGCGGTCGAGCTGTGCTCGTCGAGCCGGTGCAGCAGGAGCAGGCCGATGGTGGTGACGGCGGTGCCCGCGACCGGGAACACCTTCCAGCGGCCGGTACGGCTGACGATCTGCCCGGAGAGCGTCGAGGTCAGCAGCAGGCCGAGCACCATCGGCAGCATGTGCACGCCGGACAGGGTCGGCGAGATGCCGTGCACGACCTGGAGGAAGGTCGGCAGATAGGTCATCGCGCCGAACATGGCGAAGCCGACGATGAAGCTGATCACGGCGGAGAGCGTGAAGGTGCGGATGCCGAACAGCTTGAGCGGCAGCACCGGTTCGGCGGCGCGCCGCTCCACGGCGACGAACGCCACGATGAGTACGGCGCTCAGTACGACGAGCCCGATGATCCGCGCGGACCCCCAGGCCCACGTCGTGCCGCCGAGCGAGGCGACCAGCACCAGGCAGGTGGCGACCGAGGCGATGAGCAAGGTGCCGAGGTAGTCGATGACGTGGTGGGCGCTGCGGCGCGGGATGCGCAGGGCGGCCGCGATGGCCACGAGCGCGACGACACCGACGGGCAGGTTGACGTAGAACACCCAGCGCCAGCTCAGTTGCTCGGTGAGCACCCCGCCGAGCAGCGGCCCGAGCACGCTCGTCGTGCCGAACACGGCGCCGAACAGGCCCTGATACCGTCCCCGGTCACGCGGCGGCACGAGGTCGCCGACGATCGCCATGGACAGCACGATCAGGCCGCCGCCGCCCAGCCCCTGCAACGCACGGAAGGCGATCAGCTGGCCCATGTCCTGCGCCATGCCGCACAGCGCGGACCCGATCAGGAAGATGACGATCGCGACCTGGAACAACCGCTTGCGGCCGTACTGGTCACCGAGCTTGCCCCACAGCGGGGTCGCGGCGGTGGAGGCCAGCAGATAGGCGGTGACCACCCAGGACAGATGCTCAAGACCGCCGAGGTCGCTGACGATCGTGGGCAGGGCCGTCGACACGATGGTCTGGTCGAGCGCGGCCAGCAGCAGCCCGAGCAGGAGTGCGCCCATCGGGACGAAGACGTTGCCGGGTATCTGCTCGGCGTCCTTCACGTCTTTGGCCGTGCCGTGCGTGTCCAGGGTCATGGAGACCTCCCGGGGCCGGAGTGCGCTCCCTCCATGGTCGACGGTGACACCGTTTATGGCCTGTCGAGCCCCGTACATGGCCGGTTCACCGCGTGTCCCGCCCCGGCGGACGTGAAGGCCGTGTGCATAAACTCGGGTTTTCCCGAGGGGAGGGGACGAGCACGTGACGGAACCGAAGGGCCACACCTGCCCGGAGTGCGGGACACCGAGGGGGCCGGACAACACCCCGTCGTGCGACTGCACCCGACGCGCGTCGGACGCCCTGCGCGACGCGCGCACGGCGGAGGCGGCCGCGGCGGAGGACTTCGACCCGCTGCGCATACGTCCGTACATCGAGGTCACCGAGACGGACGCGATCGGCACGACCGCACCGGAGGGCGAGCCCCGGCCGGTGCGGGGCGCCGACGACACCTTGCCGATGCCTACGGCGCCCGGCCCGGCCACCACCGACGTGCGGCTCTTCGACCAGGAGTCGGCGCGTGAGCAGGAGCCTGGGAGCGGGAGCCGGAGCGGGAGCGGGAGCGGGAGCCAGAGCGAGGCTGGGGCCGATGCCGGTTCCGGGGCGGCGGCCGGTGGAGGGTCGCCGGAGGCCGCACCCGGTGGGGAGTCGCTGGGGAGCGCGCCTGATGGGGAGCTGCTGGAGGCCGCGCCTGGCGGGGAGCCGCTGCGGAGCGCGCCTGGCGGCGAGTCGCTGAGGGCCGTGCCTGATGAGGTGGCGCCGGAGGAGTCTCCGCGTCGGTCCCGGCCGGCGTCCGTGCTGTCCGTCGCGGGGGTGGGGGTCGCGGTCGTGGCGGCGGCCGGTTTCGTGATCGCGATGTTCGCGTATCAAGCGCCGTCGCGGGACCGGGCGGCCGAGGAGGTCCGGCAGAGCGTCCCGGACGTGACGACACCGGACACCTCGTCGGCGCCCGTGCCGTCCGGGCCGACCGGTACGGCCTCCTCCGCCCTCTCCCCGGCGCCCTCGACGAGCGCCTCCCCCAGCTCCTCCTCGCCCTCCGCCCCGCCCCCCACGGCGTCCGGCACCCCGTCCCGCCCGGTCTCACCACCCCCGTCGACAGCGACCGCCGTCAGCCCGGACTCGGCGCCCGAGCCCGTCTCGGGCCCGGTGCTCCGACACGGCGACCAGGGCCCGGAGGTCACCGAACTCCAGCTCCGGCTCAAGCAGTTGAACCTCTACACGAACCCGGCGAACGGCGTGTTCAACAACCCCGTCGAGTACGCCGTACGCACCTACCAGCAGGCCCGCGGCATTTCCGACGACACTCTCGGGGAGTACGGTCCGGCGACCCGGGCGAGCCTGGAGGCGGAGACCACGGAGCCGTAGGACACGGTCCCGGCCGACAGGCGGTCCCGCACGGCGGTCCCACGCGGGGGGGGCGGGTCCCGCACGGGGGTCCCGAAAGGCGGCTCAGCCGATGTGCAGTCGGATCGTGCCGTCCGCCAGGGCCTCGACCCGCACGTGGGTGAGGTCGGGCACGACCGCGTCGGGGGCGTGGACGCCGGCCCGGGGGCCGACGCCGACGACCCGCATCCCGGCGGCCCGCCCCGCGGCGATCCCGGCGCCCGAGTCCTCGAAGACCACGCAGTCCGCGGCGTCGACGCCCAGCTCGGCGGCCGCCTTCAGGAACCCCTCGGGGTCGGGCTTGCTCGCGCCGACCGACTCGGCGGTGACGCGCACCTCGGGCAGCGCGAGGCCGGCGGCGGCCATGCGGACGGTGGACAGGGCGACGTCCGCGGAGGTCACCAGGGCGTGCGGCAGACCGTCCAGGGAGGCGAGGAAGGCCGCGGCACCGGGGATCTCGACCACACCGTCCGTGTCGGCGGTCTCCGCCTCGAGCATGCGCGCGTTGTCGGCGAGGTTCTGCTCCACGGGCCGACCGGGCAGCAGGACCGCCATCGAGGCGTGGCCCTGCCGGCCGTGGACGACCTTCATCACGTCGTCGCCGTCCAGCCCGTGCCCCTCGGCCCACCCCCGCCAGATGCGCTCGACGACGGCGTCCGAGTTGACGAGGGTGCCGTCCATGTCGAGCAGGAGGGCGCGGGCGGTGAGGACGGTGGCCGGCATCGGCAACTCCAAGAACAAGGGCTTCGAAGTACGGAGGAACCTCGAGGTACGAAAGGACAAGGCGGCCCCGCCCGCCGGTCAGGGAAAACGGGCGGGAGCCACTTTGTTCCTCCACGGTACAAAACAGCGCCGCATCCCGCCACCGTCTCCGGCGAGCGTTCACCGTCCGTTCAGCTCGGACCCGCTCGGCCGGCCGGCGCCGCCGGCCCGGCTCAGCCCGCCACCGCCTCGTACAGGCTCCACACGCCGAGACCCAGCATCAGCAGCGCGGCGATCTGCGTGATCAGCCGCAGCGGCACCCGCTTCATCAGGGCCTTTCCGCCGACGATGCCCAGTCCGGCCACCGCCCAGAGACCCAGGACCGCGCCCAGGCCGACGGAGATCGGGTCGTCGTAGCGGGCGGCGAGGTTCGCGGTCATGATCTGGGTGAGATCGCCGAACTCGGCGACGAGGATGAGCGTGAAGCCCGCGCCCGCGACCTTCCAGAAGGACTGGTCGGACGGCTTGCGGACCTCCTCCTCGTCCTCGTCCTTCTTCAGCAGCAGCACCGCGGCACCGCCGAGGAAGAGGACACCGGTGATCGCGTGCACGATCTGCTGCGGCAGGAGGGTCAGCACGCTGCCGGCCGCGACGGCCAGCACGACGTGCAGCAGGAAGGCGGCGGCGACGCCCGCGAAGACGTACGAGGCGCGGTAACGGGTGCCGAGCACGAGACCGGCGAGCGCGGTCTTGTCCGGCAGTTCGGCGAGGAAGATGACGCCGAAGACGAGCGCCGTCACGGTGATGCTGATCAAGGGTCCTCAATCGGTCGGGGCTGCCCCACCGAGAGTGCTGAGCCTCACATGAGACACCTCGGCACGGCAGCACATTCAGCGCCCGTACTGAGGGGCACGGGCATGCACTGCTTGCCGAAGGTCTCGCTGGGCGGTCCTCGCGGGATCCGCCTCCGGGCGCCGGCTCAGGCTGGCTGAGCAGTATGTCGACGGTCCGGCGAAGAGCTACTCCCCTTCTGCGCCACTCATGGTACCCGAGGTGAAAGTTCCGCCCCGAACCTTGTCGTGTCATGAGCGCGTCATTAGATTCTAACCGAGCGCTCACCCGACCGCAATGCGGCGTCGCGAGCATTCCCTAGCTCGCGGTCCAACACCCCCACCCCTCAAGGGAGTTCGCATGCCGAAAATCTACGCGCGTCGACGACTGAGCATACTCGCGACCCTCACGGCCCTGATCGCCTCCGCCGCCCTGTTCAACTCTCCGAGCGCCTCCGCCGCCCTTCCCACCCCGGTCAGCGGTGCCACCGCCCGCAGCTACCTCTCCCAGCTCACGGTGGCCACCGAGAACCGCACCGGCTACAGCCGCTCCCTGTTCCCGACCTGGATCACCATCTCCGGCACCTGCAACACCCGCGAGTGGATCCTCAAGCGGGACGGCTCGAACGTCGTCACCGACTCCGCCTGCGTCTCGCAGAGCGGCAGCTGGTACTCCCCGTACGACGGCGCCACCTGGACCTCCCCCGCCGACGTCGACATCGACCACCTCGTCCCGCTCGCCGAGGCCTGGGACTCCGGCGCGAGCAAGTGGACCACCGCCCAGCGGCAGGGCTTCGCCAACGACGTCACCCGCCCGCAGCTCCTGGCGGTCACCGACAACGTCAACCAGGCCAAGGGCGACCAGGACCCGGCGACCTGGATGCCGTCGCGCACGGCGTACCGCTGCACCTACGTCCGCGCCTGGGTGCAGGTGAAGTACTACTACAACCTCTCCGTCGACTCGGCGGAGAAGAGCGCGCTGCAAAGCGACCTGGCGAGCTGCTGACCTCTTTCCCCGCATTCCCCGCATTCCCCGCATTCCCCGGACGCGGCCCCACCGACGGCTCGCCCAGGGCCTCCCCGGCCGGGGGCGGGCCGTCGCCGCGTTCCGGGCCGCGGTCGCCTCCGCACCGGACCGCCGTGCCGGGTCGCCGTATCGGGCCGCCCGATGTGCTCCACTGCACTTGAATCTCCCGCGGGGGGAGACCCGAAGGTGGACCCATGGACGGCGGCACACTCAGCTCGATCGGTGAACTGGCCCGGCGCACCGGCCTGACGGTCAAGGCGATCCGGTTCTACTCCGACCGCGGGCTCGTACCGCCGGCCGACCGCACCCACTCCGGTCACCGCCGCTACGGCTCCGACGCCGTCGCGCGCCTGGCGCTCGTCCGGACACTGCGCGAACTCGGCCTCGGCGTCGAGGAGATCCGCCGCGTCCTGGACCGCGAGCTGCCGCTCGGCCGGGTGGCCAGGGAGCACGCCGCCGCCCTGGACGCGCAGATCGCCGTCCTGCGGTTGCGCAGAGCGGTACTGATCGCGGCCGCCGGCCGCGAGGCCACCTTCGAGGAGATGGAACGCATGCACCAGCTCGCCACCCTGTCCGCGGCCGAACGACGGCGCCTGATCGACGACTTCCTCCGCGCCGCCCTCACCGACGGGCACGAGCCGGGCGGCACCGGCCCCACCGCCGCCGCCCGGCGCTCCCTGACCCCGGAACTGCCCGACGATCCCACGGAGCAACAGGTCACCGCCTGGGTGGAGTTGGCGGAACTGTCCCTGGATCCCGGCTTCCGCTCCGAGATCCGGCAGCTGTACGACCTCCATACGGCCACCACGCCCGCCGGCACGGCCCCCGCACCGCCGCGCCCGGACGTCGTCGCCCTCACCCGCGAGCACGTCGCACCGGCTCTGTCCGCCGGGACCGATCCCGCTTCCCCGCAGGCCGACTCCGTTCTCGCCCGGCTCACCGCGGCCTGCGCCCGCACTCTCGACCGCCCCGACGACACCGGCCTGCGCACCTGGCTCCTGGACCACCTGGCCACCGCGAACACCCCGCGCTGGGACCGCTACGTCCACCTCCTCGCCGTGATCAACGGCTGGCCGGCCCCCGAACCCCTGACCCCCGTACTCGACTGGGCGGTCCGGGCCCTGCGCTCCCACCGGAGCGCATGACCGGCCACGCGGACGCCCGCCGCCCGCTCCCCGAAGTCCGGCTGGAAGTGGCCGCCACCCTCTCGGCCCACATGGCTGAATGTTGAACTTGCAAGTAATGATTAGGTACGCCTAACCTTTCCTCTTGATCGGTACCCGCCACCCCCACAACCGGCCCGACCGACCCACAAGAGGAGAAATCCCCCATGTCCGCACGTCTCAATTCCGCTCAGCACTACGTCATCGGGATCTTCCGCATCGTCGTCGGCCTGCTGTTCGCGGCGCACGGCGCGGCCTCGCTCTTCGGTGTCCTCGGCGGCGCCATGGGCACCGGCGGCGAAACGGTGGAGACCGGTGCCTGGCCCGGCTGGTACGCGGCCGTGATCCAGCTGGTCGCCGGCGGACTCGTCCTGCTCGGTCTCGGCACCCGCGCGGCCGCACTGGCCGCCTCGGGCTCGATGGCGTACGCGTACTTCGACGTCCACCAGCAGGCCGCCCTGTGGCCCATCCAGAACGGCGGCGAGCTGTCCGCCCTCTTCTGCTGGACCTTCTTCCTGCTGATCTTCACCGGCTCCGGCGCCCTCGGCCTGGACCGCCTCTTCAACCGGCGCTCCACGGCGACGTCCGAGCCGGCCTCGGAGCGGACCCCGACAGCCGTCTGACCAGCGGCCACCCGGGACACCACACCAGTCACTCACGCCCCCGTCGCATCCCCTGTCACACCCGCGGCGTACGCTGTACGGCTGTATCGGGGGATCTGCGGGGAGTCATCGTGTGGGAAAGCGTGGGGTCGCTGGCGGCCGGTCCATGGATCTACGGCGTGGTCGCGCTGTCGGTACTGCTCGACGTCTTCGTGCCCGTCCTGCCGAGCGGAGTCCTCGTCATCACGGCGGCCACCGCGGCGGCGGCCGGTTCGGGCGCGGCGACGGGGCAGGTCCCGCACGCCGTGCCGGACATCGCCGCCCTGATCCTCTCCGCGACGACCGCCTCGGTGCTCGGTGACCTGGTCGCCTACCGGCTGGCCTGGCGGGGCGGAGACCGCCTGGACCGCGCCATCGCCCGCTCACGGCGCCTGGCCACCGCGCAGGAACGTCTCGGTGAGGCCCTCGCCCGGGGCGGCGGCGCCCTGGTGGTCCTGGCCCGCTTCGCCCCCGCCGGCCGCTCGGTCGTCTCCTACTGCGCGGGCACCGCCCACCGCCGCGCCCGCGACTTCCTCCCCTGGTCCGCCCTGGCCGGCCTCTCCTGGGCCGCCTACAGCGTGGCCCTCGGCTACTTCGGCGCCCGCTGGCTCGGCGCCACCTGGCTGGCGACCGGGGTGTCGGTCGCCGCGCTCTTCGGCGCGGGCGCCGCGGCGGCGTTCCTGATGCGCAAGCGCCCCGCGACGACGGAGGGCTGAGCCGGGGCCCCCGCCCCGATCGCGAACTACCCGGCACCCCGCGCCGACTGCCCCCGCACCTCCAGCCCCCCGAGCAGTTCCGCGGTCGCCTCCGCCACGGCGGCGACGGCACGGTCGAACACCTCGCGGTTGTGTGCGGCGGGCGCCCGGAACCCCGAGACCTTCCGTACGTACTGCAGCGCGGCGGCGTGGATGTCGTCCTCCGTGGCCTCTTCGGGCAACACGGGCGGACGCAGCGTCTTGATGCTCCGGCACATGCCCCCAGTCTCACGCACGCCGCGCGCCCCTGCGAGGATCCCTGCGAAGGCGGCCACCGAATCCCGGGGCCGACCGACGAGAGGACAACCTCATGACGAGCAAGCCCACCGTGGCGGTCCTGGGTCCCGGCGGCGTCGGCGGTCTCCTCGCCGCCCTGCTGTCCCGCTCCGGGCACCGAGTGATCTGCCTGGCCCGACAGACCACGGCGCACGCCCTGCGCACCGGCGGGATCCATGTCCGCAGCGGCCGGTTCGGGGACTTCACGGCGTCCGTGGAGGCGGACACCGAGCTGCGTGGACCCGTCGACGCCTGCCTGATCACCGTCAAGCACACCGCCCTGGACGCCGCCCTCACCCGCGTCCCGCCGGCCGCCCTCGGCGACGCCCTCGTCGTACCGCTCCTGAACGGCGTCGAGCACCCCGCCACCCTGCGCGCCCGCTACCGGCCCGACCGCGTCGCCCCCGCCGTGATCCGCGTGGAATCCACCCGCGTCCACGAAGCACCCGCCACCGATGAGGCGCCCGTCACCGGCGAGGCAGCCACCCCCGGCGAGACGACCACCACCGGCGAGGCGACCCCCGCCCCCGCGACGCCTCCCGCCGGCCGCCCCGACGCGGGCGAGCGCATCGTGATCGAGCACGGCAGCCCGTTCACCGAGATCGACCTGACCGCCGCCACCGCGCCCCGCGCCCGCCTCGAATCCCTCGCCACCGCCCTGTCCGCCGCCGGTACGACGGCCCGCGTCGTCGAGGACGAGACGACAGCCCTGTGGGCCAAGATGGCCTTCCTCGCCCCCTTCGCCCTGCTCACCACCCGCTACTCCCTCCCCCTCGGCGAGGTCCGCACCCGCCACCGCGAGGAACTTCAGTCCCTGGTCGCCGAGACCACCGCGGTCAGCCGCGCCTGCGGCGCCCCCGCGGACCCCGCCCAGGCCCTCGCCCGCTACGACGCCTTCCCGCCCGGCGCCAAGTCCTCCATGCAGCGCGACGCGGAGGCGGGCCGGCCCCTCGAACTCGACGCCATCGGCGGCGCGTTGCTGCGCGCGGCCGACCGGCACGGCGTCCTGGCACCGGTGACGGCCCGCCTGGTACGGGAACTTCGCAACGCCGGCCACTGAGCCCTCGGCCCGCAGGCCGAACGCTCGCTCCCCGGAAGGCGCATGACGACGTGTCACGAGCAGGTCGCGCCGCGCTCCGGGGCCGTGCCGTCGAGGAGATACGAGTCGACGGTCCTGGTGGCACAGCGGTTGAACGGGTAGGTCCCGTGCCCCTCGGCCCGCACGGTCAGCAGGACACCGACACCCTCACCCAGCTCCCCCACCATGTGCCGGGCGCCCGCGTACGGCGTCGTCGGGTCGCCGGTGCCGGCGACGACGAGGATCGGGGCCGCGCCGTCCGCGCTGACGTCGGGGGTGGCGCGCTCGCCGTCGAACGGCCACTCGTAACAGAGGTAGACACCCGAGGACCAGGCCTCGCCGAAGACGGGGGACGCCGCCTCGATCCGCGCGATCATCTTCTCGGCCTCGGTGAATCCGGGGCGCAGGTCGGAGTCGGCGCAGCTGATCGCGACGAAGGCGGACACGCCGTTGCCGCCCGACGTCTTGCTGCCGCGGGCGTCGACACCGGCCCGCGGCCGGACCCGGGCGCCCGGGTCATGGTCGTACGCCTTCGCCATCAGCTTGCTGCCCGTGCCCCGCTCCACGACCTCCTTGAGCGCCTTCACCAGGGGCCCCCAGCCGTCCTTGCCGAGGTCCAGGTAGTTCGAGATGGCGTGAGCGGCCAGATCTCCGTCGAGTTTCCCGTCGCCGTCGGTGGGGGCGGGCTTCTTCTCGAGCTTGTCCAGCAGCGCGACGACCCGGCGGTCGGCCTGCTGGGGGTCGCTGCCGGTGGGGCAGTCGTCGTACGTCCGCGCGCAGTGACGCGCGAAGCGCTCGAAGGCCCGCTGGACGGCCTCGACCTGGCTGAGGTCGCTCTGAAGGCGGTTCTGCGTGGGGTCGACGGGCGCTTCGAGCACGAGCCTGCCCACGTTCTTCGGGAACAGGTGGGCGTAGGCACCGCCCAGCTCGGTGCCGTAGGAGACGCCGAAGTAGTGCAGCTTCTCGTCACCGAGGAGGTAGCGCATCAGATCCAGGTCGCGGGCCGTCTGCGTGGTGCCGACGTACGGCAGGAGCCGGCCGGAGTGCTTCGCACAGGCGTCGGCGCCCTCGTACTCCTTCGCCCCGCAGATGACGGGGGCGGTCCCACCGACCCCTCTCGGGTCGAAGCTGACGAGGTCGTACCGCTCGCCCAGCGCGGCGTAGTCGCCCGCGAACCTGGGGAGCCCGGTGACACCGGACTGGCCGGGGCCGCCGAAATTGAAGAGAAGCGACCCGATCCGCTTGCGCTCCGGCCCGGTGCTCCGCTTCCGGATCATCGCGACGTCGATCGTCCCGCGTCCGGGCCGCCGATACTCCAACGGCGCCTTCATCGTGGCGCACTCCCACCCGTCGCCCGGAGCATCCCCACCACCCTGCGCCGCGGACGGCGGCGGACAGACCGCCCAGTGAAGCCGCTGACCGGCGGTGAAGACCGCGGGCAACCCCGGCGGCGGATTCGTCGCCTTGACCTCGATCCGACGCTCGGCCCAGCCACCGCCGGCAGACCCGGACGAACCTGACCCCGAGCCCCCGACGACATCGCACCCGACCCCTACGGCCATCACGACGACGGCGACCGGCCCCGCAACCGCGCGCCGCCACAAAGCCGAGGCCGAACACCCCGAGAACCACATCCGCGTGCACATCCACGTGCGCATCCGCGAGCCCCCTCCCCTGGGGATACCGGAACGCCGTGGCGCCCGGACACCGACAGCACAGGCCCCACGAACCTACTGACCGTCGACGCCCGACGGCAATGGATCAAGCATCGCTCCCCCTCGGCAACCCCTCTGAGCACCCCCACCCGTTCGACTGAACCTCACTGCCGAACTCGCCACCCAAAATCGAACAGGCGTAGCATTGCCGCGTGGCTACGACCTATGAATTCCCCAGTGACCTCCTCGCCGGTCAGGAGGAGCTGCATCAGGTCCGGGCCGAGCTGTCGGCCCTGCTCAGGCGGCTGCCGTGGTCGGTCGAGCCGATGGACGGCTTCAGCGACGACAGCGGCTGGCGCAAGATCGAGCGTCCTGCCTCCCCCGGCTGGACGTCGGATGAACAGGCCGAGGTGGAGAAGCTCCGGCGCCGGGAGCACGAACTCGCGGTCTTCGTCAGCGGTCACCGCTTCTGGGCAGAGGTCACGGCGGCGGACCGCGTCGAGAGCCGCATGAAGCTGAAGCACGCCCACGAAGAGGCACCGGAGCAGCATTGACGCAAAAAGCCCCCGACCGCACTCGGTCGGGGGCTTCTCCAGATGTGGGCGCGGACGGTTTCGAACCGCCGACATCCTGCTTGTAAGGCAGGCGCTCTACCCCTGAGCTACGCACCCGGGCAGGTCGACAGCCTACATTGCCCTGGGGGCGGTGCCGCAAACCCCGTTCACAGGGCCATCACGGCAACAGGGCCGCCTTGTGGCCGAAGCACGGCGAACCGACCGACCCGTGTGTTCGTCTTCAACGGGTGGGAGAATGTCACCACCCAGGGCGAACCACAACGCAGGAGAGGGATGTGACGGCGACACCGGGCACGCCACCTTCGCAGCCGTACCCGCCGTCGATCCCACGGGCCCGGCACCGGGGCGCGTTCATGTCGCTGCGTGACACCCTCACCCTGATGAGTCTGCCGGTGCTGGCGGCGCTCGCGCTGCCGGCCGCGTTCGCGGGCGGTGGCACCCGGCGCTGGTTCGGCGGGCGCGCGGAGAGCCAGCGGGCGGAGGCGCAGGCCGCGAAGGACGCGGCGGCGGCCGCGTTCTACGAACTCGACACCGCCCAGCGGGATCTGCGGATCTCAGTCGAGACCATCACGGCCGTCGACGACTCCCCGGCCGCCCGGCGCGCGGTCTCCGACTTCGACGCGCTGGGCCGGCGTATAGACGAGGCCAGCCAGCGGTATATCCAGGCGGTCGACGCCCATGACCTCGACCGGGACGACCTGGACGCCGCTACGGCGGTGCGGGCGCGCGGGGAGCTGACCGCGGCCAAGGACGAACTGGTCCGGGTCAAGCAGGAGCTGGACGGTTTCGGCAGTTCGCTCGGTCCGCTGCTCGGCAAGGCCGAGACGCAGCTGGCCCGGCTCGCCCCCGCCGTGGAGCGGGCCCGGCAGGCGCTGCTGGGCGCGAGCAACGCGCTGGACGCCGTACGCGCGAAGAACCTGCGCGCCGACGACCTCGCCGCCCGGCTCGCCGCCCTCTCGCCCGAGCTGACGAAGCTGAACCAGGGCGCCGGGCAGCACGGGGTGGCGGCGACGCTGGAGCGGGCCGAGCGGGTGCAGCGGGAGGCCGCGGCGATCCGGGCGGAGGCGGAGCGGCTGCCGGAGAAGGCCGCCGAGATCGATCACCGGCTGGTCAGCCTGCGCACCCGCGCCCAGGCGCTGACCACCAGGGCCGGGCAGGTCGACCCCGTCCTGAGCGAGCTGCGGCGGCGGTTCGCGGCCGCCTGCTGGCAGGATCTGCAGCACGTGCCGGAGCAGGCCACGGAGAACGTCCGGCAGGCCGAGCTGAAGCTGCGCGAGGCGCAGGCCGCGCGAGACGCCCAGCGGTGGGCCGACGCCACCTCGCTGCTGTCGGCCGTACGGGCCCTTCTCAACACCACCGACGAGGCAGTCTCGGCCGCCGGTGACCGGCTGACCAGGCTGAACGCCGTGCAGAAGGATCCGCAGGCGGAGATCCAGCGGACCCGGTTCGCGATCCGGGACGCCCAGCGGCTGGCGATGACGGGGCGCAGCACACCGGACCCGCGGCACGCCCGGCCGCTGGACGACGCGGTGGCCCGGCTGGAGCGGGCGATCGGCACGCTGGAGGGGCGGCACCCCGACTACTGGCACTTCCTGACCGAGACGGAGGCCGTCCGGCAGACGGTCGCCCGGGTGGTGGCCCAGATTCGCGAGGAGCGCGGCGGGCACTGAGCGGGGCCGTGCCCCGAGCGGGGGGCTGTGCCGGGCGGGGGGCTGTGCGGATCGTGCCGTGCGCGTGCCCTCGCCCTCATGCCCGCAGCAGGCGGCCCCGGCGGTTGCGGGGCGGCGCGGGGCAGGCGGATATTGGGTGGACGGATGGCCTCCGCTAGCGCCCGAGGGAGGCGGACATGGCCACACACGCAGTGCACACGAAGCCGCGACGACGGATCGAGTTCGACAGGCATCTGCCCGTCGACCATCGGCTGAACACGGTCTACCGGATCGGCGCGGGCGTCATCGGCGCGTTCCTCGTCGCCTTCGGCATCCTTGGTCTGCTCAACCACATCGGCTTCTTCAGCACAGGCGGTGCGACCGCCGCCGGGCTGAACACCAACGGCGCACTCAGCGTCCTCTCGATCTGCATCGGCGCGATCCTGCTGCTCGGCATGGTGATCGGCGGGAACGTCGCATCGACGCTGAACATGGTGCTCGGCGTGCTGTTCCTGCTGAACGGCTTCCTGTTCCTCGGCCTGCTGGACACCCCGAACAACTTCCTGGCGTTCAAGATCCAGAACGTGCTGTTCAGCTTCGTCGTGGGCATCCTGCTGATGACCTTCGGCATGTACGGCCGGGTGGGCTCGACCCTGCCGCACGACAACCCGTACTGGCGGGCCCGCCACCCCGACGCGGCCGAACAGGCCACGGAGCGACAAGCCACGGAGCAGCACCCTTCGTGACGTCCCGTCCTTCGGGTCCGGCGGTTAACCTGTGCGCATGCCTCGCTACGAGTACCGCTGCCGGACCTGCGGCGACACCTTCGAACTGAGCCGCCCCATGGCGGAGTCCGCCGCCCCGGCGGCCTGCCCCACGGGCCACGACGACACGGTCAAGCTGCTGTCGACGGTCGCCGTGGGCGGCACGTCCAAGGCCGCGTCCCCGGCGCCGCAGGCGGGTGGGGGCGGAGGAGGCGGCTGCTGCGGCGGAGGCTGCTGCGGCTGATCGACGGGCGTTTGCCTACGGGTGTCGACCCGGGGAGTCGGCACCCGTTGGGTTGACCTTCGGGTGTCGGCCCACGGGCGTCGCCCCGCCGAGCCGGCGCCCGTGGGGCCACAACCGTGGCCCACGACCGTTCGCCTACAACCGTTCGCCTACGACGGTTGACCCACCTGCGCGCCCCCACGCGCCGCCTTCAGGAACTCGCGTGTGATGCGTTCCCCGGCCAGTACGCCCCGTTCCGCCAGCGCGGCGATCGCCGGGGCGGTCCAGTCGCTGTCGGCCAGTTCGCCGTGCGCGGGGCGCCAGCCGCGGTCGGCGGCCAGGAGCAGGTCGGCGTCCAGGAGGGAGTCGCCGGCCGCCAGGGTCAGCTCCGCGCCGGTGCGGCGGGCGACCTCGCGGACGGCCGCGCTCTTGGTGAGCGGCTTGGGGACGGCGTAGATCTTCCGGCCCTGGAGGGAGACCCCCCAGCCCCGCTCCTGCGCCCACACGGCCAGTTCCTTCACCCATTCCTCGGGCAGCAGCTCGCGCTCGACGACCAGGTAGGCGAAGAGATCCTCGGCGACCCGGTGCTTGCGCAGCCACGCGGGGTCGGCGGACACGTTCAGGTGCTCGCGGATCTCCTCCAGCGGCGCGCACTCGTCGGCGAGCCGGGCCTGCACCGCCGCGTGCCAGTCCTGGTCCGTGACCCCGTCGACGAGGAGGTGGCCGCCGTTGGCGCAGATCGCGAACGCCGGCTGCGGGCCGGGCAGGTTGATGCGCTGGTACTGCTTGCGGGTGCGGGTCGTGGTCGGCACGAAGACGGCCGTGTCGCCGAGGTCGGTCAGCAGCTGGGCCGCCGTCTCGGTCATGAACGACAGGGGCTTGCTCTCGTGGACCTCCACGCACAGCAGCCGGGGCGCCCGCGCGTCCGGCATGGTCAGGGCCAGGGCCGCGGAGGAGTAGATCAGCGTACGGTCGAGGTCGCTCGCCACCAGCACCGGCATCAGACGTTCACCGCCCTGCCGTCGGCACCCGTGGCGCCCCGCGTGTACTTGGGGTGGATCAACCCCACGCAGGTGTACGGCAGTTCGCCGACCTCCTCCACCGGAACGCCTCTCTGTTCGGCCAGCAGCCGTACGTGGTCGAGGTCGGCGCCGGCGCCGGCCTTGGCCAGGATCTTCCAGGGCACCCGGCGCAGCAGCACCCGGGTGGTCTCGCCGACGCCGGGCTTGACGAGGTTCACGTCGTGGATGCCGTACTCCTCGCTGATCCGCTCGACGGCCCGCCAGCCGGCCCAGGTCGGGGTGCGGTCGGCGGCCATCAGGTCCTTGACGGCCGCGTCGACGTCTTCGGTGACGTCGGGGAAGCGGTCGGAGACGGCGTCGAGGAAGGCGACGGAGACGTCGGCGCCGGCGAGTTCGCGGTAGAACTTCGCGCCGTGGTAGTCGTTCGGGCCGACCAGGTCGGCGCGCAGGACCGTGCGCGAGATCAGGCCGGAGACCGTGGAGTTGAGGCACGCGGAGGGTATGAGGAAGTCCTCGCGGGTGCCGTAGGTGCGCACGCAGGAGCCGGGGTCGGCGAGGACGGCGATCTCCGGGTCGAAGCCGGTGACACCCTCGCTTCGCTCGAACTCCTCGACGGCCTCGGCGAGTTCGCGGGTGATGGCGCCCTTGCCGGTCCAGCCGTCGACGAAGACGACGTCGCGCGGGTCGTGGTGGGCGGCGAGCCAGCGCAGCGCGTTGGCGTCGATGCCGCGGCCGCGGACGATCGAGACGGCGTAGTGCGGGAGTCGGAGGCCGTAGCGGTGCTGGGCCCAGCGTCGCATGAGGACGCCGACGGGGGTGCCTGCGCGGGCGAGGGAGACGAGGACGGGGCGGGGGTTGGGGGTCCCCCCGCTCGAGCGAAGCCGAGAGTGGGGGAGTTCGGTGAGCACGGCTTCGGTGACCACGCCGACGGCCTGGGCGATCCTGGCGGCCGAGACGTCCAGGGCGGCGTGGAACAGTTCCTGGTACTGCTCGCTCGGCTGGTACTCCACCGGCAGCGACTCGGCGTAGTGTGCGCCGCCGCTCTGGATGGCCTCCTCGCGCTCCTCGGTCGGTGCCTCCAGGGTCACGTCCGAGAGGTCCTGGAGCAGCCAGCCGACCTCCTCGGGCGCGTACGAGGAGAAGGCGGGGCCGCGGAGGGGCTCGGGCAGCATGGCCGGCCTTTCGGTGCGAGTGCGGGGCTCGGGGGCGTAGGACGGGACGACCGCGAGCAGGACGTGCGGGGTGTGGGCCGCGAGGCGGGCCAGGAGGCCGTCGGGGGTGTGCAGCAGGGGGGTGTCGGCGGCGGAGTCGACGACGGCGACCACGGCGTCGAAGCCGGCGCCGGCGACGTTGTAGGCGTAGCGCTCGCCGGGGCCGTCGGCGGGGTCGTCGTGGGCGGGGAAGGCGAGGCGGGTGCGGATCGCGTAGCCGGGGTCGTCGACGGCGAGGACGGGTGAGCGGGTGGTGGTCGAGAAGCGCACCTCGGCCGGGACGATCTGCTCCAGCTCGCGGGCGATGCGCAGCGGGGCGTACATCAGCTCCTCGAAGCCGAGGACGAGCACCCGCCGGGCGCCTGTGGGCAGCGCTTCGGCGACCCGGGCGGCCATGGCGGGCAGCGCTGCCTCGAGCCGGGCCCGGTGCGCGGGTGTGAACCCGTGCCGGCCGCCGTCGGGCAGGCCGCGGGGCCAGTACAGGTCGACGTGGGTGATCCGGCCGTACGACGCCTCGTACGAGCCGTGGTCCGCGTCCTGGCCGGGGGCGGGCGCGTCGGGTGCGGGTTCGCTCCCGGCGGCGGCCGTCTCGTGCTCGGCGACCAGCCGCCGGCCCTTCTCCAGCACGTCCTGCGGCAGGCGTACGGTCCCGGAGGCGGCGGCGACCAGGTCCACGCGGGCGCCGATCTCGGTGGCGAATCGTTCCAGCCGGGCGGTGTCGTCGGCGGAGCGCATGTCGACCAGGGCGACGACCACGTACCGGCGCCGCGGGTAGCGTGCGTGCAGGTCGCGGATGGTGTTGAGGACCGTGTTGCCGGTGGAGAACTCGTCGTCCACCAGGACCAGCGGGCCGTCGCCCGCCAGCAGGGCGGGGTCCTCGGGGAGCAGCAGGTGGGAGGTGGCGTGGGAGTGGGACTCCTCGAAGCCGCCCGCCGGGGCGATGCCGGGGACGGGGCGGCGCGTGGAGTGCAGGTACGGGGCGTGGCCGAGGCCGTCGGCGACCGCGTGGCCGAGGCCGGTGGCGGTCTCCGCGTAGCCGAGGACGACGGCGGAGGCGGCCTCGGTCTCGCCGAGCAGGTCGCGGACGCGGCGGCCCAGGCTGAACCCGTGGCCGTAGACCACGGACGGCGACTGCGGTACGTGCTTGCCGAGCACGTGGGAGACGAGCAGGTGGGCCCGCTTGGGGTTGCGGCGCAGCGCGAGCCCGAGCAGGGCCCGCAGGCCGTCGTCGCCCTCGAGTTCGACCCCGAGTCGCTCGGCGACCCAGCGGCCGGACCAGACCCCGTCGTTCACTGCCTTGTTCATGCGTTCCTTGGGTTGGGTGGTCAGCCGGGTATCCCGGCGGCGAGCAGCTCCACGAAGCCGACGTCCTCTTTGGCGACGCCGAAGACCTCGGCGCGCAGCAGGGTCCGCTCGGCCCAGGCGCGGTGCGGCTTCACTTCGTTCATCTTGTTCGTGTAGGCGGACCTGAGTACACCCCCGCCGCCGCGTTCCGGCCGCAGGATGTCCTGGGCGTCACTGAACTCTTCGTGGCTGACCACGGACAGCGCGTGCACGGGCAGGACGTGGGAGGGATGGATGCAGGTCTTGCCGAGCAGGCCGTTGGCCTGGTCGAGGGAGATCTCCCGCAGCAGCCCGTCCATGGCGTGCTCGATCAGCTTCTCGCGCAGTTCGACGGCCTGCACCTGCAGGAAGGGGCTCTGGCGCAGCTGGGGCTTGAACATGCGCTCGGGCATGCGGAAGTACTCCCACACGGGGCCGGTCACGGTGAATCCGGTGCCGTCGGCGCGGGCGAGCATGTTGACGACGTCGGCGATCACGGAGGCGACGATCTGGACGTCGTAGGCGGTCATGTCGGGGGCGCGGCGCAGCCCGTAGGAGGAGCAGAAGTCGGTGACGCCGAGGCGCAGGGCGAGCACGCGGTCGCGGAACTTGCCGACGGCGCGGAGTATGCCCTCCAGGGTCTCCACGCGGGACTCGCGGTAGAGCAGCTCGGGCGATTCGAGGACGGGCATGGCGAACAGCCGTCTGCCGCTGGCGGCCTCGGCGGCGGTGAGCGCCTCGAGGAAGGGGATTCCGCGTTCCTCGGTGAACTTGGGCATCACGAAGCCGGACAGCTGCCGGACGGCGGTGCCCAGGCGGCGGGCCAGGTCGGGGATCTGCTCGGGGGTGCGCACCCGGATGAACAGCAGGGGCGGCTCGGCGCCCGGGCGGGAGTCGAGGTCGGTGAGGTGGCGGACGAGGTTGTCCTCGCCGGCCGCGACGTCCGCGTCGTCGATGGAGTCCTCCAGGCACAGCACCATCGAGACCACGCCAGCGGCGGCCTGCTTGAGGACGTCGTCGGCCAGCCGGGGCCGGGTGGCCGGGCTGTACAGCGTGGCGCCCAGGGCCGCGGCGAGGACCCGGGCCGGGGAGTCGGCGGTGAACGCGCACGGCTCCTGGTGGAACAGACGCTCCCGCACCTCGGGGGCGATGTGCCCGAAATGACGCATAGGACTCCCTCACGGCGCTTGCCGTGTCTGTGAGTTCGGTAAAAAGGGTGACCGTAAATAGTACGTAGGGACCCATGTCGAGGGTTCCCTGCGGGCATGAATTCCGGGTAACTCGCCCGTGCACACGGGAACACCCCCCGCGTTGTCGTGGCCAGGACGGAGAAGGCAGGATGACCGCATGACGCACGCGATGCTGAAGGGGTCGAACGTCCCCCTCGAGGCCACCACGGTCCGTGCCGTGCTGCGCTGGACCGCGGGACAGGGCGTCCCGGACGTGGACGCGTCGGCGCTGCTGCTGGGCTCCGACGGGCGCGTGCGCTCCGACGAGGACTTCGTCTTCTACAACCAGCCCCGGCACCCTTCCGGGAAGGTGTGGCGGCTCGGCAAGAAGCGGGTCGCCGAGGGGCTGACCGACACGATCCAGTCGGACCTGGCCGGTGTCGAGCCGGCAATCGACCGCATCGTGCTGGTCGCCTCCGCGGACGGTACGTCCTTCGACAGCGTGCCCGCGCTGTGCATCTCGCTGTACGACGCCGCGCGCGCCGACGCCGAGCCGCTGGCCCGGTTCGAGATCACGCCGGAGACCGGTGCGGAGACGGCCCTGATCTGCGGGGAGCTGTATCGGCGCGGGGAGGGCTGGAAGTTCCGTGCCCTGGGCGAGGGTTACTCGAACGGGCTGAAGGGCCTGGCCACGGACTTCGGCATCTCGGTGGACGAGTCGGAGGCGCAGGAGGAGCCCCGCCGCCCCGAGTCCACGTCGCTGCCCCTGCCGCCGGAGCAGCCGACGGCGGTCCCGGCGCAGCCGGCGTACGGCTACCCGCAGCCGGCGTCCGTGCAGCAGCCGGCGTACGGCTATCCCCAGCCGGAGAGCCGCCCGGCCTACGGCTACCCCCAGCCGGTGAGCCGCCCGGCCTACGGCTATCCCCAGCCGCAGCCCGCCGTGGCGGCCTCCCTGGACCCGAACTTCCGGCTGCCGCCCCAGGGGCCGCAGTTCGTCGGCCGTCAGGGTGCGGCCTGAGGGCCCCGAGCGGTCTCAGGGGTCCCAGCGGACCGAGGGGTCCGAGCGGGCCAGGGGTCCGAGCGGGTCGAGGCGTCGGCGGGGCGCCTACCGCTCCGCCTTGGTCTTGTAGCCCCGTCCCCAGGTCAGCCCCCACCCGTACAGCCGGTCCAGCTCACCCTGGAAGCCGTACACGAACTTCACCTCGCGCCGGACTATCAGCTCGTCCTTGACGTTCTCGATCATCACGACGGCGCACGAGCGGGCCTGGGGGTGCCGCTCGTCGAGGCCTATCTCGATGCGGGGGCCGTTGCTCGGGTAGAGCGTCACCACCGCGTGCGTGCGGTCGAAGGCGGGCGTCTGGTCGTAGATGTACACGAAGACCAGCAGCCGCTTGATGGCCTCGCGGTGGTCCAGGTTCACGTACATGGTCTCGCCGGACGCGGATCCGAACCGGTCGTCGCCGCTGAGCTTGATGTACGGAGGTGAGTTGACGTCGCCGAGGTAGCCGCCGAGGGGCTGGACGACTCCCTTGGTGCCGTCGGTCAGCTCGTACAGGCAGCCCAGGTCGAGGTCGACGTTGACCATGCTCTGCCCGTGCTCGAGGATCTCCGGCGGCTTGAGGGCCCTGAAGGGGTGCCGGAAGAGGCTGGTGCGCTGGGTGCTGTCGAAGTCGGAGGTGCGCATCCGCCAGGTGAGGTTGACGCGCAGGTGGCCGGTGGCCGCGTCCTGTTTGGTGAGGGACACCGTCTGGTGCCGCCGGTGCAGCTCGATCGCGTTGCTGCCGGCGCTGCCCGAGTCGAACTCGGCGCGCCCGCCGCGCAGCCCGTCGAAGAATCCCATTCCCGCCCCCAGATGTCCGTCCGCACGCCGTTCGGGGCGGCCGACCACGTCGGCCGCCCCGAACAGAGCGTTCCTCGTCGCGCGGGGCGTCACACCCCCGCACGTCCCTGATCTTGCCCGTAGGGGCAGGCAGGGGCGCAGGCAGGGGTGTCAGACCCCGGAGGAGACCTCGGCTCTCTCGTCCGAGCCCGTCTCTCCCTCCGCGGCCGCCAGCGCGCGGTTGCGGCGCACGGAGGACCAGAAGGACCAGGCGATCAGGACGACGCCGACGAGGCCGGTGATGACCTCGTTGATCTCGTACCGGATGGTGACCATGAGGATCACGGCAAGGGCGCCGATCGCGTAGTGGGCGCCGTGCTCCAGGTAGACGTAGTCGTCGAGGGTGCCCTGGCGGACCAGGTAGACGGTGAGCGACCGGACGTACATGGCGCCGATGCCGAGGCCGAGCGCCATCAGGACGATGTCGTTGGTGATGGCGAACGCGCCGATCACACCGTCGAAGGAGAAGGACGCGTCCAGGACCTCGAGGTAGAGGAACATGAAGAACGCGGCCTGGCCGGCGAGGACGATGGCCGGCTTCTTCTTGCCGGTGCGGGCGGCCTCTTCCTCCTCCTCGTGCTCGCGCTCCTCCTCCGCCTCGAGTCTGTCCTCGAAGAAGCCGGAGAGGCCGCCGACGATCATGTATGTGATCAGGCCGGCGATTCCGGCGATCAGGACCGTCTGGGCCTTGTCGACATGGGCGCCGCCGTGCTGGTGGGCGTGGGTGGCGAAGGTGAAGGACGCGATCAGCAGGACGACCAGCGAGATGCAGACCGACAGCATGTCGACCTTGCCGAGCTTGGCCAGGGGCCGCTCGATCCAGCGCAGCCACTGGATGTCCCGCTCCTCGAAGATGAAGTCGAGGAAGATCATCAGCAGGAACATGCCGCCGAAGGCCGCGATCGCCGGGTGGGCGTCGGTGACCAGCTGCTGGTAGCGGTCCTTGTTGTTGAGGGCGAGGTTGACGGCCTCGATCGGGCCCATCTTGGCGGTGACCGCGACGATGACGACGGGGAAGACCAGTCGCATGCCGAAGACCGCGATGAGCACGCCGATCGTGAGGAAGATCTTCTGCCAGAAGGCGTTCATCTTCTTCAGGATTCCGGCGTTGACCACCGCGTTGTCGAACGACAGCGAGATCTCGAGGATGGAAAGGATCGCCACGATGCCGAGGGCCTCCCACCCCCCGTAGAAGACCGCTGCGACCAGGCCGACCGCGGTAATCGCGAACGACCAGCCGAAGGTTTTCAGAAGCACTGGCTACCCCATCATGTGTGTACGGGTCTCCCCCGCGCCGTACTCGGCTTTGCTAAACGTTGACCACGAGTCTAGAGGGGTATCCCTCCCAGTGGTACGCGCAGGTCGGTCGCCACGGGGAAGCCACAGGTCCAGGGGCCCGCGGGGGCTCAGCGCCCCCTGACCCCTTCGAAGATCACAAGAAAGGGAGAGGTGAAGCCAGAGGCCTCGACCGGGTTGGCCCGCCCGGTCACGATCAGTACGACGCCGGCGATCAGCACGGCGCAGTACACGAACGCGCAGAGCGCGGGGCTGAGGCGCAAGGGCGTCTGTTGCGGTTCCCGTTCCACGAACGCACTCCGATCATCCGAAGTCGGCGACCTGGGTCTCCAGCCCGATCACGGTTGGCGGTCCGAGCGGAACCCCTTCACCCCACCCCGGAATCGGCTTTACGAAACGTTGACCCCGAAGTCTAGGGCGATCCCGCGCAGCCCCGACGCGTACCCCTGGCCCACCGCGCGGAACTTCCACTCGCCCTGGTAGCGGTAGAGCTCGCCGAAGATCATGGCCGTCTCGGTGCTGGCGTCCTCGCTGAGGTCGTAGCGGGCCAGTTCCTGGCCGTCGGCCTGGTTGACGACGCGGATGAACGCGTTGGAGACCTGTCCGAAGGTCTGGCCGCGCTCGTCGGCCATGTGGATCGAGACGGGGAAGACGATCTTCTCGCACTGGGCCGGCACCTTGGCGAGGTCCACCAGGATCGACTCGTCGTCGCCCTCGCCCTCACCGGTGAGGTTGTCACCGGTGTGCTCGACCGAGCCGTCGGGGCTCTTGAGCTGGTTGTAGAACACGAACCACTCGTCGCCCATGACCCGGTTCCCGGCACCGCAGAGCAGGGCGCTGGCATCGAGGTCGAAGGGGGCGCCGGTGGTGGAACGCGCGTCCCAGCCGAGCCCGATCAGGACGTTGGTGAGGTTCGGTGCGGCCTTGGAGAGGGAGACGTTGCCTCCCTTGGCGAGCGTGACGCCCATGATGCTGGTCCTCCCCTAGTGGTGCTTCCCTGGTTGTCCTGCGCGTCCGGCGCCGCCCGTAAACGGTGCGGCGCCGGACGTACTCTGCGGTCTTTCCGCGTCAGACGTTGACGCCGAAG
This sequence comes from Streptomyces sp. NPDC002520, assembly GCF_053595235.1. NCBI lineage: Bacteria > Bacillati > Actinomycetota > Actinomycetes > Kitasatosporales > Streptomycetaceae > Streptomyces > Streptomyces sp. NPDC002520. Next base: position 407,125 of record NZ_JBSFXG010000002.1, on the reverse strand, counting down.
TCCTGGGCGATGCCGCGCAGGCCCGAGGCGTAGCCCTGGCCGATGGCGCGGAACTTCCACTCCGCGCCGTGCCGGTAGAGCTCGCCGAAGACCATGGCGGTCTCGGTGGACGCGTCCTCGCTCAGGTCGTAGCGGGCGATCTCCTGCTCGCCGGCCTGGTTGACGACGCGGATGAACGCGTTGCGGACCTGGCCGAAGGACTGCTGACGGTTCTCGGCGTCGTAGATCGACACCGGGAAGACGATCTTCTCGACGTCGGCCGGGACGCCGGCCAGGTTCACCTTGATCTGTTCGTCGTCGCCCTCGCCCTCACCGGTGATGTTGTCACCGGTGTGCTCGACCGAGCCGTCGGGGCTCTTGAGGTTGTTGAAGAAGACGAAGTGCTGGTCGCTCGCGACCTTGCCGGAGTTGTTCAGCAGCAGGGCACTGGCGTCGAGGTCGAAGTCGGTGCCGGTCGTGGTACGCACGTCCCACCCCAGGCCGACGATGACGGCGGTCAGGCCCGGGGCCTCCTTCGTCAGCGATACGTTGCCGCCCTTGCTGAGGCTGACTCCCACGGGTCCTCCATGTGGTGTCCAGGGGCCGGGAAGCCCCGTCGTGCTTCGGATATGGGATCAACGTGCCGATCCTAGTGACGGGTTCCCGCCCTCGCAGACCCTGAGCCCGAAGGTTCACCGGTGTCGGGGGCGGACCGGCTCACAGGGTGTCGAGCGCCTTCACGTACTCGTTCAGGTCACGGGCGTCCGGCAGGCCGTTGACGACGGTCCACCGCACGACGCCCTCCTTGTCGATGACGAAGGTGCCCCGGACGGCACAGCCCTTGTCCTCGTCGAAGACGCCGTAGGCGCGCGAGACGTTGCCGTGCGGCCAGAAGTCGCTGAGCAGCGGGTACTCCAGGCCCTCCTGCTCGGCGAAGACGCGCAGGCTGTGGATGGAGTCGTTGGAGACGGCGAGCAGCTGGGTGTCGCGGTCGGAGAACTGCGGCAGGTTGTCGCGCAGCTCGCACAGCTCACCGGTGCACACACCGGTGAAGGCGAAGGGGTAGAAGAGCAGGACCACGTTCTTCTCGCCGCGGAAGTCGGAGAGCTTCACGCTGCGGCCGTGGTTGTCCTTGAGTTCGAAGTCGGGTGCCTTGTCGCCGACCTGGATCGCCATCGTCGTGCTTCCCTTCGGTGGGCCCCCGGGATGAGGGCACAGCAAACGCTGGACCCCACCCTACGCAGCGATCACCGAGGCACGTGCGGCAGCCGGGCTGGGCCGGTCGGCCCAGCCCGGACTCACCGGAAGGTCACCTCTTGGACTTCGCGGCCTTCGGCGTCGCCAGGCGCGAGCCGCTCCAGTCCTTGCCGACGCTGACGCTCTTGGACGCGGTCAGGCCGGCCGTCGTCGCGGCTTCCGAGATGTCGCTCGGCTCCACGTACCCCGAACGGCCGGTCTTCGGCGTGAGGAGCAGGATGGCGCCGCCCTCTTCGATGTACGTGGTGGCATCCACCAGCGCATCCGTGAGGTCGCCGTCGTCATCACGGAACCACAGCACGACGGCGTCGGCCACGTCGTCGTAGTCCTCGTCCATGAGGTCGGCCTCGATGACTTCCTCAATGACCTCGCGGAGCTCCTGATCGACGTCGTCGTCGTAGCCGATCTCCTGGACCACCTGCCCGGGCTGGAACCCCAGCCTGGCGGCAGGGTTCGTCCGCTCCTCCGCGTGGTCCGCGGTCGCGCTCACGGGTTGCCTCCTGATCATGTCTGTGAATGTCTCAGCCACGCGCGTGCGCGAAGCATTGGCCGTAGTCCACACGGGCGGGACGGATCGCGCAAGTACCCGGCCGTTCAGGCCGCCGAAACGGTGACGATCCCGGCCGTGTCGCCGCAACTCCTGGCACCGTATCCCGATTCCCGAGGAACCACATCACCCCGCTGCGCCCGACTTGCCCGCTTTACCCGGTTCGGAATCATCCTCCGATACGCCCCTCGAACAACTTTGCCATGCCCGTCACACCCCGGGCGTATCGTTGCGTTTTGACCAGCGAAGTGCGCAGGTGGAGATGACGTACGCCGTTCCGAGGTACACGATGGGGAACGGTGCAGGCACGAACAGTAGGTGCCGGCAGCAGGCACGAGCAGTACGTGCGAACAAAAAAGCGGCCCTTTGACAGGTAAGGAACAGCGTGGCTTCCGGATCCGATCGCACCCCGATCATCATTGGCGGCCTGCCGAGTCAGGTTCCTGACTTCGACCCCGAAGAGACCAAGGAGTGGCTCGACTCCCTCGACGCGGCGGTGGACGAGCGCGGCCGGGAGCGGGCCCGCTACCTCATGCTGCGCCTGATCGAGCGAGCCCGCGAGAAGCGCGTGGCCGTGCCCGAGATGCGCAGCACGGACTACGTCAACACGATCGCCACCAAGGACGAGCCGTTCTTCCCCGGCAACGAGGAGATCGAGCGCAAGGTCCTCAACGCGACCCGCTGGAACGCGGCCGTGATGGTTTCGCGCGCCCAGCGCCCCGGCATCGGCGTCGGCGGCCACATCGCCACGTTCGCCTCCTCCGCGTCCCTGTACGACGTGGGCTTCAACCACTTCTTCCGGGGCAAGGACGAGGGCGACGGCGGCGACCAGGTCTACTTCCAGGGACACGCGTCCCCTGGCATCTACGCGCGCGCGTACCTGCTCGACCGCCTCTCCGCGGACCAGCTCGACGGTTTCCGGCAGGAGAAGTCGAAGTACCCGGACGGGCTGTCCAGCTACCCGCACCCGCGCTCGATGCCGGACTTCTGGGAGTTCCCGACGGTCTCCATGGGCCTCGGCCCGCTCGGCGCGATCTACCAGGCGCGGATGAACCGCTACATGCAGGCGCGCGGCATCGCGGACACCTCCAGGTCGCACGTGTGGGCGTTCCTCGGCGACGGCGAGATGGACGAGCCGGAGTCGCTCGGCCAGCTGTCCATCGCGGCGCGCGAGGGCCTGGACAACCTGACCTTCGTGGTCAACTGCAACCTGCAGCGCCTGGACGGCCCGGTGCGCGGCAACGGCAAGATCATCCAGGAGCTGGAGTCGGTCTTCCGGGGCGCCGGCTGGAACGTCATCAAGCTGGTGTGGGACCGCACCTGGGACCCGCTGCTCGCCCAGGACCGTGACGGCGTGCTGGTCAACAAGATGAACATCACGCCCGACGGCCAGTTCCAGACGTACGCCACCGAGTCCGGCGCGTACATCCGCGACCACTTCTTCGGTGACGACCAGCGGCTGCGCGCGATGGTCCAGAACATGACCGACGACCAGATCCTGCACCTGGGCCGCGGCGGTCACGACCACCGCAAGATCTACGCGGCGTTCAAGGCGGCCAAGGAGCACAAGGGTCAGCCGACGGTCATCCTCGCGAAGACGATCAAGGGCTGGACGCTGGGCCCGAACTTCGAGGGCCGCAACGCCACGCACCAGATGAAGAAGCTGACGGTCGACGACCTCAAGGGGTTCCGGGACCGCCTGCACCTGCCGATCTCCGACAAGGAGCTGGAGTCCGGCCTGCCGCCGTACTACCACCCGGGCCGCAACTCGGAGGAGATCCAGTACATGCACGACCGGCGCAAGTCGCACGGCGGGTACGTCCCGACGCGCGTCGTGCGCTCGAAGCCGCTCGCGCTGCCGGACGACAAGACGTACGCGAGTGTGAAGAAGGGCTCCGGGCAGCAGTCCATCGCCACCACCATGGCGTTCGTGCGACTGCTGAAGGACCTCATGCGGGACAAGGAGATCGGCAAGCGGTTCGTGCTGATCGCGCCGGACGAGTACCGCACGTTCGGCATGGACTCCTTCTTCCCGAGCGCGAAGATCTACAACCCGCTCGGCCAGCAGTACGAGTCGGTGGACCGGGACCTGCTCCTGGCCTACAAGGAGTCGCCGACCGGTCAGATGCTGCACGACGGCATCTCGGAGGCGGGCTGCACGTCCTCGCTGATCGCGGCCGGCTCGGCGTACGCCACGCACGGCGAGCCGCTGATCCCGGTGTACGTCTTCTACTCGATGTTCGGGTTCCAGCGCACGGGTGACCAGTTCTGGCAGATGGCCGACCAGCTGGCGCGCGGCTTCGTCCTCGGCGCGACCGCCGGCCGGACGACCCTGACCGGTGAGGGCCTCCAGCACGCCGACGGCCACTCGCAGCTGCTCGCCTCGACGAACCCGGCGTGCGTGGCGTACGACCCGGCGTACTCGTACGAGATCGCGTACATCGTCCAGGACGGTCTGCGCCGCATGTACGGCGGCTCCACCGAGAACCCCGGACATCCGCACGGCGAGGACGTCTTCTACTACCTCACCGTCTACAACGAGCCCATCCAGCACCCGGCCGAGCCGGAGAACGTGGACGTCGAGGGCATCCTCAAGGGCGTCCACAGGCTCAGCGAGGGCACGGGCGGCGCGATCCCGGCGCAGATCATGGCGTCCGGTGTCGCCGTGCCGTGGGCGCTGGAGGCCCAGAAGATCCTCGCCGAGGAGTGGAACGTCAGGGCCGGCGTCTGGTCCGCGACCTCCTGGAACGAGCTGCGCCGTGAGGCCGTGGCCTGCGAGGAGCACAACCTGCTGCACCCGGAGGAGGAGCAGCGGGTGCCGTACGTGACGCAGAAGCTGAGCGGGTCCGAGGGGCCGTTCGTGGCGGTGTCCGACTGGATGCGGTCGGTTCCGGACCAGATCGCCCGGTGGGTGCCGGGGTCGTACCAGTCGCTGGGCGCGGACGGGTTCGGCTTCGCGGACACCCGGGGTGCGGCGCGCCGGTTCTTCCACATCGACGCGCAGTCGATCGCGGTCGCGGTGCTGACCGAGCTGGCGAAGGAGGGCAAGGTCGACCGGTCCGTGCTCAAGCAGGCCATCGACCGGTACCAGCTGCTGGACGTCACGGCGGCGCATCCGGGGGCCGCGGGCGGCGACGCGTGACGCCGCTGCGCACCTGACGGCGGAGGCCGAGGGCGGTGGAGCGAACGCTCCACCGCCCTTGTTTCGTCTTGGGCCTGCGCCGTCCCGGCCCGCGTCTTCTCTACGATGCGGGCATGGAGGAACAGACGGCGCTGGCCCGGTGGGAGCGGCACACCCAACGGCCGCTGCTGGCGCTGGCGGTGGCCTTCGCCGTGGCGTACGCCGTGCCGATCGTGGACAGTTCCACGAGTCCTGCGACGACGGCCGCGTGCACCGTCGTGGAGTGGGTGGTGTGGGGGGCGTTCGCGCTGGACTACCTGGTGCGCCTCGCCCTCGTGCCCCGGCGCCGGGAGTTCGTACGGACGCACTGGCTGGACCTGTGCGCGGTGGTGCTGCCGGTGCTGCAACCGCTCCGGCTGCTGCGGCTGGTGTCGACGCTGCTGCTGGTGGGGCAGCGGGCGCGGATGGCTCCGCAGATCCGGCTGACCACGTACGTGGTGGGGTCGGTGATCGGGCTGCTGATGTTCGGTTCGCTGGCGGTGCTCTCGGTGGAGCGGGACTCGCCGAACGGGAACATCCGGACGCTGGGTGACGCGGTGTGGTGGTCGTTCACCACGATGACCACCGTCGGGTACGGGGATCATTCGCCGACCACGGGGCTGGGTCGGATGATCGCGGTGGGCCTGATGCTGTCCGGGATCGCGCTGCTGGGTGTCGTCACCGCGAACATCGCCGCGTGGTTCATCTCCCGTTTCGAGAAGGACGAGGTGGAGGAGCGGCGGCAGACGGAGGCGATCGCCTCGCTGACCGAGGAGGTTCGCCTGCTGCGAGCCGAAGTCGCTCGGCTGGCCACGGAACGGGAAGAGCAACGGAGCTGAACCGACGCCGGGTATGACAACCGGCTGGGGGTGGGCGCAGCGGCACGACTGCCCGCAGCGGCGCCGGTACGCGATCCGGCCGACGGCACCGCGGTTCCCCAGGGGCGCGGGGAACCGCGCGAAAAGCCCCCACCCAGCCGCAGCCGCAGCCGCCCGGCGACGAACGCAGAACGGCGCTTGAGCGGGGTCCGCCCAAGCGCCGCAGGCACTCTCAGATGTGACCGACGCCCGCGCCCGCCTCCGCGTTCTCCCCGCGCTTGGTGAGGAGGGCGACGAGGACGGCGACCGCGGCCACGCCCGCCGCGACCAGGCAGGCGAGGCTCATACCGGAGATGAAGGTGTCGTGCGCGACCGAGGTGATCTTGGCGACCAGCGCCGCCGGCATGTCCTTCGTCACCGGCGCCACACCGACCTGGACGGCCTCGGAGGCCTGGTCCAGCTGGGACGGCGTCAGCTTGGGCAGCCCCGCGGCGGCCCAGTTGTCCGGCAGGGAGCTGTCGACCTTGGACGCCATCACGGCACCCAGCACCGCCGTACCGAGGCTGCCGCCGATCTGCATGGCCGCCTGCTGGAGACCGCCGGCGACACCGGACAGCTCCATGGGGGCGTTGCCGACGATGACCTCCGTCGCACCCACCATCACCGGCGCGAGGCCGAGACCGAGCAGCGCGAACCAGATGGACATGACCCCGCTGCCGGTGTCGGCCTCGAGCGTCGACATGCCGTACATGGCGATCGCGGTGACCGCCATGCCCGAGGCGAGCGGGACGCGCGGGCCCAGCTTGGTGATCAGCACGCCGGCCAGCGGCGAGCCGACGATCATCATGCCGGTGAGCGGGAGCAGGTGCAGACCGGCGTCGACCGGGCTGAGCCCGTGCACCTTCTGGAGGTAGAAGGTCACGAAGAACAGGCCGCCCATGAAGGCGATGGCCATGAGGACCATCAGGACGACACCGGCGGACAGCGCGACCGAGCGGAACAGACCGAGCGGGATCAGCGGCTCACGGACCCTCGTCTCCCAGAAGGAGAAGAAGGCGAACAGGAGCACCGAGACGATGATGAACAGCCACGTCCGGCCGCTGCCCCAGCCCCAGGCCGGCGCCTTGATGAGCGCCCAGACCAGGCAGAACATCGCGCCGGAGAGCAGTGCGATGCCGAGGACGTCGAAGGAGCGCGGCGCGTTCTCGGCGCGGTGGTCGCGCAGGATCAGCAGGCCGAGCGCGAGGGCGAGCAGGCCGACCGGCACGTTGATGAAGAACACCGACTGCCAGTTGACGTGCTGGACGAGGACGCCGCCGAGGATCGGGCCGCCGGCGGTGGAGGCGCCGATGACCATGCCCCAGATGCCGATCGCCATGTTGAGCTTCTCGGCCGGGAAGGTGGCCCGCAGCAGGCCGAGCGCGGCCGGCATCAGGAGCGCGCCGAACAGGCCCTGGAACACGCGGAAGGTGACCACCGCGGGGATGCTGTCGGACAGCCCGATGGCGCCGGAGGCGAGGGCGAAGCCGGTCACGCCGATGAGGAAGGTCTGCCGGTGGCCGAAGCGGTCGCCGAGCTTGCCCGCGGTGATCAGGGAGACCGCGAGGGCGAGGAAGTAGGCGTTGGTGATCCACTGCACGTCGGAGAAGCTCGCGTGCAGGTCGTCCGCGATGGCCGGGTTGGCGATGGCCACGATGGTGCCGTCGAGGGCCACCATCATGACCCCCACGGCCACGGTGATGAGGGTGAACCAGGGATGGCCGCGCAGTCCCGCGGCCGGGGCCGGGGTCCGCTTGGAGAGGTCCGCCGGTGCCCCGTCCCCCGGCCCCGCCGTCTCGATGGTGGTCTGACTAGTCATACCTTCGAGGCTAATGGCAGCCACTGACAATTGACGAACCAATTCACTAGGCGGTAACTGACATGTCACCGCGACATAGGCTGAGCTGGTCGGACGTGCACGGAGGGACACGGAGGGAGAGGTCGCAGTGGCCATGGAGACGCTGCGCGAGCGCAAGAAGCGGCGTACGCGCGAGGCACTGGTGCGGGCCGCCCTCGAACTGTTCACCACGCAGGGTTACGAGCGCACGACCGTCGACGAGATCGCCGAGGCGGTCGACGTCTCGCAGCGCACCTTCTTCCGCTACTTCGCCGGCAAGGAGGAGGCCGCCTTCGCCGTCCAGGAGATGACCGAGGCGCACTTCGTGGCCGCCGTGCGGGCACGCCCGCCGCACGAGGCGCCGAAGGAGGCGCTGCGGCAGGCGGTCCTGGAGGGCTGGGTGGCGATCGCGGAGACGGTGGAGTCGGTCGTACCCGTCGAGCTGTACGTGCGCATGTACCGCACGATCGAGTCGACGCCCGCGCTGCTCGCCGCCCATCTGCGCCGCTCGGCGGCGACGGAGGAGACCATCGCCCGGGTGCTCGCCGAACGGGAGGGCGTGGACGTGGACACCGACCCCCGGCCGCGGCTCGCGGTGGCCGTCTTCGGCGGGGTGATAAGGGTCACCGAGCGGCAGTGGAGCACGGGCGACGACTTCAGCCTGGACGCGATACGGACGCTCACAGCGGCCTACCTCGATCAGGTGGGTCCGGCCCTCATAGGGAACTGGCGCGACGCCTGAGCGCGTTGGCCCGTCGGCCCTCGGACCCCGCCCGAAACGCTCGCGCACCACCCGAGATCGTTCGCACGACGCCCCGAGATCGTTCGCATTCCGTTCGAGAAATGACGAAACGTGATCCCTGCCACTCGGTTACCGCGCGACCCGTTCGTTCTCCTAGTGTGTCCTCCCAGTGACTTCCTTCGACACTCCCCCGCAACTGAACGTCGGGCGCGCACTGCTGGCGCTGGCCGTCGTGTTCGTGATGCTCGCGACCACCGGCTGGACCGCCCTGCGTACGCACCGGGAGTCCACCGAACTGCAGGCCTCCCTGGACAAGTGGAAGCACGGCAGCGTCCACGGCCTCCACCTGCCGGACCCGCAGGGCGCCCCGGCGAAGCTCACCCGCTTCTTCGCCTCGCTCACCCCGCACGAGCGCGACCGTCTCGCCCACCGCTATCCGCTCGCGGTCGGCAACATGAACGGTGCGCCGGTCTCCCTGCGCTACCGCGCCAACCACATCGCGCTGGACCAGGCCCGCAAGGTCGAGCGCAAACGCATGCACGACAGCCGGCTCACCGCGGCCGGACACCAGGACGCCGGCCGCCGGATGCACCGCTACGAGGCGCTGCTGCAGCCCGGCCGCCAGATCCTCGCCTTCGACCCGGCGGACTCGGGCCGCGTCGCCGAGGTCTTCGGGGACCTCACCCGGGCCGAGCGGATCTCCGTCGTCGTCCCCGGTGTCGACACGAACCTGCTCACCTTCCAGCGGACGAACCGTCCGTACAGCGCCCCGGTCGGCATGGGCAAGGCCCTGTACGCCGCCGAGCGGGAGGCGAGCCCCGGGGCCCGTACGGCCGTGATCGCCTGGGCCGACTACACCACCCCGGACGGACTCGGCGTGGACGCGGCCACCGCGATGCGCGCCGCCGAGGGCGCCGTACGGCTGAACGCGCTGCTGCACGCCCTGCCCGGCCGGGCCCCGGTGTCGATGTTCTGCCACAGCTACGGCTCGGTGCTGTGCGGGGTCGCCGCGCACGACATGCCCCGGCGGGTGACCGACATAGCGGTGGCCGCGAGCCCCGGCATGCGGGTCTCCAAGGCCTCCGGCCTCGGCACCTCGGCCCGGGTGTGGGCGATGCGCGACGCCACCGACTGGGTGCAGGACGTGCCGTACCTGGAGGTCGCCTGGCTCGGGCACGGGGCCGACCCGGTGTCCTCGGCGTTCGGTGCGCGGGTGCTGGCCGCGCGGGACGCGCAGGGGCACAGCGGCTATTTCCAACCGGGCACGGACAGCCTGCGCAACCTCGCCGCTGTCGGGGTAGGCGCGTACGACAAGGTGACCTGCGCCCGGGAGAACGACGTCTGCCGGGCCGACCTGACGGGCACCACGACGGCCGGACGCGCGTAGAAACAGCAGGAAGTGCGGTCTGCGCGGGTGGCGACGGAGGGACATGTGCCGCATACGATGAGCCGCATGGGTGACGTACTGGCGGGTTTTCATGCCGTCTGGGAGTTCGAGTCCGACTCCGTGCTCATCCGCTACGAACGGGGGATTCGAACACCGAAGCTGTTCCAGGCACTGGGTGAGCGGCGTGTCCCGCTGTCCGCGCTGGAGGGTGTGACGCTGACCCGGGGCAAGCGCGGCACGGTCGTTCTGCGGCTCGAGCCGCGCGCGGGCGCCGACCCGCTGATGGAGGCCGCGGCCGGGCAGCTGCGCGAGGGCTCCGATCCGTACCGGCTGGTCCTGCCGGCCGAGCGGGAGACCCTCGCCGAGTACTACGCCGACGAGCTGAAGGGGCTGCTGACCGAGTCCGGGGCTGGTCCCGCCGAGCGCTTCCTGGTCGACGTGCCAGGCGCTCCGCTGCACTTCAAGGCGTACGACGGGAAGGCGTCCTTCGACGGTACGACCGTGCAGTTCCGCTGGTCCTGGACCGGCGCGTCCTCGGCGAAGTGGAAGGCCGGCGACCAGAGTTTCGCGGTGGCGGACCTCAGCGGGGTGGAATGGCGCTCACCGGAGGTGTTCGAGGGACACCTGCGCCTGTTGAAGCGTTCCGCCGAGTCGGGCGGGGCCTCCGGTGGGTCCTCCGTTCAGCCCGACCAGGATCCCGCGGCGGTCGCCTTCGGGCTGGGGTACGGGCCGGTGCACGAGTCGCTGCCGTTCGCCGCGGCCGTGCTGGCGGCGGTGCGCACGAGGGGGCCGGTGCCCGTGGCACCGGCCCCGGCACGCAGGGATCCGGCGGACATCGCCGAGCGGATCCGGCATCTCGGGGAGCTGCATCAGGCCGGGCTGGTCACCGACGAGGAGTTCTCCTCCAAGAAGGCCGAACTGCTGGCCGAGCTGTAGCCACTCCCGGCCCCAGCCACTTCCAGCCGGAACCACTCCCGCCGGCACCGAGCCGTACCGTCGGAATCGAGCCGTACCGCCAAAATCGTGGCGCCGGTCATCGAGTGGCCCCCTCCGTCGCATCCGCGTAGAAACTGATCTTGCGGTCGAGCACGGCGAGCGTGTCGTGCAGTTCGGCGATCCGGGCCAGCACGTCCCTGCGGGTCGCCTCCAGCAGGTCCTGGCGTTCCGCGTACGTGCTCTCCCCCTCCCGCACCAGCTCCGCGTACCGGACCATGTCCGCCACCGGCATGCCGGTCAGGCGCAGCTTGGTCACCAGGTCCAGCCAGTCCAGGTCGCGGTTGCTGTAGCGGCGCTGGCCGGTGTGCGAGCGGTCGACGTGGGGCATCAGGCCGATCCGCTCGTACCAGCGCAGGGTGTGCGCGGTCAGGCCGGTGAAGGCGACGACCTCGCTGATCGTGTAGCGGTCCTGGCCCTCGGGCCGGGGATGGCGCCGGGGTGGGGCTGAGCAGAGGTCGGCGGGGGTGGCCTGCCCGGTGGCCGCTGGCGTGGTCTGCATCACCGTCATGACCACCACGCTATGGCCTTGGAGCGCACTCCAAGCAAGCGGATTCCGGGGGGAGCCGGGTAAGAAACGCCCCCTGGGTGCCCCTCGGTTTGGCGGGGGCGGGGCGCCGCATAGGCTCGATGCCATGTCGTTGCAGAGCTTGGCACTGATCGAGAACTGGCCGGTTTCCACCGCCGCGGTGGGCGTCGTACGAGCCGACGGTACGGTCCTGGGAACCCACGGTCCCGTCGGGCACCGTTTCCCGCTGGCCTCCGTGACCAAGCCGCTGACGGCGTACGCGGCGCTCGTCGCGTACGAGGAGGGGGCGATCGAGCTGGACGAACCGGCCGGTCCGCCCGGCTCCACGGTCCGCCACCTCCTCGCCCACACCTCCGGCCTGGCCTTCGACGAGCACCGCGTGACGGCGCCGGCCGGGGAACGGCGGCTGTACTCCAACGCCGGATTCGAGGAGCTCGGGGACCACATCGCCAAGGCGGCGGACATGCCCTTCGCCGAGTACCTGCGGCAGGCGGTGCTGGAGCCGCTGGGGATGACGGGGACGTCGCTGGAGGGATCGGGCTCCCCCGCGAAGGACGGGGTGTCGACGGTGGCGGACCTGCTGCGGTTCGCTGCGGAGGTGCAGGCGCCCCGGCTGCTGGATCCGCGGACGGTCGCGGAGGCGATGACCGTGCAGTACCCCGGGACGAAGGGCGTGCTTCCGGGCTACGGCCACCAGAACCCCAACGACTGGGGTCTCGGCTTCGAGATCCGCGACTCCAAGTCCCCCCACTGGACGGGGTCTTCGTCCTCACCGCGCACCTTCGGCCACTTCGGCCAGGCCGGTACGTTCCTGTGGATCGACCCGGACGCGGGGGTGGCCGCCGTCGCCCTCGCGGACAAGGCCTTCGGCCCCTGGGCGATCGAGGCCTGGCCGGTGTTCACGGACGCGGTACTGGCGGAGCTGCGGGCCTGAGGCCACTGCCGTCGACGCGCGGGCTCACCGCTCCGGCGGCTTGGCCAGGCACTCGAACCAGACGGTCTTGCCACCCCCGGCGGGGCGCGGCCTCACACCCCACCGGTCGGTGACGGTCTCGACGAGGATCAGGCCGCGCCCACCGTCGGCGAGTACGTTCCCGCTCCCCGGAACCGGCAGCCGCGAGCAGCTGTCCGAGACCTCCACGCGCACCACGCCGGGCAGGAGCAGGAAGCAGATCCGGCAGCGGCGGCCGGGTACGTGCCGGACGACGTTGGCGAGCAGTTCCGTCAACGCCAGTTCGGCCGCGTCGGCGGCGTCGAGCAGACCCGAGCCTGCGAGGTGGAGCCGCAGAATGCGGCGCAGATGCCGGGCCGAGTGCTCGCCCAACGCGAGCTCGGCGCGGTAGTACGGCTGAAAGTCGGTCACCTGCGGACCAGTTGCGTGATTCACGTCACCACAATGCGACGCACCGCATACGCTCGGCTACGCAACGAAACGAACGCCGCGAGGCGTTGCAGGCCGGAGGTGCCGCTGTGGCCAACATCCAGTCCCTCGACCCCAGCGCTTCCCCGCTGGACTACTACGGCTGGGAACTGCGCCGCCACCGCGAGGCCCACGGCCTGAAGCAGGGCCAGCTCGGGGACGTCATCTTCTGCACGGGCTCCCTGATCGGCCAGATCGAGACCACGAAGAAGGTCCCCACCCGCGACTTCTCCGAACGCGTCGACGCCGCCCTCGGCACGGACGGCCTCTTCTCCCGCCTGGTCGGCCTGGTGCTCCGCAGCCAACTGCCCACCTGGTTCCAGCCGTACGCGGAGATGGAGGCGAAGGCGACGTACATCTCCACGTATCAGGCGCAGTTGGTGTACGGGCTGCTGCAGACGCAGGAGTACGCGCGGGCACTGCTCGGCGTCGACCACCCCGACAAGGCCGACGAGATGGTGGCGGCCCGGCTGGAGCGCCAGCGCATCCTGGAACGCGAGCAGCCACCAGCTCTGTGGGTCGTACTGAGCGAGGCCGCGCTGCTCCAGGAAGTCGGCGGCCGTGACGTCATGCGAAGGCAACTGGCCCGCCTGTTGGACTTCCGCGACGCTGCGTGGGTGCAGATCCAGGTGCTTCCGTTCTCTGTCGGCCAGCACACGGGAATGATGGGATCGTTCACCCTTCTCAGGTTCGACGACGACCCTGATCTGTTCTACGTGGAGAGCTACGATCAGGGCCATGTGACCGCCAACCCACAAGTGATCAGGGAGCGTTCGGTCGGTTACGCTCGCTTGCAAGCCACAGCCCTCTCCCCCGAGGACTCGGCGGCTCTGATCGCTCGTGTGATGGAGGAACGCTATGGGGATCGGCCGTGACCTGACCAAAGTTCGGTGGCGGAAGTCGTCGTACAGCGGCACGAGCGGCGGCGAGTGCGTCGAGGTGGCCGATAGCTACCCGGCCGGCGCCGTCCCGGTGCGCGACAGCAAGGACCCTTCGGGTGCCGTCGTGATCGTCGGCGCGTCCGCCTGGCAGGCGTTCGTCGACGGTCTGCGGTAGTCCACAGGCAGCGTGCCGGAGCAGGTGGCGCGGGCGAACGTGCCAGTGGCGGGGGCGCTTTGGATGTGCTGTCCGCGGATGGCGAGGGTGCAGCGGGCGGTGCCGCCGTGCTCGCCGAGGACGATGCCGATGGTCGGGTCCTGTCCGAGGGGGACGTCGACGGTCTTGCGCCAGGGCAGGTGGGCGTTCTGGCCGACGGCAGCCTTCCCGGTCTCGCTGCGGGCCTGATAGGTGAGGTCGGCGGTGCCGGTACCGGTGACCTCGTACGTCACTGCGGCGGTCGGCATGCTGGGCGTGCTCGGCTTGTCCTCAGTATCAAAGACGCCGTAGAGGACGAGTCCGGCGCAGACGGCGAGCCCGGGGCAAGTAGTCCGTAGGAGGCTCGATGGGGAGGGGCGGCAGCATGATTCAACACGTCTCAGAGGAAAAGAGGCAGGAATACGGGCGTACTGCGGAAGAGGTCCGGCAGACACTACGCCTGGTCGGAATCCCCCTCGTCGATCGCAAGGGACACTCCGGTGTTCACGTGTACATCGACACGTTCCTCGACGCAGGTTCGGAAGGGGGGTCGGAAGGCGTCTATGCCGAGTGGTCGTCCAGTGCGGATCTGATGACGAAGGTGGGCGATTGTGCAGCACGGGGAGATTTCGAAAACCCTGTACTCCCCTTTGCCGACGCGGTTTTGGAGACCATGAGAACGATGTTGAGGGACATCTTGCAAGGCGCAGGGTGGCGGACCTCCCTGGACGATGTGGGAGTCCACGAGGAGGGCGTCCGGGTGTTCGGCCGGAGCGGACCGCTGCCGTGGGGCGGCTGAGCAACTGAGGCACTGAACGCGCCACCCTCGTGCACAGCTGGCTGATGAATTTCCAAGGCTCAGCGTCCGGCCATCTCCCACACCAGCACCTCGGCCGCCGTGACCCCCACCGCCTCCAGGCCCTCCGCCCCCGTGATCCGCGCCGAGTCCCCCGCTCCCAGCGTCTCCTTCCCCAGCCGCACCTCGCCCCGCACCACATGCACGTACACATGCGCCGCGTCCGGCACCGCCGTCCGCTCGCCCGCACCCAGGCGCCGTACATGCAGCATCGCGCCCGCGCCGGGCAGCGCGTACGGCGTGGCGTCGGCGATGCCGGGGACGATCTCGTAAGAGGGCTCGCCGCCCGGCTCCAGGGGGGCCAGCCACATCTGGAGGAAGGTCAGGGGGGTGGGGCCGTCGTTGCGTTCCACGTGGCGGACGCCCGCCGCCGCGCTGAGGTGCTGGACGTCGCCGGGGCGGACCTTCGTCTCGTGGCCGGTGGAGTCGCGGTGGGTCAGTTCGCCCTCGACGACCCAGGTGACGATCTCCGTGTGGCTGTGCGGGTGCTCGTCGAACCCGGCGCCCGGCGCGAGCCGCTCCTCGTTGCAGGCGATCACCGCGCCGAAGCGCAGGTTGTCGGGGTCGTAGTGCGGGCCGAAGGAGAAGGCGTGGCGGGTCTCGATCCCGGCCTCCGGGGCCCCGCCGGGGTAGCGCTCGTCGGCGCGCCGTACGTCCATCACGCGCACCACCGTAGACCGCACCCGGACATCACGGGCACCACCCTGCACCGCACAAGGACCTCACGCACACCGCCTTCAACCGCACACAGACCTCGCGCACCTCACGCACACCGCCCTCGACCGCGCACGGACCTCGCGCACCTCACGCACACCGCCCTCGACCGCGCACGGACCTCGCGCACCCCACCGTCAACCACCTACGCACACCTCCGCAGGCCGCGCCCCGCACCTCTCACCCGGACCCGGCGGCACACGTCCGCGTCCGGATAAGGCAGTCTTGTCCACGTGCCCGAACCCGAATCCCATCACCGCGAACTCGCGGCGCACGACGCCCACGCGCACTCCGCGACCCTGAAGCGGCTGGAGAAATCCTCCGGAAGTCTCGCCGCGCAGGCCATCGCGCGCATGGACGAGACTCTGCCGTGGTACCGGGCCATGCCACCGGAGAACCGCTCCTGGATCGGGCTCGTGGCCCAGGCGGGCATCGCCGCCTTCACGGAGTGGTTCCGGCATCCGGACGCGCCGCAGGCGATCTCCACCGATGTGTTCGGGACGGCGCCGCGGGAGCTGACCCGGGCCATCACGCTGCGGCAGACCGTGGAGATGGTGCGCACCACCATCGAGGTCATGGAGAGCGCCATCGACGAGGTGGCGGCGCCCGGCGACGAGAGTGTGCTGCGTGAGGCTCTGCTCGTGTACGCGCGGGAGATCGCCTTCGCGACCGCCCAGGTGTACGCGCAGGCCGCCGAGGCACGCGGTGCCTGGGACGCGCGGCTGGAGTCGCTCGTCGTGAACGCCGTGCTCAGCGGGGAGGCCGACGAGGGGGCGGTGAACCGGGCCGCCGCGCTGGGGTGGAACTCCCCGGAGCATGTGTGCGTCGTGCTCGGTACCGCGCCCGACGGGGACAGCGAGCTGACCGTGGAGGCGATCAGGCGGGCTGCCCGGCATGCCAAGTTGCAGGTGCTCACGGGGGTGCTCGGGGACCGGCTCGTCGTCATCGCGGGCGGGAGCAGCAATCCGCTCGCCGTCGCCAAGTCGCTGATCGGGCCGTTCGCCGCCGGGCCGGTGGTCGCCGGGCCCGTCGTCCCCGACCTGCTGGCCGCGACGCGGTCCGCGCAGGCGGCCGCCGCGGGACTGAAGGCGTGTTTGGCCTGGCAGGACGCGCCGCGGCCGGTGCTGGCGGACGATCTGCTGCCGGAGCGGGCCATCGCGGGCGATCCCGGGGCGCGCGAGCAGCTGGTGGAGGAGATCTACAGACCGCTGGAGGAGGCGGGCTCGGCACTCCTGGAGACCTTGAGCGTCTACCTGGAGCAGGCGAGCAGTCTGGAAGGCGCGGCCCGGATGCTGTTCGTTCACCCGAACACCGTGCGCTACCGGCTCCGACGTGTGACTGACGTCACCGGCTGGTCGCCATCCGATGTACGATCCGCGTTCACACTGCGGATCGCCCTGATCCTGGGGCGTCTGGCCGAGGGAGACACCCAGCTCTAGTTTTTTGTCGAGGGCCCACAAAAGCCCTTCGTGTTCTTCGTCCTTGTCCTCACGGGCGGCCGTGGCCGTCCCCAAGAGAGAGTGTGAAGGTGCTCGTACTCGTCGCTCCCGGCCAGGGCGCCCAGACGCCCGGCTTCCTGACCCCCTGGCTCGAACTGCCCGGCGCGGCCGACCGCGTCGCGGCCTGGTCGGACGCCATCGGCCTCGACCTCGCCCACTACGGCACGCAGGCCGACGCGGACGCGATCCGCGACACCGCCGTCGCCCAGCCGCTGCTGGTCGCCGCCGGGATCCTGTCCGCCGCGGCACTCGGTGACATCGCGGAGATCGCACCGGGCGCGGTCGCCGGCCACAGCGTCGGTGAGATCACCGCCGCCGCCTTCGCGGGCGTGCTGGACGACACCTCCGCGCTGCGTCTCGTGCGCACGCGGGGTCTGGCCATGGCCGACGCCGCCGCGATCACCAGGACCGGCATGTCGGCGCTGCTCGGCGGCGACCCGGAGGTCTCGGTCGCGCACCTGGAGAAGCTCGGCCTGACCCCGGCGAACATCAACGGCGCCGGCCAGATCGTCGCCGCGGGCACGCTGGAGCAGCTCGCCGCGCTGAACGAGGACAAGCCCGAGGGTGTCCGCAAGGTCGTCCCGCTGAAGGTCGCCGGCGCTTTCCACACCCGCCACATGGCCCCCGCGGTCGCGACGCTGGCCGCGGCCGCCGCGAAGCTGACGCCCGCCGACCCGACGGTCACCTACGTCTCCAACAAGGACGGCCAGGCCGTCGCCACCGGCGCCGAGGTGCTGCAGCGGCTGGTCGGCCAGGTCGCCAACCCGGTCCGCTGGGACCTGTGCATGGAGACGTTCAAGGAACTGGGCGTCACCGCGCTCGTCGAGGTGTGCCCGGGTGGCACCCTGACCGGACTGGCCAAGCGCGCGCTGCCGGGCGTGAAGACGCTGGCGCTGAAGACCCCCGACGACCTCGACGCGGCACGCGCGCTCGTCTCCGAGCTCGCCAACGCCTGACGCCCTAAGGAGCCGTACCGATCATGGCGAAGATCAAGCCCAGCAAGGGCGCCCCGTACGCGCGCATCCTCGGCGTCGGCGGCTACCGGCCGGTGCGGGTCGTGCCCAACGACGTGATCCTGGAGAAGATCGACTCCTCCGACGAGTGGATCCGTTCGCGCTCCGGCATCGAGACCCGGCACTGGGCGAGCGCCGAGGAGACCGTCGCGGCGATGTCGGTCGAGGCCAGTGGCAAGGCGATCGCCGACGCGGGCATCTCCGCCGAGCAGATCGGCGCCGTGGTCGTCTCCACCGTCTCGCACTTCTCGCAGACCCCGGCCATCGCGACCGCGATCGCCGACCAGCTGGGCACCGACAAGGCCGCCGCCTTCGACATCTCGGCGGGCTGCGCGGGCTTCGGCTACGGCCTCACGCTCGCCAAGGGCATGGTCGTGGAGGGCTCCGCCGAGTACGTGCTCGTCATCGGCGTGGAGCGGCTGAGCGACCTGACCGACCTGGAGGACCGGGCGACGGCCTTCCTGTTCGGTGACGGCGCCGGCGCGGTCGTGGTCGGCCCCTCCCAGGAGCCGGCGATCGGCCCGACCGTCTGGGGCTCGGAGGGCGACAAGTCCGAGACCATCAAGCAGACCGTCCCCTGGGACCGCTTCAGGATCGGCGACGTCGCCGAGCTGCCCCTGGACTCCGAGGGCAACATCAAGTTCCCTGCGATCACGCAGGAGGGCCAGGCGGTGTTCCGCTGGGCCGTGTTCGAGATGGCGAAGGTCGCCCAGCAGGCGCTGGACGCGGCCGGAATCACCGCGGACGACCTGGACGTCTTCATTCCGCACCAGGCCAACATGCGGATCATCGACTCGATGGTGAAGACGCTGAAACTGCCGGAGAGCGTCACGGTCGCCCGTGACGTGCGCACCACCGGCAACACCTCGGCCGCCTCGATCCCGCTCGCGATGGAGCGGCTCCTGGCGACCGGGGAGGCGAAGAGTGGCGACACCGCGCTCGTCATCGGATTCGGGGCGGGTCTCGTCTACGCCGCCACGGTCGTTACCCTCCCCTAGGCACTCCGTGCCGGATCATGCGATCCGGCGCACGTGCCGCACCACCTGCCGCTGACGCGGCGGGCGCCGAAAAACCGTCTGGAATATCGAAGAAGGAGCGCCTGACATGGCCGCCACTCAGGAAGAGATCGTCGCCGGTCTCGCCGAGATCGTGAACGAGATCGCCGGGATCCCCA
Source organism: Streptomyces sp. NPDC002520 (assembly GCF_053595235.1). Lineage (NCBI taxonomy): Bacteria > Bacillati > Actinomycetota > Actinomycetes > Kitasatosporales > Streptomycetaceae > Streptomyces > Streptomyces sp. NPDC002520. The sequence goes on along the minus strand of NZ_JBSFXG010000002.1, from coordinate 388,087 downwards.
CCGAGGACGTCCAGCTGGACAAGTCCTTCACCGACGACCTGGACGTCGACTCGCTGTCCATGGTCGAGGTCGTCGTCGCCGCCGAGGAGCGCTTCGACGTGAAGATCCCGGACGAGGACGTCAAGAACCTGAAGACCGTTGGTGACGCCACCAACTACATCCTCACGCACCAGGCCTGAGCCACCCCTTAGGCAGTCAGGCTGCGAGGCCCCGCCACCCGGCGGTGGCGCCGTATGAATCCCGCATCCGTTGGAGAAAGAATTCCCGTGAGCCCGACCAATCGCACCGTGGTCGTCACCGGTATCGGCGCAACCACACCGCTGGGTGGCGACGCAGCTTCCACCTGGGAGGCCCTCGTCGCCGGCAAGTCCGGCGTCCGCGCCCTCGACCAGGACTGGGCCGCCGACCAGGCGGTCCGCATCGCGGCACAGATCGCCGTGGAGCCGGGCGAGGTCATTCCGCGCCCGCAGGCCCGCCGCCTGGACCGCTCGGCGCAGTTCGCGCTGATCGCGGCCAAGGAGGCCTGGGCGGACGCCGGTTTCACCGACAAGGCCGGCGACGACAGCAGCGTCGACCCCGACCGCCTGGGTGCGGTGATCGCCTCCGGCATCGGCGGTGTGACGACCCTGCTCGACCAGTACGACGTGCTGAAGGAGAAGGGCGTACGCCGCGTCTCCCCGCACACCGTGCCGATGCTGATGCCGAACGGCCCGTCCGCCAACGTGGGTCTCGCCGTGGGCGCGCGCGCCGGTGTGCACACCCCGGTCTCCGCCTGCGCCTCCGGCGCCGAGGCCATCGGCTACGGCATCGAGATGATCCGCACCGGCCGTGCCGACGTCGTCGTCGCCGGCGGCACCGAGGCGGCCATCCACCCGCTGCCCATCGCCGCGTTCGGAAACATGATGGCGATGTCCAAGAACAACGACGACCCGCAGGGTGCCTCGCGCCCCTACGACCTCGCGCGTGACGGCTTCGTCCTCGGCGAGGGTGCCGGCGTCGTGGTCCTGGAGTCCGCCGAGCACGCCGCCAAGCGCGGTGCCCGCGTCTACGCGGAGGCCGTCGGCCAGGGCATCTCGGCCGACAGCCACGACATCGTGCAGCCGGAGCCGGAGGGCCGCGGCATCGCGCACGCCCTGCAGAACCTGCTCGACAACACCGACCTGAACCCGGCCGAGATCGTGCACGTCAACGCGCACGCCACCTCGACGCCGGCCGGTGACGTCGCCGAACTGAAGGCGCTGCGCAAGGTCTTCGGTGACGACACCGACCACTTCGCGGTCTCCGGCACCAAGTCGATGACCGGTCACCTGCTCGGTGGTGCGGGCGGTGTCGAGACCGTCGCGACCGTGCTGGCCCTGTACAACCGGATCGCTCCGCCGACCATCAACGTCGACAACCTCGACCCGGAGGCGGAGGCCACCGCCGACGTCGTCCGCGGTGAGGCGCGCAAGCTGCCCGCCGAGGGCCGTATCGCCGCGCTGAACGACTCGTTCGGGTTCGGCGGACACAACGTGGTCCTGGCGTTCCGGACGGTCTGAGGACGTACGAGACCTGCCTGACGGTCCGAGAACGCGACGGAAGGGCCCCCACCGGCCGGTGGGGGCCCTTCCTCATGTCCTGGTGCCCTCGGTGTCCTCTGTGTCGCCGGTCTCCCGCGGTTCACACCACCTGGTGAAGCCAGCGCACCGGGGCGCCCTCGCCCGCGTAGCGGAAGGGTTCCAGTTCGTCGTCCCAGGGCTTGCCCAGGAGCTTGGCCAGTTCGGCCTCCAGGTCCGTCTCGCCCCGCCGGCTGCGCAGCAGGGCCGCGCGCAGGCGGTCCTCGGGGATGAGGATGTCGCCGTGGATGCCGGTGACGGCGTGGAAGATGCCGAGGTCGGGGGTGCAGCTGTAGCGCTCGCCCTCGGCGGTGGGGCAGGGCTCGGCGGTGACCTCGAAGCGCAGGAGGTGCCAGCCGCGCAGGGCGGAGGCGAGCTTGGACGCGGTGCCCGCCTCACCCTTCCAGGAGAACTCCGAGCGCCAGGTGCCGGGGGCCGCGGGCTGCCGGATCCAGTCGAGGCTGACGCGCGTGCCGAGCACCCCCGCGACGGCCCACTCGACGTGCGGGCACAGCGCGCGCGGCGCGGAGTGCACGTACAGAACTCCACGTGTCGTCACCGGAACCTCCGGGCAGAGCGGGACATCCTTCGGACTGGCCGGCGGCAGTGGCGCGACGGCCGCGTTCATGGCGAGGCTACCCTGCGGCGGTGCAAGGAGTGTGACGTACCGTCGGTCCCGCTGCCAGGAAACCCCTGCCATTCACCCAGGGGGACGCTTGTACGGGGGTGCGCCGTTCCAAGGGGCCCGGCCGGGAACCCTCGCACGTTGTCATGGGAGGGAACACTGCGGCGCCGAGCGAGGGGATCAGCAGGGATGCGGAAGCGAGGCCACCGTGTGCGGGCCGTCGTAGCGGTGGTGACGGCGGCGGTGACGGCGGCGGTGCTGGCCACGGGGTGCGACGCGTTCGGCGGGGGCGGCTCCTCCGGTACGAAGGACTCCGGGAGCGCGTCCCATCGTCTGCCGAAGCCGGCCCCGGTGTGGGACCGCAGCCCGGACTCGATCGCCGCGGTCGGTGACTCCATCACGCGCGGCTTCGACGCGTGCACGGTGTTCTCGGACTGCCCGGAGGTGTCGTGGGCGACGGGCAGCGACGCGAGGGTGGACAGTCTGGCGGTGCGTCTGCTCGGGGTGACGGGGGCGGCGGAGCGCAGCTGGAACTACGCGGTGACCGGCGCCCGGATGGCCGACCTGCCGGACCAGATGGCCCAGGCGGCCGCCCGGGAGCCCGAGTTGGTGACGGTGATGGCCGGGGCCAATGACGCCTGCCGGGGCTCGGTGCGGGCGATGACGTCGGTGGCCGGTTTCCGTGCCGACTTCGAGGAGGCGCTGGGCACCCTGCGGACGGCGCTGCCGAAGACGCAGGTGTACGTGGCGAGCGTGCCGAACCTGAAGCGGCTGTGGGCCGAGGGCCGCACGGACCCGCTGGGCAGGCAGGTGTGGAAGCTGGGCATCTGCCCGTCGATGCTGGGCGACGCGGACGACCTGTCCGGTGCGGCCGAGCGGCGGCGGGAGAAGGTGCAGGAGCGCGTGGAGGCGTACAACGCGGTGCTGAAGGAGGTCTGTGCCAAGGACCGCCGCTGCCGCTTCGACGGCAACGCGGTCTTCGACTTCCGCTTCGCCACCGAGCAGCTCAGCCACTGGGACTGGTTCCACCCGAGCCGCAACGGCCAGGCGCGGCTCGCCGAGATCGCCTATCGGACGGTCACGGCCGCACAGCCGTGACCTGAGCTCTGCCCCGCTCCGGGTTCGTCGGGGGGGGCAGACACGGCTTCTGGTACCGGGCGGGGCGGGCGTAGCGTGCCCCGGTCCGGATGTCAGGAGTCCGGGCCGGGGCTGCACGTGGGGCACTTGTCCCGGATCAGAACCTAATCGGCGCGGCGGCCCCGCAGCCCGTGATCGAACGCCTGCCGGAGATCTCGTACGAACCCTTCACAACTGGCGGACGCGTCCGCGGCCCCGTCACCTGTCGGCCGGCACCGCCGCGACGATCTCGATCTCCACCTGGGCCTCCGGGCGGAACAGGCGCGGCACTTCGAAGGTCATGCTGGTCGGCGGGGTGCCGGTGAGGAACTCGCGGCGGACCGCGCCGTATTCGTCGAGCCGGGTGATGTCGGTGAGGTAGGTGCGGATGTTGATGACGTCCGTGAGGGTCGCGCCGTGCGCTTCGAGGAGGGCGCCGATGGTCTCGAAGACGCCCTTTGTCTGCTCGGCGAGGGTGGTGCCTTCGGCGATCTGCCCGGAGAGGAACAACAGGGCGCTGCCGTCGGCCTGTTCGACGCGGGCGACCTGGGAGTGGTAGGGGCTCAGCGGCCGGGGCGCGGAGGCGGGATTGCCGAGGGTGATCTGCATGGTGTTGACGCTAGGTCCGACCGGCGGATGCGACAAGCGAATGTCTGGCACGGCTGTCATGCGTACGGGCTGTTCGCGCCCGCGGACTCCTCCTCGGACTCCTGCTCGCCCTCCTGCGCGCTCTCCTCGCCCAGCAGGTCCCGGGCGAGGAGGGTGGCGCCGGCGACCGCGCCGGGCATGAGGAACACGGCGACGAAGGGGACCAGGAAGGACAGGCCGAGGGGGGTGCCGAAGCCCCAGACCAGGGTCTTGCGGGAGCGGAGCAGGGCGAGGCGGGCGCGGAGATCGATGCCGCGGCGCTGCAGGGCGACGGAGGCGAGTTCCTCGGTGAGGAAGAACCCGGTGACGAAGAAGCCGATGACCGGGACGACCGTCTGGCCGACGACGGGCAGGAAGCCGAGGGCGAAGAGCAGCACGCCCCACAGTCCGGCCCGGAGCAGGACGCGCAGGCTGTCGCGGGCGGAGATCCACAGCTCGTGCCAGAGCGGCAGCTGCGAGCGCGGCGCCGTGCCGTCGGGCGAGACGTCCTCGTCGACCTTCTCGGAGAGGCTCTCGTAGAAGGGCTGGCCGATCAGCAGGGTGACGGCCGTGAAGGTGAGGACGGCCAGCAGCAGGCCGAGGGCGAACAGCACGACCGTGAGGAAGCCGCGGAACAGTCCCTGCCAGGGGCTCGACCAGTCGTCCGCGAACGGCGTCGCCCATGCGACCGCGTCCTGACCCCACACCGCGAGCGCGACGAGCGCCGCCACGTACAGGACCAGGGCGATCAGGCCGGGCAGCAGTGCGAACCCGTACTGCCGGCCGTGCCGGCCCACCCAGCGCTGGCCCTGCAGCAGATAACCGAACCCCACCCCGAGATCACGCATGGGAGAACCCTATCGGGGGACGGCGGCCGGCCGGTTCCCCCCTTGGTCGGGCGGGCTCCTGGGCCGCTGAACAGGCGTTACGCGTCCAGCATGCGGCGCAGCAGGTCGCGCAGGGAGCGGCGTTCCTCGTCGGAGAGGCCGGCGAGGGGGGCGCGGGCGAAGCGGAGGTCCTCGCGCAGTTCGCGGACCACGCGCAGGCCCTCGTCGGTGGCGACGGCCATCTTCACGCGGCGGTCGGCGGGGTCGGGGCGGCGCTCGACCAGGCCGCGGGATTCGAGGCGGTCCACGATCCCGGTCACGTTGGACGGCTCGCACTTCAGTTTCTGGGCCAGCTTGCGCATGGGCAGCGGGTCGAGGGCGAGCAGGCTGAGCAGCTTGGCCTGGGCGCCGGTCAGGGTGTGCCCGGCGGCGGCCTCCTCGTAGTCCGCGTGGTAGCGGCCCACCACCTCGCCGATGAGCTCGACGACCTCCACGGTCAGTTCGTCCGGACGGGTGCTCTGCGGTGTGGCCATGCCTCAAGAGTACCCCATTTACTTGACACCTGAAATATTCAGAGGCACTGTTGTTTCAGGTACTGAAGTAATTGGAGAGGCACCCTGATGATCAATCGTGAGTGGCACCTGCGGAGCCGTCCGGTCGGCTGGCCGAAGCCCGAGGACTTCGCCCTGGTCGAGACCGAGGTCCCGACCCCCGGCGAGGGCCAGATCCTGGTACGGAACGAGTACCTCTCCGTGGACCCGTACATGCGGGGCCGGATGAGTGCCGCGAAGTCGTACGCCGCCCCCTACGAGGTGGGCAAGGTCATGCAGGGCGGCGCGGTGGGCGAGGTCGTCGCCTCCGACGCCGAGGGCATCGCGGTCGGCGACCACGTCCTGCACTTCTTCGGCTGGCGCGAGTACGCGGTCATGGACGCGCAGCACGCCGTCAAGGTCGACCCCCAGGCCGCGCCCCTCTCGACGTACCTCGGCGTCCTCGGCATGCCCGGCCTGACCGGCTACGCCGGCCTGCTGCGCACCGCCTCCTTCAAGGAGGGCGACATCGTGTTCGTCTCCGGCGCCGCGGGTGCCGTGGGCAGCGAGGTCGGCCAGCTCGCCAAGCTCATGGGCGCCTCCCGGGTCATCGGCTCGGCCGGGTCGGACGAGAAGGTGAAGCTGCTGCTGGACGAGTACGGCTTCGACGCCGCGTTCAACTACAAGAAGGGCCCGGTGAGCGAGCAGCTGCGCGCGGCCGCCCCCGACGGCATCGACGTGTACTTCGACAACGTCGGCGGGGAGCACCTCCAGGCCGCCATCGGGTCGCTCAACCTGCACGGCCGGATCGCCATCTGCGGCGCGATCTCCGTCTACAACGCCACCGAGCCCGCGCCCGGCCCGAACAACCTCGCCCGGCTGATCCAGACCCGCGGCCGCATCGAGGGACTGCTGGTCGGCGACCACTACGACCTCCAGCCCGAGTTCGTCGCGAAGGTCGGCCCCTGGGTGGCCTCGGGTGAACTGAAGTACCGCGAGACGGTCATTGAGGGCATCGAGAACAACGTCGAGGCGTTCCTCGGGGTGCTGCGCGGCGACAACGTCGGAAAGATGATCGTCAAGCTCTGACCGGCCGGGGCTTCTGCTGGGTTTCCGGCATGCGGTAGCTTCTTTCCGAAATCCGCCGTCGATCGTGGGCGCGAGTCGTGGCGGGCCGAGGAGGAAGGCACCGCATGCCCATCCAGCAGTCCGACGTCGTCTACACCGCCGTCGCCACCGCAGAGAACGGCCGCGACGGTCGCGTCGCCACCGACGACGGCAAGCTCGACGTCGTCGTGAACCCGCCCAAGGAGATGGGCGGCAACGGCGCCGGCACCAACCCGGAGCAGTTGTTCGCCGCCGGATACAGCGCCTGCTTCCAGGGCGCGCTCGGCGTCGTCGCCCGGCAGGAGGGCGCCGACATCACCGGGTCGACCGTGACCGCGAAGGTCGGGATCGGCAAGAACGAGGACGGCTTCGGGATCATCGTCGAGATCTCGGCGAGCATTCCGAACGTCGACGCCACCGCCGCCCGGGAGCTGCTCGAGAAGGCGCACCAGGTGTGCCCGTACTCGAAGGCGACGCGCGGCAACATCACGGTGACGTTGGTCTGAGCGCGGTACCGGCGTACGGCGGCAGCCGCATCCTGTGAGGGGTGCGGCTGCCGTCTTTTCGGGTGCGGGTTGCGGTGGGCCGGTCGCGCCCACGCGGCGGAGCCGCACATCGGCACAGCCCCGCGCCCCCGGGGTGTCAGCGCTGCCCGGTGTCCAGCGCTGCCCGGTGTGCCGCCATCGCCAGTCTTTCGTTCTCCGGAGCCGCTCCGCCCGGGAAGGCGAAGCGGCGGCGGGTGTAGCCGTAGGCGAGGCCGCTGCGGGGGTCGGCGAAGGCCTGGGAGCCGGCGGCGCCGCTGTGGCCGATCGCGCCGGCGCCGAGGAAGGGGTGCCAGATGTCGGCCGTCACCTGGAAGCCGAGACCGAACGACTTGTGGGTGCGGGCCACCAGGTCGTAGCCGACCGAGTGCGGCTGTCCGAACTCCGCGACCGTGTCCTCCTTCAGCAGCGGCGCCTTCTCGTCGACCTCGCTGATCATCGCCGCGTACATCCCGGCCAGGCCGCGCGCCGATGCGATGCCGCCCACCGAGGCGGGCCCCTTGGCGCGGACGGTGCGCTCGTTCGGCAGCGACTCCAGGTCGACCGGCTCGGGGGCGTGGCGGTTGAAGGCGATCGAGGTGAGCGTGTGCGGACCGGTCGGCCGCGCGTCCGGCAGCGCCTGCTGCCCGGGGGTCGGCAGCATCGGCAGGGTGGTGCGGAAGCGGGGCTCGCGGGAGGCCGGCAGGCCGAGGTGGAGGTCCAGGCCGTAGGGGGCGCGGACCCGCTCCTCGTACAGCTCCTGGATCGTACGGCCCGTCGCGCGCCGGACGACCTCGCCGGTCAGCGCGCCGAGCACCAGGGCGTGGTACCCGAACGCCGCGCCCGGCCGCCAGAACGGCCGCTGGTCGGCGAGGCGTTCGGCCAGCGCGCGGTCGTCGGCCAGCTCCGCCGCGCCGAACCCGGCGTCCGTGCCGATCAGGCCGGCCCGGTGGGCGAGCAGCTCGCGCAGCGTCAGCGCAGCCTTGCCCTCGACACCGAACTCCGGCCAGTAGTAGGTGACTTTGCGGTCCAGCTCCAGGGTGCCGTCCTGCACCAGCAGCGCAGCGACGAGGTGGGCGGCGCCCTTGGTGGACGAGAACACGCCGTACAGGCAGTCGCCGTCGACGCCCTCGCCCGCCCACAGGTCCACGACCCGGCGGCCGTGGACATATGCGCACAACTGCCCCTCGTAGTCGCCGCGTTCCCCGGCGACGAACGCGGCGAACTCCTCGCGCACGGCCTCGAAGCCCTCGGCGACCGTGCCGTGCACGGTGATCTCCTGCGTCATCCGCTCTCCTCAGCCTGAGCCGCTGCTCGCCACTCCCCCTCGGCACGACGCCCGCTCGGGTCTCGGGCGTCCCCGAGGTCGAGTACGGCGAGACGTACCTGTTCGACTCAACAGCCGTGAGGGCCCGTTGGTGTCACCGATACCCCGGATGGCCGATGACATGGGGCGGCACGGGGAGAGGAGGTGAGGATCATGAGGAGGTTGCGCGGGTGCGGACGGCTGCCGTCGCCTCGAAAGAGGGAACGGCTACGTGCACCACCACAGGAAGCGGTTGCACGTCCTCGTCGGCGACGGCCGCGGCGTGGGCGCCGAGGTCGTCGGGGCGCCGGTCGGGGTGGCGGTCGGATGCGAGGGCGGCGGGGCGACCGTCGCCGACGGGTGGGCCGACACCGTGGCCGACTGCGTCTCCTTGGCGCTCGGGGACGCCGAGGCCTTGTGCTTGGGGTCCTTGGACGCGGACGCGGAGGCCGACGGGTCCGGGGATGCGGCCGAGGCGTTCTGGCCGGTGGCGACGCCCGCGCCGTCGTCCGGGGTGGCCGAGCCGTCGGGGGCGTCGGAGGCGGCGGCGCCGTCCGCGGCCGTCTGGTCGGGGGCGGCGGGGCCACCGGAGGAGAAGGGGGCGTCCGTGCCGATCTCGGCGAAGGTCAGACCGCCCGCCGCGAGGACCAGGCCCGCGGTGATCAGCACCGTGCGGCGCCGGCGGCGCCGGTGCGCGGCGGCCTTGCGGTCCCGCCGGCTGCCTTCGGTACGGGACTGGCGCCGGCCGGAGGAACGGGACGCGCGGCGGCCGTCCGGGGCGTCGTCCGCGTACTCGTCCGCATGGTCGTCGGTGTGGTCGTCGCCGTACTCGCCCGCGTGCTCGTCGCCGTCGCCGTGGTCGTCGTACTCGGCGGCGTAACCGCCGTCGGCGCCGGCGTCGGACGCGTCGTAGGAGTCGCGCTCGCCGCCGGGAACGGCGTGCCCGCCGGCCTGCCCGTAACCGCCCGCCGATTCGTACGCCTCGGGCGCGCCGCTCTGCCGGGGGACCCGGGTGCCGGCCGGGGGTGTCGGCGCGCCCTGGCCGTCGTGGCCCGCGGGGGCTCCCGGACGTCCGTTCTGTCCGTGGGGGTCGGCCACCATGCCCTCGTACCCGCGCACGAGAGGTACTTGTGCGGGCGCGGCGGGCGTCTGCGCCGGTGCACCGCAGCCCGGGCAGGCCAGGGCGCCGTTGAGGTGCCGTTGGCACGTGTGGCAGTAGTCCATGACGCGGGAAGACTAGATTCCACAACCGTCACCTTCCTAGGCAGCGCTGTGAAGGTTTCGTGGGGGATGGCAAATCTTCTCCAAACCGTTGCCGAAACCGTTCCCTGTGCGCCCATCCATCCACTCACCGTCAGGCTCCCGGGCCCGATGCCCACTCCGGGCCGCCCCGGCCGCAGTGAACCGGCTAGTGAACCGGCTCACGTGCCCCGTGAGTTGAACGCCACCTCCGGCGCCCGCGTACTCATGGGCGGCCCGTGCTCCCCCGCACGGGCCACCCTTCGACGGAGGTTCCCCTTGCCTGACAACGTCACCTCGTTGTTCCGCGGCACCGCGGCGCACAGCCCTTCGATGGCGGCGCTGACGCGGGAGAACGACGGGTCAGGGCCGGTGGACTTCTGCATCCCGTGCAACCCGTACTTCCCGACGCCGGCCATGTTCGAGGAGATGTCGGTCCGGCTGCGCGAGATCATCACGTATTACCCGAGCGACACCGACACGATCACGGCCGAACTGGCCGGCCTGCTCCAACTGCCGCCGCAGTGCATGGCGATGGGCAACGGCTCGACGGAGCTGATCACCTGGATCGACCATCTCCTGGTCCGCGAGTCCCTGGCGGTCCCGGTCCCCACCTTCGGCCGCTGGACCGACCAGCCGATGGAGACCGGCAAACGGGTCGACATGTTCCCGCTCCAGGAGGCGAACGGCTTCACGCTGGACCTGGCCCGGTACGCGGAGTTCATCCGCGCCCGGGGCACCCGCGTGGCGGTCGTCTGCAACCCGAACAACCCCGACGGCGGCCATGTGGCCAAGCAGTCGCTGGTGCGGTTCATGGACGCGATGGCGGACCTGGACCTGGTCGTCGTGGACGAGTCGTTCCTGGAGTTCGCCGACGCGGAGGCCGAACCGAGCGTCGTGCAGGAGGCGATGCTCCGCCCCAACGTGGTGGTGCTGCGCAGCCTCGGCAAGAACTTCGGACTGCACGGCGTCCGCTTCGGCTATTTGGTGGCGAACCCGGCGATCGCGGGCAGGATCCGCTCGATGCTCCCCAAGTGGAACCTCAACTCCTTCGCCGAGCACGTGGTGTTCATGCTGCGCGAGCACGGCCCGGAGTACGCGCAGAGCCTGCTCCAGATACGGCGCGACCGCCTGGAGATGGCCGGCCACCTCTCCACCCTCCCCGGCCTCACGGTCTACCCCTCCCAGGGCAACTTCCTCTTCGTCCGCCTCCCCGTGGGCGCCGAAGGCACCGTGGTCCGCGACCGGCTGCTCACCGAGCACCGGATCCTGGTCCGCGAGTGCGGCAACAAGATCGGTTCGTCCAGCCGCTTCCTGAGACTCGTGGTGCGCCCCCAGGTCGACGTGCGTCGCCTGGTGTCCGGCCTGGAGCAGGTGCTCTACGGGACCAGGAGGGGAGCCGCCGTGCCCGAGCTGAGCACCGGGACCAGCTACAGCTCGGGCACGGCGGCGGTGGACCGGCTGGTGAGCGAGACCAACGGCGCCGGAATGCCGGGACTGGCCGCACAGGCCGTCGCCGCCGTCGCCACCCCGGGCCCGGCCGCCTTCCCGACCACCGGCACCGCCCCCGCGGCGGCCGCCTTCCCGGCCGCCGACGGCGGGATGCCGATGCCGATGCCGGCGGCAGCCCAGGCGGTGCCCGTGCAACAGCCCGCGGCGCTCGTCATGGAGCGACTGGAGCAGCCGATGGCCGTTCCGACGCAGCAACCACCGGCACCCGCGCCGGTCCTGACCCCCGCGCCCGCCCCGGCACCGGCTCCCTACGCCACACCGGCCCCGGCCCCCACGCCGTTCCCCGCTCCGGCTGCCACCCCACCGGCCCCTGCCCCGGTGCCGGTCCTCCCGGTCCCGGCCCCCGCGCCCGTCGCGGTCGCCCCGACCCCTCCGGGTGTCCCGGCCCGCGGGGGCCTCACGGCCGCCCAGGTCCGCGGAATGACGGCCCCCGGCACGCCGGCCCCGACGGCCGGTCTGACCCCGGCCCCGGCGACCGGCTGGCCCAACACACAGAGCTGGCCGAACGCGGCGGGGATGGGGCAGGCGGGTTAGCCACCGGCTCTCACCCCCGGGCGTCGACGCCGGGCTGGCCGGGACAGCGGAAGGTCGACCTCGGCCCGTACGGTTTTTCCGGGTGGGTCGCGGTCGAGTACCTCCCAGCGGTCGGCGAAGACGTCGACCAGTACAGCCTCGCCCTCTCCCCCGCCGCCTGGACCGACTTCCTCGTCCACGCCTCCGGGCACTGAAGCCGCCTCGGGTACCGCTTCCGCGTGATCCTCCCGCGCCGAGGCCCCCTGGGGTCCGTCGCGGAGCGTGCCGGCATGGAGAATGGCCGGACCGCGCCCCCGTAAGATCGCCCGGGAGGGTCCACCTTGGCGCTCAGCAGACGTACTTTCAGTGCCCTGGCCGGCTCGGCCGCGCTCGGTTTCGCCCTGGGCGGCAGTGGCGGGCCCGGGGCGCCCTCGGCGTACGCGGCGCGCAGTGTGCCGACCGGTCCCGCGCCCGCCCCGCCGCGTGCCGACGGGAAGCGGCACACCATCGGCTACGACTCGTACTCGCTGCTGGTCGACGGCCGGCGGCTGGTCGTGTGGTCCGGCGAGATGCACCCCTTCCGGCTGCCGAGCCCCTCCCTGTGGCGGGACGTGCTGCAGAAGATGCGGGCGCACGGGTACAACGCCGTGAGCATCTACGTGTCGTGGAACTACCATTCGCCCGCGCCGGGCCGGTACGACTTCTCCGGGGTCCGGGACCTCGACCTGTTCCTGCGCACGGCGGCCGAGACCGGGCTGTACGTGATCCTGCGGCCGGGCCCGTACATCAACGCCGAGGTCGACGGCGGCGGCTTCCCGGGCTGGCTGACGGCGACGAAGGGGACGGCGCGCACCACCGACCCGACGTATCTGTCGCACGCCGACGAGTGGCTCACCCAGGTGAACCGGATCGCCCGGCGGCATCTGTTCACGCAGGGCAAGGGCACCGTCCTGCTCTACCAGATCGAGAACGAGTACGACGCCCACGTGAAGGACGGGACCGGGCGGGACTACATGTCCCATCTGTACAAGAAGGTCAGGTCCGACGGGATCGACGTTCCCCTCTTCCACAACGACAAGGGGCGCAACGGCTACTGGGTGCCGGGCTCCTTCGACACGGGCGGGGAGAAGGGCGGCTGGCTGTACGGGTTCGACGGGTATCCCTCACCGTCCCAGACCCCGCCGGACTGGGGGCACTTCGGGCACGGAGGCGTGACGGGCGGGGCGACCGCCTCGCCGCGTACGCCCGGGTTCGTGCCGGAGTTCGGGGGCGGCTGGTTCGATCCGTGGGGCGGGGCCTGGTTCGACGGCAAGGGGTACGCCGAGTCGCGGCGCACCCGGGACGCGGCCTACGAGCGCCGCTTCTACCTCACCAACCTCGCCAACGGCATCACCCTGCACAACGTGTACATGACCTTCGGCGGGACGTCGTGGGGCTGGCTGCCCGCGCCGGTCGTCTACACGTCGTACGACTACGGGGCGGCGATCGACGAGGGCCGCAACGTCACCGAGAAGATCGCCCCGATGCACCAGCTCGGGCATCTGCTCCAGCGCGTGCCGGACTTCGCCCGGCTGGACCGGGCGGCGGAGGTGAAGGCGGAGGGGCTGAAGGTCTACCACCTCACCAACCCGGACACCGGCACCCATGTGTACGTGGCCCGCAACGACGGCCCGGAGGCGGTCACCACCGACCTGCCGACGGACGCCGGCAGGCTCCCGGTCACCGTGCCCGCGCACGACGCCCGCATGCTGACCACCGGCCTCTCGCTCGGCAAGCGGACACTGAAGTACTCCACCGCCCAGCCCATGATGTGCCTGAACACCGGACGGCAGGACATCGCCGTGTTCACCGGGCGCCGCGACGACATGGCGGACCTGGTCCTGGAGTGTCCCGTGGAGCCGCTCGTCCAGCGGCTCGACCCGGAGGGCGCCTGGGCGTACGACGGCAACGAACTGCACGTCAACGCGCCCCTCGGGCACGGCGGTCTGATCCGGATGCTGGTCGCGAAGGGCGGGAGCGACATCCCGCTGCTGCTGCTCCTCGCGGACGACGCCACCTCGGTGCGGATGTTCCCGTACGACACCGCGTCCGGGACCCTGCTGGTGTACGGCCCGCAGCTGCTGCGCCACGCGGAGGTGCGCGGCTCGGAGGTGCATCTGACGGGTGACATCACCGGGGGGACCGCCATCGAGGTGTGGGGTCCGCGCGGGATCGCGAGCCTGGTGTGGAACGGGCGGCGGCTGCCGACCCGGATCACCCTGTCCGGCAGCGTGATGACGACCGGTTCGGTGCCCCCGGTGCCGGAGGTGGAGCTGCCGGCGCTGACCGGCTGGCGGACGCGCACGGAGAACCCGGAGGCGGGACCGAACTTCGACGACAGGTCGTGGAAGGTCGCGGACAGGACGTCGTCGTACAGCGTCACCGCGGTCCCCGACGGTCAGCCGGTGCTGTTCGCGGACGACTACGGCTTCCACTACGGGGACGTCTGGTACCGGGGCACGTTCAGCGACTCGTCCGGCGTCGAGGAGGTCGCGCTCGCCTACAGCACCGGCACGCAGGGGCTGCTGATGGCGTGGCTGGACGGGGAGCCGCTGGGCACCCACCGGATGCCCGTGCCGGACAAGGACACCACCATCCGCAAGGGCAGTTGGGACGCCACCGCCGTCTTCCCGGTGCGTGAGCGGCTGCGCGGGCCCGGCCGGCACGTGCTGTCCGTGCTCGTCCGGCGCATGCAGCACGACATGGACGGCAAGGCGCAGGACACGCACAAGGTGGCGCGCGGTCTGACCGCCGCCGTCCTCAAGGGCATCCCGACGGGCGCGGCGCCCCGGGTGACCTGGCGGATCCAGGGCGAGGCCGCCCCGGACCCGGTGCGCGGGCCGCAGAACAACGGCGGCCTGTACGGCGAGCGGGAGGGCTGGCACCTGCCCGGCTTCGCCGACCGGGACTGGCAGGCGGTGACCTTCCCGCGCGCCGAGCGGCGGCAGGGTGTGACCTGGTACCGGACGACGTTCCGGCTGTCGGTGCCGCAGGACGTCGACGCCTCGATCGGGCTGACCCTGGAGGACCACCGGTACCGGGCCTACCGGGCGCAGATCTTCCTCAACGGCTGGAACATGGGCCAGTACGTCAACGACGTCGGCCCGCAGCACACCTTCGTGCTGCCGAACGGCATCCTGCGCACCCGGGGCACCAACACCCTCGCGCTTGCGGTCCTCTCGGAGTTCACCTCGCTGTCCGGGCCGGGGAAGGCGAGCCTGACCCTGCTGGGCCGGGCCGCCGGAGGGGTACCGGTGACACCGGTGGCATCGCCGGGGCGCTGATCCCGTCCGGTTTCGTTCGGGTTTGGTTCCGGTTCAGTTCAGGTCTGAACGACGGGCGCCCGATCGCCTGACGTGGACACACCCCGGCGCGTACGCTCGGACGAGCCGCGCGGCGGCGGCGCGAAAGGGGAGCGATGGCATTCGCGGGCGGCGTGCGACAGCGAGCGGCACGACTGACCGCACGGCTGGGCCGCCCCCGTCCGGGCCCGGCCCGGCGCACCCTGGCCGCCGGCCTCGCCTCCGCCGTCCGGGCCCGGCCGCAACCACCCGACGGCGTACGGGAACTGTGCCGGGCACTGTGCGAGGAGATGAGCGCACGGCGGGGCGGCCGTCCCGTGGAGCTGCGGTTCGAGCGGTTCCCGGACGAGATCGAGGTCACCGGACTGTGGGTGGAGTTCCACGACTTCGACCTGGTGATCGTGGAGGAACGCGCGGAGGCCGTGCAGCAACTGGTCATCCTGGGCCATGAGCTGTGGCACCTGCACGCCGGGCACCGGCACCACTCGCCGGCCAAGGAAGCCGCCGCGCAGGCCCTGGCCGACGAGCCCCGCTGGCGCGAGCGGGCGCTGACGGTCGCGGCCCGCAACGGGTCCCGGGCCGCCGAGGAGGCCGAGGCGGACGACTTCGGGCACCGGCTCGCCACGCTGTTCCGGCCGTACCTGACCGGGCGGACACCCGATGCCGGGCCCGACCCGGTGCAGCGCTCCCTCGGCTACCGCGGACGGGGCGGAGCCGCCCGGTGACCGCGCCGGCGCTCACCCCCTCGCGCCTCCTCGACCAGCTCTACATCTCCTTCTGGATCCCGGTCGCGGCCCTCACCCTCGCCCTGCTGATCAAACTGCCTTCCATCGTCCGGCTGTGGCGGGACCCGCTGCTGCGCGCGGCCGGCGGCACGCTGCTGGTCACCTGCGCGGTGTTCGTGTTCTGCGCGCCGTCCATGATCGTCCGGGTCAACCGGGTGACCGGAGTGCCCAACTTCGCGGCGCCCTGGTGCTATTCGCTCATCACCGCGATGAGCGGGTCCTGCCTGCTGCTGATCATCACCTGGCGCAACGGCCCCTCCGACCGCTCCGCGGTCACCCGCCGCGCGATCCGCCGGGTGGTGTCGGTGTACCTCGGGGTGATCGTCGCCCTGTGGGTGCTGTTCGCGCTCGCCGACGTTCCGGTGGAGCGGGTGCACGACCTCGACACGTACTACGCCGGGACGCCGTTCATGCGCGAGGAGATCCTGCTGTACCTCGTCGCGCACGCCGTGGCCTGTGCCGTCGCGTCCGGGCTGATCCGGAACTGGGTACGCACCGAGGGCCTGGACGCCTGGCTGCGGTGGGGGCTGCGGCTGATCGGTGCCGGGTACGCGCTGAGCCTCGGCTTCATCGCGGCCAAGCTGGTCGCCGTCGCGGCGCGCTGGTCCGGGGGCGACCTGGACTGGCTGAGCACGGATCTCGCACCGCCGCTCGCCGCGCTGGCCGCGCTCCTGGTCGCGGGCGGGTTCATCCTGCCGCACGCCGGCCAGTACCTGCACGGCCGCTGGCACCTCCGGCGCACCTACCGTGAACTGCGGCCCCTGTACGACCTCTTGCGCGCCGCGAGCGGCGAGGCCGCGGTACCGCGCGCGCCGCTCGCCGGCCCGGAACTGCGCCTCACCCGACGCGAGACCTTCGTCCGGGACCTGCTGCTCCCGCTGGCCCGGCACATCGACTGGGACCTGCACCGCCGCGCCCACGACGCCGCCCGCGCCCTCGGCCACGCACCCGACCGGGCGCGGGGGCTGGCGGGAGCGGTGAGCGTGCTGGACGCGATCGAGCGCAGGGACCGGCTCCCGGAGCCGGCGGTACGGGACCGGCGGACTCCCGGGACGGACACCCACGTGGGCGCGGGCACGAGCACGGGCACGGTCCCCGGGAGCCTGCTCCGGGACATCGGGCCGATCTCCCGGGCGCTGCGGCATCCCGCTGACGTCGAGGCGTTGCGGGCCCGCGCCGCGCAAAGCGTCGCCGTGCGTGAGTGAGGCGTGCGTGAGTGAGCCGGGGTCAGGGTCGGGGGCCGGGGTCAGGGCCGGGGTCAGGGCCGGGGGCCGGGGTCAGGGCCGGGGGCCGGGGTCAGGGTCGGGTCGGGTCGGGTCGCGGTGACGGATGCGCGCGTGGCGCACCATGGATGCCATGCGACTCGACTTCCAACTGGTGCTGCTGCGCCGCATGGCCGACCACAACCCGGACCTGGTCGAGGACGCCCGGCGCCGGCTGGGTGCGTCGCTCGCGGACATGCGGGAGGCGAACAAGCGCTGGCAGGCCATGGTCCGCTCGCCCAGGTCCCGGTCCGCCGCCGGCCGCTACCGCTCGGTCCTCGGCGCACCGGAGGCCGTCGTCCCGCGCCGCCTCGGCGACGTCGACTGCGAGTCCTGGCAGTGGGCGCTGCCCCTCTGGCCCGACCTGCGCTTCGAGGCGCTGGTCTCGCCCGACGGCGCGGTGTGGAACGAGTGGCTGGTACGGGCGCCGGGCGCCCCGGCCCCGGCTCTGCGCACCCTGGACGACCTCGCCCCGTGGTCGTGCACGGTGGACGAGGCCGCCCGCGCCTTCGCCCCGGCCCGCCCGCTGGAGGGCACGGCGCCCACCCGGTGGGGGCTCGCCTTCACGGCCCCCGACGGGGAGGGCGTACGCCATGAGGTCGTCGCCGAGTTCACGTGGGGGCTGCTGCAGCGGACGGCCCTGCGCAGCTGACTCACGCGTCGAAGGCCGTCGCCCTGGACTTCTTCTCCCAGGCGGTGACGTCTTCGCGGACCTGGTCCAGGTGAGCCAGGACGGCGCTCACCCCGTCGTCGCCGAGCGGCAGCCTGAGCGGGGTGCGCTCCGCCTCCAGCGCGGCCAGGATGACGGCCGCCGCCTTGACCGGGTCGCCGGGCTGGGTGCCGTCGCCGCCCTCGACGAACCCTCGGGTCTCACCGACCTTCGTGTACAGCCCGGTGTCCGTGCTGGCCCCGGCCCGGGCGGGGTCCATCAGCGAGGTCCGGAACCCGCCCGGCTCCACGATCAGCACCTTGATGTCGTATTCGGCGACCTCGTCCGCGAGTGCCTCGGACAGGCCCTCCAGCGCGAACTTGGTCCCGCTGTACGCCCCGAAGCCCGCGAAGGACATCTGCCCGCCCATGCTGCTCAGCTGCACGATCGCGCCCGAGCGCCGCTCCCGCATGTGCGGCAGCACCGCCCGCACCAGGGCCGCCGGGCCGAAGAAGTGCAGGTCGAACAGGTCCCGCAGCTCCTGGTCGGTGGTCTCCTCGACGGCGCCGACGTGCGTGCGCCCCGCGTTGTTGACCAGCACGTCGATCCGCCCGTGCCGAGCCACCACGTCCCGCACGGCCGCCTCGACAGCGGCCGGATCGGTGACGTCGAGCCGCAGCGCCTCCACCTGGTCGGGATGCGCGGCCACCAGATCGTCCAGGGCCTCGGCACGGCGGGCCGCGCCGACCACCACGTCACCGGCAGCCACGGCCGCCTCGGTGATCGCCCGGCCGAAGCCACTGCTCGCACCGGTCACCAGCCACACCTTGTTCATCGCAACTCCCCGTAATTCCCGCCTCTTTCCTGACACGCACCACCCTCCTGCCGAATACCGTTGCCCGTCCAAGACCCATGGTGATAGCCATCGGTTATGACCATGGACGTCCATGCCCGGGATCTGCGCTACTTCGTCGCGGTCGCCGAGGAGCTGCACTTCACGCGCGCGGCCGAGCGGCTGTACGTGTCACAGCCCGCGCTGAGCAAGCAGATCCGGGCGCTGGAGCGGCGGTTGGGGGCCGAGCTGCTGCTGCGGGACCGGCACGGGGTGGCGCTGACGGCCGTCGGCGAGGCGCTGCTGCCGCACGCCCGGCGGGTGCTGGTCGCTTGGGAGGAGGGCGCGGCCGCGGTGGAGTCGGCCAAGGCTGGGCAGCGCAGCACGCTGGTGGTGGGCATGAGCACCAGCCCGGGCCGAGGCGGCCTGCTGCCCGCCATCCGCTCCCGTTTCACCGCCGCGCAGCCGCAGGCCACCGCCCGACTGCGCCAGGTGAGCTGGGAGGACCCGACGGCGGGCCTCGCGGACGGCGGCGCGGACGTCGCCTTCGTCTGGCTTCCGCTGCCGGACCCGGAGCGCTACGGCTGGACGGTGGTCGCCGAGGAACCCCGTCTGGTCGCGCTGCCCGAGACGCATCCGCTCTCCGCCCGAGCCGGGATCGACTTCGCGGACCTGCTCGACGAGCCGTTCCTCGCCCTGCCCGCGAGCGCGGGCCCGCTGCGCGACTACTGGCTCGCCGTGGACGCCCGCGCCGGCCGGCCGCCGCGCATCGGTGCGGAGGTCGCCGGGGTGGAGGAGACGTACGAGGCCCTGGTCGCGGGCCTCGGGGTGTGCCTGGTCGCCGAGGGCAACGCCCCGCTGATCAGCCTGGGAGGTGTCACCACCCGCCCGGTCCGGGGCATCACCCCCAGCCGCTACGCGCTGGCCTGGCGCCGCGAGGACGCCGGACGTCCCCTGGTCCGGGCATACGCGGAGGCATGCCGGGCCACGGTCGGGAGTGAGACGCGGTAGGGCCTACGGCCTATTCCTCCGCAGCCCCCGCCAGGATCGCCTCCGTCACGCGGGGCAGCGAGGCCGGATGCAGGAAGAGGAACAGGTTGGGCTCCACCAGCTCCAGCTCCATCACCCGGGGCTGTCCGTCCTCCCCGTCGACCAGGTCCACGCGGGCGTACAGCAGCCCGTCCGCGCCGCCGGGTACGGCCTCCAACGCCTTGTCGGCCACGGCGATTTCGGCGTCCGTCGGCTCCCAGGCCGCAAGGTCCGGGTGGGCGACCTTGTCGGCGTCGTAGGGCGTGCCGGGCGCGAGGACGGCGCCCTTGCGGCTGGCGTGGAGCAGACGGCCGCCGAAGAACTGGAGGGCCCGCTCGCCGCTGACGTCGATGCCGGGCACATACGGCTGCACCATCGCCGTGAAGCCCTCGGCGTGCATCCGCGCAAGCTGCCGTACGGCCGTCTCGTGCTCGGCGTGCGCGTAGCGGGCGGCGAACCGGGCGCCCGCGCCCGAGGTCGGCTTGATCACGTACTCGTGGTCGGCAGGCAGGTCGGCAGGCTCGCCCGGGGCGATGTACCGGGTGGGGACAGTCGGAACACCCGCCGCTGCCAGCTCCCCGAGGTAGCGCTTGTCGGAGCTCCAGCGCACCACGGCGGCCGGATTGGCCAGCCGCGTCACCGCGCCGACCCGCTCCACCCACGCCCCGAACTCCGCGGCGCGCCAACTGTAGTCCCAGGTAGAGCGGATCACGACGAGGTCGTACCCACCCCACTCGGCATCGGGGTCGTCCCAGTACCGGCTGTCGGCCTCCGCCCCCGCCTCCCGCAGGGCCCGCACCAGCACCGGAAGGTCGCTGTCCTTGCCCGGCTCGGTGCCGGGGTCGTAGGTGGCGAGGGCGATACGGGGCACGGCGGGCTCCCTCTCATACGACGGTTCGATCACTCGCGAGGCTAACAACCGCCGACGGAACCGGGACAGCCCCGTTGACCTTCACCTTTGGTGAAGCCCCAGCATCGGTGGTGGACGACGAGGAGCGCGAGGAGCTTCATGGAGTTGCTGACGATCGGTGCCTTCGCCAAGGCGAGCCGGCTGTCGCCGAAGGCACTGCGGCTCTACGACGAGCTGGAGTTGCTGCGGCCCGCGCGGGTCGACCCGGACACCGGCTACCGGTACTACGCCGTCGAGCAGCTCCAGCGGGCCCGGCTCGTTGCCTGGCTACGACGCCTCGGCATGCCCCTCGCCGAGATCCGCACGGTGTGCGCCCTGGACGCGGCGGGTGCCGCGCGGGAGATCCGCGCGTACTGGGCGCGCATCGAGGCGGAGACGACCGTACGGCGGGATCTCGCCGCGTTCCTCGTCGACCAGCTGGCCGACCAGTCGGGAGACGCCGAGTCAAGAAGGGACCACACCACCATGCTGGAACTGCGCTATTCCGCCCACTCCGACCGTGGGCACGTCCGCCCCGCCAACCAGGACACCGTGTACGCGGGCCGCAGGCTGCTCGCCGTGGCCGACGGCTTCGGCCCGGCGGGGGCGCCCGCGAGCAGCGCCGCCGTTGAGGCGTTGAGGTTCCTCGACGAGGAGGAGCTTGCCGCCGGCAACGTGCTGAACCTGCTGGAGGACGCCGTGCGGGGCGCGAGCGAGGCGATACGGGGCCTCGCGGAGGGCGACGAGGAGAACGGCACCACACTGACCGCGCTGCTGTGGACAGGGTCAGCGCTGGCACTCGTGCACATCGGGGACTCGCGGGCGTATCTGCTGCGGGACGGGGAGCTGTTCCGGATCACCCACGACCACAGCGTCGTGCAGTCCCTGCTCGACGAGGGGCGACTGACTCCGGAGGAGGCCGAGAGCCATCCACAGCGGGCGCTGCTGCTGAAGGCGCTGGGCGGGGGCATGTCCCCGGTTCCGGTTCCGGACCTGCGGCTGCACGAGGCGCGGGAGGGGGACCGGTATCTACTGTGCTCGGACGGGTTGACCTCTGCTGTCCCGGACACCCGGATCAAGGAGTTGCTCGGGCGCGAGGACGTGGTCCGGGCACTGGTGGACGAGGCCCTCGCTGCAGGCGGAGCGGACAACGTGAGCTGTGTCGTCGCCGACGTCGTCTCGCCCACCCGCCCGCCCGAAGCTGTTGGCTAGGACTGGGACCGCTTCTTCTCGACCGAATCGGTCTCGAATAGACCATTCCCATCACACATAGCGGGATCATCCCGCATGAATGATCACCAGACCCACGCGGGGTTGCCGCGTACCAACTCACGCTCCTAGCCTGACGGCATGTTAGGTATCGGGCACTTCTGGGCTTTCCTCGCCGTGGTTGCTGTGCTGATCGCTGTTCCGGGGCCGAGCGTTGTGTTCGTGGTCGGGCGCGGAGTGGCGCTTGGGCGTCGGGCTGCGCTGGCCACGGCGGTGGGCAACAACGGCGGGGTGCTGATCCAGGCCGTGTTGGTGGCCTTTGGGCTGGGAGCCGTGGTCGCGCGGTCGATCGTGGTCTTCTCCGTGCTGAAGTTCGCAGGCGCGCTGTATCTGGTCTATCTCGGCGTCCATACGTGGCGGCACCGCGGGGAGCTGGCCGTCACGGACGCGCAGCAGCGGCCACCCACGAATGTGTGGCGCATCGTCCGGCAGGGTTTCGTTGTCGGAGTGAGCAATCCGAAGGGCTTCCTGATCTTCTCGGCCGTGCTGCCTCAGTTCGTCAACCGCTCGGCAGGGCACGTGACACTTCAACTCCTGCTCCTCGGCATCGTCTGCGCCGCTGTCGCTCTGGTCTCGGACTCGGCCTGGGGGCTCCTCGCCGGGACAGCGCGTGGCTGGTTCCGCGGGTCGCCCCGCCGCTTGTCCGCGATTGGTGCGGCGTCCGGGACCGTGATGGTCGGCCTCGGTGTCCGTCTGGCTCTCACCAGGAATGATGCGTGACAACGCATCGGATACTCGAAACGTTGCGCGGGTCGCTGGTTACGGCCCAGCGAGCGAACCAGTGAGCCCATGGCATCGGACGGCACCGACACGTACACCGGCACGCACGGCCTCCCGCCCCTCGTACGCAACGCCCTGACCGCCGCCCGCGCCCATGGGTTCCCATACTCCTGCCGCCCCGAACAGGGCCGCCTGCTGCACGCCCTGGCAGGCGGCGCCCGCGCCCGGATCGGCGAGACCGGTACCGGGCTCGGGGTCGGGCTCGCCTGGCTGGTGTCGGGGGCGCGGCCGGGGGTGCGGGTGTGCGGCGTGGAGCGGGATCCGGAGTGGGCAGCCGCCGAGGTCTTCGCCGGACGGTCCGAGGTCACCGTGCTGTGCGGGGACTGGCGGCTGATCGAGGAGCACGGGCCGTTCGATCTGCTGGTGCTCGACGGCGGCGGGCAGGGGAAGGCGCCCGGGGACGTGGCCGCCGATGTCGAGCGGCTGCTGGTGCCGGGCGGGACGGTCGTCGTCGACGACTTCACCCCGGCGACCACCTGGCCGCCGCTGCACGAGGGCGTTCCCGATCTCGCTCGGCTGCACTGGCTGGAGCATCCCGCGCTGCGGGCGGCCGAACTGCGGCTTGCGCCCGACCTGAGCACGGTCGTGGGGACGAGGGTCCTGGTGTAGGAAGGGGGTGTCGTCGCCCGACGGCCCTGTCTCCCGACGTTCAAGGAGTGCGCCACGTGTCCTCCCTCTTTCCCGCCCTGGCGGACGGTCCGGGCGAGCGCAGCGAGATGGGGGTCCCCCCGGACGAAGTCCGGGGGAGGGTCGCCCTGCGGTTCGGCGAACGGTCGCTGACGTACGGCGGACTCGCGGCGGCCGCGGGCGCGGTCGCCGCCCGGGTGCGGGGCGCCGGCCGGGTGGCCGTGTGGGCGACCCCGGAGCTGGAGACCGCCGTCGCGGTGACGGGGGTGCTGCTCGCCGGGGCGGCCGCCGTGCCGCTGAACCCGAAGTCGGGCGAGAAGGAACTGGCGCACATCGTCGGCGACAGTGCGCCGGGCCTGGTGCTGGCCGCTCCGGGCGCCGAACTGCCCGCGGCGCTCGGCGGGCTGGAGCGGGTGGACGTCGACGCGTCCGCCGCCGCGAGCATCCCGGAGGTGCCGGTCTCCGACGGCGACCCGGCGCTGATCGTCTACACCTCCGGCACCACCGGCCCGCCCAAGGGCGCCGTCATCCCGCGCCGGGCCCTCGCCGCGACCCTGGACGCGCTGGCCGACGCCTGGCAGTGGACCGGGCAGGACGTGCTGGTGCACGGGCTGCCGCTGTTCCATGTGCACGGGCTCGTGCTGGGCACGCTCGGCCCGCTGCGGCGCGGCGGCAGCGTCCGGCACCTGGGGCGGTTCAGCACCGAGGGGGTGGCCCGGGAGCTGAACGAGGGCGCGACCATGCTGTTCGGGGTGCCGACGATGTACCACCGCATCGCCGAGGACCTGCCGGACGACCCGGGGCTGGCGAAGGCGCTGGCCGGGGCCCGGCTGCTGGTCTCCGGCTCGGCCGCGCTGCCCGTGCACGACCACGAGCGGATCGCCGCGGCCACCGGCCGGCGGGTGATCGAGCGGTACGGCATGACGGAGACCCTGATGAACACCAGCGTGCGGGCCGACGGGGAGGCCCGCGCGGGCACCGTCGGCGTGCCGCTGCCGGGCGTGGAGCTGCGGCTGGTCGAGGAGGACGGCACGGAGATCGCCGCGTACGACGGGGAGAGTGTCGGCGAGATCCAGGTGCGCGGCCCGAACCTGTTCACCGAGTACCTGAACCGGCCCGACGCGACCGCCGCCGCCTTCACCGCCGACGGCTGGTTCCGCACCGGTGACATGGCGGTGCGCGAGTCCGACGGATACGTGCGGATCGTCGGGCGCAAGGCCACCGACCTGATCAAGAGCGGGGGTTACAAGATCGGGGCCGGCGAGATCGAGAACGCGCTGCTGGAGCATCCCGGGGTGCGGGAGGCGGCGGTCACCGGGGAGCCGGACGCGGACCTGGGTGAGCGCATCGTGGCCTGGATCGTCCCCGCGGACGCTCAAGCACCGCCCGCCGCCGAGAAGTTGGCCGATCACGTGGCCCGGCGACTGGCACCGCACAAGCGGCCCCGCGTCGTCCGGTACCTGGACGCGCTCCCCCGCAACGACATGGGTAAGATCATGAAGAGGGCGCTGGTGGCCGATGCCTGAGCGGCTGTCGGCCCGCCAGGTCCTCGCCCTGGTCGCGGACGAGGGGACCTTCGCCGAACTCCCCGACCTGATAAGGAAGCCGCGGACGGACGGCCCGCTCGGCTGGGAGGGGTACGACGCCTCGCGCGCCCGCGCCGCCGAGCGCACCGGCGAGGAGGAGTCCGTCGTCTGCGGCACCGCGAACGTCGAGGGCACCCGTGCCGTACTGATCGCGTTCGAGTTCGGCTACCTCGGCGGTTCCCTGGGCGAGCGCACCGGTGACCGGACAGAGGCGGCCTACCACCACGCCCGTGCCCACCGGCTCCCGGTCGTCCCGCTGGTCGCCACCGGAGGCAGCCGGATGCAGGAGGGCATGCTCGCCCTGACCCAGCTCCAGCGGGTGGCCCGCGAGTCGGCGCTCACCCGGGATGCGGGCCTGCCGCAGATCGCGGTCCTGCGGGACCCCACGACCGGCGGCGGCTGGGCCACCCTGGGCGCCGGCGCCGATGTGATCCTGGCCCTCCCGGGCGTCCAGGTGGGCTTCGCGGGCTCCCGGGTCCGGCCACCGGACGCGGACCCGGCCGCCTACACGGCGGAGGCGCAGGTGGCGGCGGGCTCGGCGGACGCGGTCGTACGCCCGCAGGAGCTGCGGGAGACGCTGGGCCGCTGGCTGCGGCTGCTCACCACCCCGGCGCGGGAGGCCCCGGCGCCGCGTGCCCTCGGCGCCCCGGATCTCCCCGCCACCGGCTGGGAGGCCGTCCGCCGCGCCCGCTCCCCCGAACGCCCCCGCGCCCAGGCCTACCTGGACGCCTACTTCACCCACCGGGTCGCCATCGGCGGCGACCGCTGCGGCGGCACGGACCCCGACGGCATGCTGTGCGGGTTCGGCGAGCGGGACGGCCGTACCGTCGCGTACGCGGCGCAGACCGGGGCGGCGACCCGGCCGGCCGGGTACCGCACCGCGGCCCGGCTGATCCGGCTCGCGGGCCGGCTCGACATCCCGGTGCTGACGCTGGTGGACACACCGGGCGCGGCCAACGACGCCGAGGCCGAGCGGCAGGGGGCCGGGGCCGCGATCGCCGAGCTGTTCGGGGAGGTGGCCTCGGCCCGGGTGCCGGTCACCACACTCGTGATCGGCGAGGGCGGCTCGGGCGGGGCGCTGGCACTGGCCGCGCCCGGCAACACCTGGGCCACGCCGGACAGTTACTTCTCGGTGATCGCCCCGGAACTCGCGGCGGCGATCCTCAAACGCCCGCCGGAGGAGGCCGAGACGACCGCGGGACAGCTGCGCATCCGCCCGCAGGACCTGCTGGAACTGGGGGTGGTCCGGGGCATCGTCGACGCCCCGGACCACTCTCACTCCTGAATCACCGCTCCTGAACTACCTGATCCCGGCGGTCACTTCACCGCCACCGCCCGGATGATCTCCTGCTTCACCGAGCCGCCCTCGTCGTCCTGGGCCGAGGCCCGCAGGGAGACGGACGTGGCGTCGCCCGGCACGGTCAGGGTGCCGCTCCAGGAGGCGCCGCGGCCGGCGGTGAGGGCCACCGCCTGCCAGGTCTTGCCCTCGTCGTAGGACACCTCCAGCTTCCCGCCGCCGAGGGTCCCGGTGCCGGACGCCTTCGCCACGTACTCGGCGCCGAGGCCGACGGGGATCCGCTTGCCTGCGGCCACCTTCCCGGCGAGGTCGGTGTCGATGTCGTAGGAGAGGTTGATCAGCGGCAGGTAGGTCCAGCGGTCCTGCGGGGTGGCCGCCGACCGGAAGGTCCACTCGCTGTGGCCCTTCGAGGCGGGCTGCCACGTACCGGCGTCCAGCGCGGTGTCGGTGACCACCTTGTAGGTGTGCTCGTCGGCGGGCGCGGTCCACACGTAGGAGGCGGAGCCGGTGCGCACCCGGTCGACCAGGGTGCCGTCCAGGTAGACGCCGGACTTCTGGGTCATCCCGCTGTCCGGGCTGTACGCGTCGCCGAAGCCGGTGTGGTCGGGTCCGGAGTCGCCCCAGCCCGGGGTGTTCAGCTGGATCTGGTTCCCGGCGCGCTGCTGTCCCCAGGCGAGCCCGGTGCCCAGATACGGGTGCCACACCGGGCGGAACCAGTTCAGCCGCGGGCTCGTCCCGCCCTCGTAGCGCACCAGACCGCCGCGCTCCTCGAGGGCTCCGTCGTGGGCGGTGACGGACTCGTGCCAGAGCTGGCCGGCGCCGGTGGAGACGTAGTCGGTGCGCTCGGCGGGGAAGTCGACGCGCTGCTGGAAGCCGAGGCCGATCTTGAAGGTGTCGGAGAGCGCGTAGCGGAACTCGCCGCCGCTCACCGGCTCGGCCGCGTGGAACCTGACTTTCACCGCGGCGAGTTGGCCCTCGGTGGGCGCGTAGGTGAGGTCACGGTCCGGGACCGCGCCCCGGTGGCTCTGCGCCAGGTCGTACACGTAGGGCGAGTTGCGGGTGCCGGTCATGTCGACCGTGCCCGCCGCCCGCAGCCGCGCCGCGTCCGCCGCGTCGACCGTGGCGATCTGCAGGGGCCGGTCGGAGCCGTCGTCGGCGCCCCACCAGCGCATCAGCCGGCCCGGCTCGTCGTCGGTCACGAACAGGGCCTCGGCGCCCGCGTCCTGGGCGGCCTGGGCGAGGGCGACGGGGTCGGCGTCGGGGGCGAGCCGCGCGAGCACCGCCTTGCCGGACACCCCGGTGACGGGCCCGTCACCGACGTCGACCAGCGGCAGCCGGGTCCGTCCCTCGATGAGGGTGCCGCCCACCTGGACGGTCGCGTCGGTGACTCCCTTGACCTCCAGCAGGGGCTTGCCGAGCCGCCACACGGTCCGGTACTCGAAGCTGCCCTGGGTGACCTTCTTGGTGGGCGCGGCGAAGACGCTGTCGTAGGTCAGGGGCACCTGGACCGCGTCGAAGAGGTCGGAGCCGTTCGCGTTGCGGACGTCCTCCATGATCAGCTGCTGGGTCTCGGTGCGCCGGTCGACGTCCGCCTTGATCTCGCGCAACGTCCGCCCGTCCAGGGTGACTTCGCGGTCCTGGTCGAGCTTGATCTCGGGGTCGGAGAGGAAGCCGAGGCCGAGCGAGTCGGCGCCGTGGCTGCCGTGCACGTCAAGGTAGGAGGTCAGGCTGTAGGTGCCCGGCTTCAGCCGCAGCTTCAGGGTGCCGGAGTCACCGACCTGTGCGGGGAACGCGTCCACCTTCGCGGCGAGGGTCTGCACGCCGAGGTAGGCCGAGGTGGGCGAGCCGTCGCGGTCCTTGACGTGGACGGTGAGCGTGTACCGCTCCTCCTCCTTGACCATCCCGAACGCGGTGTGCGCGAGCTCGGTGCCGTCCGCGCCGGTGGCCACGATCTGCCCGCTGGTCTGCCCGACCGGCGCCTTGGAACCGTCACCGGTGACGGTGGTGGAGGCGGTGCCGTGCGCGGGGACGGTGAGGGAGGAGTCGGCCAGGGTGGCGACGCCGTCCGGGGCGCCCTGCGCGGAGAGGTTCAGCCGCACGTCCTGGTCGGAGGAGTTGCGGTAGGTGACCGTCCGGGTGACGGGCTTGTTCCCGTCGTACGGCCAGCTGTAGAAGCCGAGGTCGGCGCTGCCGGTGGCGGTGATGTCCGCCTTCACGGCGCCCGCGACGCTGAGGCGGCCGGCGCCCAGGTCGTAGGGGGACGCGTCGAGCTGCCTGGAGCTGGACATCAGGGCGTCCTTCAGCTGCGCGCCGGTCCAGTCGGGGTGTTCCTGGGCGAGCAGGGCGGCGGCGCCGGCGACGTGCGGGGTCGCCATGGAGGTACCGCTCAGGGTCGTGTAGTAGCCGCTGCCGGAGACCAGTTGGGAGCGGGCGGCGAGGATGCCCACGCCGGGCGCCGAGATGTCCGGCTTGAGGGCGTTGTCGCCGTAGCGGGGGCCGCGGCTGGTGAAGTAGGCGGCCTGGTCGGCGGAGTCGACCGCGCCGACGGTGAGGGCCGCGTCGGCGGCGCCCGGCGAGCCGATGGAGGACGGGGAGCCGGTGTTGCCGGCGGCGATGACGAAGAGGGTGCCGGTCTCGTCGGAGAGGCTGTTCACCGCCTGGGCCATCGGGTCCGTGCCGTCGCTGGCCTCGGTCGAGCCGAGGCTCATGGAGACGACCTTGGCGTGCACGTCCCGGGCCGCCCACTCCATGCCGGCGATGATCTGGGACTCGCTGCCCGAGCCCTGGTCGCTGAGCACCTTGCCGACCGCGAGGGTGGCGTCGGGCGCGACGCCCTTCTCCTTGCCGTCGGATGCGGCGCCGCTGCCGCCGACGGTGGAGAGGGTGTGGGTGCCGTGCCCGTTGCGGTCGGCGACCTCCTGCCCCTCGATGAAGCTCTTGGTGGTGCTCACCCGGTTCGCGAGGTCCGGGTGGCTCAGGTCGGCGCCCGTGTCGAGGACGGCGACGGTGACGCCCTTGCCGGTGAGCCCGGACTCCCAGGCCGACGGCGTCCCGATCTGGGCGTTGCTGTCGGCCATGTCGGCCTTCACCCGACCGTCGAGCCAGACCTTGCCGACGCTGTCGCCGCGCGTGAAGGCCTTCCAGAAGGTGCGGCCCCGGTGGGCGTCGACGGCCGCCCCGCGCAGGCTCGGCAGGTTCCGGGTCCGCTCGGTGCCGGCCGGGGCGGCGGCGGAGCGGGACTTGCCGTAGGTGACGATCAGCGGCAACGCGTCCGCCTTGGCATCCGTGAGCCCCTGCCGGATCAGCCCGCTCACGTCGAACAGCCGCCGGTCCAGGGTGCCGGCCTTCAGATAGGGCAGCGCCTCGTCCGGTACGACGGTGATGTCGCCGTTCTGCGTCTGGGTCCGTACGGCACCGGTGGCCCCCCGGGGCCGCTGCACGGTGGCCGTCTTCCGCCCCTGCCCCAGGTCGGTGACGGTCACCTTGTCGCCGGTGACGAGGGTGACGGTGGTGGCGGCGTCCGGGCTGCGCGGGGCCGGGTTGACGGCCTCCTGCGCGAGGGACGGTGCCGACGGCGACAGGGCGATCACGAGCCCCGCCGACAGCAGTGCCGCTCCGCGTCCGACTGGTCCTCTGGTCATCCACGCCTCTTCTCGTGTCGAGTGCGTCGGGTGCGTCGAGTGCTGGGACGAGTGTCATGTGCCTCGTGGTGCACGGCGGCCGACCGTCGGTGGCGGAAAGTCGTACTGGCGTGTTCCCGCCAGCGGGCCGCGCCCCGAACCGAGGCCCGCCGCCCCCGGGACGAATCGGAGACATCCCAAGTCCCCGTCGGCAACAATGGA
This sequence comes from Streptomyces sp. NPDC002520, assembly GCF_053595235.1. NCBI lineage: Bacteria > Bacillati > Actinomycetota > Actinomycetes > Kitasatosporales > Streptomycetaceae > Streptomyces > Streptomyces sp. NPDC002520. Next base: position 358,381 of record NZ_JBSFXG010000002.1, on the reverse strand, counting down.
GTTGGCAAGGAAACACGCGGACGGGGGGCGGACGTCGCCATGAACAAGCTGATGGAGTTCACCACGGAGGACGGTGCCGTCGTCACGGTGGAGGCCACGGACGCCACGGGCGGAACCCGGCTGGTCTCCAACGCCCAGGGCGGCCCCGCGGCCCAGGTCGCCCGCACCTTCGAGGCGACCCTGGACGGAGTGCGCGCGGCCACCCTCTCCGCCCTGCGCGTCTTCCGGGACGGCACCCTGCGCCCCGACTCCGTGGAGCTGGAGTTCGGCGTGAAGCTGACCGCCGAGGCCGGCGCGATCATCGCCAAGGGCGCGGGCGAGGGACAGCTGGTGGTCCGGCTGGCATGGACGTCCCAACGTCCGGCACAGGACGCGACCGCCCGCACCGACGCGTCGGCGACCACCTCACCCGGACCCGGCACTCCGCCGTCGCCCGGCCCCGCGGCCTCCGCACCGCGGGTGCCGGGCCCGACGACCGTCTCGTGATCCGCGCGCCCGCCCCGAGCGGGCCGCGGCGGTGTCGGCCAGCATCAGGTACCTGCACATCCAAGGCACCGAGAAGCTGAACTCGTTCCATACGTTCGTCGTGGTCTCCGGCGGCCTCCGCTCCCTCCCGCACGCCGCACGATCCCTCTGATCAGGAGACACGCCCGATCCCCGGCAGCGACACGCCGAAACCCCCCATTCAGCGGCACCCCGCCCGGCCCCCTCCAGAAGGCACCCACCCCCGCATCCCGCGCAGGATGCCAGTGGGCCTGCCGATCCGGCGGCCGTTCAGGGCCCGCCTACCCGGGAGGATCGCCGTGACCGTCAGGCTGGAGCAGTTGCGCCGCTGCCACTTCGCCGTCGACCTGGGTGCGGCCCGCACGCGGGTGTACGTGAAGGGCGCCGGTCTCGTCGTCGACCAGCCCTCGGCCGCGGCCATCAACACCCGTACGGGTGCGCTGATCGCGGTCGGTGACCTCGCGGAGCAGATGACGGGACGGACGCCGAGTTACATCAGGGTCGTACGGCCCGTGTCCGGCGGCACGGTCGTCGACATCGAGATGGCCCAACGCATGCTGCGGCACCTGATCGGCGACAAGACGCGCCGTGCCCTGCGCCGCAAGCCCCGGCTGCGCGCGGCCGCCTGCACCCCGCACGACGCCGATCCGCTGGCCCAGCGGGCGACGATCGAGACGCTGGTCGGGCTGGGTGCCCGGCGTGTGGAGCTGGTGGACACGCTGATCGCGGCCGCCGTGGGCTGCGGGCTGCCCGTGGAGCAGCCCGAGGCCACCATGATCATGGTGTGCGGGGCGGCGGCCACGCAGGTCGCCGTGCTCTCCCTCGGGTCCATCGTGACGGCCGAGCGGATCCCTGTCGGCGGGGAGGCCGTGGACAACGCGATCGTGCAGCATCTGCGGCACGCGCACGAACTCATGCTGCCTCTGCAGTCCGTACGGCCGTTGCAGATCGCCCTGTCCGACACCGGGCTCACCTCGCAGGGCCCGACCTCCACCGAGATCCACGGGCGGGACGTCGCCACCGGCCTCGCACGCAGCGTACGGGTCGACACCGCCGCGATGCGCGACGCCATCCAGACCCCGCTGACCGGCGTCCTGGACGCCATCGGCACGGTGCTGCGCGCCTGCCCGCCCGACCTGGTGGCCGACCTCGCCGACCGCGGGATCGTGATGGTGGGCGGCTCCGCGCTGCTGCCGGGGTTCGACCAGATGCTGCGGCAGGCCACCGGGATGCCGGTGCACATCGCCGAGCGGCCCGACATCTGTGCCGCGCAGGGCCTCGGTGCGATGATGGAGGGCAGGATCGAGCCGCTGGTCCTGGACCCGCTGGCCGCCTGAACCGCCCCGGCCAGGGCGGTACCCGAAGATCCGGCGCCCTGGATCCGCCACCGCACGTGCCGCCGTCCCCGTCCGTCTCCTCGCCGCCCGAGCCCGCGCACCGAGGATGCCGACGGGACGGCGGCATACACGCGTCCTGGCGCTCACACAGCTGAATCGGGGCCCGCAGGTGCGCACGCGTCGAGGCCCGCGGGCGCGCCCGCCGATCAGTACGGCAGGATGCGCCCCGAAGGCGTCCTGCGGTCGATCTCCTGCCCGCGCGGGGCCTGGGGCCGACGACTGACACGCACTCGGATCCGACGGTCCATGACGCCCTCCTCCTGCCGGCACCGTCCGGCAGTGGACGCCGGTAGGAGGACCGTGCCCCGGACACAGCATGTCCAAGCCAGAACCGGACCAACTCTTCCGTTTCGGCCGACGGTTGAAGAGAGGACATCCGGGCCGGGCAGCGACCACGGCGACCGCGAGAACCCGCTGTTGTCCCGGCGGAACACCCCGACGAAGCCGCTCTCCGGCTTCTGTCAGGACGTCACGATCGCTCCGGGGCCGCTGCCCGCATGCGCTGCGGAGTCCAGCGATTCTCAAGGTCCGGCATCGTCTTTCTCGCCCTTTGGACGGTCACCCCGTCGCCGGAAGAAGCTCCGCCGTCGGCCACGTGGAAGCCTGCGACGACCGCCGCCGCTCCCGCCGCGAGCCCGAGCGAATCCAAGGGCCTTCGCATCAGGGTTGCCTGCCGGGGACAGGAAACATCACGCCGCGACCCACGAACTGGAGGGCAGCGGTCTCCGGGCCGGACAGCGCTGACGAGTTCGGCGGCGGCAAGCCCTTCGGCATCCTGGATGGTCAGTGACGGACAGCGGACTGTTGCCCGGCCGGAGTGCCGCCGCTCGCGACGACAGCACCGGGGGCTCGCTCTGGGCCAGTTCGACCGACGCACGCAGCGCGTCGGCTGGTGAGAAGCCCGCGCCGACGGGCGACTGGTCCAGCAGCACCGACAGGCGCGGGGCCGACGCCGCCGCCCCGCTCATCGCGCGCCCCGCACGATCGCCGGCACGATCCGGTAGTCCCGCTGGAAGACCAGGTTGTGCAGATCACCGGTGGCGATCGCGCGCAGCGTGGGCACCTCCGCCGCCGCCTGCTCGGGCGTGAACACGTTCAGCGGCCAGTCGTGGACGGTCGCGCCTCGCAGATGCGGATGGTGGAAGCCGCCGCCGTAGTACGCGAAAAGGGTGATCGGCGCGATCCTGGTCTCCCGCTGCTCGGGCCACGACAGCGTCCAGCTCGCCCCGAGCCCCCGGTCCTGGGTGCGCCGGATCCCGCTCGCCGTCACCTCACCGGTACCGAGGAGCAGGGCGGTGTCGAACTCCTCCAGCACCTGGACGGCGTACGGGTGGAGCAGTTCGACGGCCTGCTCGAAGTGCCGTTCCTTGCCCCGGCGCGACACGGTGTCGCCGCCCTCGCCGTGGGTGCCGTCGCGCAGGTCCCCGAAGTGGCGCAGCAGGGCCGCGATGTGCGGCAGTCCTGTCTCGGGCCGTGTGGTGGTCATTGAGACTCCTTCCCTGATTCCAGTTGCTCGCGCAGCGCCGTGCCGAGCCAGCGCCGCAGCCCCGGGTTCCCCGCACCGGGACCGCCGGCGGCGAGGAAGGTCGCGTGCGGGGTGCCGGGGAAGGTCTTCAGCCGTACGGCGTTGCCCGTCTCGCGCAGCAGCCGGGCGTACTCCGTGACGTCGTCGCGGACGGGATCGAGCTCGCCGACCGCGAGCAGGGCCGGGGCCAGTCCGCCCAGCCGCTCTGCCGCCAGGGGGGTGCTGTACAGCGGGGTCCCGCCGCGTACGGCGGTTTCCACCCCGCCGCGGTACGTCTCCCAGGCCAGCCGGAGGTCCTCGGCCGCAGGGAAGGCGCCCCGCTCGCTGGTGTAGGAGGCAGCGGCGCAGTCGGGGTCCAGTGGCGGGTAGGCCAGCACCTGGGCGGCGAGCGGCTGGTCGCGGTCTCGGCGGGCGAGGGCCGCGCAGGCGGCGATGGTGCCACCCGCGCTGTCGCCCCCGACCGCCAGCGGCTCGCCGTCCGCCGCCTGTTCCCCGGCCCAAAAGAGCGTGGTCAGCACGTCCTCCAGCTGGGCGGGGTGCCGGTAGCCAGGGGCCAGCCGGTAGCCGGTGCTGACCACCGTGCACCCCGAGGTCCTCGCGAGGTCCATGACGGGCCCGTGCCAGTGCTCGATCGACCCGGCCTGCCAGCTGCCGCCGTGCACCCAGACCAGCCAGCCGTACGGGCGCGATCCGGGCCGGTAGATCCGTACGGGTATGCGATGGGTCCCCGCGTCGAGCCAGTCCGGCCGCCACTGCACCTCACCGGACCGCCGGCCGTCCGGACGTACGGCCCTGTCCTCGTCCGGAGCGGCCGGGCCGGTGCGGGGTTCGTACCGTCGTGAGTTACTGCGCACTCGACCGCACACCACGCAGGAACACGGCGCTGGTGAGGGCACCGAGGAGGACGAGGGCGGCGTTGACCGCGATGGCCGTCTTCAGACCGCCGAGCACGGCCGAGGCTCCCGTGCCGGCCATCGCGGCGGTTGCGATGGCGCTCATGATCGGCGTGCCCATGGTGATGCCGATCTGCTGGGTCATGGTCGCGAGCCCGGTGGCCAGGCCCTGTTCGTGGTCGGCGAGACCTGAGGTGGCGGTGACCATGAATCCGACGATGACGAGCATGTTGCCCACACCACCGACGAAGGTGGCGACCAGCAGCAGCCACATCCAGGAGCGGTCGTCGCCGAGGCCGAGCAGGGCGGCCGTGAACACGGTCTGCAGGATGCCGCCGGTGATCAGGGTCTGCTTGCTGCCGATCTTCCCGATGACCTTCGGGGCGACCGAGCCGCCGACGACAGTTCCGATGCCCAGCACACCGAAGGACAGACCGGCTGCCAGCGGGGAGAAGCCGAGCACTTCCTGGAGGTAGAGGGTCAGCAGGAAGACCAGGGAGGTCTCGGTGAGGAAGGCGATCAGACCGGCGACGTTGCCCCAGGCCACCGAACGCTTGCCGAGCACGCCGAGCGGCACCAGCGGGGCGCTCACCCTGCGCTCGACGGCCCAGAACACGATCAGCAACAGCAGGCCGACCGCCAGTGACAGCAGGGCGTTCGCGGAGCCCCAGCCGTGCTCACCGGCCTGGGTGAGGCCGAAGACGATGGCCAGCAGACCGAGGGTGACGCTGACTGCGCCGGGCACGTCCAGCTTCGGGCGCTCGTCGGGCCGGGACTCCTTGATGACCGTCGGGGCGACGATCAGGACGGCGAGGGCGACGGGCACGTTGATGAAGAACGCCCAGCGCCAGGAGAGCAGGTCGGTCAGCAGGCCGCCGAGGATCGCGCCGGTGGTGAATCCGGCGGACATCAGAGCCCCGTTGAGGCCGAGGGCCTTCTCCCGCAGCGGGCCCTCCGGGAACGAGGTCGTCATGAGCGAGAGGCCGGCCGGGGTCACCGCAGCGGTCGCGAGCCCCTGGAAGACACGGGCCGTGATCAGCACCTCCGGGTTCTGTGCCAGACCGCCCACGAGCGAGGCCGCGCCCAGCACCACCAGACCGCCGAGGAAGAGCCGACGACGGCCGAACAGGTCCGCGACCCGGCCGAACAGCAGGGTGAAGCCCGCCGCGCACAGGGCGAACGCGGTGCCGATCCACTGCAGATGCGCCAGAGAGAAGCCCAGACCCTCGCCGATCACCGGCAGCGCCACGTTCAGGATGGAGAAGTCCACGGCCAGCATGAACTGGGCCGCGAGCAGCAGCACCAGCACCAGCCGCAGGCGCGGGGTGAGGACGGGCGGGGCCGTTCCCACGGCCGTAGCGGCCGTGTCCGAATCAGTGACGGACATGACTCGAGTCCCTTTCATTAGAGTTCGTTCGAGTTCGTTCGAGCTTCTTCGGTGCGTCTGTCGTGCGCACCGCTGGGAAAGAGACTTGTCTCGGCCCGGGACCCCAGCCAGCACCCTGTCTCGCACAGCCAGCGCAAGGGTGGTCATCACATGACCACCCTTACGGCTCACCACCGGCGCGGTGGGCGGGCATCATGGAGGGGACTGATCGGGAGGCATCGATGGACGCTCCGTCCGAACTGGGAGACTTCCTCAAGTCCCGCCGTGCCGCACTGCGCCCGGAGGACGTCGGCATCACCCCTCACCCGACCCGCCGCCGGGTCAGCGGGCTGCGCAGGGAGGAGCTGGCCATGCTCGCCGGGGTCAGCATCACCCACTACACCCGTCTCGAACAGGGCCGTGCGCTCAGTGCCTCGGACTCCGTGCTGGACGCGATCGCACGCACCCTGCGGCTGACCGACGACGAGACCGCGCATCTGAAGGACCTGGCCCGCCCCACCGCCGCCGCGGCCCGCCCCACCGCACCCCGCGCGGAGCAGGCCAGCCCCTCGGCACGGCAGCTGCTGGCGGCCATGTCGGAGGTGCCGGCGCTGGTCCTGGACCGCCGCAACGACGTACTGGCCTGGAACCGGCTGGGGCACGCACTGCTCGCCGCGCATCTGCCCGCGGACAGCCCCGAGACGCCGAGCACCCGGCCCAATGTGACACGGATGCTGTTCCTGGACGAGCGCTACCGCGCGCTGTACACCGACTGGCATGACGAGGCGCAGCTCGCGGTCGCCTCGCTGCGGCTGATCGCCGGCCGGCACCCCGACGACCGCCGACTGACCGAACTGGTCGGCCAACTCACCGTGCAGTGCGACGAGTTCGCCTCCCGCTGGGCCCGCCATCCGGTGCGCACCTGCACCTCGGGGCTGAAGCAGCTGCGTCACCCGTTGGTCGGCACGATGGACTTGAGCTTCGAGAACCTCGTCATCCCAGGCTCGGCCGGCCAGCGCCTGATCGCCTACACGGCCGAACCGGGCTCACCCTCCGAGGCGGCTCTGCGCCTGCTGGGCAGCGCAGCCGCACCTGAGGTCGAGAGCACCTCCGCGGCGGTGTGAGGCCAGATCCTGCTGACCTGCCGGGAGGGGTACGACCCCTCCCGGCAGGTGCCGTTTCAGGCGCCGAGATGGTCGGCCAGATGCGGCAGGGACGGATACCCGGAGTCCGGGGCTGCCGTCATCGGCTGGTCCTGGTACACGCAGCTGGACCTCGTCTGCCGCCGCGACGGCGCACCCGATCCCGCGCCCGGCAACGGGAAGGGGGGTGGTCCGCTGTCCACCGGCCTCGACCCGGCACGCCGCCAGTACCCCTGAGGGGAGCGCATGCCCCAACCGATCTCCGCACAGCCCCGCGAGGACGCTGGCGCCGCCGACATCAAGAGCCTTGTCCAGCTCGGCCGCGAGGAGCTGCCGCCCATCCCGGAGGTCGTGTTCCTCGAGCCGACCTAACCGGATCTGCCCGGCGGCTTCGCACCAGACGAACCAGCGTGACGAACGCCCCCCCTTCGGGAGGGGGCGTTTTGCCGTGTCTACGGGCAAGACTCGCCGTACTTGACCGCATTCAGCGTGACCGGCTGTCCGTTCAGCTTCGCCCCCGCGGCGGGCTCCTGCGTGTAGACCTGCCAGTTGGACTCGACGAGCACCCACCTGCTGTCCCCGCTGGCGTCGTTCACGGTGATCGAGGTGCTGGAGTCGAGCGCGCCACGGGCCGCCTTCACGCTCTTCCCGTGGAAGTCCGGCATCTTGCCGCCAGCCGCGGACGGCGGCACCTGGTCCTTGGCCGGGCAGGTCTCGGCGAGCTTCACCGAACCGAAGTCCAGCATGGTGTCCGTAGGCACGGACTTGCCCGCGGCGATGTTCTGGGAGCAGACCTTCCAGTCCCGGTCGAGGATCTGCATGCGGTCGCGGCCGAGTGCGTCGTGGGACTTGAGCCCGTAGAACCCGGCGGCCTGCGCGTTGTCCTGCGCGGACTGCAGGCCCATGCCGACGAAGTTCGGGACGGCCTTCGTCTCCGTGGCTGGCTTGTCGTCCTTATTCGGCGTGGCGCTCACGGTCGGTGTGCTCACGGTCGGCGTCGAAGTGATGCCCGAGCCAGAAGGCTTGGCGCTGTCGGTCGGCTGGCAGGCGACGACCCCCATGCGTCGGGGCCTCTTCGTGTCTTGATCGTTTGCCCTTCGGGCCAGCAGCGGGCCAGCTAACGATCTCCCGCGTGTCGCTCCCCGCCTGAGACGATCCGAGGGTGCACAGTCGGCGCAGGTGAAATCGTTCCTGCGCCGACCAGCGGTGGTGGGGCGGGTGGGACTCGAACCCACGGCCGACGGATTATGAGTCTCCAGCGCCCTCGATACGCCCTGTTCCGAGTTGTGTCACCCGCTATCGGGCCTCACCGGAAAGTACTGGTCGCGGCAAGGGTGGGCACTGGTGCCCACCCTTCGTCGTGACGGCTTATGCCGTCCCGTGTCGGCCCGTTCCGAGACGTTCGGTTGAGCAATGGCTGAGCAGAAAAGGCTCCCGACCCGCAGGTCAGGAGCCCTCTCGATGCACGTCCAGGGTACCGCGAGCCGTCGGTCATGAACCCCATGAACCAACCTCGATCGGCGAGCCGGGCCTGTTCTGCTCGGCCGCGAACCAGGCCGCGATCGCATCGAGCGTATTCCGCACCGGCTTGCCTGCGAGATGCAGCTCATAGTTCTCCGCCTGGCCCCGGCCGGGCGGTCGGTCCGGCTGCGGCAGCTGACCGAGTGGCAGCCAAACAATCTCCTCGGCGCGCAGCGGCGCCCTCAGCGGCGCCTGGAATCCGTCACGACTCTCCAGGAGCATCGGCAACTGGTGCGTCGCACGGTTCCGGGCGTACCGGGTCCCTTTCAGAATGGATCGCCCGTACTCCTGTGAGTCCCGATACCAGGCGTCACGGCGCTCCAACTGCTCGTCCAGCGTGCAGGACCAGTAGATGACCTCCATGGCAGAGATGACGAGCACCTCCTCTGGCTGGCCGTCGTCAAGTTGACTGAGGTACCGCTGCCGCGCGATGTGGAAGCCGTGCATGGCGATGGGCAGCATGTCGAGTTGATCAGTCATATCGTCTCCGGTGACTTCCGGGCCCTCGGCACGATGGACGCAGCACGCTCCGCGATCTCCAGGTCGACCTCCTGCAAGAGGCTGGTGTACGTGTCCGACGCGAGCTTGATGGTCGAGTGGCGCAGCGTCTCCTTGATCGCATGGAGGTCACCGCCGCCCGCGTGAATCAGCGTCGCCGCGCAGTGCCTCAAGTCCCGCAGGTTGACCGGCGGCAGATCCGCGCGCCGGCAGATCCGACGGAACGCGTCCGACACCTTCTCCGGGTGCAGCCACGTCCCGTCGACGTCGACGAACACCTTGCCCGTGTCCGTCCAGTCCACCGTCTTCTTGCCCTTCGCGCGCTCCTCGGCCGCATGCCTGTTCCAGGCCTCACACTCGACCAGCTGCCGCTCGCGGTGCGCCCGGAGCACCACCACGTTGAGACTGTCGAGCGCGATCGTGCCGGCACTGCCGTCGGTCTTCGGCGCGCTCTCTTCCGGGGTCCACTGGCGGACGACGATGTTCTTGGCGATCGTGATCGCATGCCCCTCGAGGTCGACGTTCCGCCAGTCCTGGCCGACGGCCTCGCCGCGGCGCAGGCCACGGAAGGCAACCAGGTGGAAGAACGCGTACAGCCGGTCGTCCTCGGCCTCGTCGAGGAACGCTCCGATCTGCGTCGGTGTCCACACCATGACCGCTGACGGTTTCTCCCCCGTCTTCCGCCAGTGCGCCACGTGCTGGTCGGTCCACAGCACCGCCTTGGGCCGCTTGCCGGAGTCGAGCTCCACCCACTGGGCCGGGTTGAAGGTGATCAGCTGACGGCGGATCGACGCGTTCAGCGCGGTCCGCAGGGTCGCGCGGATCCGCTGCTTGGTCGCCGGGCCTGTGATGAGTCTGTAGGGCGGCATCGCCGCGAGTTTCTCCCGTTCCACCGCCAGGCGCGCGGACTCGGCGGCCGGCGGCCGCGAGTTCTTCCCCCACTTGCAGCGCGCTTCCTGCTCGCGGCGCGCCTGGTTCTCCGCTGCGACGACTTCGTTGTGGTCGTCGATGGCGTCGAAGAACTCCTGGACGTGGGCGACGGTCAGCTTGTCGAGCCGGTGATGGCCGAGCCCGGGCTTCAGGTGGACGCGGATGTGGGAGGCGTAGCCGTCCGTGGTGGTCGGCCTGGTCTTCTTGGAGGCCACCCACGTGTCGAGCCACTCGCCGACCGTCATCTTGCCGTCGAGGGGGACGCCGACGCCCAGCTTGCGGGACACCTCCGTCGGCTCCGGTATCGGCCCGCGTGTGGCCTGCAGCTCGGCGAGGAGGTCGCCAACGCGACGCAGGCCGTCCTCGTCGTCACCGGCGAGGTCGAGGATCGCGCGGATGCGGTCGAGGTCCTTCTGCGCTTCCTTGCCGTCGGTGTAGCCGGTGCGCTGAAAACGGCGGCGGTTCCCGTCGGCGTCCTCGGGGAGTTCCTGGCTGACGCGGTGCTTGCCGTGCGATCGCTTCGGCAGCTGCGGGCACTTGGCGCCGAGGCGTTTGCCGTCCGGGCCGCGGCACTCACACCGCTTACTGATGCCGCCAGCGCGGCGAGATGCAGGCATAGATTATGCCCCCTTCCCGAGAGTTCTAAATCTACTCGCCGTCAGATGCCACTCGATGAATCAAAAAGATCCACCAGATAATCCGGAATCTCTGGCTCTAGCCAACCATCCGACTTCAGATCATCCAAGGCTTTACGAACATTCACCTTAGCCGCCTCGACCTCCAGTCGATATAGCTCAATCTCTCGCTCATCGTCCTTGCGTTCATCGAGCTTAGCCTCCAGGGAGCGCGCCCGACGCAGGGCCTCTTGCGCCTCTTTTTCGAGGATGCGTCGACGCTCCGAAGCTGCCTGCATCACCTTCGGGTCATCCGATTCCGCGATCGATTTAATCAGCCCTTCTCGTACCGAAATGATCTTTTCGGCTTCATCCAGGGCTCGCTTATACAGGTCAAAGTAGTGATTGAATTCGTGCACCTCTGCTAGCGATTTCTCCATACGCCGTATATACCTCTCATTGGCATCAAGGTGCCTCATGACAGCATGCTGAATCGACCTGGCGCGATTCATTGGGAACGCCAGAAGTCGACCTTCTGCTTCTTCGTTCTCTTCGCCTGGCAAAAGCTCTTCCCCCGAGAACCAGAACGCCCAGTCGTAGGCATCTCCGTGACGTCCAGGTAGCCCCTCAACCACCTTCTCGTACCCGGCTGGATACACAAGAGACAGGGGAGGGACCTCAAGGGCGGCCGCCAGGACGGAAATCTCGGCGATCGTGACGGTTGTCCGCCGACCGCTCTCCAGGTTAGCCAGCACCGACCTCTGGATCGGCATCCCGATCTCCGCGCAACGGTCGGAGAGCTGTTGCGCGCTCCACCCCTTCGCCTGTCGGTGCCGGCGGACCTCCCGCGCTACGGACAGGGCAAGGCGCGCGGACCAGTCGGGCTCAGGTTCTTGTGTCATGACGGCGAGACTCCCACGGCATCTGTGCTCGGACCAATCGAACCCGCCTGAACAGTGCGAACGCGACCGGACGGCCCGACAGGGACTGTCAGGATTCAGCAACAGTCCCACGGGATCTGTGCTCGCACAAGACAACAGCGCTTGACATGGCTCGAAAGAGAAGTCCAGACTCGGATCACTTCCTCAGGAAGCAACTTCCGCAAGGAGTGTCACGAATCATGACAACGGCAATCGCGAGAGGCCCGCTCACCCGGAGCGACCTGCTCGCGCTCCCCGCAGCCGTCGACGTGGAGACCGCAGCACGGGCCTTCGGGATCGGCCGCACCACGGCATACGCCCTGGTACGCGCCAACGAGTTCCCCTGCAAGGTGCTCCGCGCCGGCAAGGCGTACCGCGTGATCACCGAGGACCTTCTCCGCGTCCTTGAGATCACCCCCGAGAACGGCGACGGCGCCGGACCTTGCACGTCCGACGCCGCCTGAGAACGACCCAGTCCAACCAGCGCTAACCAGCAAGACGGCGGCACCCGGGGTCTAGCCCACCCCATCAGCGCCGCCGCCGGAAAGAGACGTCTCAATGACCAGCGTAATCCCCGAGGCATCAATGGCGATGCCGGACCCGAGCGAACAGTGCACCGGCGTCGACCTGGACGCCATCCTCGCCGCCACCCCGGACGCCGTCCGCGTGGCCATGCAGAAGGCCATCCCTGACCAGTACACGCCCGAGCTGGCCGACGCCATCGCCACCGGCACGATCACCCGTCTGAACGCGCTCCGCACCAGCGCCTGCCCGGTCTGGCCGGGCCTGTGCACCGACACCGCCCCCGGCCACGACACCCACTCGAACCACGAGATGGAGGCCACCCAGACCGGCTGGCCCGTCTCCATAGGATTCGTCGGCCTCGACGACGGCGCCCCCCTGGTCTACGTCGACTCCGGCATGGCGTCCGACTGCGGCCTGGACGAGGTCGCCACCGTCACCGCCCAGCTGCGCGCCGCCGCCGACGCCATGGAGGCGCTGCGAGACCAGGTCATCACCGTCCGCCAGGCCCGCCGCGGCCCCGCGCTCGACGACAGCACCGGCTGAGGACCCGCCGGGGGCAGGCGCATCCCCCCGCCTGCCCCCGGCACTCACGGACCACCACCAGACCCACCACGAGGGACATGTTCGTGACCAACTTCCCTGGTGTCGCCGTAGAGCTCGTACTCAAGGCGTGCGACGCCAACGGCCTCACCTACCGCCGCTCCGGCGGCGGCTTCGAGGCCCAGTGCGGAAATCCCGCCCACCCCGACGACAAGCCGTCCATGTCCATCCGGCAGGGCAACCTCGGCGTCGTCCTTCACTGCCACGTCTGCGGCGAAGAAGGCAAGGACGACATCATCGCCGGCCTGGGGCTGACCAAGGCCGACCTGTTCGACAAGCCCCTGGAGCGGCCCGATCGCCCGCAGGTCGTCGCCACCTACATCTACGAAGACGCGGACGGCAACGAGCAGTACCGCAAGGACCGCGTCGAACCCGGCAAGGACGGCAAGTCCAAGAGCTTCAAGCAGTACCGCATCGTCAACGGCAACACCGTCTGGAGCATCAAGGACGTCACCCGGGTCCCGTGGCGCCTCCCGCAGGTGATCGCCGCCGTGAAGAATGGCGAGGAACTCTGGTGGGGCGAGGGCGAGAAGTGCGTCCAGGCGCTGGAGAAGCTCGGCCTGACCGCGACCACCGCCGGCAGCGTCGGGGACTGGCGGCCCAGCATGGCCGCGTACTTCGACGGCGCGGCCAAGGTCACCGTCTTCGCCGACAACGACGAGCCGGGCATCAAGCATGCCCGCCAGGTTGCGGCCGCCCTCAAGGGGCGGGTCCGTGAGGTCCGCATCGTGCGTGCCGCCGTCGACCGGCCCAAGGCCGACATCGTCGACCACCTTGCCGCCGGGCACACCCTCGACGAGCTGGTGGATATCACCGACCCGCGCACACACCTGCGATCCGTGCCGCCGCCGACCGACGCACCGGCCGACGGCACGACCGCCCGGCAACCGGACATCGAGGAAGACAGCCGCCAGCAGGTCGGCTTCGACCTCACAACCACCTTCGGCCTGCGCGGCTGCACTGTCCCCCGCGGCTATCGCATCACCGGACGCGGCGTGGACCACACCACAGGCAAGGACGATCCACCGTGGGCCCGCTTCACCTACGCCCCGCTCGTCGTCACGGCCTCCTACGAAGATCCGGACGGCGAGCAGAGCGTCCAGCTGTCGTGGACCGACCGTGGGCGCACCATCTCCAGGGTCGTCGCCCGAGACATCGCCAAGCGAGGTCGCGAGTTGGTGAAGACGCTCGGCTCGGCCGGCCTGCCCGCCATCGAGGGCGATGCGCGCATCCTGGAACGCTGGCTCGCCGAGTTCGAGGCCGCCAACCCCAAGGCCATCCCGCGCGAGCAGCTGGCCCGCAACCTGGGCTGGCAGCCCGACGGCACGTTCGTCTCCTCCCCCGACTCCGGGATCAAGCTGGAGGTCCGCTACGACGAACAGCGGCTGCCCTCCCAGGCGTTCGGTACGGCTGGCACCTTCGAGGAGTGGCGGCAGGCTGTTGCTCTCCTGGAGCCGCACCGCGTCCCCAGGATCGTGCTCGCCGCCGCGCTGGCCGCACCGCTGCTCCGCCCGCTGGGACTGGACTCATTCACCGTCGACGTGTCCTCGCGGTCCACAAAGGGCAAGACGACAGCCCTGCAGTGCGGGTGCAGCGTCTGGGCCAACCCCAGCGAGAACGCGTCCGCCATCTCCAACTGGCGCGGCACCGTCTTCGCCATCGAGAAGCGCCTCAACATGGTCCGCGGCCTGCCCACGTTCCTCGACGAGACGATGGCCGTCTCCGACGAGGGCATCATCGACTACCTGCTGTACCAGCTGCCGATGGAGAAGGGGAAGGACCGGTCCGGCGGATACGCGGGCGCCCTCCCGTGGCAGACGATCCTGCTGTCCTCCGGGGAGCGCAGCATCCTTTCGTACACGCGGAACCAGGGCGCGGCGGCCCGTGCCCTGTGCACCACAGAGGCCCCGTTCGGTGACGACGGCGACACGGCTCGCGAGGTTCACGACGCGGTGTTCGCCAACTACGGTCACGCCGGTCCCCGGTTCGCCGAACTGATCCGGAAGGGCCTGGCGCGTGAGGGTGGCCGGGAACGGCTCAGGACGCGCCACAAGGAACTCGCCGTGCTGTTCCGGGGCGACAGCGCCATGACGGGCCGCCGCGCCCCCATGGTGGCCGTCTTGGCGCTCGCGGAGGCGATGGCGTGCGAGACGGGCATCCTTCCGTACGAGCCGCTTCCGGCAGAGACGTGGGCCGAGATGTTCACCGTCGGCAGCTCCACGGACAACCAGCCCGAGATGGCCATGGACGTCGTCCGCGAATACCTAGCCGGACACTCCTTCGAACTGTACCCAGGGCGCATGGACGACCGCCCGCCCGTACGCGGCTGGCTCGGCGCCACTCAGGTACGCAAGGAGGGCACGTTCGTGGCGGTCCTCCCCGAGCGGCTCCGGGGCATCCTCGCTGACGCCGGGTACTCCCTCGACGCCGTCCTCGGCGGCTGGATCAGTTCCGATTACCTGATGTCCGCGACCGACAAGGGCCGCACCGTCTACCGGGTCAACGTGAAGATCGACGGGCGGGCGGTCCGCTGCTTCGTCTTCACCCCTGACGCCCTCCTCACCGAGTCCTTGCAGGAGGCCGCGTGACCCACAACCCAACGGTTACGCAGCCCAGTTACTCAGGTGGCGTAACCGCCTCGCAGCGACTTAGCAGCAGGTCAGAGCCTCGCCGCAACTTCTGGGGCGCCAGTTACGCAATCGACGCGGACACACACCTCCCTGCAGGCGCGCGCCCGCAGGCGCGGGCGAGCGTGCGTGTGTGCATGTGCTTTCTAAGTAACTACGTAACTCAAGAAGAAGAGAAGAAAGAACAGCAGGTCAGCCCCACGAAATCCGGTTACGCAGGCGGTTACGCGCCGGTTACGCACTGCGTAACCCATTCCCCTTCGCTCCGAGCCGAGGTGACCCATGCCTGAATTCAAGCCCCGCCCCTACCAGACCAAGGCCATCCAGGCGCTCACCTCCGGCTGGGCTGCCGGTCCGGGTAACCGGCTCGCGGTCGTCCTTCCCACCGGTGCTGGGAAGACCGTCGTGTTCGCCAACCTGATCAGCCAGATGCTCGCCCAACTCGACGGCCACCGCGCCCTGGTCATCGCCCACCGCGAAGAACTACTTACCCAGGCCGCCGACAAGGTTCGCGCCGTCCGCCCCGACCTCCGCGTCGGCATCGTCAAGGCCCAGCACAACGACCACCGCGACGTCGACGTGGTCGTGGCCAGCATTCAGACCCTCGCGGTCGAACGGCGCCGCAACGCCATCCGCGACATCGGCCTGATCATCGTCGACGAATGCCACCACGCCGCCGCCCGCACCTACCTCGATGTCCTGGAGCACTTCGGTGCCTGGCGCGGTATCCCGGTCGCCGGGTTCACCGCGACCATGACCCGGCAGGAAGGCGGACTCGCCGAAGTCTGGGAAGACGTCGTGTTCACCCTCGACATCCTCGACATGATCCGCGACGGCTACCTCGTCGACGTCCGCGGCAAGCGCGTCGTCGTCGATGGCCTCAATCTCGACAAGGTCAAAACCAGGCACGGCGACCTCCAGGACGGCCAGCTGGGTCAAGCCCTGGACGACTCCGGCGCCGCCGACGTGGTGGCCAACGCCTACAAGGAGTTCGCCTCCGACCGGGCCGGCGTCGTCTTCACCCCGACGGTCGCGACCGCGCAGTCCATGGCCGACGCCCTCAACGACGTGGGGATCTCCGCCACCACGATCTGGGGCGACATGCCGAAGGAAGCCCGGCAGACCGCACTCAAGTGGTACGAGGCCGGTGACGTCCAGGTACTGACGAATTGCATGGTTTTGACCGAGGGTTTCGACGCTCCGTGGACGTCGTGCGCGGTCATAGCCCGCCCCACCAAGTCGGCCGGTCTGTACTGCCAGATGGCCGGCCGGGCACTCCGACTGTGGGAGGGAAAGCAGGACGCCCTGCTGTTGGACGTCATGGGCGCGTCCACCCGGCACAAGCTCGCCTCCATCGTCGACCTCACGGGCAAGAAGCTGTCCAAGGCCAAGGAAGGCCAGTCCCTGCGGGAGGCGGCCGACGAGGAAGACCTCCACGCACCGATCGGCAGCGTCGAGTGGGAGGACGTCAACCTCTTCCACGAGTCCCCCGTCCGCTGGCTCCAGACCGACACAGGCGTGTGGTTCGTGCCGCTCACCCCGCGGATGTTCCTGTTCCTCATCCGCGGCAGCAAGCCGGGCGTCTACCGCGTGCGTCGCTGGGACTCCGGCGCAGGCGTCCGCCCTCCGAGCCCGGACCTGGAAGCCCCGCTCACGGAGACGATGCGCTGGACGGAGGACCAGGCCCGGCGCCTGGTGCACCCGTCGTACCTGGACCGCGCAGCCCAGTACCGGAGCAGACAGCCGAGCACGAAACAGCGTGCCTGGTGCCGCTACAACCGCGTTCCCATCCCGCCAGGCAGCACCGCCGGCGACGTCTCGGACCTTATGGACATCCACGCGACGGGCCAGGCCCTGCGCAACTACGACCTCGCGCTGGAAGGACTTGCAGCATGAGCGACCACGAAATCCAACTGCTCGCCATCGGTATCGCCATCGGCGTGTACCTGATGTTCCTGGTCCAGATCGGCTTCGGCCTGCTCGACGACCGCCGGGACCGTAAGGCCGCGCGCGCCGCCGAGGCAAAGCTCGCGGCCGCACGCGAGAGGGCCGCACAGTGACCTCCTGCGAGCTGTGCGGCGAGGAGACCGGCGGCCGGTATCTGTGCGAGAGGGACACCACCCTGCTCGCTGCCCGCCTGGACCGAATGCCGAAGTGGTACGCCGCGCTGGAGGGCTTCCTCGTCCCCGCCGTCCACGGCGGTGGCGAGCGTGTCGCGGGCGGCCGTGCGGAGCCCGGACTGCCCGTCAACGAGATGGTTCTCGACCTCCGGTACGGCGGCATTGCCCTCGTGCTGGAGGGCTGGCGGGCGGACGCGCAACGCTTCCGGGGCTGGGGGGAGCCGGTCTTCGCCGGGACGGTCGAGCGGCGGGTGCTGGCTGCGGCTCGGTGGCTGGGCATGAACCTGGACTGGATCGCGGTCGAGTATCCGGCGGCCGGTGATCTGGCGCGGGAGGTACGGGGGATGGAGGGGGCCGCGCTGTCGATCGTGGGTGATCCGAAGCCGAAGGCGCAGCGGTTGGGGACGTGCGTCAAGGTGACGGCCGACGGGTCTGCCTGCGGTGCGGTCATCAGCCGGCTGCCGGGTGAGACCCGGCTGACGTGCCCCTGGTGTAGCTACACCTACGCGACGGCGATGGACTGGTTCGCACTGACGGAGTCCGACACGAAGGAAACGGCGTGAACCGCTTGTGCGTGACTCTAGGGTCACGCTACGGTGAGGATGTGCCAACAACACATTGGCGCGCACGTGTTGAAGCCGAAGACCGTGAACGAGAGCGACTGCTCGGCCAGATCTCGGAGAGTGCTCAGAGGCGAGCAATAGCGCTCGAAGACGGAGTACGCGAACTGGGATCCAGGAAGGCAGTCGCCGAGGTTCTCGGTATCGACGCCAGCGCAGTACGGAAAGCGATCATCCAGCACGGCACGGGAACCCTACTCCCGGGTCGCGCCCCGACCACAAACGAATAGGCCCGTAAAGCGGGCAGCCCCGGCAAAGCCGACCCTACCGGCCGCCGGGACCACCACTTGATCACGAACGAGATAGAGGCTCGTCATGACCCAGCGGAACCTTAGCGCGCCCACTGGTGCGCAGGTCACCCCCACCCCGGCGGAGCAGCTCAACGAGCGGTTCGCCGCCATCTACGCCCGTCACCAGCCCCGCATCGCGCGCCTCGTCGCCCGCGAGGTCCGCCTCGGCGCACTCGACCTCGCCGAGGACCTCACCGCCGACACCTTCTTCCGCGCCTGGCTCGACCTCCACAAGTGCAGGGCCACCACTGACGCCCAGATGTACGGGTGGCTCGCCACCATCGCCCGCCGCACCGTGACCGAGCACTACCGGTGGAAGAAGAACACCAGCGAGGTCCCCACCGACACCGGCCACTGGCGGTTCACCAACCGCGAGCTGGCCCCGGCCGGCGCCTACACCGTCCCGGTCCGCCCCGGCGCCTCTGACTCGGACATGAACGAAGCCCTGCGCCGTGTCCGCGCCGAGGCGGTGGCCCGGTGACCAACCTCGACCTTCCCGAGCCCGTGCGCGACCTGCTGGCGGCCGTGCTGGAAGCGATCGATCTTCCCCACCCGGCAACCTTCGGCGGCACCGAGGCCCACGACCGCCTGCTGAACGACCGCGTCGTGTACGCCCGGCTCGCCCTGCGCAGCGCCCTCGGGGACACCGACCTCGGCCCCGACATGGGCCCGGCCTGGAACGCCCAGTACCTGCGCGGGCGCCTCGCCAAGCACCCCGTCGCCGGATACGTCACCGTCGACCAGGCCCAGGCCGCCCTCGACGCGGGCAAGACCTGGTCCGAGGCCGTCACCCTCCCCGCCGAGCAGGGCGGTGACCTGTGAGCATCGAGCCCCGCACCATCACCCTGCCCACCAGCGACCACGGCGACGTCACCGTCATCGAACCCGACTGGTGCCAGGGGCACCCGAACCACCGGCCCGACGACCTGCGCGCCGACATCCACCACAGCGGCCCCGACGTCACCCTCGCCTTCCGGGGCCACCACATCACCGACGCCTGCCTCGTCCAGTCCCCGTTCACGGAGATCGACGTCCCGGAGCTGAGCAGCCGCACGCCCGGCGTGTCCGTCAGCGTCATCGCCCGCACCCTCGACCCCGCCGGCCTGTACGAGCTCGCGGCCGCCCTCGACCGGTACGCCGACGAGCTGCGCGCTCTCGCCGACCAGCTCACCGGGATCCTCGCCGGGGGTGGCGCACGATGAGTCAGCCGACCCCCACCATGGACGCGCGCCGCGCCGAGGTGGCGCAGCTCCTGGCGCACGACCCCGATCTGTCGGCGCGCGCCATCGCCGCACAGCTCGGCGTCAGTAAAGACACCGTGCGCCGCGACATGGACGCCATCCGCGCCACCAGTGCGCCGCCCGCGCCGCAGGACGACGACGTGCTCGTGCTCCGGCTCGACGCTCCCCTGCGCCAAGCTCTCGCCGTCCTCCGCGCCATGCGCCCCGTACCGGACACCCCGGCGCACAACGTCGCCGTGGCGCGCGCCGCGATCCGCGCCATCGCCGACAGCGTCCTGGAGACGCACCCGGAGGTGGCGCCATGAGGTGGCTCACGGTCTCCTTCGCCGCCGCCTCGCTGCTCGCCCTCGTCGGGCTGTGCGCCATCGCGCTCCACGACGTGCCCCGCATCACCGGGACCGCCGCCTTCATCCTCACCCTCGCCGCGCTCGCCGTGGCCGTCCTCCGATAGGACCGCTCGTGCAGTACGTGACCTACGGCGGTGTCACCGTCGGCATCTGCCTCCTCATCCACCACCTCGTCCACTGGTGGCCCGGCCTCAAAGCCCTCCGCAAAGACCCCGCCCGCCACGCCGCCACGCTCGCCCCGTTCCTCATCGCCTGGTGCTACGGAGCCCTCACCGTCCTCGGCGTCGGCGGCCTGATCGGCTGGTTCGGCCGCGCTACCCGCTGGATCTCCAACTGGCTCGGCGACGTCGCCCTGGTCTGGGGCGTCGGCGGACACATGGGCCAGCACGCCCGCGGCGTCACCTACGTGCCCCTCACCCAGGCCGGCGGTGCCGTCGTCCTGATCCTCACCGTCGCGCTCCTTGCCGCGGTGAAGAAGAGCCGGTACGGCTCCGACATCAAGCGCGGCGCCTGGTGCGGTGTCTGCCTCGGCACGAGCGCGGGCGTGGCCGGATTCGCGGCGGCACCCCTGGCGCTGGGCGTCAGCTGGCTCGGTGACACCGTCTACGGGGCGCTGTGATGGCCGCGCGCACAGAGGAGCCGGAGGAGCGGTCCCGGGCGGCCGGGGCGTGCGTCCTGGTCGTCCTCGGCGGGGCCGCGGTGGCGGGCGCGTTCGCCGTGGACGAGGCGGCCGGCGTCCTCACGGTCGTGACGGCCGGAACGGTCGCGCTCTGGCGGTCCGCCCGACGCATGTCCGATTCGTCCGCCACTCCCCCACCGCCCCCTGAACCCCCCTCTCAGGACGTTTACGCACGTGAGACCACACGCGTGCGAGAAGTACGGAAGGGGCCAGGGGAGGGGTTGACGATCTTCCCCGAGATCGAGCACACCACCGACCCGAGTACCGCAGAGGAGGTGACCGCGCGATGATCCGACGCCTCGCCGCCGCCCTCGGCTACGAGTACTGCGCCACCTGCGGCTGGTGGACCAAGCCCCACTGCGGCCACTGAACGACCCTGCATCATGGGGTCATGGAGTCGCAGAACATCCGCCCCGGCCACGTCACCGCCCACCAGGTCGCACAGGAACTCGGCATCACCCTTGGCGGCGTCCGCCTGCTCGTCCACCGCGGCCAGCTCCAGCGCTCTGGCGGCACCGCCCGCCAGCCCTGGTACGCCGTCCAGGACGTCTACGCCCTCGCCGCCAAGCGCGCTACACGCAAGGCCGCTTGACCGCAGCTCAGGCAGCGTGTAACGATCTCGGTGAACAACTGTGCCCTCAACCGGCACCACAGACTGCCGGGACAAGGCCGGAACCAGGGAACTGGATCCCTCCACCCATCGAGGTGGTTGTGGCCCCCGGAGAACCACGACGAAGCCCCGGCTCGGTCGGCCGGGGCTTCGTCGCGTCACAGCATGATCACTAATTCTTCACTGGAACCTCACATGTTGCATGATGGCTGCTCAGCACCATCGATCCATGGGGGGACCATGCGCATCCGCACCACCATCGCGGCCATCACCGCCACGCTCGC
The DNA here is from genome assembly GCF_053595235.1 of Streptomyces sp. NPDC002520. Classification (NCBI taxonomy): domain Bacteria; kingdom Bacillati; phylum Actinomycetota; class Actinomycetes; order Kitasatosporales; family Streptomycetaceae; genus Streptomyces; species Streptomyces sp. NPDC002520. The sequence continues at coordinate 337,128 of NZ_JBSFXG010000002.1, read as the reverse complement.
CATCACCCTCGTCGGCTGCAGCAGCAGCGACGACAGCGGCGCCAAGACCGAGCCCACCAAGGCCAGCGCACCGAAGGCCAGCGCACCGAAGGCATCGAAGTCCGTGGACAACAGCGACGCAGAGAAGGCAGCCGGCATCCCGGCCGAGCCCACCGGCGCCGAGCGCACCGCGCTCCTCGAAGTCCTCAAGGCCATCAACCCCGCGCTCGTCGCGGACGAGGACAAGGCCATCGACAACTCGCGCAACCAGTGCTCGACCATCAACGGCGGCGGCAACGCCGACATGACCGCCAAGGCCCGCTTCTCCACCAGCGACCACGAGGTCACCGACGCCGAGGCCAAGGCCATCAACGCCGCACTCAAGGCAAGCTTCTGCGCGTCCTGACGACAAAGGGCACCACAGACGCAACGGCGAAGCCCCGACCCGGAAACCAGGTCGAGGCTTCGTCGCGCTCGCCTAGAGGCTGTCCAGGATCTTTGTCCGGCGGTCCCGGTACTCCTCGTCTGTGATCGCACCAGCAGCGCGCAGCTGGTCCAGGGTCGCCAGCCGCGAAGCGATGTCACCGGCCGGCGCAGCAGGGGGCGCGGCCTGGGCCGCGGCGCTCGGAGCGACACCGGAGATCCGCTGCCGCAGCAGATCAGCGAGAGCCTTCCCCTGGTCCTTCGGCACCTGCTTGATCTCGGCCTTGTTGCCCGACGTGAACACCGTCAGCGTCCCCATCAGCATGCCGCCGGTCCACTGCACCGAACTGATCTTGCCGTAGGGGAAGTCCTCCACCCTCTGGGACATCAGCCCGTTGAGATAGAAGACCAGCCGCTGGTTCGTCATCGCCAGCAAGCCGTTCCCCTTCCCGTACACGCCGGTGGCGAGCATCTCCACCGTCTCGCCCTCCCACAGCACTTCGGGCAGTCGCTGTATCTCGCGCTTCGCACCGAAGGCACTGGACAACTTCTCGGCCGCTGCGTCGATGTCCGGTCGCACGTTGAACGCCACCATGGCAGTCCCCCCATCTTGATGGTGGTGGGATCGTATCGACGGGCCTGATGCAGCACACGGGTATCAGCCGTCATCGGGTACCAAATGACCGACGGCGAGGTGACGTGGCTACCGATCGCGGCGAGCTCACGAGCTACGCCTATCGCCAGCTTCGCGCCCGCATCCTTGCCGCGTCCGACGTGTGCATCGTGTGTGGCCACGGCGCATCCGACACCACCGACCACGTCCACCCCGTCAGCAAGGGCGGCGCTCGCCTCGACCCCGACAACCTCGCACCCATCCACGGCGTGGCCGGTTGCCCCGTCTGCCTGAGGAAGTGCAACAGCGAGAAGGGCGCTCGCTCGCTCGCCGAGGTGGTGCAGCTGACGACCTCGGTCGACTGGTTCGCGGGACCACAAACATGCAGGTCGAAGGCGCATTGATCGCGGTCAGCTCGGGATCTCCCAAGATTTTTTAGGAAAGATCGTCTTCTCAACCCCGCGCCCAGCTTTCATTTTTCTCCCCCCCGGCCCGATTCCGTCGGAACGATCTTGGAAGGGGGCGGCTGTGGGCCCCGTCGAGAAGGCCGTCCGGGACGACGTCGAGCAGCTCGGCGACCTGGTCGGCGTAGAGCCGTCCCTGTCCGAGATGGCGTACACCCTCGCCCGCGAGATCGACGCCGGCGGAGGGGAGGACGGCCGCCAACTGCCCCAGTTGAACCGCGAGCTCCGGCAGACGCTCGCCCAGCTGCTGGAGGGGCGGGCCGCAGACGATGACGACGACCTCGGAGACCTGGCGTCCCCCGACTGAGTTCGCCGAGGACCTCAAGGAGCGATACGGGCTGGAGTGCCCGCCGCTGTGGGGCACGCCTCGGCATCCGGACCGGCCGTCGCTGGGTCCGAAGCTGTGGAAGGTCATGGCCAAACTCGACGCGCCACCCATGCCCTGGCAGAAGTACGTGACCGACGTCGCCCTCGAACTGGACCCGGACACCGGACTGTTCGCGCACCGCGAGGTGGGGTTGTCGGTTTCCCGGCAGCAGGGCAAGACGGAGTTGTGCCTGGGCGCCCAGGTCCACCGGGCGCTGGCCTACCCGCGGCAGAACATCGTGTACGCGGCGCAGACCCGGGGCATGGCCCGGCAGCGGTGGGAGGACGAGTTCTGGGAGAAGATCTCAGGCTCGGACCTGGCCAAGATGGCGCGCATCCGGAAGTCGAACGGCAACGAGGCCATCCTGTGGGGCCGCACACGTTCCAAGATGGGCATCACCGCGAACACGGAGAAGGCCGGCCACGGCCCGCCGCTCGACATGGGGTTCATCGACGAGGCGTTCGCACACGAGGATGACCGGCTGGAGCAGGCGTTCAGCCCGGCCATGCTCACCCGGAAGATGGCGCAACTGTGGTGGGCGTCTGCCGGCGGTACGACGAAGTCGGCGTGGCTGAACAAGAAGCGGGAGATCGGCCGGAAGCTGATCGAGGCCTTGTGGGCTGCGCTGGCCGAGGACCCGTCGGCGGTCCGGCCGCGGGCGGCGTACTTCGAGTGGTTCGCCCCGGAGGACATGCCGCGGGACGACCCGGCGACCTGGTACGCGACGCTGCCCGCGCTCGGGCACACGGTCACTGAGGACGTGATCCGGGCCGAGCTGGAGAAGATGGACCCGGCCGAGTTCGACCGGGCCTACCTGAACCGCACCAGGAAGCCGACGCCGCCCACCGATCCGAACGTGCCCAAGCTGAAGTGGCCTGGCCTCGTTGACGCGAAGAGCCGGCCGGTTGCGTCCAGCGTGGCGTTCGCCATCGACGTCTCGCAGGACCGCTCGTCCGCGTCGATCGCGGCCGCGTCCAAGCTGCCGGACGGACGCGTGCACCTCGAGGTCGTCGCGCGCCGCCCGGGTACGGACTGGGTGGTGCCCGCCATGGTCCGGCTGCGCGACTTGTGGAAGCCGGTGGCGGTGGCCATCGCCTCGTCCGGGACGCCGGCCGGGTCGCTCATCGACGACCTGATCGCGGCCGGGATCGACGTGCCCGCCGACAAGGAGCATCCGGTGCGCGGCGACCTGGCGGTGATGCGCACTGGGGACGTCACGGAGGCGTGCGGGCAGTTGGCCGACGCCATGAACCAGGGCACGCTCCGGCACACCGACCAGGTGCCGCTCACCGCCGCGGTAAACGGGGCAAGGACGCGCCGTAACGGGGACGCCTGGCAGTTGGACCGCACGTCCAGCCAGGTGGACATCAGCCCACTGTGCGCGGCCGTCTTCGCCCGCTGGGCGCTGCTCATCCGGGGCCCGCAGGTCGAAGAGGACTACGACGTGAGCGATTCGTTCCTGTAGGGAGGGCACGTATGGGCACCTGGTCGAAGGTGCGGCGCGTCTTCAAGCGGGACGCGAACATCATCACCGCCGAGGATCTGCTGAACCTGTCCCGTGAGGGCCGCCTCGGCGGCAGCGGCGTGCACGTCACCAACGACACCGCACTGCGGCACTCCGCAGTCTGGGGAGCACTGCGGCTGCGTGCGGACCTGGTGTCGATGATGCCGATCGACGTCTACCGCATGGTGCAGGGCCTGCAGGTGGAGGTGTCGAAGCCTCCCGTCCTGGTCACTCCGGGCGGGCAGCAGGTCGGCATCAAGGAGTGGATGTACTCCACCCAATTCGACCTGGACCGGGCGGGGAACTGCTTTGGGCTGATCACCGAACGCTCGGGCGTGATCGGACCGGACGGGCGGGGCCTGCCTGGGCGCATCGACCTGGTGAACCTGGGGGACGTCACGGTCCGCGCCAACGGCTCGCAGATCACGAAGTACAAGATCTGTGGAGCCGAGTACGACCCGTGGGACGTCTGGCACGAGAAGCAGTACACCGTGGCCGGGCTGCCGTTGGGTCTGTCCCCGGTGGCGTATGCGGCGTGGACGATCGAAGAGTCCCTGAACGCGCAGCAGTTCGCCCGGGACTGGTTCGCGGCCGGCGTCGTCCCCTCGGGCACGCTGAAGAACACCAACAAGCTGCTCGACAAGAAGAACGCGCGGGAGGCGAAGGAGTCGTTCCGCGCGGCAGTCTCCAACGGTGACGTGTTCGTGCACGGCGCCGACTGGGAGTACAAGCCCATCCAGGCTGTGGCGCAGCAAACCCAGTTCATCGAGGCCCGCCAGTACGGGCTCGGGGACATCGCCCGGTTCTTCGGTGTGCCCGGCGACATGATCGACGCGGCTGTGTCGGGCAGCAGCATCACCTACGCCAGCATCACCCAGCGCAACCTGCAGTTCCTCATCATGCATCTGGGGCCGGCCGTGGGCCGCCGTGAGGACGCGTTCAGTCGCAAGCTCGTGTCCGGGCCGCGCTACGTCAAGTTCAACGCCGATGCGCTGCTGCGGATGGACCCGGAGGCCCGCGCGCGGACGATCGCCAGCCAGATCAATTCAAGGACGCTCGCCCCGTCCGAGGCGCGGGCCCTCGAGGACCGGCCGCCGTTCACCGAGAACCAGCTGGCCGAGTTCGACCGGCTCTTCGGTTCGCGCTCCGTGCCCACGCCACCTCCGACCGCCCCGACGGGAGCAACGTCATGACCGTTTCCACGCTCGCCGCCGCGGCGGCGGAACGAGCCCAGCACGTGCGCCAGCGCGCCGACCGGCCCTCGCAGCGCCGCAGCGGCGAGCAGACCGGCTCCAGGGCCGTCGTGCGGGGCGCCCTGTCCGGCGTCCAGGTCCGCGATTCCGTCGACGGCGGCACGCTGGAGTTCCGCGGGCACGCCTCGGTGTACGAGCAGGGCTACGAGATGTGGGACATGTTCGGCCCGTACACGGAGATCGTGTCGCAGGGCGCCGGTACGGACTCCCTGGCGCGCGGTGACCTGGACGTGCCGCTTGTGCTCGGGCATGACCAGCTGCGGCGCCTGGCACGGACGACGACCGGCACGCTGGTCCTCACCGAGGACGACGCGGGGCTGTCCGTCCACGCGCCCGCCCTGGACCCTGCAGACCACGATGTCGCGTACATCGCGCCGAAGCTGCGGGCGGGGCTGATCGACGAGATGTCGTTCGCGTTCCGCATCGAGTCCGGCCAGTGGTCCCCGGACTACACCGAGTACCGCATCAACCGGTACGACATCCACCGCGGCGACGTCGCGATCGTCGGCTACGGCGCCAACCCGTACACCGGGGCGAGCATGCGCCAGCCCGCAGCCGCAGTGAACAGCCGGGCCCGCGCGCTCCTGGAACTCGCCATCGCCCGCTGACCCCTTGAGTTTCCCGCCGCCCGGCGGGAGTTCTGCCCTGCGCTTCACGCGCACGAGCCCACCCGGCGCCAAGGCCTCGGGTGGCCGTCTGACCTGGACACGGGGCGCCTGGAATCCATGAGAAGAGAGGACCGACGAGATGACTCTCGCCGAGCTGATCGCCCAGGCGCGCACCGCGCTGGACACGGCGATCACCACCCGACAGCAGGAGCAGGACGCGCTGGTCGCGCTCCGCTCCGACGAGAACCTGACCGAGGACGCCGTGCGCGCCCAGGTCGAGCGGCGTGACACGGCTGACGCCGAGGTCACCCGTCGGCAGACCGCCCTCGATGAGCTGCTCGCCGAGGAGGCCCGCGAGGCGGAGATCGCCGCGCTGCAGGCCCGTAACACCCCGGCCGCAACCCGAGCGCCGGCCTACGACCAGGTTGCCCGTGTGGGCGCCGAGGAGCGCACGTACCGGGCCGACCAGGACCGGCGCGGCCAGCACTTCGAGCGGGATGTCGCCGCGGCGTTCCTGGGCGACTACGAGGCCCGTGACCGGCTGGCCCGGCACATGGCCGAGGAGCGGACGCTTCGCGGCGACCAACTGCAGCGTGCGGCCGGTACGGGCGCGTTCTCCGGTCTGGTGGTGCCGCAGTACCTCACCGACCTGTACGCCCCGGCAGCGGCCGCCCGGCGCCCGTTCGCGGACGCCTGCCGTCACCACGACCTGCCCGCGCAGGGCATGACGGTCAACCTGTCCCGCATCACCACGCCGACCAGCACCGCGATCCAGGCTTCGGAGAACACGGCCGTCGCCAACCAGGACATCGACGACACGCTGCTCACGATCCCGGTCCAGACGATCGCGGGTCAGCAGACCCTGTCCCGGCAGGCGATCGAGCGCGGCTCGGGCGTGGAGCCGATCGTCCTGGACGACCTGTTCCGCCGCTACGCGACCACGCTGGACAACACGCTGCTCAACCAGGCGACGACCGGTCTGGCCGCCTCGGCGACGACCATCACGTACACCTCGGGTGCTCCGAAGGTGGTGGAGGCGTACCCGCAGGTCATCGCGGGCCTGTCCGGCGTCGAGTCCGCGATGCTCGACATGGCCTCCGGCGAGAACATCGTCGTGATGCACTCGCGGCGCTGGTACTGGCTGCAGAACGGCCTGTCCTCGACGTGGCCGCTGATCTCGCAGCCGGGCATCGCCGCGCAGATGGGCGGCAACAACCTCGCCAACACCTACGGGTCCGGGGTGCGCGGTGTTCTGCCGAACGGCACTCCGGTGATCGTCGACAACAACGTGGTGACGAACCTCGGCGCTGGCACCAACCAGGACGAGATCTACGTCGCCGACCGCAACGAGTGCCACCTGTGGGAGGACCCGTCGGCGCCGATGTTCATCCGGGCCGAGCAGCCCGCGGTCGCCAGCCTCGGTGTCCTGCTGGTCGTGTACGGGTACGCCGCGTACACGCATTCGCGGTACTCGCAGGCCCAGAAGGTCACCGGTACCGGTCTGGTCGCGCCGGCCTTCACCGGCGTCTGATCCCTCGCCATGCAGGGCCCGCCCCACACCGGGGCGGGCCCTCGTGGTCCGCCCAACTCTCTGGAGTCCGCCATGAGCGAAGACCCGATGGTCGCCGCGCTGCTGCGTGAGCGTGAGGGCCTGGTCCAGTCCGGTCTCACCGACCGCGTTGCCCAGGTCGACGAACAGCTGCGGCTGCACGGCGTCCAGCCGCCTGCCTCCGGCAAGTCCGAGTCCGCCAAGCCGTCGTCCCGGTCGACGCCGCCCAAGGGCCGCAGGGCACGGAGCACGGAGACCGCCTGATATGGCCACCGAGTACGCCACCCGTGACGAACTCAAGGCGCAGTTGGGCATCGAGGTCGCCGACACGACTCGGGACGCTCTGCTGGACAAGGCGCTCACGGCCGCGTCGCGCGGCATCGACCGGGCGACCGGGCGCCGGTTCTGGCTGGACGATGTCGCCACGGCGCGCACCTACCGGCTGTACCAGCGGATCGTCCGCGAGGAAGACGGGAACGTGCTCCTGGTCGACGACATCGGCAGCATCACCGGGATGACGGTGGAGTCCGCGTCGACCGCGGGCGGCACGTACACGACCGTCACCGGCTACGAGGCGACGCCCGACAACGCTCTGGCCGACGGCAACCCGATCACTGGGCTGCTGCGGCCCAACAGCATCTGGGGCACCTCGTTCACCCGCATCCGGGTCACCGCACACTTCGGCTGGCCGGACGTCCCGCACGACATCGCCCAGGCCTGTCTCATCCAGGCCACCCGGCTGTACAAGCGCAAGGACTCCCCCGAGGGCATCATCGGCTCGGCCGAGTGGGGCTTGCGGAACCTGTCCCGCCGGGACCCGGACGTGTGGGCGCTGATCGAGCCGTACATCCTGCCGGGCTTCGGATAGGGGACACCATGCAGATTTCCGCCATTCGCGACGCCCTCGCCAGCGCGGCCCGGGCGGTCGTCATGCCGGACGGCATCGCCAAGCTGACCTGTACGGGCTACGTCCCGGATGCCGTGGTCGCGCCGCACTTCTTCGTCGCCGAGTACGAGCAGGAATTCGACCGGGCCATGGCCCGCGGCTTGGACGAGCTGACGTTCACCTGCCGGGTGCTGGTCTCCCGCGCGGATGACCGCTCGGCCCAGCGGCTCCTCGACGGCATGCTGTCCGGCTCCGGTCCGGGGTCGCTGAAGGCCGCGATCGAGGTAGCACGCGGGGCGCCCGGCCAGTACGCGCTGGGTGGTCTGGCCCACGATCTGCACGTCATGCGGATCCAGGGCTACCGCTGGTACGAGCACGCCGACGCCACCTATGTCGGCGCCGAGCTGATGATCAAGGTCATCGGAGACGGGAACACCTGATCATGAGAATCCGCATGTTGGTCGACATGCCCGAAGGCGCCGCGCGCAACGGCGAACCGTGGCCCGCCAAGGGCAAGACCGCCGACCTGCCCACCGCCGAGGCCAGCCACCTCGTGGCCTCCGGTATCGCCGAGGAAGTCCCGCAGAACGCTGAGGACGAGGCCGACCAGGCGCCGGCCGAGCCGCGCCGCGGCCGTCGCAAGGCAACCGCCGAGGGGGAGGAGTGACGTGGGCAAGACGATTCTCACCAACGTGCGCGCCTTCGCGGTCGGCGTCGACCTGACCGGCAACTCGAACAAGGTCGAACTGAGCAGCGAGGTCGAGGACAAGGACGCCACAAACTACGCCTCGAACGGGTGGAAGGAGGTCCTCGGCGGCATCGCCTCGGCGGAGATCTCTGCGGAGGGCCAGTGGGAGGCCGGCGACCCCACGGAGGTCGACGACGGATCCTGGGCCACCATCGGCGGCGTCGGCCCCTGGTCGGTCAGCGCCAACAACGCCGCGAACGTCGGAGACCTGGCGTATTTCACGAACGCGCTGCGCTCGGACTACAAGCTGTTCGATGCCGTCGGCGAGATCGCCCCGTGGTCTGGCACCGCCAAGAGCAGTTGGCCTCTGGTCCGCGGCCAGTTCGCCCACCCGCCCGGCACTGCCCGCACCACGACGGGCACCGGGACCAGCCTCAACCTCGGCGCCGTCCTCGCGGGCAAGCGTCTGCACGCCGCCCTGCACGTGCTGTCCGTGGCCGGCACCACGCCGAGCCTGACCGCCCGCGTCGAATCCAGCGTCGACAACACGTTCTCGGCGCCCACGACTCGGCTCACGTTCACTGCCGCGACCACAGTGGGGGGCCAGATCCTGCGCACCGCCGGGACGGCGATCACTGACCCCTGGTGGCGCGTTGCCTGGACGATCTCCGGCACAACGCCATCGTTCCTGTTCGTCGCCACGCTCGGCATCCAGTAGCCGCTACACCCAGTCCGGCCCGTTCCGGGCCCGTCGTCATGCCCTGAAAGGGGGCCGCCGTCATGCCCAAGATGGTTCTTCTCGCTCAGTTCCTGTCGATCAACGGCCAGACCCTGAACACCTTCACCAAGAAGGCCGAGTTGTCGGTCGAGGTCGAGGACAAGGACGTCACCAACTACGCCAGCGCGGGCTGGAAGGAAGTCCTCGGCGGCCTGAAGTCCGGCGAGCTGGCTGTCGAGTTCCTCCAGGACTTCGCCGCCTCCCAGCTCGACGCGACCATGTGGCCGCTGCTGGGGACCGTGGTGCCGTTCGAGGTCCGCCCCGACGTGGCGGCGGCCAGCGCCACGAACCCCAAGTACACCGGCAACATCCTGATCAAGGGATGGAACCCGATCGAGGGCAGCGTCGGCGACGAGGCCACGGTCGGCCTGTCCTTCCCCACCTCCGGCGCCGTGACGCGCGCGACCAGCTGATGGCCGGCGGAGGCCCGCCGTTCAATCTGGGCGTCGAGACCGTCGAGGGCCTGGACGCCCTGGTGCGCGCGATCCGGGCCGAGGAGGACGGCAAGCAGCTCCGCAAGGAGCTGGCGCGGGACATGCGCGAGGCCCTCAAGCCCGGAGCGGCCGAGGCGAAGTCGCAGATCATGTCGATGTCCTCGGCGGGTCTGCGGACCGCCCCGGCTCTGCGGGCGTCGATCGCGCGGAAGATTCGGCCCGAGGTGAAGCTGGGCGGCCGCTGGTCCGGCGCTCGCGTGAAGGCCTTCAAGACCAAGAACGTCCGCGGGTTCCCCAACGCGCCCAAGCGGACGAACAGCGCCAGCGGCTGGCGTCACCCGGTCTGGGGCAACCGCGAGGTCTGGGTGCAGCAGCGCGGCAAGGTCGACTGGTTCGACCGCAGCTTTCAGGGGCGCGAGGGCGTCTATAAGGCCGCTGTCGAGGCGGCGATGGAGAACATGGCCCGGCGCATCGCCGACCGGGCCCGATAGGGAGAGCGATGTACCTGGTCTACAGCCCCGAGGGCAGCGACGAGCCGAAGCGCTGGAAGTACAACCCGCGCAAGGTCATGTCCGCCGAGCGGGAGAACATCGAGCGGATCACCAGCCGCAACTGGTCCGAGTTCACCAAGGACGTCATCCAGGGATCGTCCCTGTGCCGCCGGGCCCTGCTGTACACCTACCTCAAGCGCGAGCACCCCACGGTCAAGTTCGACGACGTCGATTTCGCGTGGGACGAGCTGAAGCTGGAGTACAGCAAGGGCGAGCTGGCCGAGATGCGGGAGGCCGTCGCCGAGTCCGCGTCCGGCGACGAGCGTGCCGCCGTCCTCGCCAAGCTCGACGCCGAGATCGCCGAGGCCTACGAGGACCCCGAGGACGAGGGAAAAGCCCAGCTGCCCGTCGCCGACTGAGCCGGATCGGCGACGCCGCCCACCTGCTCGGCATGCGGCCACGGGACTGGGACGCGTGCACCGTCGAGGAAACCGACGCGCTCCTCGACTGGCTCGACGCATACGAGGAAGCCCAGCGCAAGGCCAGTGAAGAACTGAAAAGGGGCTGACGCCCCCTGGTGAAGGGGGTGTTCGGCGTGAGCGACACGTCGCTCGTGTTTAACCTGGTCGCTCGGGATCGGACCGGCGAGACCCTGTCACGGGTCCGGGAACGGTTCGACACCGCGGCCGCCGGCATCGGCGCAGGCGTTGCGGGCGCGCTCGGCGTCGGTGTCGCGGCCAGCCTCGACATGTCGGCCGCCAGCAGCAAGTTGGCCGCGCAGCTCGGCATCGGTCCCGAGAAAGCGGCCGAGCTGTCCAAGGTCTCCGCCAGCGTCTACGCCAACGCGTGGGGCGATTCGATCCAGACCGTTGACGACGCGATCCGTGGCGTCTACCAGAACATCGGCGATGTCTCCCAGGTCGAGGGCGGGCTCGAGGGGATCACCACCAAGGCACTTGCCCTGGCAGACACCTTCGACCAGGAGGTCGGGCCCACGACAGCGGCCGTCGGCCAGATGCTGAAGACCGGTCTGGCGAAGAATGCCGACGAGGCGTTCGACATCCTGACCCGCGGCTTTCAGACCGGCGCCAACAAGGCCGACGACCTGTTGGACACCGTCAACGAATACGGGACCCAATGGAGAAAATTCGGCCTCGACGGCAAGACCGCCATGGGGCTGCTCTCCCAAGGCCTCAAGGGCGGCGCGCGCGACGCCGACCTGGTCGCGGACAGCATCAAGGAATTCAGCATCCGGGCCGTCGACGGCAGCACCACCACGGCGCAGGGCTTCAAGGCCATCGGCCTGAGCGCCGACGACATGGCCACACGGATTGGCAAGGGCGGCTCCTCGGCCGCCTCGGCCCTCGACATCACCCTCGACCGGCTGCGCGGCATCAAGGACCCGGTCGCGCAATCCCAGGCCGCCGTCCAGCTGTTCGGAACCCAGGCCGAGGACCTAGGGGCCGCGCTCTACTCACTGGACCCGTCCTCGGCCGTCGACGCACTGGGGAAGGTCGGCGGCGCCGCCGACAAGATGGCGAAGACGGTCGGCGATACCCCGGCCTCGGCGCTTGAGTCCTTCAAGCGCAAGGCCGTGACGAAGCTGGCCGAGGTCTCCGGGACGTTCATCCAGTTCGCCACGGAGAACCAGGGCGTGTTCCAACCGCTGGTGTACACGCTGATGGGTCTGGCGGGCACGGTCCTGGTCGTCCGCGCGGCGATGGTGACCTACTCGACCATCTCAGCCGTGGTGGCTGGCGCCAACGCCATCATCTCCGCCTCGGCCTGGACCGTCATCGGTAACTGGATGCGGATGATGGGCATCGGTCTCATGGCCTACCTGCGTATCGCCGCCGGGGCGGTGGCTTCCGCGCTGACGACCGCGGCCGCCTGGACCGGCTCCGCGCTCGTCTCCATCGGCACCTGGGTCCTCGCGGTCATCCGGGCCGCGGTCGTCTCCGGCGCCCAGTTCCTGCTCATGGCCGCGCGCGCTGTGGCCTGGGCTGCGGTCATGGCCGCTCAGTGGCTGATCGCCATGGGCCCGGTCGGCTGGGTCATCGCGATCGTCGTCGGCCTGGTCATTCTGATCATCGCCAAGTGGGACCTGGTCAAGAAGTACACGCTCATGGTGTGGGACTGGGTCTGGAAGAAGATCCAGGCCGCGGCCGGCTTCATCCTCAGCGGAGTGAAGCGACTGGGGGCACTGCCCGGCCTGGTCCTCGGCTACTTCATCAAGATGCACCTGTGGGCCATCCAGAAGGCCTGGGACCTGGTCAAGTGGATGGCCGGCCTGCCGGGCAGGATCGGCAAAGCCGTCGCGTCCCTGAACAACCTGCTGGTGTCCAAGGGCGTGGCTGTCGTCCAGGGACTGTGGCGCGGTATCAGCAGCATGGGCGGATGGATCAAGTCCAAGCTGATCGGCTGGGCCAAGTCGGCGATCCCTGGCCCGATCGCGAAAGCGCTCGGGATCGCCAGCCCGTCCAAGGTGACGACTGCGCAGGGCCGTTGGATCGCCCGCGGCCTGATCGTGGGTCTGACCGGCTCGACCAAGCAGGTGAAGGCCGCTGCCACCAAGCTCGCGGACATCGTCCGTGACGCCATGGCACCGGGCAAGAAGAAGGCCAAGGCCCTGGCCACCATCAACTCCGGGACCAGCCAGTTGATGAAGCTGGCCAACCACGAGAGTGCCGTCGCGGCGAAGCTGAAGAGCGCCAACAAACACCTCGCCGACCTGATCAAGTCCCGGGACAAGCTGGCCGCCGACGTCAAGAAGGGCGTGCTGGACGCGGCCAACATCACCCAGAACACCAGCGGAGGCCCGGTCACCGGCGACACCATCCTGACCAGCCTTCAGACCAAACTCGCCCAGGCCAAGCAGTTCGCCGCGAACCTCGCCCAGTTGCGGAAGAAGGGCGTCCGAGGCGACCTGATCGCGCAGATCGCGCAGGCGGGTGTCGAGGGGGGCTCGGCGGCCGCGACCGCGCTGGCCACGGCGGACAAGGGCACCATCAAGCAGATCAACGCCACCCAGGGCCAGCTCGTCTCGGCCGCCGGCCAGGCCGGGTCCGCTGCGGGCGAGGCCATGTACGGGGCGGGGATCAATGCCGCTCAGGGCATCGTCAAGGGCCTGCAGAAGGAACAGAAGGCGATCGAGAAGCAGATGCTGAAGATCGCCGAAGGCATGTCCGAAGCCATCAAGAAGGCGCTGGGTATCCACTCGCCCTCGACGCTGATGGCCGACGAGGTGGGCCGGTTCATCCCGCCGGGCGTGGTCAAGGGCATGCAGCAGACCGCGCCTCAGCTGGATGCCGCCATGCGCCAGCTGGTCCGGCCCGAGCTGTCCGCCCCCCGTCCGCGCCCGCTGACCGGCATGGCACCGCAGATGGGTGCCCAGAGCGGCGGAGTAACCGTGCTGGTGCGGTTCGAGACGGGCCGTGGTGAGGACGACTTCCACAAGCTCATGCGGAAGATCACCCGCGTCCAGGGGCGCGGCAACGTACAAGTCGCCTTCGGGCAGTAGGGAGGCAGGACCGTGGCGTTCCCCCAGACTCCGCTGGACGTGCGGATCGAGCTGCTCATCAACGGCGCCTGGTCCAACGTCACGGCGGACGTGTACACCGCCGAGAAGATCAGCATCTCCCGGGGCCGGGCGGACGAAAGCGCCCGCACCGACCCCGGCAAGTGCACGCTCACCTTCAACAACAGCGCCTCCAGGGTCGCCCCCGGCGTCGTCGGCCGGTACTCGCCGCGCAACCCCCGCAGCGACCTGTACGGACTCATCGGCCGCAACACCCTGCTGCGGGTATCCGTGCCCGGGCCGACGTCGTACCTCGAGCTGGACGGCAACCCGGCCAACTACGCCGGCACCCCTGATGTTGCGGCGCTCGACATCACCGGCGACCTGGACCTGCGCTGGGACGGCGAGACCAACTGGAACCAGAACAACCCCCAGGTCCTGATCGGCAAGTGGGAACCGGCCGGCAACCAGAAGGCGTACATGCTGCGCCTGCAGAACGGCACACTCACCCTGCACCACAGCACCGACGGCTTCACCGGCGGCATCTTCAGCCAGAACCTGCCCGCACTGCCCGAGCGAGCCGCGCTGCGGGCCACGCTGGACATCGACAACGGCGCAGGAGGACGCACCGCAACCTTCTACTGGGCGCCCACCATGGCCGGCCCCTGGACGCAGTTCGGCGCCCCGGTGACCCTGGCGGGCACCACCGCCACCTTCGCCAGCACAGCGCCGCTGCGGGTGGCCCCCGCCGACCTCACCGTGATCCCGCAGCGCTACCCGGTCGCCGGGCGGGTGTACAAGGCCGAGGTCCGCGCCGGAATCAACGGCACTGTCGTGGCCAGCCCGGACTTCACCGCACGGACGCCGGGCACGACCAGCTTTACCGACAGTGCAGGTCTGACGTGGACGCTCCAAGGCTCAGCGGTGATCTCCAACCGGCGCACTCGGTTCGTCGGCGAGGTCTCCTCCTGGCCGCCCCGGTGGGACGTCTCCGGCAAGGACGTCCGGGTGAGCGTCGAGGCCGCCGGGGTGCTGCGCCGGTACGGGCAGGGCGCCAAGCCCCTCGACTCCACGCTGCGGCGCAGGATCCCGTCCGCCCGCCCCCTGGCGTACTGGCCGATGGAGGACGGCTCGTCGGCCACCCGGGCGTCGTCCGCGGTCAGCGGTGGCCAGCCGCTCAGGGTGTCCGGAATCGCGTTCGGTGGGAGCGACTACCCGGCCGGCTCCAACCCTCTGCCCTCGCTCGGCCAGAGCGCCTCGCTGGACGGCCGGGTTCCCGGCGCGCAGGCCGGCGGCTGGCACGTCGAGATGGTGTACAAACTGCAGTCCCTGCCAACGGTCGAGCAGACCATGCTGACCGTGAATCTCACCCCGGGCAGCGGCGGGGTGGCCCAGGTCGTGTGCCGCGTCTCGACCGCCGGGATCCGGGTGCAGGGCCTGGACGGCGACGGCAACGTGGTGGCGTTCTTCCTCTTCAACAGCGCCGACGCCATCAGTGCCTTCACGGGGGTGTGGAACCGGCTGCAGTTCTACTCGGCAGTCAGCGGGTCCAACGCCTACCTCAACGTGGCCTGGCGGGACGTCGTCGCGAACACCTGGTACAACTCACGCACCACCTACCTCGGCACCCCCGGCACCCTCACCGGCATCAAGGGGAGCTGGGGACCCGAATTCCAGGGCATGACCATCGGCCATCTGGCCGCCTTCGACATCGGAGGCACCACCGCCCCCTCCGCTGGCGTCACGGTCTACGAGAGCGCCGACGACGGGTTCAGGGGGGAGACCGCCGGCACCCGCATGAACCGACTGGCCTCCGAAGAGAGCATCCCGGTCACCGTGTACGGCTCGGTGAACGGGCAGGAACGCATGGGGCCGCAGCGGCCGGAAACGCTGCTCTCCCTGCTCGAGGAAGCGGCCGACGTGGACGGCGGCATCTTCTACGAGCGGCGCGAGACGCTCGGGCTCGTCTACCGCGACCGCGCCTCCCTGTACAACCAGACGCCGGCCCTGCTGCTGGACTACACAACGCCCGGCCATGTGGCGCCGCCGCTGGAGCCCGTCGACGACGACCAGACGGTCCGCAACGACATCACCGTCACCCGGGACAGCGGCGCCTCCGCCCGAGCCACCCTCGACGTGGGCGCCATGTCGACGCAGGCCCCGCCGAACGGGGTCGGCGTCTACGACGAGTCGGTCACCCTCAACCTATACACCGACGACCAGCCCGCGCAGCACGCCGCATGGCGGCTGCACCTGGGCACCGTGGACGAGGCACGCTACCCGGTCGTCAACCTCGACCTGGCCGCCGCCCCGTCCCTCGTCGACGCGGTCACAGCGCTGGACTGCGGTGACCGCGTTCAGATCGCCAACCCGCCCGCCTGGCTGCCGCCCGGCCCGATCGACCTGATCGTGCAGGGCTACAGCGAAGTCCTGGGGCACCCCAACGACTGGGACCTGCAGCTCAACTGCACCCCGGCCAGCCCGTGGAGCGTCGGCGTGACCGACGACCCTGTGCTCGGCATGGTCGACACCGACGGCTCCAAGCTGGCCGCAGCCGCCACTGCGAACGACACCGCCCTGATCGTCCAGGTGACGAACGGACCGGTGTGGAGGTGGGAAACCGCCTTCGCTGCTCTGGTCGGCGGTGAAGCGGTGACCGTCAACGCGATCGGCCCCGCGGTGAGCGACGCGTTCACACGCACGGTCAGCAGCGGCTGGGGCACGGCCAGCACAGGCGGCACGTGGTCGACGTCCGGCGGCACCGGCAGCGACTACAGCGTCAACGGCAGTGCGGGCCTGCACTCGCAGACCAGCATCAACATCTCCAGATACAGCGTGCTGCCCGCACCGTCGGCTGATGTGGACGTGGTGGTGAGCGCGTCGACCAGCGTGCTCGCGGCGGGCGGCCCGCACTATGTGGGCCTGGTCGCGCGCTGGCTGGACGCGAACAACAACTACTACGCGCGGCTGGCGTTCAACACGGACCAGACGCTCACCCTGGTGCTTCAGAAGCGGGTCGCCGGCGCACAGACCGACCTTGTGTCGGTGCCCATTCCGGGTACGCACGCCGCGAGCACCCTGTTCCGGGTGCGGTTCCAGGTACAGGGGTCGACGCTGCAGGCGCGCGCCTGGAGGGCGTCCGATCCTGATCCCACGCTGTGGCAGGCGACGGCTACGGACACCGCGCTGACGGCTGCCGGATCGGTCGGGGTCCGGTCGATCCTCTCGGCAACGAACACGAACACGCTGCCGGTCACCGCGGCCTACGACGATTTCACCGTGCTCAACCCGCAGCGCTTCACCGTGACCCGCAGCGCCAACGGCATCGTCAAGTCCCAGTCGGCCGGCACGGATCTGTGGCTCGCCCACCCGACCCAAGTCGCACTCTAGGGGGTCCCTGTGCCATACGAACCTTGGCAGCCCGGGATGGTGATTACAGCCAATCGTCTGGCGTCGATCTCACCGACCTGGCAGACCTGGACGCCGTCGTGGTCGACGACCACGGGTCTACGTCTACCCAGCCTCGGGAACGCGACCCTCTCCTGTGATTTCTGTCAGACCGGCAACCTGGTCGTCTGCTCCTTCGACATCGGGTTCGGAACGACGACGAACTTCGGGGCCTCGCCCACGTCAGCGGACAACTGGCTCTTCGGCCTGCCCGTCGCTTCGGCAGCCGCGTCCGGAGACACGCTGGGGTACTGCTCGCTGCGTATGTCCGATGCGGCGACGCTGATCGGCCGCGTGCAGGCCAACACCAACTCGACGTTCCGGATCTCCGTGGACTCGGGCCGCGTCGACGCCGTCGCCGTCACTGCGGCCGGACTTGTCGACTCGGTGTCGCCGTGGACGTGGGCGTCCGGGCATGCGCTCCATGGGTCCTTCCAGTACCAGGCGGCCTGACCCGTTCCCCTGTTCATACGCCCCGCGCCGCCCGGCCGGGGCCTTCCTTATGTCTGGAGGCCGTATGGCCACCCCCCTGTCTGCCTCGGCGTTCCTCGCGGCCCTGCGCGCCGAGGGCGTCCGCATCGTCGAGGTCGGCGACTGGCCGCACCACAACCGCAACGCCAAGGGCTCGTGGGGGCCGGTGAACGGCGTGATGATCCACCACACCGTCACCAAGGGCACCGCGAACACCGTGGCGATCTGTCGCGACGGCTACACCAGCCTGCCCGGACCGCTCTGCCACGGCGTCATCGACAAGCAGGGCATCGTCCACCTCGTCGGCTACGGCCGCGCCAACCACGCCGGCCTCGGCGACCCGGACGTACTCGCCGCGGTTGTCGCCGAGCGGGCGCTGCCCGCCGACAACCAGGCGACCGTCGACGGCAACCCGCACTTTTACGGCTTCGAGTGCGAGAACCTCGGCGATGGCCGCGACCCGTGGCCGGCCGTGCAGGTCGAGGCGATCGTCCGTACCGCGGCCGCGCTGTGCCGGGCGCACGGCTGGGGCAAGACCGGCGACACCTCCGTCATCGGGCACAAGGAGTGGCAGCCCGGCAAGGTCGACCCGGCCGGGCCCGGGGTGTCCATGCCGGACATTCGCAAGCGGGTGGTCGAGCGGCTGAAGCACGCGGCCAGCTGGTCGCCGGCCGCGCCGAAGCCGCCCACACCCGCGCCCGCGCCGCGCACCACCGAACAGCGGCTGACCGACCTGGAGAAGCGCGTCACCGCGCTGGAGAAGAAGGGTTCCTGACCCATGAAGTTCCTCATCGACATCGCCGAGCGCACGGTCGCCACCTACCTCGAGGCGTTCCTCGGCCTGCTCCTCGCCGGGGCCGTCGTCGACCTGCCGGCGGCGAGGGCCGCCGCCGTCGCCGCGATACCGGCCGCACTGGCCGTGGTGAAGGGCGCCCTGTCCGCGTTCGTCGGCACGCCGGGGACGGCGGCCGCGCTGCCGAGGAGCGACGGGTGACCGTACCAGAGGCCTCGGTGGCCGTAGAGCTCGAACGGCTCCGCGGTACGGTCGCCACCGGATTCGCCGAGGTGAAGGGCTCGTTGGCCGTCCTCGTCGAACGGTCGGAGCGCAACGAGAAGGACCTGATGCTGCTCCGGCAGGACACCGAACGAGACATCGCCGACCTCCGCGCCGACGTCGAAGCCCTGAAGAAGAACCGCTGGCCCCTGCCTGCCATTGCCGCACTCACCGGTGTGGCCGGCGCCGCCACGGGCGCCATCGCCCTGTTCGCACGCTGAACCCCCCAACGCCCCCAGTCACGGTCCCCGCGGCCGTGGTTGGGGGCGTTTCGTCATGCCCGGGGTCAGCGGAGCGCGTCGAGGGCCTTCACGATGAGCGTGCGGGCGTCGGCCCCGTACACGGCCATGCCGCGCAGCTGCTCGAAGGCCTTCACGTACTGGGTGATCTCGGAGGGCTGTGTCACCTGCACGCGGGCCGCGAGCAACTCGACGGACACGAGTGTCTCGTCGTACACGTGGAACAGTTCCTGCGGCCACATCGGCCGGTCTTGGACCGCGCTGGGAATGATGCCCAACGACACCTGTGGCAGCGCCCCCGCCGTGAGCAGGTAGCCGAGCTGCGCGGCCATCGCATCCGGATTGCCCAGCTGGTAGTGGAGCACCGGCTCCTCGATGACCATCGCGAACCGGTGACCTGGCTCGTGAATGATCCGGGACCGCTCCAGCCGGGCGGCGACCGCGTCTGCGACGTCGTCGGGGATATCCCGGAAGCGGGTGATCGAGGTCATCAGCCCGCGCGCGTATCCCTCGGTCTGCAGCAGGCCGGGCACCATCGTGGGCGAGTACACCCGGAACAGCTTCGTCGCCTTGAATAGCGGCACGTAGCTGTTCTGCAGCTGCTTCAGCCCGGTGCGGACTTTGCGCCGCCAGTCCACATACATCGACTCGGCGGTGCGGGACTGGGCGATGATGTCGTCCGCCTGGTCCCCGACGCCGCAGGCTTCGCACCATCGGCGGATGTCGTCGGCGGACGGCGGGGTGCGGGCGCCCTCGATCCGGTACGTCTTGGGGTGGGACCAGTCGCAGCGTGCGGCCAGCTCAGGCCCGGTGATCCCGGCGTCGGCACGGAGTTCTTTCAGGCGCTGCGCGACGGCTTCACGGGCGGCCTGGGCCGAGGAGGACGGGGAGAGAGGCATGAGCTGGCCTGGTCACTTTCGCGTTAGCTGATCTTGTAGTTCTCGTGCGGGACGGCGCGCGCCCACACCGCTTCGAACGCGTCGGCGCACAGCTTCGCCGCGGCCGGGTCCTCGCTGATCTCGCCACCCGCCGACGCTCCGTTCCCGGTGAAGTGGTTCCACCGGACCAGGCGGCCGTCGATCAGCCAAAAGTCATTGCCCGGGAGCGCGATATCTGAGGCGCGCCGGCGAGCCAGCCACCGCACCTGTTCGCCGGCCTCCAGGTTGACGACGGTGCTCGCATGTTCGTACCGGATGTAGTCGCTCACGGGCTCGGAAACAATGCGGGCACGGCGCACGGTCACGCCGCGGGCGACGGTGCGGCGGATGAGCGCTACCCACGGACCCCAGTAGGGCGAGGCGGGGTCGGTGTCACGCTGCCCGGTGCTTTGCCAGTGGGCGAAGTCGTCGGCCTCGCTGGCGACTCCGTAGGCGTCTCGCATTTCGAGGTGGACGGCTGAGCTCTGCGCGCCGTCCAGCAGCTCATCGAAGCTCGGCACGTTCTGCGGCATCGCACGCCTTCCTCAGGATCGGCACCATGCGGGCCGGGATTCGGACAACTGCCTCATGCTCGGGGATGCCTGCTGCGTGGCCGGGGACCTCGAACGCGGCGCATTCTGCTTCGAGTTCAGGGCCTGGTTTCCATCCCTGGATGACCAGTTCGTTCTTGTTGTCGTCGACC
Source organism: Streptomyces sp. NPDC002520 (assembly GCF_053595235.1). NCBI lineage: Bacteria > Bacillati > Actinomycetota > Actinomycetes > Kitasatosporales > Streptomycetaceae > Streptomyces > Streptomyces sp. NPDC002520. Next base: position 316,743 of record NZ_JBSFXG010000002.1, on the reverse strand, counting down.
CAGACCGTGGGGCTTTCACCTGTGCCGGTGTTCGGGTCGATCCCGATGAACTGTAGGGGCATGACCGCCTCCTGCACGTTTCGTGTTCAGAGATGTACACCACCGTCGTGCGCGGGACTTGGCAGGTCAAGGGCGCAAACAAGACGCGTGTACATCCGTGCACATTGCTGGCTGTGCTGCACACCTCACTCTTAGCGTCGGTGGATACGAGAAACCCCGGCGGCCGCGTGAACGGCCCCGGGCACGGCCAACCTGAGAAAGCAGGCTGACGTGACCAACAGTAGAGGCGGCAGCGCCGGCCTGTCTGTAGCCCCAAACCCGCTCGCCGCCGTCATCCTCCCGCCGTACAACAGCCTCTCCCAGGCGCAGACTCGCGGCATGACGTGCGTGTGGGACGGCGTCGCCCTCACCCCCGGCACGGCCGTGGATCTCGGCCCGCGCACGTTCAAACGCCTCGGTGAACCCACCGCGTGGTTCCCGCGCGCCTGCAAGCCGTGTGCACAGCAGCAGGCCATGGACACGCTGATGCAGCACACCCAGACCTGCGAGCAGTGCGTCGACGACCACACCCAATGCCCCACCGGGCTCGGGCTGGTGCGGCTCGTTCGGGAGGCACGCCGGTGATCTGCGTCCGCTGCGGCAAGTCGATCCGCGAGGGTGAGCGGTACGTGGCCGTCGACCGCTTCTCGCCGTCCGGCCCCGGGACCACGGCGCACGTCCACGAGGAACGCTGCCAGCCCACACCCCAGCAGACCTACCCCACCCGCCGACGCGGCACGTAGGCACACAGGCTCTCGGCGTCGCAGAGGGTCCGATGCCGAGCGCGGCCCGCCCGGACGGCAAGAGACGGGCGGACCGCACACCTGCCGCCAGGTCACCCCGTCCCGGCGGCAGGCCCAACGAACAGCCTTCCATCCAGGAGGAATAGTGACCGTCGCGTTAGAACGCCCCACCGCCACCGGCACCCGCGATCCGCAGGAACTCCTCAACGCGGTCGCCCCGCACATCACCGAACTCACCGTGAACGTGTTCGACTCCGGCATGAGCCTGTGGGATCGCGAGATCGCCCTGCTCCTGCGCGACCACACCATGGTCCGCGACATGGCCGAACGGATCCTCGGCAACGCGATCATGTACGTCATGGGCTCCATCGAGAACCCCGACATGCACCTCGGCGTCGGCAAGCTCGTCGACATCGGCGTCCACCAGCTCATCCTCGACACCCCGGTCTGGTGGGGCATCTGCCGCCTCTACAACGGCGGCCGCTTCAAGCACCACGCCCCGTTCATCGAGCGCCGCCGCGACGGCCTGTGCCTGCGCACCGGCGACTTCCTGAAGAGCCAGGGCTGGCCGATCGACGAGGAACTGTGGGCCATCGACGGCTCGGAGTGCTCCCCGTGTGACGACAAGGTCCCCGACAGCCACTGACCCCGGCTACAGTCGCCCCCGCCCTCACGTTCCCCCGGAGGGCGGGGGCTCCCGCACACCAACGACCTGAGGACCCAGCTGTGCCCGTACCGCACGACATCGCAGCCGAGACCGAACTGTGGGACGCCTTCGCAGAGTCGGCGTTCAAGGAGGACGCCGAGCCGTCGTTCTGCTGGACCCAGTACGCAGGCCACGGCCCCGGCCCCGAACTCCTCGGCAGCCCCGAGTTCGCGCTGGAGATCGGCTGCGGAACCGGCCGCGCCCTCGCCCACCTCTCGCAGCAGGGCGTGAAGGCCGCTGGCGTGGACCTCTCGCCGCGCATGGTCCAGTTGGCCGGCGGGCGGTGGGCGCCGCTCGGGGTACGGATCGAGCAGGGCGAGATCCTCGACTGGCTCGCTCGCGACTGCGGCCGGTACGACGCCGTCTACTCCATCTTCGGGGCGGCCTGGTTCACCGACCCGTCCCGGCTCTTCCCCCTCGTGCGTGAGCACCTGGTGCCGGGCGGGGTGTTCGTGTTCTCCCAGCCGCCGGCCATCCCGGGCGCCTACGGCCCGCAGGGCATGTACAAGGGCGGCTTCGCAGGGAAGGCCATGTTCACCTACCGCTACAGCTACAAGCCCGCCGTGTGGGAACGGTTCCTGCTCCGGGCAGGCTTCGCCACGGCGGAGGCGATGGTGGTGGAGGCCCCGAAACCGGGCCACATCGGCACCCTCATCGTCCAGGCCCGCGTCTGATCGTCGCCCCTTGGCCCCGGCCGGCACCTCGCCGGTCGGGGCTTCTTCGTGTCTTGATCGCCTGCACTTCGGCTGAGCCTCGGCTGAGCCAGCGATCTCTGGCGTGTCGCTCCACGCGTTCGCCAACGGGGCGGTGCACAGTCGGCGCAGGTGAAATCGTTCCTGCGCCGACCGGTGACGGTGGGGCGGGTGGGACTCGAACCCACGGCCGACGGATTATGAGTCCGCTGCTCTAACCGGCTGAGCTACCGCCCCATAGCGGCGTGTCGCGTACAAGTGTGCGCGCCGTCTGCCGCAGCATAGCCGCTCATACGATCTCCTGCTTCGGATGGTCGGCTTCCGCTCGGCTTCCTGACCTTGAGACTTCCGCGTACGCGCCGTGGTTCCCGGGAACATGAAAAAGGACCCCCAAGGGGTCCTCTTCACTGCGCTCCCCCGACTGGACTCGAACCAGTAACCTGCCGGTTAACAGCCGGCTGCTCTGCCAATTGAGCTACGGAGGACCGAAGCTCCCCCGACTGGACTCGAACCAGTAACCTGCCGGTTAACAGCCGGCTGCTCTGCCAATTGAGCTACGGAGGATCGCCTCGTTGCATCGAACGCACCTACCTGGGTATTCGCCAGGGGGCGGGCGCTCGCTGCGACACATACATTAGCGCAAGCAGGGGGGTGCTCCGCCAATCGGTATCCCCAGGCCCCGACGCCGCACCAGAGACCTACGCAAGGGAAGGGTGGCCGCCATGCGCTACCGGCTCACGTTCGTCGCCGGACTGGCCCTCGGTTACGTGCTCGGCACCAGGGCGGGACGCGAGCGCTACGAGCAGCTGAAGAAGTCCGCCCGCCGGATCGCGCAGAACCCCGCGGTGCGCAACACCGCCGAGACCGCCGCCCAGCAGGGCCGTGTCTACGCCGGCAAGGCCTTCCACACCGTCAGCGACAAGGTCGGCGACCGCGTCCCCGAGTCCGTGGCCCAGCGGATGCGCTCCCTGCGCAACCTGAACGGCACCCCGGAGGACGACTGGGGCACCAGCAACACGTAGGGGTACTTTCCGGCCCCGGGCAAGGTGACCCACCCGAGGGGCGCGGGGAACCGCGCGATCAACCACGACGCACGCGCACCCGGCACACCACACCCACCCCCGCGACGCTTGACCGCCCTCGGCGGAAGCAAGCGCCGCGATGCTGCAAAATTCTCCGTATGGGGATAGTCGCCGGCTTGGACAGCTCGTCCGATTTCACTCGCATCGTGGTCTGCGACACGGACACCGGTGCCGTACTACGGCAGGGATACGCGCCGCACCCGGTCGAGGCGCCGGACGGTGCCTCGCGTCCGAGTGACGTGGACCCGCAGGCCTGGCTGCTGTCCCTGGGCGAGGCCGCCGGGGGCGGTCTGCTGGAGGGCGTGCAGGCCATCGGCGTCTCCTCGCAGCAGAACGCGCTGGTTCCGCTCGACGCGCAGGGCAACACCGTGCGCCCGGCGATGACCGGCGGCGACAAGCGGACGCAGATCGCGGCGGCCGACCTGATCGACGCGCTGGGCGGCCGGGAGGCCTGGGCGCAGGCGGTCGGCTGTGTGCCGCAGGCCGCGCAGCCGGTGACCAAGCTGCGCTGGCTGGCGAAGAACGAGCCGGAGAACGCGCACCGCACGGCGGTGCTGCTCCAGGCCCACGACTGGCTCGTCTGGCAGCTGCTCGGCCGGCCGGTGCGCCGTACGACGGATCGCGGTGGCGCCTCGGGCACCGGGTACTGGTCCGCGGCCACCGGCGGCTACCGGCCCGACCTGGTCGAGCTGGCCCTCGGGCACCAGGCGGTGCTGCCCGAGGTGATCGGTCCGGCCGAGGCGGCCGGGACGACCCCGGAGGGGCTGCTGATCTCCGCCGGCACCGGGGAGACCATGGCCGCCGCGTTCGGGCTCGGGATCGGGCTGGGCGACGCGGTCGTCTCGCTCGGGGCGTCCGGGTCGGTGATGGCCGTGCACCCGGAGCCGCTCACCGACCAGTCCGGGATGATCACGTCGCTCGCCGACGCCACCGGCATGCACCTGCCGGTCGTCACCACCCTGAACGCCGTGCGCACCCTGCGCGGCACCGCCGAACTGCTCGGCCTGCCCGACCTGGAGAGTCTGTCCGAGCTGGCGATGAAGTCCACGCCGGGCTCGCACGGGCTGGTCATGCTCCCCTATCTGGAGGGCGAGCGGACGCCGAACCTGCCGCACACGGCCGGCACGATCGCGGGGCTGCGGCGGGAGTCGATGAAGCCGGAGCATCTGGCGCGGGCCGCGTTCGAGGGCATGCTGTGCGGGCTCGGGGACGCGCTGGACGTGCTGCGCGGGCGGGGCGTGGAGGTGCGGCGGATCTTCCTGCTGGGGCCGGCCGCCGAGCTGCCCGCCGTACAGGCCGCGGCGCCCTCGCTGTTCGGGGCGCAGGTCGTCGTACCGCAGCCCGCCGACTACACGGCGATCGGCGCGGCCCGGCAGGCCGCCTGGGCTCTCGGGGTGTCGCGGGGCACGCTCGACCCGCGCACCCCGCCGTCCTGGCAGGGTCCGTCGGCGCAGGTGCTGGAACCGGGCGAGGAGCTGCCCGTGGGCCAGGCGGTGCGGCAGCAGTTCACGGCGGTGCGGGAGCAGACCCACCCGGGGGCGTTCCAGAGCTAGAGGGTGCAGCGGATACACATCAGGGACATAGTGCCGCAAACCTGTTGAATTCGGACGGCACCCGTAAGGCCGTACGAATGTCCGCTGTTGGGTTAATCGGTTGAGGTAACACCGGTGGAGTGTTCGACGATAGGGGCCAAGGGCACACCTGCCCCCACCGCCGACTCCGAGAGACGTAGCGTGCTCATACGACTTCTGCGGACCTATCTCAGGCCCTACAGGAAACCCATCGCCCTCCTGGTGCTGCTGCAGTTCCTGCAGACGTGCGCCACCCTTTACCTTCCCAACCTGAACGCGCGCATCATCGACAACGGTGTCGTGAACGGTGACACGGGTTACATCGTGTCCGCCGGTGCCGTGATGATCGGTATCTCGCTGGTCCAGGTCGTGTGCAACATCGGCGCCGTGTACTACGGCGCCCGGACCGCCTCCGCGCTCGGCCGGGACCTGCGCGGCGCGGTCTTCGACCGGGTGCAGTCCTTCTCCTCGCGTGAGGTGGGTCACTTCGGGGCACCCTCGCTCATCACCCGGACCACGAACGACGTCCAGCAGGTCCAGATGCTGGTCCTGCTGTCGTTCACGCTGATGGTGTCGGCGCCCATCATGTGCGTCGGCGGCATCGTGCTGGCCCTCGGCCTGGACGTGCCGCTGTCCGGGGTGCTCGTCGCCGTCGTCCCGGTGCTCGGCATCTGCGTGACGCTGATCGTGCGCCGGCTGCGGCCGCTGTTCCGCAGCATGCAGGTCCGCCTGGACACGGTGAACCGGGTACTGCGCGAGCAGATCACCGGCAACCGGGTGATCCGCGCCTTCGTCCGGGACGAGTACGAGCAGGGCCGGTTCGGGAAGGCCAACGGCGAGCTGACCGAGATGCAGCTGGCCACCGGCCGGATGCTCGCGCTGATGTTCCCGATCGTGATGACGGTGGTGAACCTGTCGTCCATCGCGGTGGTGTGGTTCGGCGCGCACCGCATCGACAGCGGCGGGATGCGCATCGGCGACCTGACCGCGTTCCTCGCCTATCTGATGCAGATCGTCATGTCCGTGATGATGGCCACCTTCATGTTCATGATGGTGCCGCGCGCGGAGGTGTGTGCCGAGCGCATCCAGGAGGTGCTGGACACCGAGTCGAGCGTGGTGCCGCCGCTCGCGCCGGTCACCGAGCTGCGCCGGCACGGGCATCTGGAGATCCGCGCGGCGGGCTTCCGCTATCCGGGTGCCGAGGAGCCGGTGCTCAAGGGCATCGACCTGGTGGCCCGGCCCGGCGAGACGACCGCCGTGATCGGCTCGACCGGCAGCGGCAAGTCGACGCTGCTGGGGCTGGTGCCGCGGCTGTTCGACGCCACGGAGGGTGAGGTGCTGGTGGACGGCACCGACGTCCAGGAGGTCGAGCCGCGCCTGCTCGCGAAGACCGTCGGACTGGTGCCGCAGAAGCCGTACCTGTTCGCCGGCACCGTGGCCACCAACCTGCGCTACGGCAATCCGGACGCCACCGACGAGGAACTGTGGCACGCGCTGGAGGTGGCGCAGGCCAAGGACTTCGTGAGCAGGCTGGAGGGCGGGCTGAACGCGCCGATCGCGCAGGGCGGCACGAACGTGTCCGGCGGCCAGCGCCAGCGCCTCGCCATCGCGCGCACACTCGTCCAGCGCCCGGAGATCTACCTCTTCGACGACTCCTTCTCCGCGCTCGACTACGCCACGGACGCGGCGCTGCGCGCGGCGCTGGCCGAGGAGACCGCCGAGGCCACCGTGGTGATCGTCGCCCAGCGCGTGGCGACCATCCGGGAGGCCGACCGGATCATCGTCCTCGACGAGGGCCGGGTGGTCGGCTCCGGCCGGCACCACGAACTGATGGCCGGCAACGAGACCTACCGGGAGATCGTCCTCTCCCAGCTCACGGAAGCGGAGGCTGCCTGATGGCCGGGCCCATGGGACGCATGATGGCCGGGGGCGGCCCCGACCAGCGCTCGATGGACTTCAAGGGGTCGGGCAAACGGCTCGTCGCCCAGTTCAAGCCCGAACGGGTCACCATCTACGCCCTGCTGCTGTGCGTGGTCGTCAGCGTGACCCTGAACGTGATCGGCCCGAAGATCCTCGGCAAGGCCACCGACCTGGTGTTCGCCGGGATCATCGGCCGGCGGATGCCGGCCGGGGCCTCCAAGGAGCAGGTGCTCGACTCGATGCGCGCGCGGGGCCAGGGCTCCATCGCGGACATGCTGAAGAGCACCGACTTCACCCCCGGCAAGGGCATCGACTTCGACGCCGTCGGGAACGTCCTGCTGCTCGCGCTGGTCACGTTCCTGGTGGCCGGTCTGCTGATGGCGGTGGCGACGCGGCTGGTCAACCGGGCCGTGAACCGCACGATGTACCGGCTGCGGGAATCCGTGCAGGTCAAGCTGTCGCGGCTGCCGCTGTCGTACTTCGACAAGCGCCAGCGCGGCGAGGTGCTCTCCCGGGCGACCAACGACATCGACAACATCGGGCAGACGCTCCAGCAGTCGATGGGCCAGCTGATCAACTCGGTGCTGACCATCATCGGCGTGCTCGCGGTGATGTTCTGGGTCTCCTGGGTGCTGGCGCTGGTCGCGCTGGTGACCGTACCGCTGTCGTTCGTGGTGGCGACCCGGATCGGCAAGCGGTCGCAGCCGCACTTCGTGCAGCAGTGGCGCTCCACCGGCACGCTCAACGCGCACATCGAGGAGATGTACACCGGGCACACCCTGGTGAAGGTGTTCGGGCGGCAGGACGAGTCGTCGAAGCAGTTCGCCGAGCAGAACGAGGCGCTGTACGAGGCCGCGTTCAAGGCACAGTTCAACAGCGGTGTGATGCAGCCGCTGATGATGTTCGTGTCGAACCTGAACTACGTGCTGGTGGCGGTCGTCGGTGGCCTCAGGGTCGCGTCGGGCGCGCTGTCCATCGGTGACGTGCAGGCCTTCATCCAGTACTCGCGGCAGTTCTCGATGCCGCTGACGCAGGTCGCGTCGATGGCGAACCTGGTGCAGTCGGGCGTCGCCTCGGCCGAGCGGATCTTCGAACTCCTGGACGCGGAGGAGCAGGAGGCGGATCCGGTGCCGGGCGAGCGGCCGGCCGAGCTGCGCGGGCGGGTGGCGTTGGAGGGCGTGTCCTTCCGGTACGACCCCGAGAAGCCGCTGATCGAGGACCTGTCGCTGAAGGTCGAACCCGGCCACACGGTCGCGATAGTCGGCCCGACCGGCGCGGGCAAGACCACGCTGGTCAACCTGCTGATGCGGTTCTACGACGTCTCCGGCGGGCGGATCACCCTGGACGGCGTGGACATCCGGAAGATGTCCCGGGACGAACTGCGCGCCGGGATCGGCATGGTGCTGCAGGACACCTGGCTGTTCGGCGGCAGCATCGCGGACAACATCGCGTACGGTGCCTCGCGGGAGGTCACCCGGGGCGAGATCGAGGAGGCCGCGCGGGCCGCGCACGCCGACCGGTTCATCCGTACCCTCCCCGACGGCTACGACACCGTGATCGACGACGAGGGCACGGGCGTCAGCGCCGGTGAGAAGCAGCTCATCACCATCGCGCGGGCGTTCCTGTCCGACCCGGTGATCCTGGTGCTGGACGAGGCGACGTCCTCCGTCGACACCCGTACCGAGGTGCTGATCCAGAAGGCCATGGCCAAACTCGCCCACGGCCGCACCTCGTTCGTCATCGCCCACCGTCTCTCCACCATCCGGGACGCCGACACGATCCTGGTCATGGAGAACGGCTCGATCGTCGAACAGGGCGCCCACGCGGACCTGCTGGCGGCGGACGGGGCGTACGCCCGCCTGTACAAGGCCCAGTTCGCGCAGGCGGTGGCCGAGGTGGACTGAGTCCGCTGCTCCGAGCCGGCGCGGGTGGGTGAGTCTCGCTCGCCCGCGCCGGCCCGCGGACGAGTTCAGTCGAGATACCCCCGCAGCTGATCCGCATACGCGTGATCGCGAAGCTTGTTCAGCGTCTTGGACTCGATCTGACGTATCCGCTCCCGCGTCACGCCGAAGAGCCGCCCTATCTCCTCCAACGTGCGGGGACGCCCGTCGGCGAGGCCGTAACGCAGTTGGACCACCTTGCGTTCGCGTTCCCCGAGGGTGGAGAGGACCGCCTCCAGGTGCTGGCGCAGCAGCAGGAACGCGGCGGACTCGACGGGGCTGGCCGCGTCGCCGTCCTCGATGAGATCGCCGAGGGCGACATCGTCCTCCTCACCGACCGGCGCGTGCAGGGACACCGGTTCCTGGGCGAGCCGCAGCACCTCGGAGACCCGCTCGGGAGGCAGGTCGAGGTGGGCGGCGACCTCCTCCGGGGTGGGTTCGTAACCGCGTTCCTGCAGCATGCGGCGCTGGACGCGCACGACCCGGTTGATCAGTTCCACGACGTGCACCGGCACCCGGATGGTGCGGGCCTGGTCGGCCAGGGCGCGGGACATGGCCTGGCGGATCCACCAGGTCGCGTACGTGGAGAACTTGTAGCCGCGTGCGTAGTCGAACTTCTCCACGGCGCGGATCAGCCCGAGGTTGCCCTCCTGGACCAGGTCGAGCATGGTCAGGCCGCGGCCTATGTAGCGCTTGGCGACGGAGACCACGAGCCGCAGGTTGGCCTCGATGAGACGGCGCTTGGCCATCCGGCCCATGACGACGATCCGGTCCAGGTCGAGCGCGAGCTGGCTGTCCAGGTCGGGCGTGCTGCTCAGCTTCTCCTCGGCGAACAGGCCCGCCTCGACCCGGCGGGCGAGTTCGACCTCCTCGGCGGCGGTGAGCAGTTGGATGCGGCCTATCTCGCGCAGGTACTGGCGGAACAGGTCCGAGGTGGGGCCGCCGGTGTCGGCGCGCGCGGCGGCCGGCGCCTCGGCGGGTTCCTCGGCCTCGTCCGACTCGCCGGGCGCACCGGTCGCGTCGGGGTCCTCCGTCAGCGCCTCGGCGGGCGGCTCCGCCGGCTCGTCGGCCGGCTCCGGGGTCTGCTCGATCGAGAGGCCGGGCTCCGGGCCCGCCTCCGGATGGTGGAGGGAACGGTCCTGCCGGGGTACGGCCGCCAGGACGTCGGACTCCGCGTCCGGCTCGTCGGCGGTTGCGCTGGTGGTGCTTCTGTTTTGGGTGAGGGTCTGGGTCTGCACGGGGGCGACCTCCAGGATGATCGCTGCTCAAGGTGTGCGGCAGCGGCACTTGGGGGGCGGAGAGTCGACGGCCTGCGCTCCGAGGACTCGGGCACCGCACCCAGTGTGGAGTAAGACACATCGCCGCCACGAGGGTCGTGCGGTGACTTTTTGCGTCCGGCCCGTGACCGACGGGTGATCCCGGTGGCCCGCGGGCGGCTCAGAGAGCAGTCGGGCCCTCGTCCTGGAGAGCCCTTTCGTACCTGGTCAGGACCATCATCTCGTTCTGGACTGCGGCCGACTGGGCCGGATCCGAGTGCCCGAGCCGGGTCAGCGCGCCCTGCAGATCGGCGAGCCGACGGGCGACGGCCCTGCGACGGACGGTGACGAGCTGCTCGCCCGCGTACGACTCGTCGACGGTACGGCGCAGGATCGCCTCCACCGCCAGCTCGGTCACCATCGCCCGGACCGCGTCGTCGGGGGCCGCCTCGCGGACCCGGACCAGATACTCCTGGGCGTCCTGCGTGCCGTACTCGGCGCCCCCCGCCTCCGCGATCGACTGACGGACCGCCGCGTACGGGGGCGCGGTGAACTCGTCGACGCCGTACGCGTCGAACGCGGGCGACACCAGCTCGGGCCGCTGGAGGGCCAGTTTGAGCAGTTCGCGTTCGGTGGCGAAGACCGGGTTGCGCAGGGTGAGGGCCGGGCCGCCGCTCGCCGGGCGGGGGGCGGTCTCCCACTGCTGCTGGGGGCCGCGCGGCTGCTGCTGGGGGCCGCCCTTGCCGCCCCGCTCCCGGGCCCAACGGGCCAGCTGGGCCACCCGCTTGACCACGAACTGGGTGTCGAGGATGCCGAGCATGCCGGCGAGTTCGACGGCGACCTCGTGCTGCGCGCCGCTGTTCTTGATGCGGGCGACGACCGGGGCGGCCTCGTCCAGGGCGGCGGCGCGGCCGGCCGGGGTGTCGAGGTCGTAGCGGCCCACGATCTGGCGGAGCGCGAACTCGAAGAGCGGGGTGCGGGGTTCGGCCAGGTCGGCGACCGCCTCGTCGCCCTTGGCCAGGCGCAGGTCGCAGGGGTCCATGCCGTCCGGGGCGACGGCGATGTAGGTCTCGGCGGCGAACTTCTGGTCGTCCTCGAAGGCGCGCAGGGCCGCCTTCTGGCCGGCCGCGTCGCCGTCGAAGGTGAAGATCACGCGGGCCGAGCCGTTGTCCATCAGCAGCCGGCGCAGGATCTTGATGTGGTCGCCGCCGAAGGCCGTGCCGCAGGTCGCGATGGCGGTCGTCACGCCCGCCAGATGGCAGGCCATGACGTCCGTGTAGCCCTCGACGACGACGGCCCGGCTGGTCTTGGCGATGTTCTGCTTCGCGAGGTCGATGCCGTACAGGACCTGCGACTTCTTGTAGATCGCGGTGTCGGGCGTGTTCAGGTACTTCGGGCCGTTGTCCGCCTCGTACAGCTTGCGGGCGCCGAAGCCGACGACCTCGCCGCCGATGTCCCGGATGGGCCACATCAGGCGGCCCCGGAAGCGGTCGATCGGGCCCCGGCGGCCCTCCTGGGAGAGCCCGGACAGGACGAGTTCCTTGTCGGTGAAGCCCTTGCCGCGCAGATAGCGGGTGAGGTGGTCCCAGCCCTGGGGGCTGTAGCCGACGCCGAAGTGGACGGCGGCGGCCTGGTCGAAGCCGCGCTCGGCGAGGAAGACCCGGCCGGTCTCGGCCTCGGGGCTGGTGGCGAGCTGCTCCGCGTACCACTGCGCGGCGATCTTGTGCGCCTCGACCAGCCGGATGCGTTCGCCGCGCTGGTGGGCGGGGTTGTACCCGCCCTCCTCGTAGCGCAGCGTGATGCCGGCCTGTCCGGCGAGGCGCTCCACCGCCTCCGAGAAGGAGAGGTGGTCCACCTTCATCACGAAGGTGATGGTGTCGCCGCCCTCCTGGCAGCCGAAGCAGTGGAAGAGTCCCTTGCTCGGGCTGACCTGGAAGGACGGCGACTTCTCGTCGTGGAAGGGGCACAGCCCCTTGAGGTTGCCGCCACCGGCGTTTCGCAGCTGGAGGTACTCGGAGACCACGGCGTCGATCGGGACCGCGTCCCGTACCGCCTTCACGTCCTCGTCGTTGATCCGTCCTGCCACGGATGAATTCTACGGGGGCGGTGTGACAGTGCGGACGCGCGAAGAGGTCAGGAGGCCAGGCTGTCGAGAGGTACGTGCGGGTTCGCGAGGGCCTCGGTGTCCACCTGGGCCCGGGAACGGATGAGGTTCTGGATCGGCTCTGTGACGTCCCACACGTTCACGTTCATCCCGGCCAGCACCCTCCCCTCCTTCACCCAGAACGAGATGAACTCCCGCTTGCCCGCGTCGCCCCGGATCACCACCTCGTCGTACGACCCCGGCGGCGCCCATCCGCTGTACTCCATGCCCAGGTCGTACTGGTCGGTGAAGAAGTAGGGCACGCGGTCGTAGACGACCTCCTGTCCGAGCATCGCGCGCGCGGCCGCCGGGCCGCCGTTGAGGGCGTTGGCCCAGTGATCCACCCGCAGCCGGGTGTCGAACAGCGCGAGCGGGAAGTTCGCCACGTCACCGGCCGCGTAGATGTCGGGGTCGGACGTCCGCAGCCGCTCGTCGACCACGACACCGCCGCCCTGCGACCGGTCGGCCAGCTCCAGGCCCGCCGCCTCCGCGAGGCCGACCCGCGGAGCCGCTCCGATCGCCGCGAGCACGTCGTGCGCCGGGTGTTCCTCGCCGTCGTCGGTGCGGACCGCGAGGACCATGCCGTCCTGGCCGACGATCTCGGTGAGCCGCCGCCCGAAGTGGAAGCGGACCCCGTGATCGCGGTGCAGCTCGGCGAAGACGTTGCCCAGTTCGGGGCCGAGCGCGCGGTGCAGCGGGGTCGACGCCGGCGCGATCACTGTGACCTCGGCGCCGTATCCGCGGGCCGCCGCGGCGATCTCCAGGCCGATCCAGCCGGCACCGGCGATCACCAGGTGCCCGTTGTCCCGGCCGAGGCTGTGCAGGACGTGCTTGAGGCGCTCGGCGTGGGCGAGCCGGCGCAGATGGTGGACGCCCGCCAGGCCGGTGCCGGGGATGTCCAGGCGGCGGGGTTCGGCGCCGGTGACGAGCAGCAGCTTGTCGTAGTGGACGAGGGTGCCGTCGTCGCCGTAGCGCACGGTCTTCGCGGCGCGGTCGATCCGGTCGACGGTCTGGCCGAGGTGCAGTTCGATGTCGTTCTGCGCGTACCAGGCGGGCTCGTGCACGAAGACGCTGTCGCGCTCCTCCTTGCCGAGCAGGTACCCCTTGGACAGCGGCGGGCGCTCGTACGGCTGGTCGCGTTCGTCGCAGATCAGTATCACGCGCCCGGTGAAGCCCTCCGTACGGAGCGTCTCGGCCGCCTTCGCGCCGGCGAGGCCGCCTCCGACGATGACGAATGTCTGATCCGCGTCGACCACTTGTTGCCTCCTCTTGAGGGTGCCGCCACATGCGAGCGTCCCGCACACGGCGTGGTGCGGGAAGAGGGAGTGACCCAATCAGGCCACCCGGTGTCACTTTCCCTTCACATATGCCCCGGTGAGTCTCGCGTGCAGCGAGCGGGCCGAGGCGTCGGTCAGGGAGGCGATCTGGTCGACGATCACCCGTTTGCGGGTGTGGTCGTCCGGGGCCGCCTCGAACAGGGCCCGGAACTGCGGGTCGAGACCGTCCGGGGCGCGGGCGGTGAGCGCCTCGGCCAGTTCGGCGACGACGACGCGCTGGTCGGCGCGGAGCCGCTCCTGCTCGGCGCGCTGCATCACGTACCGGTCGGCGACGGCCTTGAGCACCGCGCACTCCAGCCGCGTCTCGTGGGGTACCACGAGTTCGGCGCCGTAGCGGGTGAGGCGGCCGCTGCCGTGGGCGGCGCGGGTGGCGCCCTCGGCAGCCAGGCAGAAGCGGCCGATGAGCTGGCTGGTGGCGTCCTTGAGGCGGGCCTGGGCGACCGCCGAGCCGTCGTAGCCGTGCGGCCACCACTCCTGGTCCTGGAGCCGGTCGAGGGCGGCGGCGAGTTCGGCGGGGTCGGTGCCGGCGGGGACGTAGCGGCCGGCGGCCACCTCGAACACGGCCTGCCGTTCGGGTTCCGCGCGCAGGCGGTCGGGGTCGATGTGGCCGGCGTGCAGGCCGTCCTCGACGTCGTGCACCGAGTAGGCCACGTCGTCCGCCCAGTCCATGACCTGTGCCTCGAAGCAGGTGCGGGTGCCGGGGGCCTCCTTGCGGACCCAGTCGAAGACCGGGCGGTCGTCCTCGTACACGCCGAACTTCGGGGACGCCGGGTCGGTGGGGTGGGCGCCGCGTGGCCAGGGGTACTTCGTGGCGGCGTCCAGGGCGGCGCGGGTGAGGTTGAGGCCGACGGAGCCCTCCGGGGTGAACCGCTTGGGCTCGATACGGGTCAGGATCCTCAGGGACTGGGCGTTGCCCTCGAATCCGCCGCAGTCGTGGGCGAACTCGTTCAGGGCCTGCTCGCCGTTGTGGCCGAACGGGGGGTGGCCGAGGTCGTGGGAGAGGCAGGCGGCCTCGACCAGGTCGGGGTCGCAGCCGAGGGCCGCGCCCAGTTCCCGGCCCACCTGGGCGCACTCCAGGGAGTGGGTGAGGCGGGTGCGGGGGCTGGCGTCCCAGGTGTGGTCGCCGCGCTCGTCCGGCGTGACGACCTGGGTCTTGCCGGCGAGGCGGCGCAGGGCCGCGGAGTGGAGGATGCGGGCGCGGTCGCGTTGGAAGGCGGTGCGGCCGGGGCGTTTGTCGGGTTCGGGTGCCCAGCGGTCGGCTGACGCCGGGTCGTAAGCGGGGAGGGGGGCGGGACCTGCGGTGCCTTCCATGCTTCGACAGTAAAGGTCGGTAGTGACAAAAGGGGGGTGGTGGTGCGCCTATTCGTCTGCGTGGTGTTGAAATCGGGCGAGTGCCGGTCGTGTGTGGCTGATCGCGCCCACGGCGGAGCCGCATGTCGGACACAGCCCCGCGCCCCTAGGCAGCTTCCGTCGAGCGTGTTGTCAGGCTCTGGCCGTAGCGCTGGAGGATCAGGCGGGCCATCGAGTCGTGGGCGCCCAGGGGGGCCGAGGCCAGCCAGGGGGCGAGGTCCGCGCACTGGGTGGCGAAGCGGCCGGGGGCGGTGAAGTAGGAGGCGATGGCCACTTGGTGGCGGCCCCTCGCGGCGAGGGCACGGAGGGCGGTGGGGATGGTCGGGGTTGCCGCCGAGGCGTATGCGGGGATCACGGGGACGTTCAGCCGGGCTGCGAGGAGACGGGCGGTGCGGCGGGTGTCGATGGCGGAGTCGGGGTCACGGGAGCCTGCGGCGGCGAGGACGACGGCGGTGGAGCGGCGGGCGGTGTCGTCCATGGTGGTGGGCCAGCCGGCCTCGGTCAGGCGGGCGTGCAGGGTGTCCACGAGCAGGGGGTGGGGGCCCAGGGGTGCGGCTACGCGTGCGCGTACCGGAGAGGCCGCCGCCATCTCGGGGATGTCGTGCTTGACGTGGTGGCCGCGGCCGAGGAGGAGCGGGACGAGGACGGCGGGGGTGTCGCCGCGGGAGGCGAGAGCGGCGAGGGTGTCGGGGAGCAGTGGCTCGTTCAGCTCGATGTGGCCCAGGTGGAGGGGGAGGGCGGGGCGCAGCTGTCGTACCCGGTCCATCAGGGCCCGGACGGTGGTGAGCGCGCGCGGGTCGCGGCTGCCGTGGGCGACCAGGACGAGGGCGGGCGGGGCCGGGCGGCGACGGCCGGGCGGCGGGACGAGCCTGAGCTGTCCGGCGAGCCGGCTGCCGATGCTGTTCATGAGGTGCGCCGCGCTGTCGAGGCGGGGCTCGTCGCGGAAAGTGTTCGACGCCGTCATGGAAGGATCCTGCCGCCGCCACGTTGCACCCCGGTTGCCGGGCCGTCACGAGCGTTTTCCGTACGATCACCGAGAGCGGTCGCGGAGCGTGAGGCGAACCGGATGGGTTTCTCCCGCGTCCTCCATGGTCGGAACGGAACGGATGGGGGCAGTGGATGAGGATCCGTCGACCGCGGTGGCCGCGCACCCGTAGCGGGCAGCGGCACCTGGTGCAGGCCGTGGTGGCCGTGTGCGTGCTGGCGCTGCTGCCGGCCACCTGGCTGTACGTGTCGACTGCCGACCGGCTCCGTACGACGGCGGACGCGCCACGCACCGACGTCGCCGTCGTCTTCGGCGCCGGACTGTGGGACGGGGAGCCGTCGCCGTATCTCGCGCACCGCCTGGACGCGGCGGCGACGCTGTACCGGGAGGGCAGGATCAGGGTCGTCCTGGTCACCGGGGACAACAGCCGCGAGGACTACGACGAGCCGGACGCCATGCGCGCCTACCTCGACAAGCACGGGGTGCCGGACCGCCGCATCGTCAGCGACTACGCCGGTTTCGACACCTGGGACTCCTGTGTGCGGGCCCGGAAGATCTTCGGGGTGCACCGGGCGGTGCTGATCAGCCAGGACTTCCACATCCGGCGGGCGGTGGCGCTGTGCCGGTCCGCGGGCGTGGACTCCTACGGCGTCGGGGTCGCGGCCAAGCACGACGTGACCTGGTACTACGGCGGCACCCGCGAGGTGTTCGCGGCGGGCAAGGCGGCCCTGGACGCGGTGTTCCGGCCGGACCCGACGTTCCTGGGGCCGCGGGAGCACGGGATCACGAAGGCACTGGCGGGGGCGCGGGGCTGAGCATGGAGATCACGGACCTCACGCCGGCCGAGCTCCGCCTCCGCGAGGCCTTCCCGCTCGGCGAGGGCGTCGACTTCCGGGAGAGCGACGACGAGGATCCCGCGCACGGCGCCGCGTGGGGCCCCGAGCGCACGCTGCGCGCGGAGGTGCTGCGGGAGCTGCTGCTGGACGGGCCGGTGCGGGAAGGGCGGATCGCCGGCCTGAAGGTGACGGGCGCGCGGATCACCGGGAAGCTGGACCTCATGTACGGCACGGTCGGCCACTCCGTCCGGCTGCGCTCCTGCCACTTCGAGGAGGAACCCAATCTGTACGGGGCGCACGTCGTCGCCCTGATTCTGAGCGACTCGGTGCTGCCGGGGCTGATGGCGGGGAATCTGCGCGCCGAGGGGGTCGTACGGATATCCCGCTGCCGGATGGCGGGGCCCGCGCGGTTCCAGGGGGCGAAGCTGTCCGGGGCGCTGTTCGCCGACGAGGCGCGGCTCGGCACGCCCGACGAGGTCCTGGAGGAGCCCGTGCTCCAGCTCAACCACGCCGAGCTGGGCACGGACGTGTGGGCGCCGGGGCTGGTCGTGCACGGAAAGGTGCACCTGCAGGGGGCGGTCGTCCGCAACCAGGTGAACCTCAACGACGCGGTGCTGGACGCCCCCGGGCGCACCGCGCTGCACGCCGAGGTCCTCAACGTCGGCACCGACCTGCACGCCATGCGCCTGCGCGTCCGCGGCCGGGTCAATCTGGGCGGTGCCCGCATTCCCCGCCAGCTCAATCTCGCGTACGCCCGGCTGTCCAACCCGGACGGCCAGGCCCTGCGCGCCAGCAGCGCCGTGGTCGGCGAGCTGTGGCTGCGGGACGCCGCGCCCATCGAGGGAGCCGTCAATCTGCGCCGTGCCCAGCTCGACCTGCTGCACGTGCCGCCGCAGGTGTGGCCGGCAGAGGTCCAGACCGAGGGGCTCAGCTACCGCGTCCTGACCCCGCATCTCCCGGCCGAGGAGCGTCTTCCGCTGCTGGAGCGCGATCCGGCGGGTTATCTTCCGCACCCTTACGAGCAGTTGACCACGGCGTACCGCACGGTGGGCGACGACGCCGCCGCGCGCACCGTCCAGCTGGCCAAGCTCCGCCGCCACCGCCGCACCCTGCCGGCGTACGCCCGGCTGTGGGGCTACCTCCAGGACGCGGCCGTCGGCTACGGCTTCCGTCCGATGCGGGCCGCGGGCTGGCTGCTGTTGCTGCTGTGCACCGGCACGCTCGCCTTCGCCCTGCACCGTCCGCCCGCGCTCAAGCCGTCCGAGGCACCCGGCTTCAACCCGCTCTTCTACACCCTCGACCTGCTGCTGCCGATCATCGACTTCGGCCAGGAGGCGGCGTACGCGCCGCGCGGCTGGTACCAGTGGCTGTCGTACCTGCTGATCGCCACCGGCTGGGTGCTGGCGACGACGATCGCGGCGGGCGTCACCCGCTCCCTGAACCGGCAGTGAGCAGCGGGAACGGAACCGGGACCTCACGCCCGAGTCCGACCGGCGGGGAGGTCGCCGTGCCGGGCGTGTAACCGGCAGCGGATCCGGGTCGTAACACGCCCGACGCACGCTGGGGTACATGGAGATCACCGCGACGCCCACCCACTGCCCGTACTGCGCCCTGCAGTGCGGGATGAACGTCTCGCCCCTGCCCCAGGGGGGCGTCGAGGTGACCGAGCGGCCGGACTTCCCGGTGAACCGGGGCGCGCTGTGCGGGAAGGGGCGGACGGCGGCGCAGGTGCTGTCGCCGGGGGCGCGGCTGGCCTCGCCGCTGGTGCGCTCCGGTGGCCGGCTGGTGGCGGCGGGCTGGGACGAGGCGCTGGACCGGATCGCCGGGGCGCTGGCGTCGGTGCGCGCGGACAGCGGCGCCGACGCGGTCGGGGTGTTCGGCGGGGGCGGGCTGACGAACGAGAAGGCGTACGCGCTCGGCAAGTTCGCGCGGGTGGTGCTGGGCACCTCGCAGATCGACTACAACGGCCGCTTCTGCATGTCCTCGGCGGCGGCCGCCGGCACCAAGGCGTTCGGCCTGGACCGGGGGCTGCCCTTCCCGCTGGAGGACATCCCGCGCACCGGCTGTGTGATCCTGGTCGGCTCCAACCTGGCCGAGACCATGCCGCCCGCGCTGCGCTTCTTCCGGGAACTGCGGGAGAACGGCGGCACGTTGATCGTCGTGGACCCACGCCGGACGAGGACGGCCGAGCAGGCGGACCTGCATCTCGCACCCCGCCCCGGTGCCGATCTCGCCCTGGCTCTCGGCCTGTTGCACCTGGTGGTGGCGGAGGGCCGTACGGACGAGGAGTACATCCGCGAGCGGACGAGGGGCTGGGAGGAGGCCCGTGCGGCGGCGATGGCGCACTGGCCGGAGTACGTGGAGCGGATCACGGGGGTGTCCGTCCCCGAACTCAGGGAGGCGGTCCGGCTGTTCTGCGAGCCGGAGGCCGCGATGGTGCTGACCGCGCGGGGCCCGGAGCAGCAGTCCAAGGGGACGGACACGGTGGGCGCGTGGATCAACCTGTGCCTGGCGACCGGCCGAGCGGGCCGGCCGCTGTCGGGGTACGGCTGTCTGACCGGGCAGGGCAACGGGCAGGGCGGGCGCGAACACGGGCAGAAGGCCGACCAGTTGCCCGGCTACCGCAAGCTCGACGACCCCGCGGCCCGGCGGCACGTGGCACAGGTGTGGGGCGTCGATCCCGACTCCCTGCCGGGGCCCGGCCGCAGCGCGTACGAGCTGCTGGACGCCCTCGGCACGGACATCCGGGCGCTGCTGCTGATGGGGTCCAACCCGGTGGTGTCGGCGCCGCGCGCGGCGCATGTGGAGGAGCGGCTGCGCTCGCTGGACTTCCTGGCCGTGTGCGACGTCGTCCTCTCGGAGACGGCGGAGCTGGCCGACGTCGTCCTGCCGGTCACCCAGTGGGCCGAGGAGACGGGTACGACGACCAGTCTGGAGGGCAGGGTCCTGCTGCGCCGCCGGGCCGTCGCCCCGCCCGCCGGAGTCCGCAGCGACCTCGACGTCCTGCACGGCCTGGCCGCCCGCCTCGGCGTGGAGAAGGGCTTCCCGACCGAACCGGAGGAGGTCTTCGAGGAACTGCGACGCGCGAGCGCGGGCGGCCAGGCCGACTACTCGGGCATCAGCTACCGCCGACTGGCCGAGGAGAACGGCGTGTTCTGGCCGTGCCCGCAGCCCCCTGCCGGGGAATTCGACGGGGCCGAAGGCGCTCGCCGTGCCGAGGGGGCCGGCGGGGCCGAGGCCGTGGGAGCCGGCGGGGCCGAGGCAGATGGCGAGGCCGTGGGAGCCGAGGAGATCGGCGAGACCGAGGAAGCGCCCGCCCACCGGGCCGAAGGAGCCGACGGAGCCGGGGCCGCCCACCGGGCCGAACGAGCCGGCAGAGCCGAGGCCACCCATCGAGCCGAGGACGCCGACGAGGCCGTGGGCGCCGGCGAGGCCGTGGGAGCCGGCGGGGCCGAGGCAGATGGCGAGGCCGTGGGAGCCGAGGAGATCGGCGAGACCGAGGAAGCCGACCGGACCGCGCCCGCCCACCGGGCCGAAGGAACCGACGGAGCCGGGGCCGCCCACCGGGCCGAACGAGCCGGCAGAGCCGAGGCCACCCATCGAGCCGAGGAGGCCGACGAGGCCGTGGGAGCCGGCGGGGCCGAGGCAGATGGCGAGGCCGTGGGAGCCGAGGAGATCGGCGAGACCGAGGAAGCCGGCGAGACCGAAGGAGCCGGCGGGGCCGAGGAGATCAGCGAGACCGAGAGAGCCGACCAGGCCGCGCCCTCCCCCGGAACCGGACCCGCCGCCCCCACCCCGCACCCCGGCACCCCGCGTCTGTTCCTCGACCGGTTCGCCACTCCCGACGGCCGGGCCCGCTTCGTGCCCGTGGCGCACCGGCCCGCGGCGGAGGAGCCGGATGCCGAGTACCCGCTGCTGCTGACCACCGGCCGGGTGGTATCGCAGTACCAGTCGGGCGCGCAGACCCGCCGCGTCGCGGAGCTGAACGCCGCCGCGCCCGGTCCGTTCGTCGAGCTCCACCCGCGCCTCGCGGCCCGGCTCGGCGTCGCCGAGGGCGACCCGGTCGCCGTGGTCTCCCGGCGGGGCCGCGCGGTCGCCCCCGCCCGCATCACCGCCGGCATCCGCACCGACACCGTCTTCATGCCCTTCCACTGGCCGGGCGAGGGCCGTGCCAACACCCTCACCAACCCGGCCCTGGACCCGACGTCCCGGATGCCGGAGTTCAAGACGTGCGCGGTGCGGGTGGAGGTCCCAGGGCCGCAGGGGGAACACGGTTCCCTCCAGGGGACGAGGTCGGGCGAGGCGGAGGCCCGCCGGCCGGTGGAGGAGGAGGAGTTCGGTATCACCGTGCCCGAGGGGCTGCGGCCGCTGGGCTGAGCGCCGTCACCGTGCCCGGCGGACTCTCGGCACCGGGCCGATCAGCGCCGGGCCGATCAGCGGCGAGCTGATCAGCGGCGGGCCGGCCAGTCGCCGTCCGGGATGCGGGTGCCGTGGGCCCGCAGCCGGGCGGCGACGTGTGGGGCGGCCAGGTACACCCATGCCCGTGCGGTGGTGCCGTCGGCGCGGACGATGTCCCGGACGACCCGCTCGTACAGGCTGCGCGGGTCGCCGGGCGTGTACTCCTCCAGGCGGTCCAGGGCGGCGAGCAGCGCCTCGTACGTCTCCGGGCGGGCCGTCACCAGTTCCCCGCGCACCTCTCCCCCGGGCTCCTCGACGGCATAGGGGTAGCCGGGGCCGTCGTACAGCACGGCACCGGTGAGTCGTCCCGGTTCCTCTGACGTGGTGCGGCCGCGCAGGAACAGGTCGTGGTTGGCCTCGCCGGGGCGCAGGGTGCCGTAGACGAAGAAGGGGAGGCGCGGGGGCGGCCCGGGGGCGGGAGTGATCACGGAAACGATTCTGGACCCCCTCCGGCTCCCCACACATCTCCATGGCGAGGCTATGGACATGACATGTCAGGGACCTCTTGAATCTCAGTCAGTGGTGTCAGCGCCACCCCCATGCCTCCAGGCAACTCCCCAAGGAGACAGATGAGTCGGATACGGTCGCACCTTCGCGGAACCCGTCGTCTCGCCACGGCGGGTCTCGCCGCCACCACGGCCACCCTGCTGGCCGCCGCACTCTCCCCCGCCGCCCACGCCGACGGCAGACCCACCCCGGCCACCGCGATCGAGAACGCGGCGTCGGCCCTCCTCGCGCACGCCACGGGCCTGGGCCTGACCTCCGCCGAGGGCACCAGTGTCCGTGACGTGGTCGTCGACAAGGACGGCACCCAGCACGTCCGCTACGACCGCACCTACCACCGACTCCCGGTCCTCGGCGGGGACTTCGTGGTCCACCTGAACCCCGACGGCGGCTACCGGAGCGCCGACCGGTCGACCCGGGGCACGATCTCCCTGCCCACGATCGTCCCGACGCTGTCCGCGCCGAAGGCCGCCGACCTCGCGGTGAACGCCCTGCGCGCCGTGAACCTCGGCGAGACCCTGAAGCAGGTCAAGGCCAAGCCGGCGCTGATCGTCGACGCCCTGCACGGCAAGCCGCGGCTCGCCTGGCGGACCGACGCGGCCGGCCTGGACTCGCTCGGCAACCCGGTCGCCCGCACCGTGCTGACCGACGCCCGCACCGGCGCCCAGATCGACGCCTGGGACAGCATCGAGACGGCCGCCGGCGACGGCAAGTCGCTCTACGGCGGGACGGTTCCACTGGAGACGACCCAGTCCGGGGCGTCGTACCAGCTCAAGGACCCGACCCGGGGCAACACGTACACCGGTGACGCCGGCAACAAAACCGACGTGTGCTTCGGCAGCATCTGCATCAGCCGGGCCCCGGCCACCCTGTTCACCGACGCCGACAACCACTGGGGTACGGGCACCACCGCCGACCGCGCGTCGGCGGCCGTCGACGCCCAGTACGGCACCGACGAGACCTGGGACTACTACAAGAACGTCCACGGCCGCAACGGCATCGCCGGTGACGGCAAGGGCTCGTACAACCGCGTCCACTACGGCAACAACTACAACAACGCCTTCTGGGACGACAGTTGTTTCTGCATGACCTACGGCGACGGTGACGGGACGACCTTCGGCCCGCTGGTGGCGCTCGACGTCGCCGGACACGAGATGACCCACGGGGTCACCTCCAAGACGGCTGCGCTGACCTACTCGGGCGAGTCCGGCGGCCTGAACGAGGCCACCTCCGACATCCTCGGCACCATGGTCGAGTGGTACGCGGGCAACTCCTCCGACCCGGGTGACTACCTGATCGGCGAGAAGATCGTCCGCTCCGGCTTCGGCAAGACCGCGCTGCGGTACATGGACAAGCCGTCCAGGGACGGCAACTCGGCGGACTACTGGAGCAGTTCGGTCGGCAACCTCGACGTCCACTACTCCTCGGGCGTCGCCAACCACTTCGCCTACCTCCTCTCCGAGGGCAGCGGCGCGAAGACCATCAACGGCGTCAGCTACGACTCGCCGACGTACAACGGCTCGACCGTGACCGGCATCGGCCGGGACAAGGTCGGCAAGATCTGGTACCGGGCGCTGACGGTCTACATGACGTCCTCCACGAACTACGCGGGCGCGCGGACCGCGACGCTGAACGCCGCCAAGGACCTGTACGGCGCGGGAAGTGCGGAGTACAACGCGGTGGGCGCCGCCTGGAGCGCCGTCAACGTGAACTGAGCACGGGAACGGGCCGCGTGAATCGTTCACGTGGACCGAGCCCGACACCGCGGGCATGACACGGGCCGCCCCGGCCAAAACGCGCCGGGGCGGCCCTTCGCGTTTGCCGTCAGCTGCGGCACGGTCACCCGTTCATCGGTGACCGGCGCTCCATTCGTGTGCTCTTCGCCCGCGCCCTCGCACCCGCCCATGACCTGCCGGAACTCGGCGCGGCTAGCCCGTGTGGGGGGCCGTGGGCGCCACCCGTTCACCGCAGTGCCGACGGATTCTCGGGAGGCGGTCCGGCCGGAGTGCCACTTACCTCGAAGGAGCAGGGGCTCGCCCCTGGTCGAGTCGAAGCACGAGTCGGACACGAGTCGGACAAGCCTGGGGAGCACCATGCGACGTACCGCCCGCCTGCTGACCGGTACCGCGCTCGCCGCAGCCGCGGCCGGGCTGGCCGCCGCTCCGGCCTACGGCGGTGGCCAGGTCCGCACGCCGACCGCGGCCGGAAGCCTGCAGGTGTACCCGACCACCGCGGTGCCGGGCAGCAATGTCACGGTGAACACGGCGGCCTGCGGGAACAGCGGAGCGGCGCTGGGCGACGCGGGCGCGGTCGGTGCCGGAACGTTCACTCTGGCGCCCAGCTCGCACGAGGGCGAGGCGATCGGCGAGTTCCGGGTGCCACCGAGCGCGCAGCCCGGGACGTACGAGATCGTCGCGAAGTGCGCCGAGGGCGACAAGCAGGTGACGGGCGACCTGATGGTGGCGTTGAGCGCGGTGCACGACCAGCTGCAGCCGCGGGGAAGCGTGAAGACGGGGGTCGGCGGCGCACTCGGTCGCGACCCCGTGCAGACCGCGGCAGGCGTGGCGGCTCTGGCCGTCGCCGCCGCGGGCGGTACCTGGCTCCTGCATCGCCGGGCGAGAGGCGACGGGATCTGACGGACACCCTCCGCTGTCCGTCCGCCGGTACCGCACGTCCCGCCCCCTCCGGGTCCGATGCCCCTCGCGGCCCGGAGGGGGAGGGAGTTCCACCCCCGTAAGGGCTCCCCCCGGGGCCCGGCCCGGGGAATCGACCTCATAGGGGTCCGTCTCGCAGCGGACGCGGCCCCGGGAGAGGGGTTCGTATGCGCAGGATCGGGGACACCGCGATAGCCGCGGTCACCGTCGTCGCCCTCGGCTCGGGGGTGTGGCTGCTCGGCGGCACCGGGACGTCCGCGCCGCCGCAGCCCTCGGCCGCCGAGGGCCGGCCCGACCCGGGCGGGCAGCGGCTCGCGGCACCCGGCCTGGAGGCGTCCCCGCCCACGCGCATCCGCATCCCCGCGATCCGTGTGAACGCCCCTCTGATGGGCCTCTCCCTCACCGGCAACGGCAGCCTGGACGTGCCGCCCGCCGCGAACAAGAACCTGGCCGGCTGGTACGAGGCCGGCATCACGCCCGGCGAGAGAGGCACCGCGATCGTCGCGGGCCATGTCGACAACACCGAGGGCCCCGCCGTCTTCTACGACCTCGGCGCCCTCAGGCGCGGCGCCACCATCGAGGTGGACCGCGAGGACGGCACCGTGGCCGTGTTCAGCGTGGACGCGGTGGAGGTCTACGCGGCACGGAACTTCCCCGACGAGAAGGTCTACGGCGCCGCCGACCGCCCCGAACTGCGGGTCATCACGTGCGGCGGCGGCTACTCCAGGACCACCGGCTACCAGGGCAACGTGGTCGTCTTCGCGCACCTGACGTCCTCGCACAGCTCGTCCCAGAGCAGCACGCCCCCGAGCCCACCGTCCCCGAGCAGCACGTCCTCGGGCAGCCTGTCCCCGAGCAGCACGTCCTCGGGCAACCCGGCCCCGGAAACCCTGTCCCCGGGCACCCCGTCCCCGGACGACCCGTCCCCGAGCAGCGCCTCTTCGGACAGCCCGTCTTCGGACAGCCCGTCCCCGGGCACCCCGTCCCCGGGCACCCCGTCCCCGGACGACCCGTCCCCGAGCAGCGCCTCTTCGGACAGCCCGTCTTCGGACAGCCCGTCCCCGGACGACTCGTCCACGGACGACTCGGCCCCGGACGACTCGGCCGCGAGCGGCTGACGGCCGCGGGCACGGCCGGTCACCCGCGGGGGCGGACCTCACCGGCCTCCCCCGCCCGCGCGCAGACCCCTCACACACCCGCTCCCGCCCCGCTGAGGTCAGCGTTCCGCAGGGGAAACAGACGGGATCCGGCCGGGTAACGTCCGCACCGCACGCTCGGGAGCATGACCTCGACAACGCGTGTGGTGGTGATCGGCGCCGGCC
Source organism: Streptomyces sp. NPDC002520 (assembly GCF_053595235.1). Lineage (NCBI taxonomy): Bacteria > Bacillati > Actinomycetota > Actinomycetes > Kitasatosporales > Streptomycetaceae > Streptomyces > Streptomyces sp. NPDC002520. The sequence continues at coordinate 291,205 of NZ_JBSFXG010000002.1, read as the reverse complement.
TCGCGGGCGTACGGCTCGCCCGGCGGCTCGGCGAGCTGGGCGTGCCCGCGCTGCTCGTCGGCGATGAGGAGCACCCGCCGTACAACCGGGTCCTGCTGGCCGAGGTGCTGGCCGGCCGGTACGCGCCGGAGGTGATCTCCCTCCCCGGGCCCGAGCACCTCGTACGCGCCCGGATCACCGGTATCGACCGGGCCGCCCGGACCCTCCGGTGCGCCGACGGTTCCTCGATCGCCTACGGCACGCTGGTCCTTGCCACCGGCTCCAACCCGGTCCTGCCGCCGCTGCGCGGGCTGTTCACCCCCGACCGCCGGCTCCCGGAGGGCGTCCACGCGTTCCGCACCATGGACGACTGTCTCGGCCTGGCGAAGGCGGTGCGGCCCGGCGTGCGCGCGGTCGTCGTCGGCGGCGGGCTGCTCGGGGTGTCCGCGGCCCGCGCGCTGGCCGTGCGCGGCGCGCAGGTGGTGCTCGCCCAGCAGGCCGAGCGGCTCATGGAGCGCCAGCTCGACCCGGACGCCTCCCGGCTGGTGCTGCGGCACCTCACGGACCTCGGCGTCGAGGTGCACGCCGAGTGCCGGGTGCGGGACGTGCGCTGCGCGGCGGGCGCGGTCCGCTCGGTGGAGATGGCCGACGGATACACCCTCGACGCCGATCTCGTCGTCCTCGCCTGCGGGGTGCGCCCGCGCACCGGCCTTGCCGAGCAGGCGGGGCTCGCCGTCGAGCAGGGCGTGCTCGTCGACGACGAGCTGCGCACCTGTGACCCGCACATCCACGCCGTCGGCGACTGCGCCCGGCACGACGGCACGGTCTACGGCCTCGCCGCCCCCGCCCTCGAACAGGCCGACACCCTGGCCGCGCTGCTCGCGGGAGACCGCGGCGCCCGCTACACCGGCACCCGTTCCCTGACCCGGCTCACCCTCACCGGCCCGGACTCGCCCTTCGACCTCGCCGCGTTCGGCGACCCGCAGGCCCGGCCCGGCGACGACGTCGTACGGCTCGCCGACGCCACCCGGGGCACGTACCGCAAGGTCGTCGTCCGCGACGACCGCCTGGTCGGCGGGGTCCTCGTCGGCGAACTCGGCACCGTCGGCGCACTCGCCCGCGCCTGGGAGGGAGCGGAGCCGCTCCCCCACGACGGCCCGCTGCTCCACCTGCTCACCCATGACGGAGGTTCCTGATGACCGCCACCCCGGGGGCCACCCCCACGATCGTGCTCGTCGGCCATGGCATGGTCGGCCAGCGCTTCCTCGAAGCGCTCGCCGAGCGCGGCCTGACCCGCACGCACCGTGTGGTCGTGCTGTGCGAGGAGCCGCGTCCCGCGTACGACCGCGTCCAGCTCACCTCGTACTTCTCGGGCCGGACACCCGAGGAACTCTCCCTGACCGACCTGGAGTTCATCAAGGACCACGGCATCGAGCTGCACGTCGGCGACCCCGCGGAGACGATCGACCGCGGGACGAGGAAGGTCACGGCCAGGTCCGGCCAGGTCTTCGCGTACGACACCCTCGTCCTCGCCACCGGTTCGTACCCCTTCGTGCCGCCGGTTCCCCACAAGGACGCGGACGGCTGCTTCGTCTACCGCACGATCGAGGACCTGCTCGCGATCGAGGAGTACGCGAGGACCAGGGCCCAGGTGGGGGCCGTGGTCGGTGGTGGCCTGCTGGGTCTCGAGGCGGCCGGTGCCCTCAAGGGGCTCGGACTCACCTCCCACATCGTGGAGTTCGCGCCGCGTCTGATGCCGGTGCAGGTCGACGAGGGCGGTGGCGCCGCGCTCCTGCGCACGATCGAGAACATGGGCCTGACCGTCCACACGGGCGTGGGCACGCAGGAGATCGTGGTCGACGCGGAGGGTGCCGTCACCGGCATGAAGCTCTCCGACGGCTCCGAACTCGCCGTCGACATGGTGGTGTTCAGCGCGGGTGTCCGCCCCCGCGACCAGCTGGCCCGCGACTGCGGCCTGACGGTCGGTGAGCGCGGCGGTATCACGGTCGACGGGCAGTGCCGTACCGTCCGCGACCCGCAGGTGTTCGCGATCGGCGAGTGCGCGCTCGCGGCGGACGGCCGGGTGTACGGGCTGGTCGCACCGGGCTACGAGCAGGCGGAGACCGCCGCCGCCGCGATCGCCGCCGACGACACCGACCGGATGTCGTTCACCGGCGCCGACCTGTCCACCAAGCTCAAGCTGCTCGGCGTGGACGTGGCCTCCTTCGGCGACGCGCACGGCACCACCGAGGACTGCCTGGACGTCGTGTACTCCGACTCCCGCGCGGGCCTGTACAAGAAGCTGGTCATCGGCCGGGACGGCACGCTGCTCGGCGGCGTCCTGGTCGGCGACGCGGACGCGTACGGCACCCTGCGCGCGCTCACCGGCTCGGTCCCCCCGATCTCCCCCGAGTCGCTCGTCCTGCCCGCCGGAGCGGGCTCGGGGGCCCAGCTCGGCCCGTCCGCGCTCCCGGACGACGCGGTCGTCTGCTCCTGCCACAACGTCACCAAGGGCGCGATTCGCGGGGCGGTCACCGAGCACCGGTGCACCACCGTGCCCGAGGTCAAAAAGTGCACCAAGGCCGGTACGGGCTGCGGCAGTTGCGTGAAGGTGCTGGGTCAGCTGGTCACCGCCGAGCTGGAGGCGAGCGGTGTCGAGGTCGACAAGGGCCTGTGCGGCTGCTTCTCCCAGACCCGCGAGGAGCTGTACGAGATCGTCCTCGCCCTGCGCGTCACCTCGTACCAGGAGCTGCTGGACCGCCACGGCCGCGAGGGCGCCCGGGGCGGCGACGGCTGCGAGACCTGCAAGCCGGCCGTCGCCTCGGTCATCGCCTCCCTCGCCCCCTCGATCGGCGCCAGCGGCTACGTCCTGGACGGCGAGCAGGCGGCCCTCCAGGACACCAACGACCACTTTCTCGCCAACCTCCAGAAGAACGGCTCGTACTCGGTGGTGCCGCGTATCCCGGGCGGGGAGATCGCACCCGAGAAGCTGATCGTGATCGGCGAGATAGCCCGGGACTTCAACCTCTACACGAAGATCACCGGTGGCCAGCGGATCGACATGTTCGGCGCCCGGGTCGAGCAACTCCCACTGATCTGGACGCGGTTGGTGGACGCCGGCTTCGAGTCCGGGCACGCCTACGGCAAGTCACTGCGCACGGTGAAGTCCTGCGTGGGCCAGACCTGGTGCCGCTACGGCGTCCAGGACTCGGTCCGCATGGCGATCGACCTGGAGCTGCGCTACCGGGGGCTGCGCTCCCCGCACAAGCTCAAGTCGGCCGTCTCCGGCTGCGCCCGCGAGTGCGCCGAGGCCCAGTCGAAGGACTTCGGCGTGATCGCCACCGCGACCGGCTGGAACCTGTACGTCGGCGGCAACGGCGGCGCCACCCCGCGCCACGCGGACCTCCTCGCCCAGGACCTGTCCGACGCCGGACTCATCCGCCTGATCGACCGGTTCCTGATGTTCTACATCCGCACCGCCGACCGGCTGGAGCGCACCTCCACCTGGCTGGAGCGGATCCCCGGCGGCCTGGACCACGTACGGGACGTGGTCGTGGACGACTCCCTCGGCATCTGCGCGGAGCTGGAGGAGCTGATGGCGGCCCACGTCGCGCACTACCGCGACGAGTGGGCCGAGACGATCGACGACCCCGAGAAACTGGCCCGGTTCGTGTCCTTCGTGAACGCGCCGGACACCCCGGACCCGGTCGTCGCCTTCGTCCCCGAGCGCGACCAGCTGAAGCCCGACCTGCCGCTGCTCGCCATCGGCCGCCGTCCCCTGGAAGACGCACTGGAAGAAGCACTGGAAGGAAGCGCCCAGCGATGACCCTGGCACCCGAGACGACGACCCTGCGGATCCAGCTCCAGCTGACGGAGGGCTGGTTCACGGTCTGCGACCCGCACCGGCTGGCCCCGGGCCGCGGGGTCGCCGCCCTGCTGCCCGACGGCCGCCAGGTGGCGCTGTTCCGGGACCGGGAGGACCGGCTGTACGGCATCGACAACCGCGACCCCTTCACCGGCGCGGCGGTCCTCTCCCGCGGCCTGACCGGCACCCACCAAGGCCGCCCGTTCGTGGCGTCCCCGCTGCTCAAGCAGCGCTTCGACCTGGAGACCGGGCAGTGCCTGGACGACGAGGCGGTGCGCGTCGCGGCGTACGAGGTCCGGGTGGCCTGAGATTTTCTCGGCCTGTCGTTCCGCCGTCGAGCAGATCGCCGCCGCGGTCCCCCGCCCGGCCTCGGACGACGCGGCGTCGGCCGTCGGCACCGACCTGGTGGTGGACGGCGGCTGCACGACCTGACCCGTCGTCATGGATCTTTCCCAGCCTTCTGGTTGGGGAAGATCGATCACCGTGCCGGTTTGCGGTTAAGCTCTGGCGGACCGGAAAGCCACCGGGCGTCGCAGACGTGACGCAGGACGACACGACCGCGCACCCGGAGGAAACCTTGCCCGCCTCGCTCCCCGCCTTAGGGCCCTGCTTACAGATCAGGCCGACTCGGACCGAGCGAGCGTCCCAGCCCCCGGCGGGATCCGGAAGCCGGGCCCGAGGCAGCAGGCCTGTTCGCCTCCGCCACACCTCCCGCTCCCCGGTGCGGGAGGCATGTTCCTCATACGCGGACCCAGGCCTTCCCCTTTCGGCCATGCGAGCTTCGGCCTGTCATGTCCGCATCCAGAGAGTTGCTCCCGCAACGGGCGGGACATGCGAGATGCGCGGCTCGGACACTCTGGAGAGGATTTGATGACCGATCTGATACCGGCCGTGAGTGCCGCGGTCGCCCTGGCCGCCGGCGGGAGCACGTGGCGCTTCCACCGCGCGTACCAGCGGGAGCGGGAGCGGGCCGACCGGCTCCAGGGCCGTACGGATCAGCTCACCCAGCAGCTGGGAGCCGTGGAGTACGCCCTCGGGCAGCTGGCGTTCGAGGTGATACCCGCGGCGGGCGCCGCCGAGGGGCCCGCCGCCGGCCCCGCCCCGTCCGCGCCCGTGACGCACACGGCCCTCGCCGAGCGGCTCCGCGACGTCTCCGCTCAGGCGGTCGCCACCGTGACACAGGTACGCGAGGCCGCACAGGCGTCCGCCGACCGGCGCGTCGACGAGATCCGCTCCGCGGCGCAGCAGGAGGTCGCGCAGGCGCGCCGGCAATCGCAGCAGGCGACGCGCGCGGCCGTGCGCAGTTTCGCGTCCAGCGTGGTGGCGCGGGCCGCCCGGCTGAGCCGGGAGATCAGCAAGGGGGTGCGCTCTCACCAGGACGACGAGGCGTACGCGACGCTGGTGCACATCGACCACATCGCGCAGCAGATGCTGCTGACCGCCCAGGGCTATGCGGTACTGGCCGGCGACAAGCCCTCCAGACGCTGGCCGCGTACCTCCCTGACCGATGTGATCCGCGCCGCGATGGGCCGGATCGAGGGCTACCAGCGGGTGGCACACCACGAGTCGGACGCCATCGCGGTGGAGAGCCGGGCGGTCGAGGCCGTCGTACACACGCTGGCACTGCTGCTGGACAACGCCCTGCGGTACTCCCCGCCGGCCGCCCGGGTGCACGTCTCGGTGGAGGAAGGCCATCACGCCTGCTTCCTGACCGTCGACGACGCCGGCCTGCGGATGGACGACGAGCGGCTGCTGTGGGCCAAGGACGTCATGTCCGGCAAGCAGCGCGACGACATCACACAGCTCGGCGCACATCCGCAGACCGGCCTGCGGGTCGCCTCGCTGCTCGCCGAGAACTACGGCTTCCGGGTCGAGCTGACCGCGCCGAACATCTACCAGGGCACGCGCGCCGTGCTGGTCCTCCCGAAGAACCTCCTGGTTCCCTCCGCCGCGCCCCGGCCCGCCGCGGCCCAGCCCGTCATCGCGTCCCGGCCCACCGCCGAGCCCGGTCCCGCCGTCGCGCCGGCCACGAAGGACTCCGTCGCCCCGGAGCCGACACCGACGTCGGCGCCGGAGCCGGAGCCGGAGCCGGCCGCGACCACCGCGAGCGGACTGACCGTCCGCAGGCGCCCGGCCAGGGCGCGCGGCGCCGCCGCGGCCACGCCCGGGACACCGGTCGCGCCGGGGCGGCCGAGCGTCGCCGCCGCCTGGGCGGCGGGCAGCCGCCGGGGACGCGAAGCCGAGCCGAACACCGGACCCACCGAAGGAAACTGATCATGCGCGACACCCACAGCAACGGCCTGGGATGGCTGCTCGACCAGGAGCTGGGCTCTGTCGAGGGCGTCGAGTACGCCGTGCTGATGAGCAGCGACGGCCTTCTGCAGGCCCGCACGCAGACGATCGGCCAGGAGAACGCGGAGAAACTCGCCGCCGTCACCGCATCGCTGCGCGCGGCCGGCAAGGCGTGGGACGAGCACGTCGGCGGCAAGGGGATGAGCCAGCTGCTGATCGAGTCGCAGGGCCGTATCGGGCTGACCACGGCAGCCGCGAGGAACTCGATGCTCTCGGTGGTCACGACCGGGCCGGAGGCCGATGTCGGCCTGATCAGCCATCACATGGTGCGCCTCGCGGCCAGGCTCGGCCACGAGCTGGAGGTCGGGGACCGGCGCCCCCTCGCGGAAGACGGCACCGCGACGTGAGCGGTCCGCGGCACGACCCGGACCTGATCAGGCCCTACGTCCGCACCGGCGGGCGGAACCGGCCCCGCCCGGACGTGCGCCTGGAGACGGTGGTCATCGCCGCGTCCGGCCCCACCGACACACTCGGGCCGGACACCCGCAGGGTGATGCGCCTGTTCGCGGGCGGGCGGGGCGGTCTGGCCGTGGCGGACATCGCCGCCGCGCTGGAGCTGCCGCCGTCCACCGTGCGGATCCTCGTCTCCGAGCTGATGGACAGCGGCCGTCTGGCCTGCCCGGCCCCCACCGAGGACGACGGGCCCGGATCCGACCTGCTGCAGGAGGTACTGCGTGGACTACGCGAACTGGTCTGACCAGCCGTCCGACCAGCCTGCCGTCCACTACGTGGCCCCCGGCGTGGCCCGGTCGGCGAAGATCGTCGTCGCCGGGGCGTTCGGGGTCGGCAAGACCACCTTCGTCGGCAGTGTCTCCGAGGTGACACCGCTGCGCATGGAGGAGCCGATCACCGAGGCGAGCGTCGGCGTGGACGATCTGCGCGGCACACCGCACAAGACGACCACGACGGTCGCCATGGACTTCGGGCGCATCCATCTGCTGGGCGACCGCCTGGTGCTCTACCTGTTCGGCACTCCGGGCCAGACCCGGTTCCGCCCCCTGTGGGAAGGGCTGACCGAAGGGGCGCTGGGCGCGGTCGTCCTGGCCGACACCCGGGACCTGGACGGCTGCCACGAGGTGCTGAGCCTGCTGGAGGAGCAGCGGACGCCGTACTCGGTCGTCATCAACGTCTTCCCCGACGCGCCCCGCTACCCCCTGCACGAGATCCGGCAGGCGCTCGCCCTGGATCCGGAGACCCCGCTGACCGAATGCGACGCGCGGGACCGCACCTCCTGCGTGTACGCGCTGATCACCCTCGTCGAGCACCTGACGACCCGTCATGTCCCCGCGTCTCTTGTGGAGTCCCGCCCATGACCACCCCCGACCCCGGCACCGCGAGCCCGGCGCGGGTCGCGCTCTACGACGCCGCGTTCGCCAAGGACCCCCATGCCGCGTACGAGCGCATGCGGCGCGACCACGGTCCGCTGGTCCCCGTGGATCTCGCCCCCGGCATACCGGCGACCCTGGTCATCGGCTTCCAGCAGGCCCGGCGCATCCTCAACGACCCGCTGCACTTCCCCGCCGACCCACGGATCTGGCAGCAGGCCGTGCCCGAGACCTGCCCGGTCCGGCCGATGATGGAGTGGCGTCCCAACGCGCTGCGCTCGTCCGGCGCCGAGCACACGCGCTACCGGGCGGCGAACACCGCGAGCATCCAGGCGGTCGACCAGCACGAGCTGCGGGCCCTGGTGGAGAAGATCGCGTCCGACGCCATCAGCGGGTTCGGCGGCCTCGGCCGAGCCGACCTGCTCACCCAGTTCTCGTTCCCCATCGCCTTCCACGTCCTGAGCGCGCTGCTGGGCTGCCCGGACGAGATCGGCATGCGCATCGCCGACGGCATGGCCAAGATCTTCGAGTCGGAGGCGGAGACGGCCGCCCTCGGCAACCAGATCCTCGGTCAGGCCGTGGCCGAACTCGTCGCCCTCAGGCGGCAGTACCCCGGGGACGACATCACCTCCCGGCTGATCGCGCACAGCGCCGCCCTGGACGACATCGAGATGTCCCACCAGCTCGTCACGCTCTACGGCGCGGGCATCGAGCCGCTGACCAACCTGATCAGTAACACCGTGCTGAAGATCCTCACCGACGAGCAGTTCTCGGCCGGTCTGCACGCCGGGCAGCCCGTCCGGGACGCTCTCGACACGGTCCTGTACACCGACCCGCCGATGGCCAACTACTGCATCAGCTACCCGGCGTACCCGATCGACGTCGAGGGCGTACTGCTCCCCGCCCACCAGCCCGTCGTCATCTCCATGGCCGCCTGCAACAACGACCCGGCCGTCACCGACGGGCTGGGCCCCGGCACGCTCACCGGCAACCGCGCGCACCTGTCCTGGAGCATCGGCCCGCACACCTGCCCGGCCCGCACCCACGCGTACCTCATCGCCGAGACGGCCATCGCCTGCCTCCTCGACACGCTTCCCGAGATCGACCTCGCCTGTCCCGTGTCCGATCTGGTGTGGCGGCCCGGTCCGTTCCACCGCGCGCTGGAAGCCCTGCCCGTCCGCTTCCCCGCCGTCGCCTGACTCCCCGCCGGCACCCGACTCCCCGCCGTCGCCTGTCCCCCGGCGCCGTCCGAAGCCTCCCCCCAACGGTCCGAACCCCCGTCCGATCCCCGCAGCCGTCCGAAGGAGACCCGTCCTTGTCCCCGCACACTCCGCTCGTCCTCGACCCCACCGGGGCCGCCCGGCACCTGGAGCACGAGACCCTGCGCGCCCAGGGCCCCGCCACGCAGGTGGACGTCCTCGGCGTCCAGGCCTGGGCGGTCACCGACCCCGCCCTGCTCAGGCAACTGCTGACCAGCCCCGACGTGTCCAAGGACGCGCGTGCCCACTGGCCCGCCTTCGCCCAGACCGTCGCGACGTGGCCGCTCGCCCTGTGGGTCGCGGTGCAGAACATGTTCACCGCCTACGGTGCCGACCACCGCAGGCTGCGGCGCATGGTCGCCCCCGCCTTCACCGCGCGTCGCATAGCCGAGCTGCGCCCGGCCGTCGAGGCCATGGTCACCGAGCTGATCGACGACCTCGCCACGGTGCCCGCGGGAGAGGTCGTGGACCTGCGCGAGCGGCTGGCCTACCCGCTGCCCATCTCCGTCATCGGCCACCTGATGGGCGTACCGAAGGAGCAGCGGGCCGGCTTCCGGCGGCTCGTGGACGGCGTCTTCGACACCACGCTCACCCAGGAGGAGGCCCAGGCCAACGCCGTACGCCTCTACGGCGTCCTCGACGAGCTGATCGCCACGAAGCGCGGCGCTCCCGGCGACGACATGACCTCCCTGCTCATCGCGGCCCGCGACGAGGAGTCGGACGGCACCGGCTTCACCGCCGAGGAGCTGAGGGACACGCTCCTGCTGATGATCAGCGCGGGGTACGAGACCACCGTCAACGTCATCGACCAGGCCGTCGTGGCGATGCTGACCTCCCCCGACCAGCTCGAACTCGTCCACGCCGGCAAGGCCGGCTGGGACGACGTCGTGGAGGAGACCCTGCGGCACGAACCCGCCGTCAAGCATCTGCCGCTGCGCTTCGCCGTCACCGACATCGCGCTGCCCGACGGACGGACCATCACCCGAGGCGAGGCCATCGTCGCCTCGTACGCCGCCGCCAACCGCCACCCGGACTGGCACGGTGACGACGCCGACACCTTCGACGTCACCCGCACCGTCAAGGACCACCTGGCCTTCGGCCACGGGGTGCACTTCTGCCTCGGCGCCCCGCTGGCCCGCCTGGAGGTGGCAGAGGCCCTGCGGCAGCTCTTCGACCGCTTCCCCGAGCTCTCCCTCGCGGCACCGGCCGGGGAACTGCGCCCGGTGCCCTCCCTCATCAGCAACGGACACCAGCAACTCCCGGTCCGCCTTGGCCCCGCGCAGGGGGCCGCGGGCCGGTAGCGCTCGTCAGGAACCGGAGGCGGGTGGTCCGCCCGCCTCCACGGGCGCCTTGGCCGGGCGGGACTTTTCCGGGCGAGCGGCACAACTTTTCCGTCCGAGGGTGCATCCAACACAGTGCCCTTCATCCATCCTTTCGCCCGATGGAGGCGGATGTCGCCATGTATCCGTATCTGCACTCTCGAATATCGTCCCGGATCTTCTCCCGGCGCGGTGCGGCCGCCGTGCTGACCTCGGCCGTCCTGGGGCTCACGGCGGCCGGAGCCGCGTGGAGCGCGAGCGCCCGGACCACCACCGCCGTGCGGACCTGCGCCGTCGGCGACCTGTATCTCTCCATGGGGCGCCAGGAGCCCGCGGCGGGGTCGCTGTACTGGCCGGTGAAGTTCACCAACACCAGCACGACCAGCTGTGCCCTGCGCGGTTACCCGGGCGTCAGCGCCCTGGACACCGCGCACCACCAGATCGGGCCGGCCGCCACGCGCAGTGGACGGTCGTACGGCACGGTCACGCTCGCCCCCGCCCACTCGGCCACGGCGGTCGTCCGTACGACGAACGGCCCGATCGGCGGCCCCTGCCTGAAGACCAGCAGCTACCTGCGGATCTACCCGCCGGCCTCCCGCACGGCGGTCCTGGTCCCGGCACGCTGGCTGGTCTGCCCCCACTTCCAGGTCGGTCCGGTCAACGTGGAAGGCGCCTTCTGAGAAGTCCGGGCACGCGACGAGGCGGCACCCCCGCACGGGGTGCCGCCTCTTCTTTGGTGGTGCCGGAGCCGCCGCCGATCGGTCTTGAGGGTCGGGGACCGACGGCGGCTCCGGGGTCTGGTCGGGCGGCACCCCCGCACAGGGTGCCGCCCGTCGGATCAACGGTGGTCGCTGCCCTCCGACTGGGTCGCGGCGCGGCCGGCCTCGAGGCGGGCGACCGGGATGCGGAACGGGGAGCAGGAGACGTAGTCGAGTCCCACCTCGTGGAAGAAGTGGACCGACTCGGGGTCGCCGCCGTGCTCGCCGCAGACGCCGAGCTTGAGGTCGGGGCGGGTGGCGCGGCCGGCCTGGGCGGCCGCCTTCACCAGGGAGCCGACGCCGTCCTTGTCGATCGTCTCGAACGGGGAGACTCCGAAGATGCCCTTCTCCAGGTAGGCCGTGAAGAACGAGGCCTCCACGTCGTCGCGGGAGAAGCCCCAGACCGTCTGGGTCAGGTCGTTCGTGCCGAAGGAGAAGAACTCCGCGGCCTCGGCGATCTGTCCGGCCGTCAGCGCGGCGCGCGGCAGCTCGATCATCGTGCCGATCGCCAGCTTGAGCTTCGTACCCGTGGCGGCCTCGATCTCGGCGATGACCTGGTCGGCCTCCTCGCGGACGATCTCCAGCTCCTGGACGGTGCCGACGAGCGGGATCATGATCTCGGCGCGCGGGTCGCCCTTGGCGTTCTTGCGCTCGGCCGCGGCCTCGGCGATCGCGCGGACCTGCATGGTGAACAGGCCGGGGATGACCAGACCCAGGCGCACACCGCGCAGACCCAGCATCGGGTTCTGCTCGTGCAGGCGGTGGACCGCCTGGAGCAGCCGCAGGTCGTTCTCGTGCGGCTCCTGGCGGGACTCGGCGAGGGCCACGCGGACCGACAGCTCGGTGATGTCGGGCAGGAACTCGTGCAGCGGCGGGTCGAGCAGACGGATCGTGACCGGGAGGCCGTCCATCGCCTCGAACAGCTCGACGAAGTCCTTCTTCTGCAGGGGCAGCAGCTCCCGCAGGGCGGACTCCCGCACCTCCTCGGTGTCCGCGAGGATCAGCTTCTCGACCATCTCGCGGCGCTCGCCGAGGAACATGTGCTCGGTGCGGCACAGGCCGATGCCCTGGGCGCCGAAGCGACGGGCGCGCAGCGCGTCCTCGGCGTTGTCGGCGTTGGCGCGCACCCGCAGGCGGCGCTTGCGGTCGGCGAAGGCCATCATGCGGTGCACGGCCTCGACCAGCTCGTCGGCGTCGTCGGCGCCCGGGTGCATCCGGCCCTCGAAGTACTCCACGACCGGGGACGGGACGACCGGGACCTCACCCAGGTAGACCTTGCCGGAGGAGCCGTCGATGGAGATCACGTCGCCCTCTTCCACGACGTGACCGCCCGGGACCGTCATCCGGCGACGCTTGGTGTCGACCTCGAGCTCCTCGGCGCCGCAGACACAGGTCTTGCCCATGCCGCGCGCGACGACGGCCGCGTGGGAGGTCTTGCCGCCGCGCGAGGTCAGGATGCCCTCGGCCGCGATCATGCCGTCGAGGTCGTCGGGGTTGGTCTCCCGGCGGACCAGGATGACCTTCTCGCCCGAGCGGGACCACTTGACGGCGGTGTACGAGTCGAAGACCGCCCGGCCGACCGCGGCACCCGGCGAGGCCGCGATGCCCCGGCCGATCTTCTCGACCTTGGCGTCCTCGTCGAAGCGCGGGAACATCAGCTGGGCGAGCTGGGCGCCGGTGACGCGCTGGAGCGCCTCGGTCTCGTCGATCAGGCCCTGGTCCACCAGCTGCGTGGCGATACGGAAGGCCGCGCCCGCCGTGCGCTTGCCGACGCGGGTCTGGAGCATCCAGAGCTGGCCGCGCTCGATGGTGAACTCGATGTCGCAGAGATCCTTGTAGTGGTTCTCCAGGGTCTCCATGATCTGCATGAGCTGGTCGTACGACTTCTTGTCGATCGACTCCAGCTCCGCGAGCGGGACCGTGTTGCGGATACCGGCGACGACGTCCTCGCCCTGCGCGTTCTGCAGGTAGTCGCCGTAGACGCCCTGGTGACCGGAGGCGGGGTCACGGGTGAAGGCGACACCGGTGCCGGAGTCCGGGCCCAGGTTGCCGAAGACCATCGAGCAGACGTTGACGGCCGTGCCGAGGTCGCCCGGGATGCGCTCCTGGCGGCGGTACAGCTTGGCGCGGTCGGTGTTCCACGAGTTGAAGACGGCCTCGATGGCGAGGTCCATCTGCTCGCGCGGGTCCTGCGGGAAGTCCCGGCCCGCTTCCTTCTTGACGATCTTCTTGAAGCTGGTGACCAGCTTCTTCAGGTCGGCGGCCTCCAGGTCGGTGTCGACCGTGACCTTCTTGGCCTCCTTGGCCTTGTCGAGGGCCTCCTCGAAGAGCTCGCCGTCGACACCGAGGACGGTCTTGCCGAACATCTGGATGAGGCGGCGGTAGGAGTCCCAGGCGAACCGGTCGTCGCCGGCCTGCTTGGCCAGGCCCTGGACCGACTTGTCCGAGAGGCCGATGTTCAGGACCGTGTCCATCATGCCGGGCATGGAGAACTTGGCGCCGGAGCGGACCGAGACGAGCAGAGGGTTGTCGGCCTGGCCGAGCTTCTTGCCCATCTGCTGCTCGAGGGCGTCGAGGTGTGCGCTCACCTCGTCACGCAGTGCCGCGGGCTCCTCGCCGCTCTCCAGGTAGACCTTGCAGGCCTCGGTGGTGATGGTGAAGCCCGGAGGCACCGGAAGGCCCAGGTTGGTCATCTCGGCGAGGTTGGCGCCCTTGCCGCCGAGGAGGTCCTTGAGGTCCTTGTTGCCCTCGGTGAAGTCGTAGACGAACTTCACGCCCTCAACGCTGTGGCCCTGCTCGGCTACCTGAGGATCTTTGTTTTCCGACACGGGTCTCGACTCCTTGAGGCCGCGGTGGCTGCCCTGACGGGCAGGAACATACCCAGATCGAAGGCATCTGGGTACGTCCACTCGCGCGTCATGTGCCTGTAACTCGCCGTCCGCCACAGGATCGAAAGTCAAGGCTTGGCAAGCTCGACACGGCAAATGTCTTCACTTCTTGAACGCAACCACGCCCGCAAGCGCCTTTTCTCGCTCAAATGAGCGGCTACCAGCACGCCTGAGTTCGATCGATGAACGATCAGAGGGTGGCACTCAGTGCCACCCCTTGGAGAAGTGCAGCCGCTCATGATCCGCTCATTTGAGCGCAACCCTTATCAAGGGTGGTGAGAATCACGCTGCCACAGGCGCCCGGATTTCACCATGCGGACGTGTCCTGGACTCCGGGACACCCGGACCGCCCTCCTCCCTCCCACCGGTGTTTGCCCGCTGTTTGCCCTGGCCCGTGAACAGGGGTGACGGGGCAGCCGTACGAGATGACGTCACCGGTCTCGCACGGACGTCACGGGTCTCGCACGGAAGGGCCTCCGGGTTGCCTCAGCACACGAGCACGCGTCAGAACACGGCTGAAGAGAAGGCCGAGGACACCTCGGAGGGCATGGCCGCGGTCGCTTCCGAGGACGCGCCGGAAGCCGCCCCCGAGGAGTCCGTCGACGAAGAGTCCGTCGACGATTCCGTCGCTGAAGGGTCCGTCGCCGAAGATTCCGCCCCCGAGGAGCCTCTCCCCCGCGAAGCCGCCGCCGGAGAGCCCACCGCGCCCCGGCCCTGGCTCAACCGGCTCGGCCGGTTCAGCCGGTCCGGCTGGTCCGCCTGGTCCGGCTGGGTCCGGCGTCGGCGCGAAACCCACCCGACCGCCGCCCGAGCCCTCTCCCTCACCTTCACCATGCTCGCCGCCGCCCTCGTCGTCGCCGCGCTCGTGCTGCCGAACACGGTCGTCGGGCTGAGGCCGGCGACGTTCCTGCGGATACCGGGAGAGGCGGTGATCGGGGCGGCGGTGCTGATCGCGCTGCCGCGCCGGCCGCGGATCGCGCTGGCGGCGGTCGCGGGTGTCGTGCTCGCGGCGATGACCGTGCTGAACCTGCTGGACATGGGGTTCAACCAGTACCTCGGCCGCAGCTTCAACCTCGTGCTCGACTGGACCCTGCTCGGTGACGCGGAGTCGTACCTGGAGGACTCGCTCGGCCGCACGGTCACCCTCGCGGCCACGGTCGCCGTGATCGCGGTCGTCCTGCTCCTCTTCGTCCTGCTGGCGCTGTCCATGGTCCGCCTGGGCAACCTGCTCGCCCGGAACACCGGCGCCGCGACCCGGGGCACGCTGGTCGCGGGCGTCGTCTGGATCACCTGCTCCTCGCTCGGCCTTCAGGTCTCCGGTGTGCCGATCGCCTCGGACCGCACCGCGACCGCCGTGAAGACCCAGGTCCGAGGGGTGGCCGGCACGCTGCACGACGAGGCGGAGTTCCGGAAGGTGGCCGGGGTGGACGCCTTCGGCAACACCCCCGCCGCCCAACTCGTGCCCGATCTGCGCGGCAAGGACATGATCTTCACGTTCATCGAGAGCTACGGCCGCAGCGCGATCGAGGACCCGATCATGTCGCCCGGCGTCGACAAGACCCTCGACGAGCGCACCAAGGCCCTCGCGGCGGCGGGCTACCACGCCAGGAGCGGCTGGCTGACGTCGGCGACGTACGGCGGCAGCAGCTGGCTCGGCCACTCCACCACCATGTCGGGGCTGTGGGTCAGCAACCAGCAGCGCTATCGCACGGTGATGGCGAGCGACCACCTCAGCCTCACCAAGGCCTTCAAGAAGACCGGCGCCTGGGACACGGTCGGTGTCATGCCGGGCGTGCAGAAGGCCTGGCCGGAGCAGAGCTTCTACGGCCTGGACAAGGTCTACAACGCCTTCCAGCTCGGCTACCGGGGGCCGAAGTTCAGCTGGTCGACCATGCCGGACCAGTACGCGCTGGAGCAGTTCCAGCAGCGGGTGCACGGCGAGAAGCACGCCAAGCCGATGATGTCGGAGATCATCCTGACCTCCAGCCACCAGCCCTGGGCGCCGATCCCGAAGATGGTCGGCTGGGACCGGTTGGGCGACGGCTCGGTCTTCAAGGGCATCCAGGCGGCGGGCAACAAGTCGGCCGACGTCATCGCCGACACCACGAGGTCCCGCGAGGAGTACGGCAAGTCGATCCAGTACTCGGTGACCGCGCTGACGGAGTGGCTGGAGCGCTACGGCACCAAGGACACCGTCCTCGTCTTCCTCGGCGACCACCAGCCGCTCGCCCGCGTCAGCGGCAACCACGCCAGCCGTGACGTGCCGGTCTCGATCGTCGCCAAGGACCCGAAGGTCCTCGACCGGATCGCCGGCTGGGGCTGGACGGACGGCCTCCGCCCCGCCCACAACGCCCCCGTCTGGAAAATGAGCGCCTTCCGCGACCGCTTCCTGACGGCATACGGCTCAACCCCCCACCCGAAGACCCGCTGACACCCAGGGATCGGGGCGGACCCCCCACCCACCAAGTCCCGGCCGGACCCCCCACCCGCCGGATCTTGGGCGGAGCCCCTGACGGGGTCCGGGGCGGAGCCCCGCCACGGAGCCCCGCCACGGAGCCCCGGTGAGGCTCAGCCACCCGGTGAGGCTCAGCCACCCGGTGGAGCTCAGCCGCCGGAGGTGTCCAGCTCCGCGTCCTCGCCGACGCCCGCACAGTCGTACGGGTCCTTCAGCCAGCCGTCCGGCAGCACCACGCGGTTGTTGCCGGACGTGCGGCCGCGCGGGCCGTCGGCGCCGACAGGCCACGGCTGGTCGAGGTCCAGCTCGTCCAGCCCGGAGCGGAGTTCCTCCAGGGACGACGTGATGGCGAGCCGCTTACGCATCTCCGAGCCGACCGCGAAGCCCTTCAGGTACCAGGCGACGTGCTTGCGGAAGTCGATGACGCCGCGCGCCTCGTCGCCGATCCACTCCCCGAGCAGGGTGGCGTGCCGGACCATGATGTCGGCGACCTCCCGCAGGGTCGGCCGCATGATGTCTTCCGTACGCCCCTCGAAGGCCGCCACCAGGTCGGCGAACAGCCACGGCCGGCCGAGGCAGCCGCGCCCCACGACCACGCCGTCGCAGCCGGTCTCCCGCACCATCCGCAGTGCGTCCTCGGCGGACCAGATGTCGCCGTTGCCGAGCACCGGGATCTCCGGGACGTGCTCCTTCAGGCGGGCGATGGCCTCCCAGTCGGCGGTGCCGCCGTAGTGCTGGGCGGCGGTGCGGCCGTGCAGGGCGATGGCCGTGACGCCCTCCTCGACGGCGATCCGGCCGGCGTCGAGGTAGGTCATGTGGTCGTCGTCGATGCCCTTGCGCATCTTCATCGTGACCGGGAGGTCACCGGCGCCGGAGACGGCCTCGCGCAGGATGGCCCGCAGCAGGTTGCGCTTGTAGGGGAGCGCGGAGCCGCCCCCCTTCCGCGTCACCTTGGGGACCGGGCAGCCGAAGTTCAGGTCGATGTGGTCGGCGAGGTGCTCCTCCGCGATCATGCGGACGGCCTTGCCGACGGTCGCCGGGTCCACGCCGTACAGCTGGATCGAGCGCGGCTTCTCGGTCGCGTCGAAGTGGATCAGCTGCATGGTCTTCTCGTTGCGCTCGACCAGCGCCCGGGTCGTGATCATCTCGCTCACGAACAGGCCCTTGCCACCGCTGAACTCCCGGCACAGGGTGCGGAAGGGCGCGTTGGTGATCCCGGCCATGGGGGCCAGCACGACGGGCGGCCGGACGGTGTGCGGGCCGATCTGCAGGGGGGACTCGGGCGTGGGCATTGCCCCATTGTCGCGTATCGACGAAGATCATGTAACGGTCATTAGTTAACCGCACTATTGAAATCGGCGTACGATGAGACGCATGCCGGAGCTGAGCCCACGCCGACGTCTGCTCGTCCTCGCGATCTGCTGCATGAGCCTGCTGATCGTGAGCCTCGACAACACCGTCCTGAACGTGGCGCTGCCCTCGTTGCAGCGCGAGCTGCACGCCACCACCTCCGGCCTGCAGTGGACGATCGACGCCTACACGCTGGTGCTGGCCTCGCTGCTGATGCTGGCGGGCTCGACGGCCGACCGGATCGGCCGCAAGCGGGTCTTCCTGGCGGGGCTGGTGATCTTCTCCGCCGGCTCGCTGCTGTGCTCGCTCGCCCCGAACCTGGAACTGCTGGTCGTCTTCCGCATGGTCCAGGCGGTCGGCGGCTCGATGCTCAACCCGGTCGCCATGTCGATCATCACCAACACCTTCACGGACCCGCGCGAGCGCGCCCGCGCCATCGGTGTGTGGGGCGCGGTGGTCGGCATATCCATGGCCGCCGGTCCACTGGTCGGCGGCCTGCTGGTGGAGTCGGTCGGCTGGCGGTCGATCTTCTGGGTCAACCTCCCCGTGGGCCTCGCGGCCCTGCTGCTCACGCTGCGCTTCGTCCCCGAGTCCCGTGCGCCCCGGCCCCGCCGCCCCGACCCGGTCGGCCAGGTGCTGGTGATCGCCCTGTTCGGCTCGCTGACGTACGCCATCATCGAGGCGCCGGACTCGGACGCCCGCACGGTGGCCCCCTTCGCGGTGATCGCCCTCGTGGCGCTGCTGGGTCTGCTCCGCTACGAGCCCCGGCGCCCCGACCCCCTCATCGACCTGCGCTTCTTCCGCTCGGCGCCGTTCAGCGGGGCCACCGTGATAGCGATCAGCGCGTTCGCCGCGCTGGGCGGGTTCCTGTTCCTGTCGACGCTGTACCTGCAGAACGTGCGCGGGCTCGACGCCCTGCACGCGGGCCTGTGGATGCTGCCGATGGCCGCGCCGACGTTCCTGTGCGCGCCGCTGTCCGGACGGCTGGTCGGCAGCCGCGGTCCACGGCTGCCGCTGCTGGTCGCCGGTACCGCCATGACCGCGAGCGCGCTCCTGTTCGCCGTCTTCGAGGCGGAGACCTCGAACGCCACGCTGTTCGCCGGGTACGTGCTGTTCGGCATCGGCTTCGGCTTCGTGAACGCGCCGATCACGAACACCGCGGTGTCGGGGATGCCGAGGGCGCAGGCGGGGGTCGCGGCCGCGGTCGCCTCCACCAGCAGGCAGCTGGGACAGACGCTGGGCGTGGCGGTCGTCGGCGCCGTGCTGGCCTCGGGGGTCGGCTCGTCGTCGTACAAGGACGTGTTCGTCTCGGCGGCCCGGCCCGGGTGGTGGATCCTCACGGCGTGCGGACTGGCCGTGCTGGTCCTCGGGCTGCTCACCAGCGGGCGCTGGGCGCGGCGGACCGCCGAGCGGACGGCCGAGCGGCTGGAGTCGCCCGAGGTGCGCGAGGCGGTGGGGGCTCCGGGGCGCGCCTGAGACCTCTCTCCGCCGGACCGGGCGTCCTCCGGCCGGCCGGAGGACGGGTCCCGGGGCCTGTGTCCGACGCGGATCCGGGCCAGCACTCGCGGACGGGCGCGGGCTGAATCCAACGGAATCCAACGGGGGGGCGGAGCGGGCGGCCGTTCGGAGGAGCGGAGTGCGCGGCTCGGAGGAGTGGGCTGCGCGGCAGCGGCCGGGCGGGAACCCGACGCCCTACGGTGCGGCACCATGACCCACCTCTCCCGCCGTGCCGCCCTTGCCGGTCTCGCCGTCGGCACGGGATCCCTCGCCGTCACGGGCTGCGTGGCCGGGGCCACGACCATCGCACCCTCCCCGTCCGCCGTCCGGCCCTCCGCGACCCGCACGCCCCTCACCCCGGGCGCCATGCGGCTGTTCGCGGACGACGCCTTCAACTACGCGGGGCTGCACGCACTCGGCGCGGCCACCATGCGGGCGGCTGAGGTCGGGCAAGTACTCACCGCCGTGAACGTGATCAACACCTCCGGGCTGTCCGAGCAGTCCTTCACCGACACCTTCCGCGCTCTCGGCGACCGGGTCACGGCTCCGGGCGACCAGACGAGCGACCAGACCCGCCGGTTCCGTTCCCTGGGCGCCGCCCAGTACTACGGGCAGGCCCTGTTCTACGTCCTCGGGACCAAGTCACCGGGCGACGAGAAGGACCTGTACCTGGCCGGCCGGCGCGCCTGGGACGACTTCTGCCGGCTGTGCACGCCGGCCGCCGTGACCACCCTGATCCCCTACGAGCGGACCCTGATGCCTGTGTGGTTCTTCCGCCCCGACGAGCAGGAGAAGCCGCGGCCCACGGTGATCCTCACCAACGGCAGCGACGGGCAGAACGTCGACATGTGGACCTACGGCGTGTGCGCGGCCCTGGACCGCGGCTGGAACGCACTCGTCTACGACGGCCCCGGCCAGGGGCAGTTGCTCTTCGTGGACGAGGTCCCGGTCACCACCCGCTGGGAGCGTGTGGTCACCCCGCTCGTGGACTGGCTGCTGCGCCGCAAGGACGTCGACCGCGCCCGGATCGCCCTGACCGGGCTCAGCATGGGCGGCAACCTGGCCGCCCGGGCCGCCGCCTTCGAGCACCGGATCGCGGCTCTCGTGTGCCAGCCCGGCTGCGTCCAGCCCTGGCTCGCCTTCCCGCAGGAGCTGCGCGGCATGGTCACCGCCGACAAGGCGGAGACCAACCGGACCTGGCAGGCCGCCGTACCCGGACTCCGCCCGAACCAGGCGTTCACGGTGAAGAAGCGCTTCGAGATCTTCACCCGCGAGGCCCTGCTCCAGGCCCGCCAGGGCAAGGTCCTCACGGACCTGTGGAGCGCCGCCCAGGTCGCCATCGGCCTCGACATCACCAAGGCGATCCCGAAGATCAAGGCCCCGACCCTCATCCTCGACTACGAGGGCGAGCAGTTCTACCCCGGCCAGCCCCGGCAGATGTACGACCTGCTCGGCACCCGCCGCGACTACTTCCGCTTCACCACGGCCACGGGCGCCCAACTCCACTGCTCCCCCATGGCACCCCAGCAACACTGCGACCGGGTCTTCGACTGGCTGCGTTCGGCCCTGCACTAGGGCCGCCCGGCGGATCCCGGTTCTTCGCCGTGCGGGTCACCGTCCGCGGGCCCGGCTCCGGGCCCAGCCACAGGTCCGTGTGCTCCAGCGTCAGTTGGCCCGCGTACGGGTTGAGGAACAGTCCGGTACGGCACCCGGGTGGTCACCGCCGGCTCGCCGGCGCAGGGCGCCGGGGTGCTACTGATCGTGCCGGCCGCGTGGCGGCAGTGGCCGCATCCTGGCTTCGGCACGCTGCTGCCGGGCGCGGCCGTCGCCGGGCCGGGCAGGCGCTCCAACTCCCCGATGTGTTCCGGATCGTGATGTCCGAGGTGCCGCCGGACCGGGCGGGCGTCGGCAGCGGTGTGACGGTCACCACCCGGCAGGCCGCGCTCGCCCCGGGCGTGGCGGCCCTCGGCACCCTCTTCCGCTCCGTCGTCCCGCACCAGGGAATGCGGGACGCGCTGGTCATCGCGCTTGTGGTGCGGCCGGCCGGCACCATGCCGGCCCGTCCACTCAGCCTGCGGATGCCCCGCACCGTCGGCTGATCCCGGCAACGGCCGGGCGAACTCGCCGGGAAGCTCTCCCTGTTGATGTTGCTCTTGCTGCACACTCCTTGCCGTCGGGCAACGGCAGCCGCGGACGTGGGAGACGTCATGCCGCAGAACAACACCATGAGCAAGGTCAGCCGCTGGGACCAGCACGGGCGCGAGCACGTGGTCCGGGTCCAGCGCACGGGAATCCAGCGCACGATCCGCTGCGACACCTGCGGCTGGCGCAGGTCGACGCAGTTCCTGCCCTGGCTGAAGGCGGAGGAGCATCTGGCGGAGGCCCATCAGGCGACGGTGGACCCGGCAGGGGACGGGCAACCGTCACGCTGAGGACCGTGCGGCGAGCCCCGATCGGACGCTGATGCCGGTGCGGCACCGTCGAAGCGGTCCGGGGCGGGTTCGCGGGTAATCGCGGGTAATTCGCGGGTAAGAGGACACATTGCTAAAGATGGCTTTGAGCTGCGGTCTTACGGAAAATTCAGGGCGTTCTGACCGATCTCAAGTGGCCGTTCGGGACGGGCCGATACAGCCTGGGAAGGTCCAATGAGCGACAGGACGGGAGATGCACATGACCTCCGTACTCCGCCACCGCTACGGCCGAGCGCTCAGCGCCGGTGCCCTGTCCGTGGCGCTGCTCTCCGGCGGTACCGCCGGGGCGTACGCCGCCGGAAGCAGCCCCAGCCCCAGCCCGAGCGCCAAAGCCGCCTCGATCACCGCCAAGGCACACAAGACCACGGTGAAGGCCGGAGACAAGGTGACGTTCACCGGACGCACCACGGGCCTGAAAGTCGGCTCGCCGCTCGTGCTCATGCAGGAGAAGGCGGGCAAGTGGACCCCGCTGAAGGCGACGACCAAGGTCAAGACGGGCAGCTCGTACGCGCTGACCGCCCGGCTCAACACCAAGGGCACCCAGCATCTGCGGGTCGCCAGCGCGAACATGTCCGGGAAGGTCCACTCGCCCTCCGTCATGGTCAAGGTCGACTGAGCCCGCCTGTCAGCAGGTCCACGACCGCGGTGAACTCCTCCTCGACTCCCGGCCGTTCCCACTCCCGGGCATAGCACGGGTCGTGGAAGCGGCCGGTGGCCTGGAAGACGGCTCGGGCCGCGGTGGCCGGGTCGGGTGTCCGGAAGGTGCCCGACCCGGCGCCGTCCTCGATGATGCGGGTCAGCTGTGCGGTCAGGTCGGCGATGTGCTCGCCGACCGCCGCGCCGTTCTCGTCGGTCAGCACGGTGTACGTGGCGAACAGCTCCGGATCGTCGCCCGCCTTGTGCCGCTTGGCCTCGAACAGGGCCGCCAGCCAGGCGCGCAGGCGCTCCTCGGGAGTGCCGTCCCCGGTGACGATCCCGGCCAGCCGCTCCGAGGTCCGGTCCAGCCAGCGCTTGGTCACCGCCTCCCGCAGCACCGCCTTCGTACGGAAGTGCCGGTAGACGCTGCCGTGGCTGACGCCGAGCGCGCGGGCCACGTCGACCACGGTGGCCTTGGCCGGCCCGTGCCGGCGCAGCACCTCCTCGGTGGCTTCGAGGATGCGCTCGGCGGTCAGGGTCTCGGTGGGCGGTGTCATGACATAGACCGTACCTGCGGGCGCGCTCAGCGCTCGCTGTCGAGGTGTGCCATCTGCGAGGTCGGGTAGCGGTCGCCCGCCGCCGCGTCCGCCGGCACGGCGTCCTCGATGGCCGCGAGGTCGGCGTCGTCCAGCGCCACGTCCAGCGCGCCCAGCGACTCGGCCAGGCGCTCGCGGGTGCGGGCGCCGATGAGCGGAACGATGTCCTCGCCGCGGGAGAGCACCCAGGCGATGGCGGCCTGCGCGACGGTGATGCCCTTCTCGTCGGCGACCTTGCGGAGCGCGTCGGCGAGGTCGAGGTTGCGCTGCAGGTTGTCGCCCTGGAAGCGGGGCGAATAGGCGCGGAAGTCGTTCGCGGCGAGCTGCCGGTCGCGGGTGAAGTGCCCGGAGAGCAGACCGCGCGAGAGGACGCCGTAGGCGGTGACGGAGATGCCCAGCTCGCGGGTGGCCGGCAGGATCGACCGCTCGATGCCGCGGGAGATGAGCGAGTACTCGATCTGGAGGTCCGCGATGGGCGCGGTGGCGGCGGCCCGGCGGATGGTCTCGGCGCCGACCTCGCTCAGGCCGACGTGCCGGACGTACCCCTTCTCGATCAGTTCGGCGATCGCGCCGACGGTCTCCTCGATCGGCACGTCCGGGTCGAGGCGGGCGATCCGGTAGACGTCGATGTGGTCGACGCCCAGGCGCTGCAGGGAGTAGGAGGCGAAGTTCTTCACGGCGGCGGGGCGGCCGTCGTAGCCGCTCCAGTTGCCGTCCGGGTCGCGCAGGGCGCCGAACTTCACGCTGGTCAGGGCCTGTTCGCGGAGGGCGGCCGGGGCGGTGCGCAGGGCCTCGCCGATCAGCATCTCGTTGTGGCCCATGGCGTAGAAGTCGCCGGTGTCCAGCAGGGTCACGCCCGCTTCCAGGGCGGCGTGGATGGTCGCGATGGACTCCGTGCGGTCGGTGTCGCCGTAGAGGGCGGACATGCCCATGCAGCCGAGACCGAGGGCGGAGACCTGGGGTCCGGTCGTTCCGAGGGTTCGGGTTCGCATCGTCATGGGTCCACCCTGGCATGACGACTGACAGATTTCAATATCTGTCAGGCCATACTTGTCACTGCTCGGCGCAGGCTCCGCGCGGGCGGCGGCTACATGCCCCCGCCCCTGGTCGCCCAGGCCTGGACGCACTACGGCACCTCGCTCAAGGGCCTGATGACGTGGCCGGCCAACCGGGACGGATCGAAGAACTGGACCTTCGGCGACAACGCGAAGGCGCTGCAGGGCCGTTGAGGCCGTGAGCCGGACGAAAAAGCCGGGCGGGCCGGAGTGATCCGACCCGCCCGGCGTTCGCCTGTGGCGCGCAGCGACTAGCAGCCCACCAGGCGCCCGGCCAGGTAGCCCTCGATCTGGTCCAGCGACACGCGCTCCTGCTTCATGGAGTCACGCTCACGCACCGTGACCGCGTTGTCCTCGAGCGTGTCGAAGTCGACGGTCACGCAGTACGGCGTACCGATCTCGTCCTGACGGCGGTAGCGGCGGCCGATGGCGCCGGCGTCGTCGAACTCGATGTTCCAGTGCTGGCGCAGCGCCTGGGCGAGACCCTTGGCCTTCGGGGACAGCTCGGGGTTGCGGGACAGCGGCAGCACCGCGACCTTCACCGGGGACAGACGCGGGTCGAGCCGCAGCACGGTCCGCTTCTCCATCTTGCCCTTGGCGTTCGGCGCCTCGTCCTCGATGTACGCGTCGAGCAGGAAGGCCAGCATGGCGCGGCCGACACCGGCCGCCGGCTCGATGACGTACGGCGTCCAGCGCTCGCCGGCCTCCTGGTCGAAGTAGGAGAGGTCGGTGCCGGAGGCCTTGGAGTGGGCGCCGAGGTCGTAGTCGGTGCGATTGGCGACGCCCTCCAGCTCACCCCACTCCGAGCCGCCGAACTGGAAGCGGTACTCGATGTCGGCGGTGCGCTTGGAGTAGTGGGAGAGCTTCTCCTTCGGGTGCTCGTACCAGCGCATGTTCTCGGTACGCAGACCGAGGCCCGTGTACCAGTTCCAGCGCTGCTCCATCCAGTACTCCTGCCACTTCTCGTCCTCGCCCGGCTTGACGAAGAACTCCATCTCCATCTGCTCGAACTCGCGGGTGCGGAAGATGAAGTTGCCCGGCGTGATCTCGTTGCGGAACGACTTGCCCATCTGGGCGATGCCGAACGGCGGCTTGCGGCGCGAAGTGGTCTGCACCTGGCCGAAGTTGGTGAAGATGCCCTGGGCGGTCTCGGGACGCAGGTAGGCGACGGAGCCGGAGTCCTGGGTGGGGCCGAGGTGGGTGGAGAGCAGACCCGAGAACTGCTTGGGCTCGGTGAACTGGCCCTTGTTGCCGCAGTTCGGGCAGTTGATGTCGGCCAGCCCGTTGGCGGGAGCGTGGCCCTTCTTCTCCTCGTACGCCTCCTCGAGGTGGTCGGCGCGGAAACGCTTGTGACACGAGGTGCACTCGGTCAGCGGGTCCGTGAAGGTGGCGACGTGGCCGGAGGCGACCCACACCTCCGGAGCCAGGATGACGGACGAGTCGATACCCACGACGTCCTCGCGCGACGTCACCATGTAGCGCCACCACTGACGCTTGATGTTCTCCTTGAGCTCGACACCCAGCGGTCCGTAGTCCCAGGCGGCACGCTGTCCGCCGTAGATCTCACTGCAGGGGAAAACGAAGCCACGGCGCTTGCTCAGGCTGACGATGGTGTCGATCTTGTCGGCGGCCACGGTGCTCTCTTCATTACGACGACGGGCGTTGAAGCGAGATGCTTCCAGCGAATGATTCAGGTTACCGGCGCAGGCTCCCCCACGGCCAAATCGGCCCCCTGCAGCGAAGCCTCTCACAAGGGCTTGTTGACAACGGTTTCCATATTTGTTGAAAATGACTGTCATGAACGTACGACGCCTCATACCCGGGTCCGCGATCCTGGCCGTCACCGCGCTGGGCCTCGGCACCCTCTCCGCCTGCTCCACCGACAGCGCCGCCGCGGGCGGCACGGGCAGGTTCGACGTCGTCGCGTCGTTCTACCCGATGGCCTTCCTCGCCGAGCGGATCGGCGGCGACCACGTCCACGTCACCACGCTCACCTCCCCCGGCCAGGAACCGCACGACCTGGAGATCAGCCCGCGGCAGATCGCCGGGATCGAGGAGTCCGACGCGGTCCTCTACCTGAAGAACCTCCAGCCCTCCGTCGACGACGCGGTGGCCCAGTCCTCCGTGAAGACGAAGATCGACGCGGCCTCCCTGACCACTCTGGAGGAGCACGGCAACGAGGTCGGAGGGCACGCGGCCGCGCACGACAGCCACTCCGGCGAGGAGTCCGGCGCCAAGGACCCGCACATCTGGCTCGACCCGGTGCGCTACGCCCAGGTCGCCGAGGGCGTCGGCAAGGCCTTCGAGAAGGCCGACCCCGACCACGCGGCCGACTACCGCGAGAACACCGCCGCCCTGGTCGAGAAGCTGGACGCCCTGAACACACAGTTCAAGGACGGCCTCGCGCACACGAGGACCAAGGTCTTCATCACCACCCACGCCGCCTTCGGCTACCTCGCCGAGCGCTACGGCCTCACCGAGGAGGCCATCAACGGCCTCGACCCCGAGTCCGAGCCCAGCGCCGCCCGGATCAGGGACCTGGAGCGGATGGCGAAGGCCGACGGCGTCAGCACCGTCTTCTACGAGACCCTCGTCAGCGACAAGACCGCGAAGACCGTCGCGCAGGACGCGAACCTGAGGACCGACGTCCTCGACCCGATCGAGGGCATCACCTCGAAGTCCCGCGGCAAGGACTACTTCACCGTCCAGCGGGCCAACCTCAAGGCCCTCCAGCAGGCCCTGGGCGCCAAGTGACCGGCACCGGGAACGAGACCATGAGCGAACCCGTCGTCACCCTGCGCGGCGTGAGCGCCGAACTCGGCGCGCGTCCCGTGCTGCGCGGCATCGACCTCACCGTCGGCCGCGGCGAGGTCGTCGCCCTGCTCGGCGCGAACGGCTCCGGCAAGTCCACCGCGATCCGCTCGATCATCGGCCAGGTACCGGTCAGCGGCGGCACGATCGAGCTGTTCGGCACCCCGCGCCGCTCCTTCCGCGACTGGGCGCGCGTGGGCTACGTACCGCAGCGCACCACCGCCGCCGGCGGGGTCCCCGCCACGGTGACCGAGATCGTCTCCTCCGGCCGGCTCTCCCGCACCCGCTTCGGCCTCTTCCGCAAGGCGGACCGCGAGGCCGTGCGCCGGGCCCTGGAGCTGGTCGGCATGGCGGACCGCGCCAAGGACTCGGTGACCGCGCTCTCCGGCGGCCAGCACCAGCGGGTGCTGATCGCCCGCGCCCTGGTCGCCGAGCCCGAGCTGCTGATCATGGACGAGCCGATGGCGGGCGTCGACCTCGCCAGCCAGGAGGTGCTCGCCCGCACCCTCCGGGAGCAGGTCGCGGCCGGTACGACGGTCCTGCTCGTGCTGCACGAACTGGGCCCGCTGGAGCCCCTGATCGACCGGGCGGTCGTCCTGCGGGACGGCTGCGTCGTCCACGACGGCCCGCCCCCCGAGGCCCTCGGCCAGCATGCCCTGCCCGGCCACGACCATGTGCACCCGCACGCACCCGCGGGCGCCGAACCGATCCGCACGGGACTGCTGAGCTGATGGAATTCCTGAACTACGCCTTCATGCAGCGGGCGCTGCTCGCGGCCGTCCTGGTCGGCGTCACCGCGCCCGCGATCGGCATCTACCTCGTCCAGCGCCGCCAGCCCCTGATGGGCGACGGCATCGGACACGTGGCGATGACCGGCGTCGGCCTCGGTTTCCTGCTGAACGCCTCGCCGGTATGGATGGCCATGGCCGTCTCCGCGCTCGGCTCCGTCCTGATGGAGCTGATCCGCTGGTACGGAAAAACACGCGGCGACATCGCCCTCGCGATGCTCTTCTACGGCGGCATGGCGGGCGGCGTGATGTTCGTGAACCTCGCCCCGGGCGGCTCGAACGCCAACCTGACCTCGTACCTGTTCGGCTCGCTGTCCACGGTCTCGCCCTCCGACGTGACCGCGATCATGGTGCTGGCCGCGTTCGTGGTCGTGGTCACCCTCGGTCTGCGCCGCCAGCTGTTCGCGGTCAGCCAGGACGAGGAGTTCGCACGGGTCACCGGGCTGCCCGTGCGCGCCCTGAACCTGCTCACCGCCGTCACCGCGGCCGTCACGGTGACCGTCGCCATGCGCGTGGTCGGCCTGATCCTGGTCTCCGCGCTCATGGTCGTACCCGTGGCCGCCGCACAGCAGCTCACCCGCAGCTTCGCCGCGACCTTCGCGATCGCCGTGGCCCTCGGCGTCACGGTGGCGATCAGCGGCACGATCACCTCGTTCTACCAGGACGTCCCGCCCGGCGCGACGATCGTCCTGCTGACCATCGGCGCGTTCGTCGCCCTCACCGCCCTGGCCGCTCCGCTGGCCCGCCGCAGGGCCCGCGCGGCCGCCGCCGCACTGCCCGCCGGGGACCCGACGGAGTGTTCGATCCCGGCCACCCGGGCGGCCGGGGACGGGGTCGGCGCCTGACCACTCCCGGTCCGGACTGGCACAATGGCCCGGGCAGAAGCGAGACGAGGAGGCAACGGTGACCACCGCTGGACAGCCCGTGAGGGGCCGCTCCACCCGGCAGCGTGCGGCCGTGGCGGCGGCCCTGGACGAGGTCGACGAGTTCCGCAGCGCTCAGGAACTGCACGACATGCTCAAGCACAAGGGCGACTCGGTCGGCCTGACCACGGTCTACCGCACCCTGCAGTCCCTCGCCGACGCCGGCGAGGTCGACGTGCTGCGCACCTCCGAAGGCGAGTCCGTCTACCGCCGCTGCGCCTCCGGCGAACACCACCACCACCTGGTCTGCCGCGCCTGCGGCAAGGCGGTCGAGGTCGAGGGCCCGGCCGTCGAGAAGTGGGCCGAGGCCATCGCGGCGGAACACGGCTACGTCAACGTGGCGCACACGGTGGAGATCTTCGGTACGTGCGCGGACTGCGCGACGGCCTCCGGCGGCTGAGCCGGGTTCACACGCGGGGCTGCGCGCCGTCCAGCAGGGCGCGCAGCCGCTCCAGGTCCTCCGCGGAGTGCAGCCCCCGCTTGGGCAGCACCTCCACCAGCAGGATGTTCGGGTCCCGGCTGAGCAGCACCACGTGGTCGCGCGTCTCGCGGTAACCGCGGAACACCGACCAGCGCTGTACGAGGGTCGCGTGCGCGGTCTCGACCGTGATCCCGCTCTCGCCAACGGTCGCGCGGTACTCGCCCTGCCAGGAAATCGTGCGCAGCGCATGGCGGGCCTGAAAGCGCGGGGTCCCCCAGATCAGAGCGGCGCAGAAGAGCGCGACGAGGACCGAGAACGCCGACGGCCTTCCGGACGTCGCGGTCAGCACGGCCATGAGCAGGAAGAACCCGGCGAAGCCCCACCGGAGGAGGTGCAGGCGCCGCATGCGTTCCCGCACCCCCAGACCGACCAGTACGTCCGCGCGTGTCGGCCGGTAGGTCAGCTCGACCACGCCGTCCTGTACGGTGTCCCGCCCCATGTCCATGGACCGGGATGCTAACGCCCCGCCGGCTCCCGACCCGGCCCGGGTGGATCTTCGGGAGATCTCAGCCCCGGTCGTAGCAGGTGTACGAGCCGGCGACGAGGAGGAGGAGGAGGAGGAGGAGGAGGAGGACGGCCGCGCAGCAACCGCGGACGACTCTCACCAGCACCTGGCTCCCCCCGGGTGGCCTACGCCTGGTCGCCCCGCATCGCCGCCTCCATGGCGAGGAGTTCCTCGTTCGGCACGGCGCCGCCGAAGCGGCGGTCGCGGGAGGCGAATTCGAGGCAGGCGCGCCACAGGTCGCGGCGGTCGAAGTCGGGCCACAGGACGTCCTGGAAGACCATCTCGGCGTAAGCGCTCTGCCAGAGCAGGTAGTTGGAGGTGCGCTGCTCGCCGCTGGGGCGCAGGAACAGGTCGACGTCCGGCATGTCCGGGTAGTACAGGTACTTCGCGAGGGTCTTCTCGTTGACCTTGGACGGGTCGAGGCGGCCCGCCTTCACGTCCTCGGCGAGCGCCTGCGCGGCGTCGGCGATCTCGGCGCGGCCGCCGTAGTTCATGCAGAAGTAGAGGGTGAGCAGGTCGTTGTCCTTGGTCTGCTCCTGGGCGACCTGGAGCTCCTTGGCGACCGACTTCCACAGCTTGGGCATACGGCCCACCCAGCGCACCCGGATGCCGAGCTCGTCGAGCTGGTCGCGGGTCTTGCGGATGAAGTCGCGGTTGAAGTTCATCAGGAAGCGGACCTCGTCGGGCGAGCGCTTCCAGTTCTCGGTGGAGAAGGCGTACAGGGAGATGTTCTTGACGCCCATCTCGATCGAACCCTGCAGCACGTCCAGGACGCGCTCGGCGCCGACCTTGTGGCCCTCGGTGCGGGGCAGGCCGCGCTCCTTGGCCCAGCGGCCGTTGCCGTCCATGACGATCGCGACGTGGTTCGGGACCAGCTCGCCGGGGAGCTTGGGCGGACGGGCACCGGACGGGTGGGGCTCCGGCGCCTTGTACTCGCGCCGCTGGCGTCCCAGGATCCCGCGTACGACCATGTGCTTCTCGTCTCCCTCGATCACTTTTCCACGTATCGGAGCGAGCGCAGCCCGCGCTCCATGTGCCAGTGCAGGTAGGCGGACACCAGTCCGCTGCCCTCACGGACGTAGCGCGCCTCGCACGCGTCCGCCGTCTCCCAGTCTCCCGTAAGCAGAGCACCGAGCAGTACCAGGGTCTGCGGTGAGGGTACGACGCTGCCGGGCACCCGGCAGTCCACGCAGACGCTGCCACCGGAGGCGACCGAGAAGAAGCGGTTGGGGCCGGGCATGCCGCACTTCGCGCAGTCGCCGAAGCTGGGCGCGTAGCCGTTGACGGCGAGGGAGCGCAGCAGGAACGCGTCGAGGACGAGGTGGGGGGCGTGCTCGCCGCGGGCGAGGGTGCGCAGGGCGCCGACGAGCAGCAGGTACTGCTGCACGGCCGGCTCGCCCTCGTGGTCGGTGAACCGCTCGGCGGTCTCCAGCATGGCGGTGCCGGCGGTGTAGCGGGCGTAGTCGGTCACGATCCCGCCGCCGTACGGGGCGATCGTCTCGCTCTGCGTGCACAGCGGCAGGCCGCGCCCGATCAGCTCGCTGCCCCGCGCGAAGAACTGCACGTCCACATGAGAGAACGGCTCCAGCCGCGCCCCGAACTTCGACTTGGTGCGCCGCACGCCCCGGGCCACGGCCCGCACCCGGCCGTGACCGCGCGTGAGCAGAGTGATGATCCGGTCCGCCTCACCCAGCTTCTGGGTGCGCAGCACGATGCCGTCGTCGCGGAACAGGCTCATGGCCCCATTGTCGCGTACGGCGCCGGCGCCTGCGGTCGGGGTGACGCACAACGTCCCGGGGAACCTGGTTCCGGGAGCCGGAACGGTTCGCCGGGTCGAGCGGGGAGCGCAGGTGGGCGCCGGCTGCGGCCCGGGGTGCGGAGAAGTCCGCGTCGAGGTCACGGTGTGTACTGGTAGACGGTGCCGCTGGTGCCGCCCGGGGTGTGGACGACGAGGGTGACGCTGCCGGGGGCGCCTCCTGGCGCGACGGCCACGACCTTGGTGTCGGAGACGGTGACGAACGGGGCCGACGCGCCGCCGACCTTGACGCTGTCGGTGTAGGTCAGGTTGCTGCCGGTGATGGTGATGCTGTCTCCGCCGGCGGCCGGCCCCTGGTTGGGGCTGAGTCTGGTGACGGCCGGCCCCGCGACGTAGGTGTAGTAGGGATTGCCGGCCCCGGTGAGGCTCGTGCCGCCCGGCGTGGTGGCGGTGACGCCGACGGTTCCGGAGCCTGAGGGAACAGTGGCGGTGATCTGGTCGTCCGAGACGACACTGATGCCGACGGCCGTACGGGAGCCGAAGCGCACTGCGCTGGTGAGGGACAGGTTGCTCCCGGTGATGGTGACGGTGTTGCCGCCCAGGGCCGGCCCCAGAGCGGGGTCGACGCTGACGACGGTCGGCGGGGGGACGTAGGAGTACGGCAACGGACTGCTGGTGCCTCCCGCCGTGGTGACCGTGAGGTTGACGGGTGACGCCGCGGGGGCCTGGACGGTGATCTGTGTGCCGGTGTTGCCGGTGATGGTGCCACTGCGGCCGCCGAACAGGACGGCGGTGGCACCGGAGAGGTTGGTGCCCGTGACGGTGACGGTGTTGCCTCCGGCGGTGGGGCCCTGGTTCGGAGTGACCGAGCTGACGACCGGGCTGGTGAGGTAGGTGAAGGTCACGCCGTTGCTGGTGCCGCCCGGGGTGGTGACGGTGACGACGGGCGAGTCCGACCCCGAAGGGGCCGTGCAATTGATCCTGGTGTCGCTCATCGTGGCGAACTGCGCCTGGTTCGTGCCGAAGTTCACCGACGTCGCGCCGGTGAAGCCGCTGCCGGTGAGTGTGACGGCCGTACCGCCGGCGGCCGGCCCCTGGTTGGGGCTGACGCCGGTGAGGGTTGGTGGCATGACGTGCTCCTTCCCACGTGACAGAGCGCGGACCACCGTGCCCGGGCCGGGCGCGGTGGTCTGTGCTGTTCCGGGTAAGTGCCCGGGGCGGCCCCCCGTCCGAGGGGTTGCCGAGGGGCGGCCCCGGGGCGGAGGAGGGTCAGACGGCGGTGAACACGTCGCCGGCGACGGCCGGGCTGGTACCGCCGGGGGTGACGACCTGGATGTCATAGGTCGCGGCCGGGGTGAGCCCGGTGGGGACGACGGCGATCAGCTGGGTCTCGGAGACGGAGGTGATGCTCGTCGCCGAGACCGAGGCGCCACCGCCGGTGGGCGTGAAGGTCACGTCGCTGACGCTGTCGAAGCAGGTGCCCGTGACGGTGACGTTGATGCCGGCCGCGCCCGTGGTCGGGCTGATTCCGGTGACGGCGGGCGCGTTGTAGTAGACGAACTGGTCGTTGACGTTCACGGTGCTGGTTCCGCCTGGGGTGGTGACCGTGATGTCGACGGTGTCCAGGCATCCGGTGAAGGCCCCGTGCGCGGGAGCGGTGACGGTGAGCTGGCCGTCGTTGACCACGGTCACCCCGGTGCCCGCGCCGATGGCACCGAAGGTCACCCCCGTGGCGTTGAGGAAGCCGCTGCCGTTGACGGTGATGGCGCCGGGGCTCGCCGCGCCCGAGACAGGGGACACGGACGAGATGGCCGGAGTGGGCGCGTAGAAGAACGGCAGGGAGTTGGTGGTCGACGCGCCGGCCGTCACGTTGACGTTGTACTGCCCGGCGCACAGCGACGGGATGGTGCAGGTGAGCTGGGTGGCGTTGACGACGGTGGCGGTGGCCGACTTGGTGCCGAAGTTCACCTTGGTGGCGCTTGAGAGGCCGGTCCCGTTGACCGTCAGGGTCTGCCCGACCGAGCCGGGGCTGCCCGTGCTGAACGAGGTGATGGTTGCCATGATGCGTCCTTTCTCGCAGTTGACCGCGTGGTCGGCTGTGGTTGCGTGGGCTGACGGGCCTTGTGGGCGTGGGTGTTCGGGAGGACATGGCGCAATGGCCGGCTGAACGGTGGGGTGGCCCGGCGCCGGCGCAGGGCCGTGCGGTCCGTGTGGCGGGCGCGGGCCATGGCGAGCCGTTCGTGCGTGGCGGGGAGCGGAAGAGCCCCGGCGAACTCGCGGCTCTGGGAGCCTGCGGCATACGTGGACCGGATGACGTCCTGGGTCGGTCCCGGTACCGGGACCGACGTGTATGACGTCCTGAGCCTCACCGGAACGGCGGCTTCGGTCCCGAACTCAAAGCTGAATGAATTGGTCTACCTGACAACAGCTGACAACAGTTAGTAACCCATTCAGGTGACTCTCATCGCAAGAGATTAATAACCGATTCACACATTCAGCGGAGCGCGCGCCCATCCACCACTACATGGGGTACCACCTGCGCAAACGGCTGACTGAACCGTACTCCCGGCGCGGTTTAGTCTGAAAATATCACCACACCGAACGACGATATCCGGGCACCCCAAAAAGGGACGTGCGCAGCAAAAAGCGGTCCGTGCCGCCCGCCGGACAGGCGGAGCGGCACGGACCGCTGAAGGGCCGAGGATCAGACCGGCTGGCAGAGCGACAGAACGTTGACGGCCACGGCGCCGGGACCTGGGTTGTGGACACTGACGGACCAGGACGTACCCGGAGTACTCGTCAACACGTCCGCCTCAGCCGTTCCCGACTCCTGGGTCACCCCGCCGCTGACGGCCAGGAACGACGGCCCGAGGGTCGTGCAATCCCCTCCCTGCAGAGGCACCGTGAGGCCGGCGGGAATCGTCTGGGGGTTCAAGGGCGAATTCAGCGCCTGCGTCTGCGAGGTGCCGGACGCGCCGGTGGCGCCCGTCGCACCGTCCAGACCCTGCGGGCCCGTCGCACCGGTGGCACCGTCCAGACCCTGCGGGCCGGTCGGACCCGTCAGACCGTCAACACCCGCCGCACCAGTGGCACCAGTAGCACCCGTGACACCCGCCAGACCCTGCGCACCCGTCGCACCGGTGGCACCGTCCAGACCCTGCGGGCCGGTCGGACCCGTCAGGCCGTCAACACCCGCCGCGCCAGTGGCACCGGTGACACCCGCCAGACCCTGCGCACCCGTCGCACCGGTGGCACCGTCCAGCCCCTGCGGGCCGGTCGGACCCGTCAGGCCGTCAACACCCGCCGCACCAGTGGCACCAGTAGCACCCGTGACACCCGCCAGACCCTGCGCACCCGTCGCACCGGTGGCACCGTCCAGCCCCTGGGGACCCGTGGGACCCGTGGGACCCGTCACGCCGTCAGTACCTGCCGGACCCGTGGCACCAGTGACACCCGCAGCACCCTCCAGACCTTGGGCACCCGTCGGACCCGTCACACCATCAACACCCGCCGGACCCGTGGCACCAGTGGCACCCGTGACACCGTCCAGACCCTGCGCACCCGTCGCACCGGTGGCACCGTTCAGACCCGCCGCACCCGTCGCACCCGTGGCACCGTTCAGACCCGCCGCACCCGTGGCACCAGTGACACCCGCCGCACCCTCCAGACCCTGCGGGCCGGTCGGACCCGTCACACCATCAACACCCGCCGCACCAGTGGCACCAGTGGCACCCGTGACACCGTCCAGACCCTGCGCACCCGTCGCACCGGTGGCACCGTTCAGACCCTGGGGACCCGTCGCACCCGTGGCACCGTTCAGACCCGCCGCACCAGTGGCACCAGTGACACCCGCCGCACCCTCCAGACCCTGCGGGCCGGTCGGACCCGTCACACCATCAACACCCGCCGCACCAGTGGCACCAGTGGCACCCGTGACACCCGCCAGACCCTGCGCACCCGTCGCACCGGTGGCACCGTTCAGACCCTGGGAGCCCGTCGCACCGGTGGCACCCGTGGCACCCGTGACACCGTTCAGACCCGCCGCACCCGTGGCACCCGTCGCGCCGTCCAGCCCCTGGGAGCCCGTCGCACCCGTCGCACCGTTCAGACCCTGGGGGCCGGTCGCACCCGTCGCACCCGTGACACCCGCCAGACCCTGCGCACCCGTCGCACCCGTCGCACCGTTCAGACCCGCCGCACCCGTGGCACCCGTGGCACCGTTCAGACCCTGGGAGCCCGTCGCACCGGTGGCACCGTTCAGACCCTGGGGGCCGGTCGCACCCGTGGCACCGTTCAGGCCCTGCGCACCCGTCGCACCCGTAGCACCGTTCAGACCCGCCGCACCCGTAGCACCCGTAGCACCGTTCAGACCCTGCGCACCCGTCGCACCGTTCAGACCCGCCGCACCCGTAGCACCGTTCAGACCCTGGGGGCCGGTCGCACCCGTGGTACCCGCCAGACCCTGCGCACCCGTAGCACCGGTCACACCCTCCAGACCCTGAGGGCCGGTCGGGCCGGTCGCGCCCGTCGCGCCCGTGGCTCCGGTCGACCCAGAGACCGCGTCGCAGTGCGGCACGCCGCTCGCGGCGACCCAGCGGGCGGTCACCCAGCCGGGACGGTCCGCCAGCCGGTACCAGACGGGGTTCCCGTCCACGGGAACGCCCGTGTCCCAGCACAGGATGCTGACCTGCGCCTCGAACGGGTACGAGCCCAGGGTCGCGGAGCCGACCGTGGGCTGCTCACGGATGTTCACGCCGCTCCCCGCGGTGACCGTCCCCGTGACGGCCGCCCGGAAACGCTCGTGACTCCCCCTCGCCCCAGCCTCCCGAGCGATCCGCGCAGCCTGCGCGGCGGCGGCCTGAGCATGCGCCCGGCCCGCGAGAGTCTGCGCCTGCGCGAGGACAGGGGCACACAGGCCCCACGTAAGGCCGAGACTCATTGCCCCAAGTACCAGAGACGAGACGCCCCTGGTCTTGAATGCCTCATGCACCAGAACCCACCGTGCCTTTCCAGATGAACCGTCGGGGAAGGGGTGGGGCCAGAAAACTTCATACACTTCTGCAAACTCTGGCAACTCGCCATAAAAGTCAGAAATTACATTCATATCACCCGATAGGACCGAAGATAATCTGCTAATAAGAACCAGTAGGGTCGCCATCGCCCGCGCGCTCGCCCTCGGCCCCCGGCCTCGTCGTGGCGGACGAACCGACCAGCGCCCTGGACGTCTCCGTCCGCGCCCAGATCCTCAACCTCCTCCTGGACCTCAAGGAACGTCTCGGCCTCGCCCTGGTGTTCGTCTCGCACGACATCCAGACCGTGCGGAGGATGAGCGACCGGGTGATCACCATGTACCTGGGCCGGATCGTGGAGGAGACCCCGGCCGGCCGGGTCACCGACAGCGCCCGGCACCCGTACACCCGCGCCCTGTTCTCAGCCACCCCCGGACTGCTGGACCCCGTCGACCCGATCCCGCTGACCGGCCCGGTGCCCTCGGCGACCCGGCCGCCGAGCGGCTGTCCCTTCCGTACCCGCTGCTGGAAGGCCGACGAGGTCTGTGCGGGTGCGATGCCGGACTTCTCGGCCGCGTCACGGCCCGGCCACCGCTACCGTTGCCACCATCCTGTGGAGGAGGACCAGCCGATCCGCGACCTCGTGCGCCAGAGCAAGCCCCGGAGCCCCGAATGACCCTTCCCGTCCCGCTGACCGGTGTCGTACCGCCCGTCTGCACGCCCCTGACACCGGACCGCGAGGTGGACGTCCCCTCCCTGCTCAGGCTCATCGACCACCTGG
The DNA here is from genome assembly GCF_053595235.1 of Streptomyces sp. NPDC002520. Taxonomy (NCBI): domain Bacteria; kingdom Bacillati; phylum Actinomycetota; class Actinomycetes; order Kitasatosporales; family Streptomycetaceae; genus Streptomyces; species Streptomyces sp. NPDC002520. The sequence continues at coordinate 254,346 of NZ_JBSFXG010000002.1, read as the reverse complement.
TGGAGGGCGGGGTGCACGGCCTGTTCGTCCTCGGCTCGACCTCCGAGGCCGCCTTCCTGACGGACCGCCAGCGCAGGCAGGTGGTCGAAGCGGTCGTCGGTCACATCGGTGCCCAACTCCCCGTCCTCGCCGGGGTCATCGACATGACCACCCCGCGCGTCCTGGACCACGTCACGGCGGTCACCGCCGCCGGCGCCGAGGCGGTCGTCGTCACCGCCCCCTTCTACGCCCGCACCCACCCCTCCGAGATCGTCCACCACTACCGCCGGATCGCCGCCGCGAGCCCGGTCCCGGTCATCGCCTACGACATCCCGTCCGCCGTGCACACCAAGCTCCCCACCGACGTGGTGCTGGGCCTCGCCGCCGACAGCGTCCTGGCGGGCCTCAAGGACTCCAGCGGCGACCTGGCCGCCTTCCGCGAGGTCGTCACCGGCGCCCGCGCCCTCCCCGGCTTCAGCGTCCTGACCGGCTCCGAGGTCATCACCGACGCCGCGCTGGCCCTGGGCGCCGACGGGGCGGTCCCCGGCCTCGCCAACGTGGACCCGCACGGCTACGTCCGCCTCTACCGTCGCAGCCGGGCCGGCGACCTGGACGGCGCACGCGACGAACAGGACCGCCTGTGCGCCCTGTTCGGCATGGTCGGCGTCGGCGACCCGGCCCGGATGGGCGGCAGCTCCTCCGCACTGGGCGCCTTCAAGGCGGCCCTGCATCTGCGCGGCATCATCGACTGCCCGGTGACGGCGGAGCCGCAGATGCCGCTGTCCGGCGAGGAGGTCGAGAGGGTCGGCAAGTTCCTGGCGGGGGCGGGGCTGCTCTAGAGGTCGGCAGCGGTGGGGTGAGTCTTCTTTTTCAGCGCCTCGATGAAGGGGGTGAAGACTCCGGGCGGGAAGGCGAGGGTGGCTCGGGCGGGGGTTTTGGAGTCGCGGACGGCTACGTGGGCGGGCGAGGTCGCGATCTCCACGCAGTTGTTGCCGTCGCCGCCGCCTGAATAGGACGACTTCCGCCAGTTGTCGTGGGTGGTCACGGTGGTCTCACAGCTCCTTGGCCACTTTATGGATGAAGTCACGCGAACGAGTGGGGTCGAGTGATACGGCTTCTACTCTACGGAAGAGCGTTCGAAAGACGCTGAGTTGAGCCTCAGAGTCGATGAAACCGGTGCCGTGAGGTGCGTCGCGAACGGCGGTGTCCAGCTTGGGCACCGCGCCGCCCGCGAGCATCACGGGACTCCACGCACCGCCAAATCCGTCCAGGTCGAAGGGGATGACACGCACGGTGATGTGGTCGGCATCGGAGAGTTCCAGGACGCGGAAGAGCTGGGCCCGCGCATCGGCTCGGTCGCTGAGTCTGATGCGCAGGGCCGCCTCATGGATGACCGCCTCGTAGGGAGCGGGATCGCGCCCCACGAGGATTGCCTTGCGCTGCATGCGATGCTCGACACGCAGTTCACGCTCCTCCTCGGGTAGTTCGGGAATCCTGGAGGAGAACGCGGCGCGGGCGTACGCGGGCGTCTGAAGCAGGCCGGGAATGAACAGGAACTCGACGTCGCGCCGGTACGTGGAGTGGTGTTCCAACTCGGCGAGGTCCAGAAATGGTGTGGGCAGTCGTTGCCGATACTCCTCCCACCAACCCCGCGTCCGGTCGATCGCCATGGCCACCAGGGCATCGATCAGCTCGTCGTCCGAGCATGAGTAGTTGGCGGCGAGAAGGCGCAGTCGCTTCTCACTCACACCCGTGAGGCCGGCCTCGATCTGGCTGATCTGCGCCGAACCCACTCCGAGCATCGCCGCCGCCTCACGGGCTGGGAGACCTGCGGCATCCCGGAGCCTGCGCAACTCAACCGCCAACCGCATCTGACGTGCCGTTGGCTCGCTCCTGAGCGCCATGCTGCTTCTCCTCCCAACACGCCTGCACACGCGACTCGTTCGGGGTCAGATTACGCGACCTGCTTGCGAAACCTAAAAATCTAGGCCTACCGTCTGTGATGTCACCAACACGCATCGGAAGCGCACCGCAGATGCGGCGATGCCACCGTGCGTGAAATCCACTTCCCCCACCGGAGTCGATGCCCCATGCCCGAAACCTGGGACTACACCCTCTACATCCCCAACGACCTCAGAGCCGTCACCGTCTGCCGCCGCACCCTGCGCCTGATCCTGACGCTGCACGGCCTGATCGGGCTGGTCGACACGGCGGAACTCCTCGCGACGGAGCTGGTCTCCAACGCCGTACGCCACACGAAAGGGCCGGCCGCGCTCAGGGTGCGCCACTCCCCGGAGGGGGTGGTGTGGATCGGAGCGTGGGACACGGACCCCGAGCCGCCAGATCCGCCGCGACCACTGGGCCCGGAAGGCGAGCTGGACGAGGAGGGCCGGGGGCTTGGACTGGTCGTGGCTTGCGCGGACTACTGGGGCTGGCAGCCGTCGGCACGTTTCGGAAATCGGGGCAAGTACGTGTGGTGCGAGCTGCAGACTGCGTGACGGTCGCCCCGACGCTTGAGGCGCTGCACCGACTCTTGGCCGTCCTTCCTTGCGTCGGCCAACATGGAAGCGTCCCATCGTGGGTTCGTCGCGGCCGTCATGGTGCCCGATGGACTGCGCGCTCGCTCACGGGTGAGACGATCTTGCTGTTGCAGGTGTGTGATCACAGCGTCGGAGCGCGTGCAAAAACTCCTGTGCACCGGCTCGCGCGCCTCTGCGATCATGCCCGAATGGCGCACAGTCTCGAATCGCTGGTCATCCGGCACACTCACCGCCTCTCCTCCCCCAAGGGCTCCGCCGGGGAAGGAGTCGTCGCCGCACGACAGTTCGACGCGGCGCTGACATCCGTGGGCTTCAAGCTCTCGGCGGAGCTGCTGGAGCGGCTGTCGGGGCTGTCCGAGGCCGCGGTCGTGCACACCGCCAAGCGGACGTTGCGCACAGTGAGCGAGATGGTGGGCGACCATGTCCGGCACAACTCGTACTTCATCGACTTCCCGGCGAACGTGCCGGGCACCGAAGAGTTCTGGGTGCAGTGCGTGGCGAAAGCGCTCGGCGACGAGAAGTCGCGCAAGAGCGTGCTGACGCAGCTGAGGCACGGGGTACTGGACCTGCTCAGCCTCCCCACGTACGGCCGGTACCAGCACACCTACGAGGAAATGCTCGCGGCGCAGGACGAACTGATCGCCTCGGCGGGCGACCGGGTCACCGTCCTGCATCTCGGTCGGGACCTGGACGACGAACTCACCGACCTGTACCTGGCCCTGGCCGGCAGCACGACCCCGCTGGGCGAGGACCACCTGCACGACCTCAAGGCCCTCGCCGAGCGGTGCGCGCTCGGCCCCCAGCCGGAGGCGATCCCGGTCCGGGAGAACCGGGCGGTCATCAACGAGGCCCGGCTCGGCATCGGGGCGGACCTCCTCCTCGACACCGTCACCGATGTGCTGCGGCTGGCCTGCGCACTGTCGGGCGGCGACGTGACGCTGCAGGAGCCGACCCGGTTTCGGGCGCTGTCGCGGCCGCTGCGCCGGGGACTGCTCGCGGGTCTCGACGCCGTGGTCGCGGCGAACCCCGCGAAGCTCGCCGATGTGCACGCGCACCGGGAGCCCTTCAAGCGGCTCGGCGAGCGCCTCCACCCGCACGAGTACCCGCGCTGGCCGCACGCCGCCGATGTGTTCGCGGTCGCGCGGGGCGAGAAGGAGGCACGGTCCTTCGACAGCCGGATCGAGAAGCTGCTCGACGCGTTTGACGTCCTCGGTGCGGTGAAGCTGCTGAAGTCCGCTCCCGGCAAGCTGTTCCGCGCCCTGGACCTCCTGCTGCGCATCGCCGCCGACCAGGAGGAACGGGACGCTGTGGTGGCCGCCGCGGTGCAGGTCGCTCCCGACGTCTCCGGCCGGGTCGTGCTCTCGGTACGCGAGCATCTCCACAACCGGGCACGTGAGAGCGACGAACCCCGGGTCTTCGTCAACCGCCGGGGCCGCGCCTGGGTGACCCCCGACTTCCGGCCGCCGGTACCGGCCGCCGACCGCGATCGTCTGATCGCCGCCCTCGACGCCGAGATGCGTCGTCGGCTCCCGGCGCCGGGCCGGCTGCTGCTCGACCCCGATGTCCTCGATGTGGCGCTTCCGCTCAGCGGCCGGGCAACCGCGGCCGGGCTCGGCGTACTGCCGCGAGGGTCGATCTCCGCGGTCGACGGCGAGCAACTGCGCTTCTTCGTGTACTGGAAGGAGACCAAGGACCGGACCGACTACGACCTGTCGGCGCTGCTTCTCCACGCCGACTACAGCACCGATTCCTGGCTCTCGTACACGTCCCTCAAGGCCGTCGGGGGCGAGCATTCGGGCGACATCACCGAGGCACCCGACGGGGCCTCGGAGTTCATCAACCTGTCCCTGGACCGAGTGCGGAGCACCTTCATCGTTCCGCAGGTCAACATCTACGCCGGCGAAGGCTTCGAGGAGGTCGAGGAGTCGTTCTTCGGCTTCATGCTGCGTGACGGTGAGCAGAAGGGCCGGCCGTTCGAGCCGCGCACCGTGCGGATGAAGTCGGAGCTGCGTGGGGTGGGCCGGGTGGCGCTGCCGCTGGTGTTCCGGCGCGGGGACGACGGCCGGTGGCGCGCGAAGTGGCTGCACCTGTATCTGAAGGGCATCTCGTCGGCCAACCGGGTCGAGGAGAACCAGGTATCCGTGTCGAAGGTGGTACGTGCCATCGTGGAGCGCGAGCAGTTGACGGTGGGGTACCTGATCGACCTGATGTCCGGCGACACCACGACCGTGGACCTGTGGGACGGCGAGCCGGTCCCGGACGAACCCGTGATGTACATCGGCCTCGAGCGTCCCGAGGGGCTGCATCCGGACTCACGGATCATCACCCTCGAAAATCTGCGCGACTTGATCCCGGGCTGAGTGCTAGCGTTGCCTGCGGCGAGGCCATGAAGGGGCTTCCTTCTCAATTCCTTTGCTGAAACGAGTCCCTTCGCTTTCCTCGCCGTCGACCTCGACTGGGAGGCGCCCGCTCGGCGCCTCCCAGTTTTTGTCTGCGCTGGTACCCCAACACGCGGGAAGACCCGGATGACGGGTACCGGGTCGACTGCCCCGCAGGGTTCCGCGACTCCCGCAGCAGCCGGTAATTGTCTGCCTCAGGATTTCGTCGGGAAATTGCGGATGCCCACTCCTTCACGCCGTAGGACGTGGTGCTGGTGTTGGGTCGGCGGCACAGTTCCTAGGGCAAGCCCACGCGGCGGAATTCAATGGTCTGATACGGACCCGTCGTGCCCGTCTCATACAGGACGCCCACCCGGTCGTGGCCGAGCTGGACCAGGTCGGAGTAGCCGGCCGGGTGGGCGGAGAGGGTGCGCAGTTTGGTGAAGGTGCGGCCGGCGTCCGTGCTGGACCACAGGGCCATGGAGCGGCGGGCGGTGGGGACGGACGGGGCGGAGAAGAGGAGGGGGGCCCGGGGGCCGTGGACCTGGAGGACGCTGCCCTGGACCACCGGGACGTCGTCGAGGGTCGGCTGGACGGTGTAGGGGTGGGTCAGGGTTTCGCCGCCGTCGCGGGAGTAGGCGTCCAGGCGGTTGCCGGGGGCCGTGCCCTTCTCGTCGCGGGCGTTGAAGTACAGGCGGCCGTCGGAGAGTTGGGTGGCGCTGGTCTCGTTGGCGTTCGTCACACCGTCGTGGGTGTCGGCCACGAAGCCGAGGTGCCAGCTGCGCCCGCCGTCGTCGCTGTAGAGGGCGTGGCCGCCGTGGTAGCGGCGTTCCTGGCCGGTGTCGGACGAGCCCTTGGGCGGGGCCGCGGAGTGGTTGGCGGGGACGACGAGGCGCCCGGGGTTCCCCCCTCTGGGGGAGTGCGGGCCCCGGGTGAGGGCCACCGCGTGGCCGGGGCCGGTCGCGTACCAGCGCCAGTCGGGTCGTTTCACCTGGTCCGTGATGTCGCGTGGGGGCGAGAAGTGGCGGCCGTCGTCGGTGCTGTGCTGCACGAACACCCGGCGGCTCTGCTCGGGGGTGACCTCACCGCGCGTGATCTGCGCCTCCGTCACCGCCCCGCTGTTGTAACAGGTCAGCAGGATGATCGCACCGGTGCGCGGCTCGACGACGGGCGCCGGGTTGCCCCGGGTGTCGCCCTGCCCGGCGGCCACGACCGTGAGCGGGCCCCAGGTGCAGCCGCCGTCGGTGGAACGGCGTACGACGACGTCGATGTCGCCGGTGTCGCCCGCGCCGTCGTGCCGGCCCTCGGCGAAGGCGAGGACGGTGCCGCGTCTCGTGACGACGGTCGCCGGGATGCGGTAGGTGTCGTAGCCGCCCTGTCCGGATGTGTAGGGCACGGAGGAGACGCAGCCGGAGCGGGAGTCGGCGTGGGCGGGGTGGGTGGCGGCGAGCGGGCTGAGGAGCACGGTGGCGGCGAGGAGCACGCGGCGCAACGAGGTCACGCCTCCTATGCTCCCCGCAACCGGCGGACCCGATTCGGCATTTCCCCGCCACCACCGTCCGCACATGTGTTCCCGGCCCGGCCTCGGCTCATCCGCCCCTCCAGCTCACCCACCCCCCGGCACCACCAGCCCCGACTCGTACCCCACGATGACCAGTTGGGCCCGGTCCCGGGCACCCAGCTTGCCCATGATGCGGCTGACGTGGGTCTTCGCGGTGAGCGGGCTGAGGCGCAGGGCCTCGGCTATCTCGGTGTTGTTCAGGCCCCGGGCGACCAGCGTGAGCACTTCGCGCTCGCGGTCGGACAGGCACTCGGGGCCGCCGGTGGCCGGTGGCGCGGAGGGGCTGTGCAGGAAGCGTTCGATCAGCCGGGCCGTCGGTCCCGGCGAGAGCAGTGCCTCGCCGGCGGCGACCGTGCGGATCGCGTCGAGGAGGTCGGCCGGACGGGTGTCCTTGACCAGGAACCCGGAGGCGCCGGCGCGCAGCGCGTCCACGATGTTCTCGTCGGTGTCGTAGGTGGTGAGGACCAGTACCCTCACCCCGGCCAGGTCCTCGTCGGCGGCGATCAGGCGGGTGGCCTCGATGCCGTCCAGGTCCGGCATGCGGATGTCCATCAGCACCAGGTCGGCACGCCCGGCACGGACCAGCTGGACCGCCTCGCGGCCGGTGGCGGCCTGCCCGACGACCTCCATGTCCGGCGCGGACTCGACCAGCATCGCGAACGCGGCCCGCACGAGGGTCTGGTCGTCGGCGAGCAGTACGCGAATGGCGCTCATCCGGTCCCTTCCGCGGTGGTCCTCGTGGGCAGTACGGCTCTCACCTCGAAGCCGCCCCGCGTGCGCGGTCCGGCGTCGAGGGTGCCGCCCACGCTGCGGGCCCGCTCCCCCATGCCGACCAGTCCGAAGCCGGGCGCGCCACCGGGGGCGGGGCCGGTTCCGTCGTCGGCCACCGTCAGGTGCAGGGCGCCGTCCCGCTCGTACAGGTCGATGCTGACGGCCGGTTCGGGGCCGGCGTGCCGTACCGCGTTGGTCAGCGCCTCCTGCACGATGCGGTACGCGGCGGCGCCCACGGCGGGCGGTGCCGTGCGCACCCGTACGGTCTGCTCGACGCGGGCGCCCGCGAGGCGCGCGGCCGCCACCAGGTCGGGCAGGCCGTCGAGACCGGGCAGGGGGCCGCGGGCGTCCGGGGAGCCGTGCTCCCGCAGCACCTCCAGGGTGGCGCGCAGTTCGCCGCGTGCGGTGCGGCAGGTCTCCGTGATGTCGTCCAGCGCCTTGGCGACCGTCTCCCGGTCGAGCCGCTCGGGGTCGGCGGCCAGGACGTGGGCGGCGACGGAGGTCTGGACGCCGATCAGCGTGATGCTGTGGGCGAGGAGGTCGTGCAGATCGCGCGCGATGCGCAGCCGCTCCTCGGCGACTCTGCGGCGCGCCTCCTCCTCGCGGGTGCGTTCGGCGCGTTCGGCGCGTTCGACGATCGCGGCGACGTGCCGGCGGTGGTAGCGGATGGCGACGCCGAGGAGGAGCACGGCGATCACCCAGCCGGAGGTGCGCAGTATCTGGGCGGCGTGATGGGTGTTCACCGTCGTCATCACGCCCACGATGACGGCGAGGACGGTGACGCCGGTCAGGACGGTGCGCAGGGGGCGGCTGGTGGCGGCGACCGTGTAGAGCGCGGTGAGCCCGGCCGGGACCGTCGCGGCGTGGTTGTTGTCGAGGGCGTTGTACGTCGCGATGAGGGCCACGGCGGCGGCGAGCACCAGCACGGGGCGGCGGCGCCGCCACACGAGCGGTGCGTGCGCGGCGAGCAGCAGCGTCCAGCCGAGCGCGTCGGGGCGGCGGCCCGGGTCGGTGAACAGGGCGAGGCACACGGCCGGCACGACGAGGGCGAGGGCGAGCAGGGCGTCGTTGCGGGTGGCGTGCGGGGCGGTGCGGGGGTCGCGGTTGATCGCCGTGAGGATCCGCTCGCCCTGGCGGGGCCGGCCCGCCGCCGGATCGCGGCGCACCGGCGCCGGGATCCACGGAGACCGGTGGCGGTCTGTCGTCGTCGGGGTTTCCTGCACGGGGTTCATCTTCCGGTAGGCGGGCGCCCCCGCCGAGGGTGGGGGCGCCCGGTGGTTCAGCCCACGGGCTGCGGTGCCCGCTCGGCGCTCACCGCGTCCGGTGCCTGGGACAGCGGCCCCGGCCACCACACCTTCCGGCCGAGCGCCACGCTCGCGCTGGTCACCAGGTAGGTGCGGACGAGGAAGGTGTCCAGGAGCACGCCGACCGCGATGACGAAGCCCAGCTCGACCAGTTGCACGAGGCCCATGTTGGTCAGCACCGCGAAGGTGGCGGCGAGGACGAGCCCGGCGGATGCGATGACCCCGCCGGTGGTGCGCAGCGCGGTCAGTGCCGCGGCCGCCGGTTCGGCACCCCGCAGCGACTCCTCCCGCATCCGGTGCATCAGGAAGATGCCGTAGTCGACGCCGAGGGCGACCAGGAACACGAAGGACAGCAGGCCGAGGCCGGGGTCGGTGCCGTGGAAGCCGAACAGTGGCCCGAAGACCAGCCCGCCGAGGCCGAGGGCGGCCCCCCACACGGCGACCACGGCGACCACCAGCAGCAGCGGGGCGACCAGGGACCGCAGCAGGGCGATCAGGATCAGCAGCACGGAGAGCAGGACGATCGGTACGACGACCATCCGGTCGCGGGCGTTGGTGTCCGCGAGGTCGAGCTGCTGTGCGCCGGCCCCGCCGACGCGGGAGCCGTCGAGCCGGTGCCGGAGATCCTTGATGGTGGCGGTCTCGGCGGCGGACTGGGGCGGGGCGGACGCGGTGACCGTGATCTCGGTCCATCCGGCGCCGGTACGGCCCTCTCGCGCATCCGCCACTCCCTTCGTGGCCCGGATCGTGGCCAGGGCGGCGTCGGCGCGGCCGACCGGGGTGAGGACCTCGATGGGCTGCGCGGACCGCTCCGGGTAGGCCTTCGCCAGGGTCTGCATGGCGGTGACGGACTCGGGCCGGTCGACGAAGGCGTCCAGCTGCTTGGCCGGACCGGGCAGGTTCAGCGTGCCGAGGGCCAGCGCGCCGAGCAGGGCGGCGCCGCAGGCGAGGACGGTCAGCGGGCGGCGTCCGGCCGAGGAGCCCATCGCCGCGAACAGGGAGCGGCGGACCTTGGGCCGGGAGCCGTAGGCGGGGACGAGCGGCCAGAACAGGCGGCGGCCCAGCAGGACCAGAACGGCGGGCAGCAGGGTCAGCATCGCGGCCAGCGCGCACAGCACGCCGACGGTGCCGAGCGGGCCCATGCCCCGGCTGGAGTTGAGGTCGGCGGCGAGCAGGCACAGCAGTCCGGCGGCGACCGTGCCCGAGGAGGCGAGCACGGCGGGCCCGCAGCCGCGCAGTGCCGCGCGCATGGCGTCGTACGGCCGCTCGTGGCCTCGTAGCTCCTCGCGGTAGCGGGAGACGAGCAGCAGGGCGTAGTCGGTGCCGGCGCCGAAGACGAGGATCGTCATGATGCCGACGCTCGCGCCGGTGACGGCGGTGTCGAAGGCCTGGTTGAGGGCGTAGGCGGCGGCCTGGGCGAGGAAGTCGGCGATGCCGGCGACGACGAGCGGGACGAGCCACAGCAGCGGGCTGCGGTAGATCAGGATCAGCAGGAGCGCGACGACGGCGACGGTGGTGTAGAGCAGCGGGCCGCCGAGCGACTGGTAGACGCCGGCGGCGTCGGTGGCGAGGGCGGCCGGACCGCCGACGTCGACCGAGAGGCCGTCCGTGTCGTGGGCGATGCCCCGGACGTCGTCGACGAAGGCGTCGCGCTTCTTCTCGTCGGTGCCCGGTTCGTTGCTGGTGACCGGGTACATGAGGGTGGTGCCGTCGGCGGACGGGACGCCCTGCGGGGGGCGGCCGGTCAGGGTGTGCCGGTCGGCGACGGCGGCGACCTGCGCGCCGGCCGTGGCCCGGTCGGCGGCGGTGAGGCCGCCCGCGCGGTGGTAGACGAGGACGAGTTCGGTGGTCTCACCGCCCGGCAGGCGTTCCTGGAGCCGGGCCACCTGGGTGGAGTCGGCGGACGCCGGCAGGTAGTCGGTGGTCCGGTTGTGCTGGACGTCGGTGAGCTTGGCGGCGAACGGCCCGGCCACGGCGAGCAGGACCACCCACAGGCCGAGTACCAGCCAGGGCAGGCCTCGTCGCCTGCCCCTCCCACGTGTTGTCGCGGCCCTCATGGAAACAGGCCCCCCTCCGGAGCGGATGTCTGGTGTCGGCTTCCAGACTTCCGTCGCGCGGGGGCGGATTCGTCGGGCGTGGGGGCGAGTTCGGCGGTACTGCGCGGGGTGACCGGACGGCGCGCCTACTCCCCGGGGAGTACGGACGCGGAGTGTTCCACGGAGGGTCAGGAGGAGGCTGCGGGGCGGTCAGGAGGGGGCTGCGGGGCGGTCAGAAGGGGGCCCGCGGGGGCAGGAGGGGTCCCGCGGGGGCAGGAGGGGGTGCGGGCGCGGTCAGGAGGGAGGTGCGCGCGGTCACGAGGGAGCTGCGGGCGGCCACGAGGGAGGTGCGCGCGGCCACGAAGGAGGTGCGGGCGGCCACGAAGGAGGTGTGAGCGGTCACGAGGGGGTGCGGGCGGCGGCCAGCAGTCTGGTCACGTCGTCGGCGCACATGGTGAGGGCCGTGCCGATGGTGGTGAGGGCGTCACGTTCGGCCGGTGTGTAGGGGCCGTCGGCGAGGGCGATGCGGGCGGCCTGGAGCAGGAGGGACTCGCGGCCGGCGAGGGCGAGGTGCGGGGCGAGCGGGTCGAGGGCCTCGTGCAGCTCTATGGTCAGGCCGGCGCCGCTCGGCCCGCCAAGGATCCGGCCGGTGTCGGCGGCGAGGGCCTCGACCAGGGTGGCGAGGTGGTCCTCGGTGCAGTCGTCGAAGCCGGCGGAGCGGACCGTGGCGGCGGCCGTCTCCAGGGCCGTGCGGGAGCCGGTGCCGCCTGCGGCGAGCACGGCGAGGGCGACGGTGTGCACGGCGTCGCGGAGCATCGCGGAGAAGCGGCGGGTGGTGGGGTGGTCGAGGACGTCGGTGCCGTAGTGGTGCCGGCAGGCGGCGCACTCCACGACCGGGCCGGTCGCCCCGCGCGGCAGCACGGGCACACCGAGGAGGGTGAAGCGGCGGCGTCCGGTCAGCCGCTGGTAGTTGCGGTCGCCTCCGCAGCCGGGGCAGAAGAACTCGCCGTCTCCGACGGGTGTCCACGCGGTGCGGGTGCCCAGGATCCGCGCAGCCCTGGCGGCACGGCCGTCTCGTCCCCGTACTGGCAGCACGTCGCACCTCCGTAACCGCGCGGCAACATCGCAGCGCTGGCGTGATGTTAGCCACATCACGGAGGCTGAGTCAGTACCTCGTACGAGACCTTTCTGTGACCTGCGGGGCGCGATGGCCGACAATCGACGGCGCCCCGGCCGTCGTGATCAACGGTCGGGGCGCCGAAACAGCCGGTCAGAGGGGTCAGCGGGACGCGCGGTTCACCGCGGAGACGACCGCCTTCAGCGACGCACGCGTCGTGTTCGCGTCGATGCCGATGCCCCACAGAACCTTGTCGCCGATCGCGCATTCGATGTAGGAGGCGGCCTGCGCGGAGGCGCCCTCGCTCATCGTGTGCTCCTGGTAGTCCAGCAGGCGTACGTCCACGCCGAGGGACTCCAGGGCGTCGAAGAAGGCCGAGATCGGACCGTTGCCGGAACCGGTCAGGACCGTGTCCTCGCCGTCGACGGTGGCCTCGACGGTCAGCGTGTCCACGCCGTCCGTGTCGGTGGTCGACTGGCCGGTGCGGACCTGGATGCGGCCCCAGGGGTTGTCCGGGTTCGGCAGGTACTCGTCCTGGAAGACCGCCCAGATGTCGCCGCCGGTGACCTCGCCGCCCTCGGCGTCCGTCTTCGCCTGGATGATCTTCGAGAACTCGATCTGCATCCGGCGCGGCAGGTCCAGCTTGTGGTCGTTCTTCAGGACGTACGCGATTCCGCCCTTGCCGGACTGCGAGTTGACGCGGATGACCGCCTCGTAGGAGCGGCCGACGTCCTTCGGGTCGATCGGCAGGTACGGCACCGCCCACTCGATGTCGTCGACGGTGACACCCTTGGCCGCGGCCTCGGCCTCCATGGCGTCGAAGCCCTTCTTGATGGCGTCCTGGTGGGAGCCGGAGAAGGACGTGTAGACCAGGTCGCCCACGTACGGGTGGCGCGGGTGGACCTCCATCTGGTTGCAGTACTCCCACGTACGACGGATCTCGTCGATGTCGGAGAAGTCGATCTGCGGGTCGACGCCCTGGGAGAACAGGTTCATGCCCAGGGTGACCAGGTCGACGTTGCCGGTGCGCTCGCCCTGCCCGAACAGGCAGCCCTCGACGCGGTCGGCGCCGGCCATCAGGGCCAGCTCGGCCGCCGCCACGGCCGTACCGCGGTCGTTGTGCGGGTGGACGGACAGGCAGACGTACTCGCGGCGGGACAGGTTGCGGCCCATCCACTCGAAGCGGTCCGCGTGCGTGGAGGGGGTCGAACGCTCCACGGTGGCAGGCAGGTTGAGGATGATCTCGCGGCCCGGACCCGGCTGGTAGACGTCCATCACCGCCTCGCAGACCTCCAGCGCGAAGTCCAGCTCGGTGTCGGTGAAGATCTCGGGGCTGTACTGGTAACCGAACTCGGTCTCCGGGCCCAGCAGCTTCTCGGCGTACTCCATCACCAGACGGGTGCCGTCGACGGCGATCTGCTTGATCTGTTCCTTGGAGCCGCGGAAGACGACCCGGCGGAAGACCGGGGCGGTGGCGTTGTACAGGTGGACGGTGGCCCGGCGGGCGCCCTTCAGGGACTCCACGGTCCGCTCGATCAGGTCCTCGCGGGCCTGGGTCAGCACGGAGATGGTCACGTCCTCGGGGATCGCGCCCTCTTCCTCGATGATCGAGCGCACGAAGTCGAAGTCGGTCTGGCCGGAGGCGGGGAAGCCGACCTCGATCTCCTTGTAGCCCATGTTGACCAGCTGGTCGAACATCCGGCGCTTGCGCTCGGGCGACATCGGGTCGATCAGGGCCTGGTTGCCGTCGCGCAGGTCGGTGGAGAGCCAGCGAGGGGCGGCGGTGACGCGCTGGTTCGGCCAGGTGCGGTCCGGGATGTCCACCTGCTCGTAGCGGCCGTACTTGCGGATCGGCATGTGGCTGGGCTGCTGGCGGTTGACCATGACTGCGTGGGCTCCTCAGGAGGTCCGGATGGACGGCCGACGACGCAACGCCAGAGCTCCGCGGGGAGGGAGTCGGCCTTTGTCTACAGGCCCTCGCCGCGGCAGCTAAGGAGAAGCAGCCCGAAACGCATGATGCTCCGCAGCCTAGCCGAGCCTCGCCGGATACGCGGGCCTGTATCAGTATGCGAAACCGGGGCGGCAAATGGGATAAAAAGTGCGCCATACCACTTCTCGGCCGCCCGAACCCTACTTTCCGGCGTCGAGCCATACCACTCAGTGACATGAAGCGACGACGAATGTCCCGGTATTTCACCAATCACGGTTGCGAGTAGTGACAGTCGCGTCACACAGTGCAAGGGTTCCCGGCATGACCACCAACGGGGGCTTCCAGCCCGTCTTCTGCACGATCGTCCCGCCGCACCTCCTCGACAGGCTCGCCCGCCACGAGGACGCCGCCGTGTCCGGCCCGGCCCGCAGGTCACTCCAGATCGACGCCTACGAGCGCACCAAGCGCCGCCTGACCACGGTGATCGGCGCACCCTCCGTGGCCGCGCCCGCCGGCGCCGCGGCCGACCAGCCGCGCCGCACGATCTACGACGCGGACCACACCCAGGACCTGCCCGGCACGAAGGTCCGAGCGGAGGGCTCCGAACCCGGCGCGGACGCCACCGTCAACCGCGCCTACGCGGGCCTCGGCGCCACCTTCGAGCTGTACCTGAAGGCGTACGGCCGGCACTCCATCGACGACGACGGGCTGCCGCTGAACGCCACCGTGCACTACGACAAGGACTACGACAACGCCTTCTGGAACGGCGAGCAGATGGTGTTCGGCGACGGCGACAGCGAGATCTTCCTGGACTTCACCATCCCGGTGGACGTCATCGGCCACGAGCTGACCCACGGCGTCACCCAGTACTCCGCCAACCTCGAGTACTTCGGCCAGTCCGGCGCGCTCAACGAGTCGGTCTCGGACGTCTTCGGCTCGCTGATCAAGCAGTACTCGCTCGGCCAGAGCGCCGAGCAGGCCGACTGGCTGATCGGCGCCGGTCTGCTCGCCCCGAAGGTCACGGGCACCGCCCTGCGCTCGATGAAGGCACCGGGCACGGCCTACGACGACGACGTCCTCGGCAAGGACCCGCAGCCGGCCACCATGGACGGCTACGTCCGCACCGGCCGCGACAACGGCGGCGTGCACATCAACTCCGGCATCCCCAACCACGCCTTCTACCTCGTCGCCACGGCGATCGGCGGCCACGCCTGGGAGCGGGCCGGGCAGATCTGGTACGACGTCCTGACCGGCGGCGAACTCAAGGCGGACGCGCAGTTCGCCGACTTCGCGGAGCTGACGGTGAAGGCGGCCCGGTCGCGGTACGGCGCGGGCGACGAGCACCAGGCCGTGCAGAAGGCCTGGGAGCAGGTCGGGGTGCAGGCCCGGTGAATCGGTAGTAGACAGGGACCCATGCGTATTTTGGTGAGGCGCACGGGTGGCTTCGGGGGCATCGAACGGCACGCCCAGGTGGACACCTCGGGACTGTCCGATGCCCCCGAATGGCACGCCCTGGCCGACAAGGCGCTGGCCGGCGGCCGGGACACGCCCCCGGTCGGTGTGCCGGACGGCTTCAACTACCAGATCACCGTGGACGGACGCACCGTGTACTGCGCCGACCCGCGACTGACCGACGACCAACGCTCGCTGATCTCCCGGGTGTTGAAGGAAGGGGCGTAACCACCGTTGCGGGAGGGGCGTAGCCGCCGTTTCACGCACGGGCGTTGACTTCTGTTACCGCGGGTACGGATGATCCCGCCCATGGCGACTGACGCAGGCGATCCGATGCCTCGCTTCCCGGACGGCTTCCTGTGGGGTGTCTCGACCTCGGCCCACCAGATCGAGGGTGCCGCCGAGGAGCGCGAGCCCTCCGTGTGGGACGTGTTCACGGCCGAGCCGGGCCGGGTCAAGGACGGCTCGACGGCGGCGGTGGCCTGCGACCACTACCACCGCCACCCCGAGGACGTGGCCCTCCTCGCCGGCCTCGGCGTGGACGCCTACCGCTTCTCCGTCTCCTGGCCCCGGGTGAACTCCCCCGGCGGCCTGGACTTCTACGACCGCCTGGTGGACGAGCTGTGCGCGGCGGGCGTACGGCCCGTGCTCACCCTCTTCCACTGGGACCTGCCCGCCTCGCTCGACTGGCTGGAGCGGGACACGGCCTCCCGGTTCGCGGAGTACGTGTCGGTCGTGGCGGAGCGGCTCGGCGACCGCGTGCGCAAGTGGATCACGCTCAACGAACCCGCCGAACACACCCTGCTGGGCCACGCGCTGGACGTCCACGCGCCGGGCAGGCGGCTGCTGTTCGACGCGCTGCCCGTCGCCCACCACCAGCTGCTCGCCCACGGTCTGGCCGTACGGGCGCTGCGCGCGGCCGGCGCCACGGACGTGGGCATCGCCAACTCGCACGGCCCCACCTGGCCCGCGTCGGCGGAATCGGCCGACGTGGAGGCGGCGGACTTCTACGACGTCCTGTTGAACCGGATGTTCGCCGAGCCGATCCTCCTTGGCGCCTACCCGGAGGGCATCGGCGAACTGCTGCCGGGCGACGTGCCCTCCGATCTCAAGGTCGTCGCCGAGCCGATCGACTTCTACGGCGTCAACTACTACGCGCCGACCCGGGTGGGCGCCCCGCAGGGCACACGGACCGAGTTCGGCGGGATCCCCATGCCCGCCGAACTCCCCTTCTCCGTCCAGGAGATCGAGGGCCGCCCGGTCACCGACTTCGGCTGGCCGATCGTCCCGGAGGGCCTCACCGAGCTGCTCACCGGCTTCCGCGACCGCTACGGCGACCGGCTCCCGCCGATCGTCATCACCGAGAACGGCTGCTCGTACGAGGGCGTCGACGACCAGGACCGCATCGCCTACCTGGACGCCCATGTCCGCGCCCTGCACCGGGCCGTGGACGCCGGTGTGGACGTGCGCGGCTACTTCGTCTGGTCCCTGCTGGACAACTTCGAGTGGGCGGAGGGCTACGCCCGCCGCTTCGGTCTCGTCCACGTCGACTACGCCACCCAGCAGCGCACCCCGAAGGCGTCGTACCACTGGTTCCGGGAGCTGCTGAGGGCGCAGCGGTGACCACCGCCCGTGCCTCGGCCGCGCTCACCGAGCCGGCCGAGCCGGTCGGCCGGGGCTGGACGGCCGCGCTGTCGCTGGCCAACGGGGCGATCTGGGTGGGCTGGTTCGGCCCGCTGCAGATCCTGCTCGCCTCCCAGGCGAAGGACTTCGCGCCCGGCACCGGCATGTCGAAGGAGTCCCTGCTGGCGTGGGTGACCGGCGCGGGCGCGGTGGTCTCGCTGCTCGCGAACCCCCTCTTCGGCGCCCTGTCGGACCGGACCACCGCCCGCCGGGGCCGCCGTACGCCGTGGATCGTGGCCGGGAGCGCGGGCGGCGCGCTGGCCCTGCTGCTGCTCGGGGGCGCGAGCGGACCCTGGACGATGGCGCTGGGCTGGTGTCTGGTGCAGCTCACCCTGAACGCGGCCTTCGCGGCGGTGACGGCGGCCGTGCCGGACCGGGTGCCGCGGCGGCAACGGGGCGTGGTGGGCGGCTGGCTGGGCGCGGCCCAGATCCTCGGCGTGGTCGTCGGCACGGGGCTCGCGACGCTGGCGGGCGGGACCGGCGCCGGGTACGCGGCGTGCGCGGTGTTCACGCTGGTGGGCGTGGCGCCGTACGTGCTGCGCCACCAGGATCTGCGGCTGGCCCCCGAGGACCGCCCTGCCTGGTCCTGGCGGTCCTTCCTCGCGGGGTTCTGGCTGAGCCCGCGCCGCCACCCGGATCTGGGCTGGGCCTGGCTGACCCGCTTCCTGATCAACCTCAGCAACTCCCTGGTCCTGCTGTACCTCCTCTACTACCTCCGCGACCGCCTCCACTACACCGACCCCGAGCAGGGCGTGCTGATCCTCACGGCCGTCAACGGTCTCACCCTGATGGCGACGGTGGTGTTCGGCGGGGTCTGGTCGGACCGGGTGGGCCGGCGCAAGCCGTTCGTGGTGTGGTCGGGCGTGCTGATGGCGGTCGCGACGGCGGCGCTGGCCGGCTGGCAGACCTGGCCGGGGGCGATCGTGGCGGCGGCCGTGCTCGGCATCGGGTTCGGCGTGTTCACCTCCGTCGACTTCGCCCTGATGACGGACGTCCTGCCGACGGCCCTGGACCGGGGCAAGGACCTGGGCGTGATCAACGTGGCCAACGCCCTGCCCCAGGTGGCGGCCCCTGCACTGGCCGCACCGCTCGTGACCTACCTGGGCGGCTACCAGGTGCTGTACCTGGTGGCGGCCGCGATCGGGCTCGCGGGGGCGGTGCTGGTGGGCCGGATACGCGGGGTGGACTGAGCGGTCAGGGGTGCGCGGTCAGACGTGCGCGGTCAGGGGCGGGGCGGGCGGTCATTCCAGCACGGTGACCGGAGCGTCGTCGGCGACGCAGTCGCCCGGAACCGGCCGCCCTGGACGCCGAACTCCGTTCGGCCAGCGGGGAGTTCGCCCGGCTCTGGGACGAGCACGAGGTCTCCACGCGGCGCCCGGACACGAGGCGCTTCCTGCATCCGGTGGTGGGTCCCCAGGACCTGGAAGCGGCCCAAGGGCCGGGGCCGTCCGACCTGCGGCTGACGCCCCGCGCTCGGGAAACCCCGGCTAGAACCCCAGTCGGCGCAGCTGCTTCGGGTCCCGCTGCCAGTCCTTGGCGACCTTCACATGGAGGTCGAGGAAGACAGGGGTGCCCAGCAGGGCCTCGATGTGCTTGCGGGACTTGATGCCGACTTCCTTCAGACGCTTGCCCTTGGGGCCGATGATGATGCCCTTCTGGCTGGGGCGCTCGATGTAGACGTTGGCGTGGATGTCGAGGAGGGGCTTGTCCGCGGGGCGGTCCTCGCGGGGGAGCATCTCCTCCACGACGACGGCGATGGAGTGCGGCAGCTCGTCGCGGACGCCCTCCAGGGCCGCCTCCCGGATCAGCTCCGCGATCATGACCTGCTCGGGCTCGTCCGTGAGGTCGCCCTCGGGGTAGAGCGCCGGGCCCTCCGGCAGCAGCGGGACGAGCAGGTCGGCCAGCAGGCCCACCTGCTTGTCGCCGACCGCCGACACCGGGACGATCTCCGCCCACTCGAAGCCCAGCTCCTTGCCGAGCTGGTCGATCGCGATCAGCTGCTCGGCGAGGGCCTTGGAGTCCACCAGGTCGGTCTTGGTGACGACGGCGACCTTCGGGGTCTTCCGGATCCCGGCCAGCTCCTTGGCGATGAAGCGGTCACCGGGGCCGATCTTCTCGTTCGCCGGCAGGCAGAAGCCGATCACGTCGACCTCGGCCCACGTGGTGCGGACCACGTCGTTGAGGCGCTCGCCGAGCAGGGTGCGCGGCTTGTGCAGCCCGGGGGTGTCCACCAGGATCAGCTGGGCGTCGGGCCGGTGCACGATGCCGCGCACCGTGTGCCGCGTCGTCTGCGGCTGGTTCGCGGTGATCGCCACCTTCTTCCCGACCAGAGCGTTCGTGAGGGTGGACTTGCCCGCGTTGGGACGGCCCACGAAGCAGGCGAAGCCGGCACGGTGGACGGTCTCGGCCGGCTGCTCGGATGACTGGGTACGAACGCTCATGACGTTCATTGTCCCTGATCCACGGGAGCGCGCCGCACCACGGCCGAAGAAGCCCCCTCCGCGTAAGCTCCCACGCACACCGGGACCGCTTACGATCACGGGGTCCTCGGCCAAGGCGCCCCGGTCGCCCGCTCCGTCGCCGCCGCGAAGGCCCCCACCCAGCAGATCGAGAGCCAGACATGAAGCTCATCACCGCGATCGTCAAGCCGTACCGTCTTGAGGCGGTCAAGACCGCCCTGCAGGAGCTGGGCGTGCACGGGCTGACCGTGAGCGAGGCGAGCGGGTACGGACGTCAGCGCGGTCACACCGAGGTGTACCGGGGGGCCGAGTACCAGGTCGACCTGGTGCCGAAGGCGCGCATCGAGGTCGTGGTCGAGGACGCGGTGGCCGACGAGGTGATCGACGCGGTCGTCAACGCCGCGCGGACGGGGAAGATCGGGGACGGGAAGGTGTGGGCACTGCCCGTCGAGACCGTCGTACGCGTACGGACCGGCGAGCGCGGCCCCGACGCGCTCTGACCAGCAGCACCCCCGTCACCGCACCGGCGGCGGACACCAGGCCGGTCTTGTTCTGGACGGCGACCTTGTCGGTGAGGGTCTGGCCGGGGTCGGCCGAGAGGGAGAAGTAGGGCCGCGCGGCGACCCGCGAGGCGACCGGGTAGACGGACCAGCTGCCGTTGTCGGCGGCGTGCGCGGGCGCGGCCTGCCAGACCGGCAGGAGGCCGAGGTGCAGGCCGAGGAGGAGGACGTACAGCTTGCGCATGGGTGCGGACCCCCACGGACGAGCCCAGGAGGCAGAAGAAGACCCCCCGGGGTACGTCAGCCGGCGGAAACGGTGAGCCGCACACTCCCGTCGGGCGCGGCCAGCAGCACCGGCGTCCCGGGGCCGCCCAGATCGGCCACAGCGGCCCGGTCCTCGGGAGCGACGGCCTCCGCCTCGCTCACCACCGCCGCCGCCTCCAGCGACGTCGCCCCGGAGGCCACGGCCATGGCGACGGCGGTCTGCAGGGCGCTCAGCCGCAGCGAAGGGAGCTGCACCGACCCGGCGACGTACGTACGCCCGGTCTCGTCCCGTACGGCCGCGCCCTCGGGCACACCGTTGCGGGCCCGGGCGGAACGGGCCAGGGTGACGATCTTGCGGTCCTCGGCGTCAAGCGCGCTGCTGTCGGTCATGCCCCGAGCATACGAAGCCGCACCGCACCCACGGACACGCAGGTCGGCCCGGCCCCGCACCGGAACCGGAAAGGCCCGGACGGGGCCCGGCGGGCGCAGGCGGCAAAGGGGGCCGGACAGAGATCTACGGCCGGTCCAGCCGCAGCCGCTCCGCCCTCGGCAGCCCCGCGACGACCAGGTCGTACGAGTCCTCGACCAGCTCCTTCACCAGCCGCTCGGGCAGGGCGTCGTCGACGGTCACGGTGTTCCAGTGACGCTTGTTCATGTGCCAGCCGGGGACGATCAGGCCCTCGTGCTCGCTGCGCTGCCGGCCCGCGTCCTCCGGGTCGCACTTGAGGTTGACCGTCAGGGGCCGCGCGTCCAGCCGGCTCAGCGCGAACATCTTGCCCAGCACCTTGAACACCGAGGCGTCCGGGCCGAACGGGAACTCCTCGACGGCCGCGTTGAAGGACAGACAGAAGGCGCGCAGCTGCTGGGGTGTCACTCGGGCTCCTCCTGCGGCGCCGGTCCGCCGGCCGGCTCCACCAGTACGGTCATGATCTTGTTCCGGCGTCCGGCCGACGCCTCCGCCGTGAGCCTCAGCCGGCGCTCGTCGGGCAGTTCGACCTCGGCCGAGGCGCCCGCGATGGGCACGCGGCCGAGCGCCTTGGCGAGCAGTCCGCCGACGGTCTCCACGTCCTCGTCGTCGTACTCCTCGAGCCCGTACAGCTCGCCGAGGTCGGTGATGTCCAGGCGGGCGGTGACCCGGTAGCGGTCGTCGCCGAGGTCGACCACGGGCGGCAGTTCGCGGTCGTACTCGTCGGTGATCTCGCCGACGATCTCCTCGAGGATGTCCTCGATGGTGACGATGCCGGCGGTGCCGCCGTACTCGTCGATGACGACGGCGACGTGGTTGCGGTCCTTCTGCATCTCGCGCAGCAGGTCGCCGGCGTTCTTGGTGTCCGGCACGAAGACGGCCGGGCGCATGGCCGTGGACACCAGGTCGTTCTCGGCGTCCCGGCTGATGTGCGTCTTGCGGACCAGGTCCTTCAGGTACACGATCCCGACGATGTCGTCCTCGCTCTCGCCGGAAACCGGGATCCGGGAGAACCCGGAGCGCAGGGCGAGGGTGAGGGCCTGCCGGATGGTCTTGTACCGCTCGATGACGACGAGGTCGGTGCGGGGCACCATGACCTCCCGCACCAGGGTGTCGCCCAGCTCGAAGACGGAGTGCACCATGCGGCGCTCCTCGTCCTCGATCAGCGACTCCTGCTCGGCGAGGTCGACCAGCGCCCGCAGCTCCGCCTCGGAGGCGAACGGCCCGCGCCGAAAGCCCTTGCCGGGGGTGAGCGCGTTGCCGATGAGGATCAGCAGGTACGGGATCGGGCCCATGATCCGGGCGAGCGGCAGCAGCACGTACGCCGCCGCGGTCGCCGTGTTCAGCGGGTGCTGGCGGCCGATGGTGCGCGGCGAGACGCCGACGGCGACGTACGACACCAGCACCATGACGCCGATGGCGACCAGCAGGGCCTGCCAGGTGGCGGTGAACTCCTGCAGGCAGGCGTACGTCACCAGGGCCGCGGCCGCCATCTCGCAGGCGACGCGGACCAGCAGGGCCACGTTGAGGTAGCGGGTGGGATCGGCGGCGACCTGGGCGAGCTTGGCGCTGCCCCGGCGGCCGGACTTCACGGCCTCGTCGGCGCGGAAACTGGAGACGCGCGCGATGCCGGCCTCCGCGCAGGCGGCGAGCCAGGCCACGACGACGAGGGCGATCGCACCGATGACGATCTGCGCAGACATGGGACCCGCTTACGAGACGGTCGGCGCCGGGGAGGGCCCGGTCAGCCCCCGCTCGGAGCGCCATCCGTCCACGATGGCGGCCTGGAGGCCGAACATCTCGGCCTTCTCGTCGGGCTCCTCGTGGTCGTACCCGAGCAGGTGCAGCACGCCGTGGACGGTGAGCAGCTGGAGCTCCTCGTCCATGGAGTGCTGCGTGGGCGCCTCGGTCCCCTGCTTGGCGGCGACCTCCGGGCACAGCACGATGTCACCGAGCAGCCCCTGCGGGGGCTCCTCGTCGTCCTTGGACGGCGGCCGCAGCTCGTCCATCGGGAAGGACATGACATCGGTCGGGCCCGGGAGGTCCATCCACTGGATGTGCAGTTGCTCCATGGCGTCGGCGTCCACGACGATCACCGAGAGTTCGGAGAGCGGGTGGATGCGCATCCGCGCGAGCGCGTAGCGGGCGATGTCGAGGATCGCCTGCTCGTCGACCTCGGTTCCGGACTCGTTGTTGACGTCGATCGACATGGGCGTGCTGGTCTACTTCCCCTTGGAACCCTTGGCACCGGGTCTGCCGTGGCCACCCTTGTGGCCGCCGTTCTCGGTGCCGTGCTTGCTGTCGTACAACTCGTACGCGTCGACGATACGGCCCACGAGCTTGTGCCGTACGACATCGTGGGAGGACAGCCGGGAGAAGTGGACGTCCTCGACGCCCTCCAGGATCTCCTGCACCTGTCGCAGACCGCTCTTGGTGCCGTTCGGCAGGTCGACCTGCGTCACGTCACCGGTGATCACGATCTTCGAGTCGAAGCCGAGGCGGGTGAGGAACATCTTCATCTGCTCGGGGCTCGTGTTCTGGGCCTCGTCCAGGATGATGAAGGCGTCGTTGAGGGTCCTTCCTCGCATGTACGCGAGGGGTGCCACCTCGATCGTCCCCGCCGCCATGAGCCGCGGAATGGAGTCCGGGTCGAGCATGTCGTGCAGCGCGTCGTACAGCGGGCGCAGGTAGGGGTCGATCTTCTCGTAGAGGGTGCCGGGCAGGAAGCCGAGCCGCTCGCCCGCCTCCACCGCCGGGCGGGTCAGGATGATGCGGTTGACCTGCTTGGACTGCAGGGCCTGGACGGCCTTGGCCATGGCCAGGTAGGTCTTTCCGGTACCGGCGGGGCCGATGCCGAAGACGATCGTGTGCTTGTCGATCGCGTCGACGTAACGCTTCTGGTTGAGTGTCTTGGGGCGGATCGTACGGCCGCGCGAGGACAGGATGTTCTGCGTCAGA
The DNA here is from genome assembly GCF_053595235.1 of Streptomyces sp. NPDC002520. Classification (NCBI taxonomy): domain Bacteria; kingdom Bacillati; phylum Actinomycetota; class Actinomycetes; order Kitasatosporales; family Streptomycetaceae; genus Streptomyces; species Streptomyces sp. NPDC002520. The sequence goes on along the minus strand of NZ_JBSFXG010000002.1, from coordinate 230,948 downwards.
ACCTCGGCCGGGGTCTCCGGACCGTCGTTCGTCCCGTTCTCGCTCGCCTTGAGCATGGCGATCGAGCGTTCCACTGCGTCCTCCGTCATCGGCTGCCCGGTGCGGAGCACCAGCATCATCTCGTCGAACACGCGCTGGATCAGGGCGACTTCCGCGACGTCGCCGACCGCGCTGATCTCATTGCCCCGGACGTGTATGTCGGCCCCCGGGAAGGCCTTCTCGATCACGCGCAGCAGAGAGTCTCCGGACCCCAGTACGGTCACCATGGGGTGCTGGGCGGGAATGCTGATCTGTGCTCTCGCCTGCTCCGGCGCGGGGGTGCGAGCTGTGGGTGTCTGAGTCATGGGCCGGCGCTTAAGGCCTGCGGTTCCTCCTCGTCACGGCCGCGTAGCTGAGGGCGGCCTCGCACTGTCCAGGGTACGACGGTGCACTGACAAGGCCGTAGGCCTTTTTGGAGGGCCGTTACCCGGCCCGTTCGCGGCCGGCGGAGACGGGTGGGCCGGTGGGCCGACCGGGATCCGGGGGCGGAGCCCCTGGTGCGTCAGCCGGCGCGCCGGAACCCGATGGTCGGCACCGCCCGCCTGAGCGGCCACGGCCGGTCCAGTTCCTCGGGGACGAGGCTGTCCAGGAACGCGTACCGTCGCAGCGCCGCGGGATCCTGCCCCGCCACCGACTGGACCCTGCGCCACCAGGCCCCGATCTCCGACCACCCGGGCGCCGACAGCGACCCCCCGAACTCCTGCACCGACAGCGCGGCCGTGAGCCCCGCGAAGGCGAGCCGGTCGGCGAGCGGCCAGCCGGCCAGCGTGCCGGTCACGAAACCGGCCACGAACACGTCCCCCGCCCCGGTCGGATCCAGCGCCTCCACCGCGATCGCGGGCACCTCTGCGGTCTCCCCGGTCCGCCGGTCCACCGCGTACGCCCCCTCCGACCCGAGGGTGACGACGGCCACCGGCACGTACTCGGTCAGCGCGTGCGCGGCCGCCCGCGGGCAGTCCGCCCCGGTGTAGCGCCTCGCCTCCTCCGCGTTCGGCAGGAACGCCTCGCAGTGCTGCAGATCGGCCAGGCCCTCAAGGTCCCAGGCGCCGGTGTCGTCCCAGCCGACGTCCGCGAAGATCCGGGTGCCGTACCGGGCGGCCTGGGCGATCCAGGGGGCCGGCCGCCCGGGGGTGAGGGAGGCCACGGCCGCCCGCGCCCGGGGCGGGCGGTCCGGCGCCGGTTCCCCGGGCGGCGGCTCGTGGCCGTGGGAGACCATGGTCCGCTCCCCCTCGTAGGCCATGGAGACCGTCACCGGCGAGTGCCAGCCGGGCACCGTGCGCGACGGCGTGAGGTCGATGCCCTCGCCCTGCTCCAGCGCGTCCCAGCAGTACTCCCCGTAGTGGTCGTCCCCGAAGGCCGCCGCGAGGGACGTCCGCAGGCCCAGCCGGGCCAGCGCGGCGGCCATGTTGGCGACCCCGCCGGGGCTGGACCCCATTCCGCGGGCCCAGGACTCGGTGCCGCGCACGGGTGCCGAGCCGAGGCCGGTGAAGATGATGTCGAGGAAGACCGTGCCCGTGAGGTAGACGTCCCAGGGCGGATCGGCGGGGGTGCGCAGCCCGGCCAGCGGGTCGATCTGGGCCTGACAGCGCGCAGCCCGCGTGAGGTGCTCCGGTTCCTCTCCGGCGATCGTGTGGGACGGGGTCACGGTGCGCTCCCTGACGTGGTGCGGATCTGGCCAGTGTGCACCAGATCGCACCCTTGACAAGCCCGTCACGCACGGCCGTTCACCCTCGGCCGTTCGCCCCCGGCCGCCGGTGCCCGGTCACCAGCGGGGCATCACCGGTGTCCGCCACTTCGGCCGGCCGCGCCGCATCGCCGCCGCGTCGTCGCGCTCGCGCAGCGACCCGTCGTCCTCGGCCCATCGCCGGTGCAGCCGGGCGAGTTCGTCCCGGTCCAGTTCGACGCCGAGTCCGGGCGCGTCGGACACCGCGACCCGGCCGCCGGCGAAGGCGGGCCGCTCGGTGAGGACGTCCTCCGACTGCCAGGGGTAGTGGGAGTCGCAGGCGTGGTGGAGGTTCGGCACGGTGGACGCCACCTGGGTCATGGCGGCGAGGCTGATGCCGAGGTGGGTGTTGGAGTGCATGGACACCCCGACGCCGAAGGCGGCGCAGATCGCGGCCAGATGCTGGGTGTTGCGCAGTCCGCCCCAGTAGTGGTGGTCGGAGAGCACCACCTGGACGGCGTCCTTCGTGAACGCCTCCCTGATCTCGCCGAAGGTGGTCACGCACATGTTGGTGGCCAGCGGGACGCGGGTCCCGGCGGACACCTCGGCCATGGCCGGCGTACCGAGCGTCGGGTCCTCCAGGTACTCGAGGACGTCCCCGAGTTCCTTCGCCACCTTCAGCGAGGTCTCCACCGACCAGGCGCCGTTGGGGTCGAGGCGCAGCGGGTGTCCGGGGAAGGCCTCGGCGAGGGCGCGTACGGCGGCGATCTCCTCGTCCGGCGGGAAGACCCCGCCCTTGAGCTTGAAGGAGGTGAACCCGTACCGCTCGGTGAACAGGCGCGCCTGGGCGACGATTCCGGCCGGGTCGAGGGCCGCGCCCCACGTGTCGGGCTCGTGGGGGACGCCCTCGGGGTGGGTGCCCCACTTGTAGAAGAGGTAGGCGCTGTACTCGACCGAGTCCCGCAGCCTGCCGCCGAGCAGCGCGTGCACGGGCAGCCCGAGCGCCCTGCCCTGGGCGTCCAGGCAGGCGACCTCGAAGGCGGACAGCACGGACAGCCGCAGCTTGTCGGCGCTCTGGACGCCCCGCAGGCCGCCCGCATCGACGGCGCCTCGGACCCGGCTCTCGTCCACGGCGAGATCGAGGGCGAACAGCTCGTTCACATCCATGACCGAGCGCCCGGTGAGGTGCTCGGCGAGGGGGCGGGCCAGCTCCAGGTACTTGGTGTCGCCGTAGGTCTCGCCGAGCCCGGTGACGCCGTCGGCCGTCACCACCTCCACGATCAGGCGGGGGGTGTACGACTGGTGCACGCCCTGTGTGTTGAGCAGCGGCGGGTCGGCGACCAGGATCGGCGTCAGGCGCACCTCGGCGATGGTCAGGTCACGAGTCACGGGAAGGCTCCTACCCACCTAGCTGTCTATGTATGAGAACCGAGGCTAGAAACACGAACGACGGGCCGTCAATGGCCCCATGGCCACCCTGAGGCCGGGGCACGCACGAAACCGCGCACCGGGACCGATGAGGCGCTCTTCTACCCGTGATCATCGACCACAAACGCAACAGTGACTCAGATCACTCCTCGCGAACTTCTTGCACGCACCACCGGCTTGATACAACGTGGGAGCGCGATCCCGTCCGTCGACGGCCGTCGCCCCCACCCCCCTTTCCGCGCCGCTCCTTTCGCCTGCCCTGGGAACGCCCGTGTCCGCCCCCCGCTCCATGCCCTGGCCCCTCGTCGCCCTTTTCACCGCCGGGTATCTGGCCCCGTATCTGCTGCCGACCACGGTCGGCCGACTCGATACCGGGCTTCCACTCTCCGCCACCCAGGCCGGGGCCGTCGGCAGTGCGCTGCTGCTGAGTTCGGCCGCGGCGGGCTTCCTGCTGGCCGCCCGGGTCGAGCGGATCGGAGCCCGCTCCCTCGCCCGTCTGGGCCTCGCGCTCGCGTTCCTCGGCTACGGCGGCGCGGCGCTCACCGACGCCGTCCCGGCCGTCGTCGTGGGCGCGGTCGTGGGCGGGTTCGGGTCGGGTACGGTCACGGCGGTCGCGGCGACGGGTATCGCCGGCCGGCCCGACCCGCACCGGGTCACCGCGACCGGCCTGCTCGGCGTCTCCGCCCTGGCGGGCGCCCTCTACCTGACGATCCCCCATCTCGGCCCGGGGCACGGCCAGCCGCTCGCCGCGATCGCGCTGACGGCCCTCGCCGTCTGGCCGCTCACCGGCCGGCTGCCCGCACCCGCCGCCGCCTTCGCCCGCGCGGCCGGCGTCGAGCGCGGCCCGCTCCCGCACCTGCGCTCCGGACTGCTGCTGGCCGCCGTCATGCCGTTCTGGTCCCTGGCGCAGAACTCCCTGTGGGGCGTCAGCGGCCGCATCGGTCTCGGCCAGGCGCATCTCACCGAGGTCACCGTCGGCGCCGTGTTCGCGATCGCCCTCGGCGCGGGCCTGCTCGGCGTCGTGGGCGCGGGCGCGGTCGGGCCGCGCCTCGGTCATGTGGTGCCGATCGGCGGCGGTACGGCACTGATCGCCGGCTGCATCGTGGTCAGCGCGTCGGCGACGGACCTGCCGTCCTTCGCCGGCGGCGAGATCGCCTGGAACCTGCTCTACCCGATCGTGCTGTCGTACGTCATCGGCCTGGCCGCCTCCCTGGACCCGCGCGGCCGTTGGGCGGTGTTCGTCGGCTCGGCGTCCTCACTGGGCACGGCGGCGGGCCCGCTGGCCGGAAGCCTGCTGTCCGCCCGGGCCGGCTTCCCGGTCATGGGCGAGGTCCTGGCCGTCGGGCTGCTGCTGGTGGCGGTGCCGCTGACGGCGGTGGCGGTGCGGTCGGGCAGGCGGCCCCTGCCGGTCGTGGAACTCCCGCTGGAGACGCCCGCCGTGTCCGTCCAGGACGCCTACGACACCGCCTACGCGAACTCGTACGCCTCCACCTCGGCGAGGTAGCGGGCCCGCCGCTCCTCGTCGTCCTCCAGGAAGGCGGCGAGGAAGGAGTTGCGGGCCAGCCCGCGCATCTGCTCCTTGGCCAGCCCGAGTGCGTCGCGGACGGCGTGGTAGTTGTCGGCGACGTAGCCGCCGAAGTAGGCCGGGTCGTCGGAGTTGACCGTGCACAGCAGGCCGGCGTCGAGCATCGCGGGCAGCGGATGTTCGGCGAGGACGTCCACCGCCCGCAGCCGGACGTTGGACAGCGGGCACAGGGTCAGCGGGACGCGGTCCCGGACCAGCCGCTCGACCAGGGCCGGGTCCTCCATGCAGCGCAGGCCGTGGTCGACACGCTCGACGCCGAGCACGTCCAGGGCCTCGGTGATGTACTCCGGCGGCCCCTCCTCACCGGCGTGCGCCACCCGGCGCAGGCCGAGCGCGGCGGCCGCCTCGTACACCTCACGGAACTTCACCGGCGGATGTCCGACCTCGGCCGAGTCGAGGCCGATGCCGGTGATCCGGTCCAGGTACGGCTTGGCCGCCTCCAGGGTGTCCATCGCCGACTCGGCGGACTCGTCGCGCAGGAAGCACATGATGAGCCGGGTGGAGACGCCGTGGTTCTCCTCGCTGTGGCCGAGCGCCCGCCACAGCCCTTCCACGACCGTGCCCATGCCCACGCCCCGGGCGAGGTGGGCCTGCGGGTCGAAGAAGATCTCCGCGTGCCGCACGCCCTGCGCCGCCGCGCGGGCGAGGTAGGCGTTGGCGAGATCCTCGAAGTCCTGCTCGGTGCGCAGGACGGCCATCAGCTCGTAGTACAGGTTCAGGAAGGACTGCAGGTCCTCGAACTGGTACGCCTTGCGCAACTCGTCGGTGTCGGCGTACGGCAGCTCGACCCCGTTGCGGGCGGCCAGCGCGAAGGCCAGCTCGGGTTCCAGGGTGCCTTCGACGTGGAGGTGCAGTTCTGCTTTCGGGAGGGGCATCAAAGCATCGTACGACCCCGCCACCTGCGCTTTCGCTTGCGACTTCACCTGCGTTTGGGCAGGGGCACCCGCTGTAGGTCGTGGGCCACGGTCAGATCTCCCCCGAACCCGGCCGCCCGCGCCTGCCGCTCGAACTCCTCCGGGTCCGAGTAGCGCTGGCTGAAGTGGGTGAGGACGAGGTGCCGTACCCCCGCGTCCCGGGCGACGGCGGCGGCCTGCCCGGCGGTCAGATGTCCGTGGTCGACGGCGAGCTCGACGTCCTCGTCGAGGAACGTGGACTCGATGACCAGCATGTCGCAGCCCTCGGCGAGCGCGTGCACGCCCTCGCACAGCCGGGTGTCCATGACGAACGCGAACCGCTGTCCGCGCCGCACCTCGCTGACCTCGTCCAGCGTGACGCCCCCGAGGGCGCCCTCCCGCTGGATCCGGCCGACGTCCGGCCCCTTGATGCCGTGCGCGGCGAGCCGGTCGGGCAGCATGCGGCGGCCGTCGGGCTCGGTCAGCCGGTAGCCGTAGGACTCCACGGGGTGGGACAGCTTGCGGGCCTCGATCGTGTACGACGAGGTCACCGCGAGGGGGCCGTCCGCGTCGACCGGCGCCTCGGTGAGGTGGACCGTCTCCCGGTAGGCGGTGGCGTACCGCAGCCGGTCGAAGAAGCGCTGCCCGGAGCGCGGATAGTGCGCGGTGATCTCGTGCGGGACCTGGTCGAGGTTGATGCGCTGGATGACTCCGGCGAGGCCGAGGGAGTGGTCGCCGTGGAAGTGCGTGACGCAGATCCGGTTGAGGTCGTGGGCGGCGACCCCGGCGCGCAGCATCTGCCGCTGGGTTCCCTCGCCGGGGTCGAACAGGATGCCCTCGCCGTCCCAGCGCAGCAGATAGCCGTTGTGGTTGCGGTGCCGGGTCGGGACCTGGCTGGCGGTACCGAGGACCACCAATTCACGGACGGACACGGCGACTTATCCGGGGGGCCATTCCATGCCACGGCCGCCGAGGACGTGCGCGTGGGCGTGCCAGACGGTCTGGCCGGCGCCGCTGCCGGTGTTGAAGACGATGCGGTAGCTGTCGAGCTTCTCGCCTTCGGCGACGTGGCCGGCCTCACGCAGGACGTCCGCCGTGATCCCCGGCTCGGCCGCGGCGAGGGACGCGGCGTTCGCGTAGTGCACCTTGGGGATCACCAGGACGTGCGTGGGTGCCTGGGGATTTATGTCGCGGAAGGCGACGGTGGTCTCCGATTCTCGGACGATCGTCGCCGGGATGTGGCCCGCGACGATTTTGCAGAACAAGCAGTCGTCCTGCGGCTCCCCTGCCATTGCGCTGCGCTCGCTTTCGCCGGTGATCAGTACGGGGGGCATGGTAGTCGGTTGGGTGCGGGTCGCACGTGGCTGGGCGCTCCCCCAGTTCTCGGCTTCGCTCGAACCGGGGGGACCTCCATCGCGGCAAAGCCGCGTATCTCCACGGCCCCGCGCCCCTCAGGTCGGCAAGCCTGGCGGTGTTTGCGCCGGCTGCTCCTCCAGTGCTTCGAGTGCCAGCCTTATCGCCTCGTCCAGTTGGGGATCCTTGCCCGCCGCCCAGTCCTGGGGGCGCTGCGGGACCTCCACGTCGGGGTCGACGCCGTGGTTCTCCACGCCCCAGCCGTAACCCTCCATCCAGAAGGCGTACTTGGGCTGGGTGATCTGCGTGCCGTCGACCAGGCGGTAGCGGCTGTCGATGCCGATGACGCCGCCCCAGGTGCGGGTACCGACGACGGGGCCGATGCCGAGGGCGCGGATCGCGGCGTTGACGATGTCGCCGTCGGAGCCGGAGAACTCGTTGGCGACGGCGACCACGGGGCCGCGCGGTGCGTCCCTCGGGTAGCTCTCGGGCTGCATGCCGCGGGGCAGGTCCCAGCCGACGATCCGGCGGCCGAGCTTCTCCACGACGAGCTGGGAGGTGTGTCCGCCGCGGTTCTCGCGCACGTCGACGACGAGGCCCTCGCGGGCCACCTCGACGCGCAGGTCGCGGTGGATCTGGGCCCAGCCGGGCGCCTGCATGTCGGGCACGTGGAGGTAGCCGAGGCGGCCGCCGGAGCGCTCGTGCACGTAGGCGCGGCGGTCGGCGACCCAGGCGTGGTAGCGCAGGGGTTCCTCGTCCGCGAGCGGGACGACGACCGCGTGCCGGGGCTCGCCCCCGCCGGCGGGCGAGACGGTCAGCTCGACGACCGTTCCCGCCGTGCCGGTCAGCAGCGGGCCGGGGCCGGTCACCGGGTCGACCAGGTGACCCCCGACCGCGATGATCGCGTCCCCGGGTCGCACGGCGACGCCGGGCGCGGCGAGCGGGGAGCGGGCTTCGGGGTCGGAGGTCTCCGCCGGGAGGATCCGGTCGACGCGCCAACTGCCGTCCTTGTGACGGGAGATGTCGGCACCGAGCAGGCCCTGCCGGGCGCCGTCGCCGAAGCCGCCGCGCGGGGTGACGTAGGCGTGCGAGGTGCCGAGTTCGCCGTGCACCTCCCACAGCAGGTCCACCAGGTCGTCGTGGGTGGCGAGGCGGGCGAGGAGGGGACGGTAGCGGTCGAGGACGCCGTCCCAGTCGACGCCGCCCATGTCGGGCCGCCAGAAGTTGTCCCGCATGAGGCGGCCCGTCTCCTCGTACATCTGCCGCCACTCGGCGACCGGGTCGACGCTCTGCCGGATCCGGCCGAGGTCGACGGTGATGTTCGCGTCGCTGTCCTCGTCGTCGGGGGCGCGCCGGTCGGCGGGTACGACCTTGAGCCGGCCGTCGGTCCACAGCAGCACCCGCTTGCCGTCGCTGCTGACCTCGAAGTGGTCGGCGTCGGCGGCGAGATGCTCCAGGCGCTGCTGGGCGAGGTCGTAGCGCTCCAGCTCGGTCTTCGGGTCGGGGGCGTCGGGCGTGGCGCGGGAGGCACCGAGGACGCCGCGCACCGGGTGGCGCAGCCACAGCACGCCGTCCTTGGCGGCCCGCAGGTTCGAGTAGCGGGCGGCCTCGACCGGCAAGGGCACGATGCGGTCGGCGAGGCCGTCGAGGTCGATCCGGGTGGCCGGGGTGCCCTCGCTGTCGGGGGTCTCGTCCTTGTCCGGGGTGCCGAAGGGCCGGCCGTGCCGCTGCGGTCCGAACGGGGACGCAGTGGTCGCGGCGAGGGTGATCAGGTGGGGGCGGACGCCCTCCACGAAGGCCAGGTCGAAGACGTGCTCGTCGTAGACCGGGTCGAAGGAGCGGCTGGAGAGGAAGGCGAGGTGCTTGCCGTCCTGGGTGAAGGCGGGCGCGTAGTCCTGGAAGCGCAGCGGGGTCGCCTCGGTGACCGACAGATCGGTGATCTGCGCGATGCGCAGCTGGGACAGCGGGCGGGGGCCGGGGTGGGACCAGGCGAGCCAGCCGGAGTCCGGCGAGAAGGCGAGGCCGCTGACGTCGCCGTGCTCGCTGCGGTCCACCTCGCGGACCTCGCCGGTCTCGCGCTCGACCAGCAGCAGCCGGCCGTCGTGCGAGGCGACGGCGGCCCTGCTGCCGTCGGGGGCCATGGCGAGCGCCAGCACGCGGCCGAGGTGTCCGGCGGCGAGCCGGCGCGGGACGGCGCCCGGGGTGAGACCGGTGGCGGGGGCGAACTCCAGGGCGTCCTCGCCCTCGGCGTCGGTCACCCACACCACCCACTCCTCGCCCTCGGCGCGGAAGGTGCGCGGCAGCCGGGCCCGTACGCCGGGCTGGGCGGCGAGTGCGCGGGCCGGTCCCGAGCGGTGGGTGACCCAGTGGACGGCGCCGCGCACGGCGACCGCGCTGCCGCGCGCGGTGTGGTCGGGGGAGGCGGAGCCGAACCAGCGGGAGGCGGTGACCGGGAAGGGCTGGAGGTCGACGCGCGGGCCGCCGAGCCGGACGTCCAGCGGGCGCGGCTCGGCGCCGTCGAGGTCGTCCAGGATCCACAGCCGGCCCGCGCTGGAGTAGACGACGCGGTGGCCGTCGGTGGCGGCGTGCCGGGCGTAGAAGCCCTCCAGAGGGGTGTGCCGCCGCAGGTCGGAGCCGTCGGCGAGGGAGGAGTACAGGGCTCCGGTGCCCTCATGGTCGGACAGGAACGCGATCCGGTCCCCCACCCACCCGGGGTACTCGATGTTGCCGTCGAGTTCCTCGTGCAGCCGGACGAACTCCCCGGCACCTTCTTCGCCTTCGGCGGCACGGTCGATCCACAGCTTGCCCGCCGTGCCGCCCCGGTAGCGCTTCCACCAGGCGGCCTCGCGGCCCATCGGGGCGGACAGCAGCACGGTGCGCGGGCCGTGGGCGAGGCCGCCGACCGGCCCGTACGGCAGGGTGGTGGCCGGTCCGCCGTCCAGCGGGACGGCACGTGCCCAGGTGCGGCGCAGGCTCGGCTGGCCCTGGGTGCTGAGCGCGAGGACCTCGCCGTCCGGGGTCCAGCCGCGCACCTGGGTCTTCCAACTCCCCCAGTACGTCAGCCGCTTGGCCGGTCCGCCGACGACCGGGGCGATGTGTGCCTCGGGGGCGCCGTCGCGGGTGGAGGTCCAGGCGACGGTGGTGCCGTCGGGCGAGATGCGGGGGTGGTTCACCGGCACGTCGTCGGCGCTGACCCGCCAGGCCCGCCCGCCGTCCAGCGGCGCCAGCCACACGTCGTCCTCGGCGACGAAGGTCACCAAGTCCCCGTGGAGATGGGGGAATCGGAGATACGAGGAACTTTCCGTGGTCTTTGTGGAAGGGCCCTGAGTCACGCCGTCACCTTACGCGGCACCCGCTGCTCCCGGCCCTGGTTTCCGATCACTTGCCCTCGACGGGCCAGCAGGTCGGGTCGCCCTTGCACCACAGGGTCCGGGTGACGGTGACCGTCACGGTCGGCTCGGGCTGCCCGGGGGGCCGGACGGTCGCCGGCGGGGTGAACACCGGTGCGGGGGTGGCGCTGCAGTCGCCGAGCCCGTCGACGTGGAACACCCGCCGGCCGGCGACCGTGGCGGTCAGGCTGCCGCGCACGCAGGCTCCGTCGACGGACTTGGTCACCTTCCCGGTGACGGTGATCTTTTGCCGGTCCCCGGTCTGCCCCTGGCAGTCGACGGAGACGACGGTGCTCTCCGTCGGCGAGGGCGAACGGCCGGGGGTGAAGCCGTGGTTGCCGTAGTCGGCGGTGCAGCTGAGCCAGTTGACGTCCACGTGCCGCCGTTTCAGCTCGTCGGTCGCGGTCTTGTCGGTGGTGTACGCCACCGCCGCCGCACCGAGGCCTCCCGGCTCACAGCCGGCCAACGCGCCCGCGCCCACGATCGCGAGCCCCGCCACGGCCATCGCCCTCGCGGGTCGCGGCCGATACCAAATCCGCCTCAATACCCCCATGAACGGCAGAGTGCCACCGACACGCGCGGGGCGGAAGGCCGCTTACGGCCACTCACTCGTTCGAGTGCTCCGGCACCGGGGTGTCGCGGCCCGGCCCGTTGGGCGGGAGGAGCGGCCCGGCGGCGGGCGCCGACGCCCGCCGCCGCGGTCAGCCGCGCAGCAGCAGCCACTCCTGGAGCTCCACCAGGTTGCCCTCCGGGTCCTTGAGGTGGGCCACGCGCAGGCGCTCGGCCATCGGGACCGGGCCGTGCAGCACGGTCGCGCCCCGGGCGGTGATCTCGGCGCAGTAGGCGTCGAGGCCGTCGACGCGGAGCACGACCAGGGAGCGATGGCCGGTGGCGGTCTCGCCCAGTTCGCTGAGCACCTCGGCCATCGCCGAGCGGTCCTGCAGCGCTATCCCGGCGGAGCCGGCGTGCGGGCTGAACTTCTCGTACGGACCCCCGGTCGCCCCCGACTGCGGCTTGAGGCCGAGGACGTCGGCGTAGAAGCGGTAGCAGGCGGGGAAGTCGGAGACGAGAAGACGTATCTGGGCGAGTTCCATCGGGTGCCCCCGTGTGTCAGGACCAGCGACCGGTGCGACCCAGCAGGAGAGCCGCGGCGGCGGTGCCGGCGGTGGACGTGCGCAACACAGTAGGACCGAGTACGTACGACCGCGCCCCCGCCTCCGCGAAAAGCGCCAACTCCTCGGGGGAGACGCCCCCTTCGGGGCCGACGACCAGCACGATCTCGCCGTCCGCGGGGAGTTCGGCGTCGGCGAGCGGTGCGCTGCCGTGCTCGAAGTCGGAGTGGAGGACGGCGGCGAAGTCGGCCTTGGCCAGAAGTACGCCGACCTGCTTGGTCGTTGCCGCGTCCGCGACCTCGGGGAAGCGGACCCGGCGGGACTGCTTGCCGGCCTCGCGGGCGGTGGAGCGCCACTTGCCGAGGGCCTTGAGCCCGCGGTCGCCCTTCCACTGGGTGATGCAGCGAGACGCCTGCCAGGGCACGATCGCGTCGACGCCGACCTCGGTCATCGTCTCCACGGCGACTTCACCCCGGTCACCCTTGGGGAGGGCCTGGACGACGGTGATGCGGGGCGCGGGGAGCGGCTCCTCGTGCACGGACACCAGGTCCATGACCACCAGGCGGTCCTTGCCCTCGGCGGCCTTGACGACACCCTCGGCCCAGCGGCCCCGCCCGTCGGTGAGGACGACGTCCTCCCCCGCCCGCAGCCGCTTCACGGAGACGGCGTGCCGCCCCTCGGGGCCGTCGAGCACGAACTCCGGTCCGATGCCGTCGAGTCGGTCCACGACGAAAACGGGCGCGGTCATCGCGCGTCACCTCCGCGCCGTGCCAGGTCGGACAACGCCGCCCTGGCCGCGGCGAGTTCGACCATCAGCACCTGTACCAGTTCCCCGGCGGGCAGTTCGCGGGCCATCCGATGTCCCTGCCCGGCGAACATCGCCATGCCCTGCGCGTCACCGGCCTCGGCGGCGGCCTTGCGCAGCGGGGCGGTCAGATGGCCGATCTCGGGGTAGGCGGCGGGGGCGTAGGGGCCGTGTTCGCGCAGGAAGCGGTTGACCAGGGCGCGGGCCGGGCGTCCGGTGAAGGCGCGGGTCAACTCGGTGCGCGCGAACAGGGGGTTGGTCAGTGCCTGCTTGTGCACGGGGTTGGCGCCGGACTCGGGGGTGGGAACGAAGGCCGTGCCCAGCTGGGCGGCACAGGCACCGGCGGCGAGGACCGCCGCGATCTGGCCGCCCCGCATGATGCCGCCCGCGGCGACGACGGGGAGGGACACCGTCTCCCTGATCTGGGCGATCAGCGACAGCAGTCCGACAGCGGCGCCGTCGTTCTCCGGGGTGTCCCGGTGGGTGCCCTGGTGGCCGCCGGCCTCCACGCCCTGGGCGATCACCGCGTCCGCACCGGCCCGCTCGACCGCGAGGGCCTCCTCGGCGGTGGTGGCCGTGACCAGGGTGAGGGTGCCGGCCCGGCGCAGCGCGTCCAGCACGTCCCGGCTCGGCACACCGAAGTGGAAGGAGACCACCGGTACCGGGTTGTCCAGCAGCACCGCGAGCTTGGCGTCGTACCCGTCGTCCCGGCCGCTGTCCGGGTCGCCCAGCTCCGTCTCGTACCAGGTGGCCTCGCCGGCCAGCTGCTGGGCGTACAGCTCGACCGCGCCCGATTCGGCGTGGTCCGTCTGCGGCACGAACACGTTCACGCCGAAGGGGTGGCCGGTGAGCCCTCGCAGCTGCTTGATCTCCTGGTACATGCCGTCGGCCGTCTTGTACCCGGCGGCGAGAAACCCCAGCCCACCGGCCTCGGCCACGGCGGCGGCGAGCTGCGGCACGGAGACGCCGCCCGCCATGGGGGCCTGCACGATCGGAAGGGGGAAGAGATCGGTCAGTGCGGAGGACATGAACACATCGTGTCACGTCATGTGTACAAGTCCGAATCCGGGCTTCCTCATGACCGTTTGCACCTGGGCCGATGACACCGGGAGAGCCGCAAGGCCCGCGAAGGCCGGCACGGGGGGCCGGGACGCCAGGGGGCGAAGCCCCCTGGCGGAGGTGAAGGGGCGGCGCCCCTTCACCTCACCTCGGCGTCCGGTTGAACGTCAGCGTCCGTTGAACGCGTCCTTCAGCCGCGAGAACAGCCCCTGCTGCCCCGGCTGGAACTGGCCCTGCGGCCGCTCCTCGCCCCGCAGCTTGGACAGCTCGCGCAGCAGCCGCTCCTGCTCGGGGTCCAGCTTGGTCGGCGTCGTGACCTCGACGTGCACGATCAGGTCGCCGCGACCGCCGCCGCGCAGGTGCGTGACACCACGGCTGTGCAGCGGGATCGACTGGCCGGACTGCGTGCCGGGCCGGATGTCGACCTCCTCCATGCCGTCCAGCGTCTCCAGCGGCACCTTCGTGCCGAGGGCCGCCGCCGTCATCGGGATCGTGACCGTGCAGTGCAGGTCGTCGCCGCGCCGCTGGAAGGTCTGGTGGGGCAGCTCGTGGATCTCGACGTACAGGTCACCGGCGGGACCGCCGCCGGGCCCGACCTCGCCCTCGCCGGCGAGCTGGATCCGGGTGCCGTTGTCGACACCGGCCGGGATCTTGACGGTCAGCGTGCGACGGGAGCGCACGCGCCCGTCACCGGCGCACTCCGGGCACGGTGTCGGGACGACCGTGCCGAAGCCCTGGCACTGGGGGCAGGGACGGGAGGTCATGACCTGGCCCAGGAAGGACCGGGTCACCTGGGAGACCTCACCGCGGCCGCGGCACATGTCACATGTCTGGGCGGACGTGCCCGGAGCCGCGCCTTCACCGTTGCAGGTGTTGCAGACCACCGCGGTGTCGACCTGGATGTCCTTGGTCGTCCCGAAGGCCGCCTCGTCCAGCTCGACCTCGAGCCGGATCATCGCGTCCTGGCCGCGCCGGGTGCGCGAGCGCGGTCCGCGCTGCGACGCCGTGCCGAAGAACGCGTCCATGATGTCGGAGAAGTTGCCGAAGCCACCGGCCCCGAAGCCGCCCGCGCCGGCGCCGCCGGCCTGTGAGAGCGGATCGCCGCCGAGGTCGTAGACCTGCTTCTTCTGCGGGTCCGACAGCACCTCGTAAGCGGCGTTGATCTCCTTGAACCGCTCCTGGGTCTTCGGATCCGGGTTGACGTCCGGGTGCAGCTCGCGCGCGAGCCGACGGAACGCCTTCTTGATCTCATCCTGCGACGCGTCGCGGCGCACGCCGAGAACGGCGTAGTAGTCCGTGGCCACTTACGACTCCGCCAGGATCTGTCCGACGTACCGTGCCACTGCGCGTACCGCTCCCATCGTTCCCGGATAGTCCATGCGGGTCGGTCCGACCACGCCGAGCTTGGCAACCGCCTCGCCGCCCGAACCGTAGCCGACCGACACGACGGAGGTTGAGTTGAGTCCCTCGTGGGCGTTCTCGTGCCCGATACGCACGGTCATGCCCGGATCCTTCGCCTCGCCAAGGAGTTTGAGGAGCACGACCTGCTCCTCCAGCGCCTCCAGGACGGGCCGGATCGTGAGAGGGAAGTCATGTCCGAAGCGGGTGAGATTGGCGGTACCGCCGATCATCAGCCGCTCCTCGTTCTCCTCGACCAGTGTCTCCAGCAGTGTGGAGAGCACCGTGGAGACCGTACCGCGATCCTCGACCTCGAAGGCGTCGGTCAGGTCCTCGACCAGGTGCGGCACGTCAGTGAACCGGCGCCCCGCGACCCTGCTGTTCAGCCGGGCCCGCAGATCCGCCAGCGAGGCCTCCCCGAAGGGCGCCGGGCAGTCGATCATCCGCTGTTCGACCCGGCCGGTGTCCGTGATCAGCACGAGCATCACGCGCGCGGGGGCGAGCGCGAGCAGCTCCACGTGCCGCACGGTCGAGCGGGTCAGGGACGGGTACTGCACGACGGCGACCTGCCGGGTGAGCTGCGCGAGCAGCCGTACCGTGCGCGCCACGACGTCGTCGAGGTCGACGGCGCCGTCCAGGAAGCTCTGGATGGCACGCCGCTCGGGGGCCGTCATCGGCTTGACCCCGGCGAGCTTGTCGACGAACAGCCGGTAGCCCTTGTCGGTGGGGATGCGCCCGGCGCTGGTGTGCGGCTGGGCGATGAACCCCTCGTCCTCCAGGACGGCCATGTCGTTGCGCACGGTCGCCGGGGAGACGCCGAGGTTGTGCCGCTCGGTGAGCGCCTTCGACCCCACCGGCTCCTCGGTGCCCACATAGTCCTGGACGATGGCGCGCAGAACCTGCAGCCTGCGTTCACTCAGCATCCGCGCGCACCTCCATCACGTCGTCCCCTCGGCTCCTCGGGCCCTGGCCTGGCACTCAACGCGTGCGAGTGCCAGACTTCCCCGGCCAAGTGTACGGCCGTGGGGTACTGACTGGGCAAGGTCGGTACCGCGGTGACGGCCTGTGACAGCTAGCGTCTCGGTATGACGGTGACTTGGGAAGAGCTGGGGTGGGAGCGGCTGGCGGAAGGGGTCGGCCGGTGCCGGCTGCCCGGCTGGGACTGCACTGTGGGGCTGGTCGTCGGCGCGGGCACCGCGCTCTTGGTGGACGCGGGGTCGAGCCTCGCGGAGGGCGCGCGGCTGCGCGATTCGGCGCAGCGGCTGGCCGGCCGGCGTGTGACCCATCTCGCGCTGACCCATCCCCACTTCGACCATGTCTTCGGCGCGGCAGCGTTCGCCGGTGCGCAGGTGTACGCGGCGGTGGGCCTGGAGACGGTGTTCGCGCACGAGCGCGAGGACCTGCGGCTGGACGCGATCAGGAACGGCCTGCCGGCGGCGGACGCCGAGGAGGCGGTGGACGCGCTGACCGCGCCGCGCCATCTGGTCTGCGGCGAGTGGACCCTCGACCTCGGCGAGGGCCGCCAGGCTCTGCTGGCCAACGTCGGCCCCGGCCACACCGCCCACGATCTCGCGGTCCTCGTCCCCGGCAGCCCGGAGATCGTCTTCTGCGGCGACCTGGTCGAGGAGTCCGGCGAACCCCAGGCGGGCCCGGACGCCGTACCCTCACGCTGGCCGGACGCCCTGGACCGGCTGCTGGCGCTCGGCGGCGAGGACGCGCTGTACGTGCCCGGTCACGGAGCGGTGGTGGACGCGGCGTTCGTACGACGCCAACGCGACGAGCTGGCAGCACGTTTCGGCGTGTCGTAGGCGCGGCCCCGGGGCTTCTCCTATCGTCATCCGAATGCGCCCACCCGTCTCCCGCCACCGCCCTTCCGACGAGGGCCCTTCGGGCCCGCGCCTTCGTACGTACTCCCCCGACCTGACACCTCCGTGGAAGAAGCCCCGGCCCGTGCCGGAGGTCCCGGCGGACCCCGGCCTGGTGGTGGAGGAGCCCGGGACCGGGTTCTGCGGCGCGGTGATCCGCTGCGAGGCGGGCACGGTGACCCTGGAGGACCGCTTCGGCAAGCACCGGGTGTTCCCGCTGGAGCCGCGCGGCTTCCTGCTGGAGGGCAAGGTGGTGACGCTCGTACGGCCGTCCTCGGGTCCGGTCCGGCCCGCCCGTACGGCGTCCGGATCGGTGGCCGTCCCCGGCGCACGCGCGCGCGTGGCACGCGCCGGCCGCATCTACGTCGAGGGCCGCCACGACGCCGAGCTGGTCGAGAAGGTGTGGGGCGACGACCTGCGCGTCGAGGGCGTGGTCGTGGAGTACCTGGAGGGCGTGGACGATCTGCCGGCGATCGTGGAGTCCTTCGCGCCGGGTCCGGACGCCCGCCTGGGCGTCCTCGTGGACCACCTGGT
The DNA here is from genome assembly GCF_053595235.1 of Streptomyces sp. NPDC002520. Classification (NCBI taxonomy): domain Bacteria; kingdom Bacillati; phylum Actinomycetota; class Actinomycetes; order Kitasatosporales; family Streptomycetaceae; genus Streptomyces; species Streptomyces sp. NPDC002520. The sequence goes on along the minus strand of NZ_JBSFXG010000002.1, from coordinate 213,825 downwards.
CCCGGGCACGAAGGAGTGGCGTATCGCGGAGTCGGTGACGAGCGAGCACGCGCTGGTGGTGGGCCACCCGTACATCGACATCTGGGAGGCGGTGAAGCCGTCGTCACTGGGCATCGACGGCTGGCCCCGGGTGCCGCACGGCCAGGACTGGAAGACGGGCGTGTGCCGGGCGCTGGGCTGGCCGCCGGAGAACACCGGGGCGGTGTGGCAGGCGATCCTCAAGCGGGTCGGGTCCTACAAGGACCTGGAGCCGGAGCTGCTGGGGCGGGTGGAGGAGCTGATCGACTTCGTCACGGGTAGCGGTGGGGCCTGACTTTCTCGTACGTGGCGAATTCGCTGGTGTCCAGTTCGATACCCAGTGGCTCCAACGGCGTGAGGTCGCCGAACTTGGTGATCCGCTGACACCGGTAGTCCGCGTCCTCTCCATGGCCCGTCGGCTCAGTGAGCAGCACACACTGGCCCATCACGGGGTCGATGATGAAGTAAGCGGGAATCTTCGCCGCTGCGTAGATCGACCGCTTGACCCCGTAGTCTCGGTCCACGCTTGTCTTGGAGACGACCTCCACGAGCAAGGTGATGACCTCGGACGGCATCAGCCTTCCCTGACCAGGTCCGGCACCACGCTCAATGACCACAAGGTCAGGCTGCGGCTCGCTGGTCTCTTCGAGGATGGCGATGTCCTGGGTCTGGAGTCGCCGCCAGTGCCGCCGGGGAATCTGGTCCTGAACCGCCTCAACGATGTCGTTGTGGGCCACGTCCGGCCCCGCCATCATCACAATTACCCCCCGGAGGAGCTCGACCTTGAACCCATCGGGAACCTCAAGGTTCTCGAAGATCTTCACGATGCCGGTGGTCATCGGTCGGTCGTCCACAGCGGTCATCTCCGCAGTCCTCCGGTTTCCGCCACCGTGCAATTACGGCGGCAGCTTACGAACCAGGTTAGGGACCGAACCTGTGCTCCGCACTGATTCACTCGCCTGAGTGATCAATCCACCAGGTCCCGCACCACCGCGTCCGCCAGCAACCGACCTCGCAGGGTCAACACGGCCCGCCCCTCGTCGTACGGGCCCGACTCCAGCAGCCCCTCCCCCAGCGCCCTCCGCGACGCCGCCAGCCCCTCCTCCTTGAGCAGCGACAGCGGCACCCCCTCGCGCAGCCGCAGCTCCAGCAGGATCCTCTCCACCCGCCGGTCCTCGTCGGACAGCAGCTCGCGCCCCGCACCCGGCGAGCGGCCGGAGGCGAGGGCGGCCGCGTACGCCCCCGGATGCTTGACGTTCCACCACCGCACCCCGCCGACGTGCGAGTGAGCCCCGGGTCCGGCTCCCCACCAGTCGGCACCCCGCCAGTACAGCGCGTTGTGCAGACAGCGGGCCGACTCCGAGGTGGCCCAGTTGGAGACCTCGTACCAGTCGAAGCCGGCCGCGGACAGCATCTCCTCGGCGATCAGGTACCGGTCGGCGTGGACGTCGTCGTCCGTCATCGGAACCTCGCCCCGGCGGATGCGACGGGCGAGCTGGGTGCCCTCCTCGACGATCAGGGCGTACGCCGAGACGTGGTCGGGGCCCGCGCCGAGCGCCGCCTCCAGGGAAGCCCTCCAGTCGTCGTCCGACTCGCCGGGGGTGCCGTAGATCAGGTCGAGGTTGACGTGCTCGAAGCCCGCCGCCCTCGCCTCCGCGACGCACGCCTCGGGGCGGCCGGGAGTGTGCGTCCGGTCCAGGATCTTCAGCACGTGCTGCTTCGCGCTCTGCATGCCGAAGGAGATCCGGTTGAAGCCGCCCTCCCGGAGCGTGGCCAGGTACGCCGGGTCGACGGACTCCGGGTTCGCCTCTGTCGTCACCTCCGCGTCCGTCGCGAGGCCGAACTCGTCGCGGATCGCGGCCAGCATCCGTACGAGGTCGTCGGCGGCCAGCAGCGTCGGTGTGCCTCCGCCCACGAAGACCGTGCGGACCTCGCGCGGGTCGTCGCCGAGCACCTTCCGGGCGAGACGGATCTCGTCGGTCAGGGTCTCCGCGTAGTTGTCCCGGGAGGCGAGCACGCCGCCGGTGCCGCGCAGCTCGGTCGCGGTGTAGGTGTTGAAGTCGCAGTAGCCGCAGCGGGTCGCGCAGTACGGGACGTGCAGGTAGAACCCGAGGGGGCGGTCGGCGGACCCGGCGAGCGCGGAGACGGGCAGCGCACCGTCGTCGGGGACGGGCTCGCCGTCGGGGAGTGCGGAAGGCATGTACTCCATTGTCCCGTACGGCGCTGGTTACTCGCGTCCCGCGCGACGCCGGTCACTCACGGCACACGGGTCACCCGCGTCCCCCGCGACGCCGGTCACTCGGCCTGGAGCACCAGCAGGGCCAGGTCGTCGTCGGGCAGGCCGCCGCCGAAGTCGTGCACGAGGCGGCGGATCCGCTCCGCGATCAGCTCGGCGCTCAGGCCCGCGCAGCCGGACAGGGCCCGGGCGAGCCCGTCGCCGTCGTCGAACTGGCAAGAGCCCGAGCGGCGCTCGGTCACCCCGTCCGTGACGCACAGCAGGCTGTCGCCGGGCCGCAGTTCGATGGTCTCGCTGGTGTAGGTCTCGTCCTCGACGACCCCGAGCAGGGTCTGCGGGCGGGCGGCGGTGGCCACCTCGCCGTCGGGGCGCAGCAGCAGCGGCAGCGGGTGCCCGGCGGAGGCGAGGGTGCAGCGGACCCCGCCGTCGAACGGGGTCAGCTCGCCGTACAGCAGGGAGAGGAAACGCGTCTGCGGGCCCTCCGCGTGGGCCATCGGCCCGCCGCCGGCGGCGACCAGCGCGCGGGCGGCGGCGTCGGCGGCCTCGGTGGCGTCGTCCAGCAGGAGCTGGTTGAGGCGGTCGAGGACGTCGGCGACCCGGTAGCCCTCGCGGGCCAGCAGCCTGAGCCACGGCCGGGCGAGCCCGATCACGACCGCGGCCTCGGGGCCCTTGCCCTGGACGTCGCCGATGGCGAAGCACCAGCGGCCGTCGCCCGCCGGGAACAGGTCGTAGAAGTCGCCGCTGGGTCCGCCCTTGTCGCAGGGCTCGTACACGAGCGCGCTGCTCACCCCGGGGATCTCGGCGACCGCGCCGGGCAGCAGCCCGCGCTGCAGGACGGCGCTGATGGTGGCCTGGCGGGCGTACTGACGGGCAGCGCCGATGGCCAGCGCCACCCGGCGGCTGAGGTCCTCGACGAGACCGGTGACCTCGTCGGGGAATCCATCCGAACCGCACCGCCCGATCACCAGCGTGCCCAGCGGGCGGCCGCCCGCGATCAGCCGGTAGGCGAGCGCGGTGCCCTCGGCGCCTTCCGGGCCGAGCGCGTCGCCCGGCCACACGTACGGCTCCGGGCCGGACCGCAGGCCGTCGAGCGCGCGGGGCGGGTCCTTCTCCAGGGTGCGGTGCAGTTCCTCGATGCGGTGCTCGCACGCGTGCCACACCCGGGCGGGCCCGCCGCCGTCGCCGCCGCGTACGGACGCCTCGTCCTCCAGCCACACCGCGCACCAGTCGGCGAGCCGGGGCACGATCAGCTGGCCGGTGAGAGCGGCGACCAGGTTCTCGTCGAGCTGTCCGGCGAGCAGGTCGGAGGCCTCGGCGAGGAAGGACAGCGCGCCCCGGCCGAACCAGTCCGGGTCACCGCCGCGCCGCGGCTGCGGGGCGAGGGCCTCGGCGGCGTCCAGCCCGCACGCCGGCGCGGGGCCGTCCGGCTCCGGCCGGCCGCCGGCGGGCAGCCGGGCCCACACCGTCTTGGCGCCGGTGCGATAGGTGACGCCCCAGGACTCGGCGAGGGACGCGACCAGGCGCAGTCCGCGCCCGTATTCGAGTGAGTCGTGCGCCGCCTCGCCGCCGACGGGGTCGCGGGGCGCGCGGAACGGATGACGGTCACTGACCTCGACCACGAACGCGCCGCACTCCTCCAGCCGCCAGTCGACCTCCACGTCCGTACCGGCATGCACGACAGCATTGGTGACGAGCTCACTGACCACGGCCATGGCGTCGTCGGCCAGCCGCCCGTCGAAGCCGGCCGGCCCCCGCCCTCCCCACTCCGTGAGAGCGGCCCGCACCAGGGCACGCGCCGACGCCGGCGCGAGGGGGCTCCCGGGCAGCGTCGCGTGCCCCTGCCCCCCACGGCCGCCGGTCTCCTCCCGCTGCGTCGGTATGGCCGCCATGTTCATGCGGCCAGAGTGACAGAGCGGGGGCAGTCATAAGCGTTGAGTTACGGAAGCGGGCAGCAACGACGACGTCGAGGGCAAAGCGTGCTACCAGAACATCAAAAGACGACCACGACCGAACAGTGTCGAGCGAAGACGCCCAAAGGGGCGCGGGCCCGTACTCGATCTGCGGCTCCACCGGGCGGGCGCGACCGGCCACGGCCGACCCGCGGCCGCCACCGGTCCCCCGCCACCCCTGCGAGACGGCGCTACGCCTCCCGCGCCCCCGCGTACATCTCGTCGATGAGGTGCTTGTACTCCCGCTCCACCACAGGCCGCTTCAGCTTGAGGCTCGGCGTGATCTCCCCGTGCTCCACGTCGAGATCCCGCGGCAGCAGCCGGAACTTCTTGATGGTCTGCCAGCGCTGCAGACCCTCGTTGAGCTGCTTGACGTACCCGTCGACCATCTCGACCGTCCGCGGCGCGGCCACCACCTCGGCGTACGACTTGCCCTCCAGGCCGTTCTCCTTGGCCCACTGGAGGATGGAGATCTCGTCCAGGGCGATGAGAGCGGTGCAGTAGTTCCGGTCGGCGCCGTGCACCAGGATGTTGGAGACGTACGGGCACACCGCCTTGAACTGGCCCTCGACCTCGGCCGGCGCCACGTACTTGCCGCCGGAGGTCTTGATGAGGTCCTTCTTGCGGTCGGTGATGCGCAGGTAGCCGTCGGGGGACAGCTCGCCGATGTCGCCGGTGTGGAACCAGCCGTCGGGCTCCAGCACCTCGGCGGTCTTCTCGGGCTGCTGGTGGTAGCCCTGCATGATGCCGGGGCCGCGCAGCAGGATCTCGCCGTCCTCGGCGATGCGAACCTCGGTGCCGGGCAGCGGCTTGCCGACCGTGCCCGTGCGGTAGGCCTCGCCGGGATTGACGAAGGAGGCCGCGGAGGACTCGGTGAGGCCGTAGCCCTCCAGGATGTGGATGCCGGCGCCCGCGAAGAAGTAGCCGATCTCGGGGGCGAGCGCGGAGGCGCCGGAGACACAGGCACGCAGCCGGCCGCCGAAGGCCTCGCGGAGCTTGGCGTAGACGAGGGTGTCGGCGACCTTGTGCTTGGCGGCCAGGCCGAAGGGCACGGCGGCGGTGCCGGTGCGCCGGAAGTTGTCCTGGCTGACCTTGGCGTACTCGCGGGCGACCTCGGCGGCCCACTGGAAGATCTTGTACTTGGCCGCGCCGCCCTCGCGGGCCTTGGCCGCGACGCCGTTGTAGACCTTCTCGAAGATGCGCGGCACGGCCGCCATGTACGTCGGCTGCACCACCGGAAGGTTCTCGATGATCTTGTCGACGCGGCCGTCGACAGCGGTCACGTGCCCGACCTCGATCTGGCCGGAGGTGAGGACCTTGCCGAAGACATGGGCGAGCGGCAGCCAGAGGTACTGCACGTCCTCACCGCTGACCAGGCCGGTCGCGGCGATGGCCTTCGCCATGTACGCCCAGTTGTCGTGCGGCAGGCGCACGCCCTTGGGGCGGCCGGTGGTGCCGGAGGTGTAGATGAGGGTGGCGAGCTGCTCACTGGTGAGCGCGGCGACCCGCTCCTTGATCAGCCCGGGGTGCTTCTCCAGGTAGGCGGCGCCGCGCTCCTCCACCTCGGCGAGGGTGGTGACCCAGTCGTCGGTCTCGACGCCGGCCGGGTCGATGGCGACGACCTTGGTCAGCGCGGGCAGCTCGGCGCGCTTCGCCACGGCCTTGGCGACCTGGGCGGCGTCCTCGGCGATCAGCACCCGACTCTCCGAGTCGGAGAGGATGAACGCCGACTCGTCCTCGTTGGTCTGCGGGTAGATCGTCGTGGTGGCGCCGCCCGCGCACATGATGCCGAGGTCGGCGAGGATCCACTCGACCCGGGTGGAGGAGGCGAGCGCCACCCGCTGCTCGGGCTCGATGCCCAGCTCGATGAGGCCGGCCGCGATCGCGTACACCCGCCGCGCCGCCTCGGCCCAGCTCAGCGACTTCCACTCGTCGGGGCCCTGACCGGAGGACGGCGCCACCGGGTACCGGTAGGCCTCGGCGTCCGGTGTGGCCGCCACGCGCTCCAGGAAGAGCGCCGCTACGGACGGCGGACGGTTCTCGATCAGGGTCTGTGTGTCGCTCACGACATCCTCCGGGACCCGCAACAGTGCGGCTGACGGTGCGGCTGGGTTAACTCACGGTGAGGTTCGGTCTTGTTTAACTCGCGAGTAACTATCGAGCAGGGATCAGAGTAAGGCGCGACCGGCCGCCGCGTAAGAGGCCTCGGCCTGTCACTTTCCGCCGAGAGCGACACTACGCACACGGGGGCCCGCCACACTTTCGTACGACGAGCCCCCGTGTGCCCGGTTTACGGCGTAAGCCGAAGTTACCTGTGGTTACTTCTTGCCCTTGCCCGACCCCGCGCTGTCATCACTGGAGAGGACGGCGATGAAGGCTTCCTGCGGAACCTCCACGGAACCCACCATCTTCATCCGCTTCTTGCCCTCCTTCTGCTTCTCCAGCAGCTTCCGCTTACGGGAGATGTCACCGCCGTAGCACTTGGCGAGGACGTCCTTGCGGATGGCGCGGATGGTCTCGCGGGCGATGACCCGGGAGCCGATGGCGGCCTGGATGGGCACCTCGAAGGCCTGCCGCGGGATGAGTTCGCGCAACTTGGCGACGAGCCGCACCCCGTACGCGTAGGCCGCGTCCTTGTGGGTGATCGCAGAGAACGCGTCCACCTTGTCGCCGTGCAGCAGGATGTCGACCTTGACCAGGCTCGACGTCTGCTCGCCGGTGGGTTCGTAGTCGAGGGAGGCGTAGCCGCGGGTCTTGGACTTCAGCTGGTCGAAGAAGTCGAAGACGATCTCGGCGAGCGGGAGGGTGTAGCGGATCTCGACCCGGTCCTCGGAGAGGTAGTCCATGCCGAGCAGGGTGCCGCGCCGGGTCTGGCACAACTCCATGATCGAACCGATGAACTCGGTCGGCGCCAGGATGGTGGCGCGCACGACCGGCTCGTACACCTCGTTGATCTTGCCCTCGGGGAACTCGCTCGGGTTGGTGACGGTGTGCTCGCTGCCGTCCTCCATCACCACCCGGTAGACCACGTTCGGCGCGGTGGCGATCAGGTCGAGGCCGAACTCGCGCTCCAGCCGCTCCCGGATCACGTCCAGGTGCAGCAGGCCGAGGAAGCCCACGCGGAAGCCGAAGCCGAGAGCGGCGGAGGTCTCCGGCTCGTAGACCAGCGCGGCGTCGTTGAGCTGCAGCTTGTCGAGGGCCTCGCGCAGCTCGGGGTAGTCCGAGCCGTCGAGCGGATACAGACCCGAGAAGACCATCGGCTTCGGGTCCTTGTATCCGCCGAGCGCCTCCGTGGCGCCCTTGTTCTGGCTGGTGACGGTGTCACCGACCTTGGACTGGCGGACGTCCTTCACACCGGTGATGAGGTAACCCACCTCGCCGACACCGAGGCCGTCGGCCGGCAGCATCTCGGGCGAGCTGACGCCGATCTCCAGCAGCTCGTGGGTCGCGCCGGTCGACATCATCCTGATGCGCTCGCGCTTGTTGAGCTGGCCGTCGATGACACGGACGTACGTCACGACACCGCGGTAGGAGTCGTAGACCGAGTCGAAGATCATCGCGCGGGCGGGCGCGTCGGCGACACCGACCGGCGCCGGGATCTCCTTGACGACCTTGTTCAGCAGCGCGTCGACACCGAGGCCGGTCTTGGCGGAGACCTTGAGCACGTCGGTGGGGTCGCAGCCGACGAGGTTCGCCAGCTCCTCGGCGAACTTCTCGGGCTGGGCCGCGGGAAGGTCGATCTTGTTCAGCACCGGAATGATCGTGAGGTCGTTCTCCATCGCCAGGTACAGGTTGGCGAGGGTCTGCGCCTCGATGCCCTGGGCGGCGTCGACGAGGAGGACGGTCCCCTCACAGGCGGCCAGCGACCGCGAGACCTCGTAGGTGAAGTCGACGTGCCCCGGGGTGTCGATCATGTTGAGGATGTGCGTCGTTCCCTCGTCGGGGCCCTCCGTCGGGGCCCAGGGCAGACGCACCGCCTGGGATTTGATCGTGATGCCGCGCTCGCGCTCGATGTCCATCCGGTCGAGGTACTGAGCACGCATCTGCCGCTGCTCGACCACGCCGGTCAGCTGGAGCATCCGGTCGGCGAGCGTGGACTTGCCGTGGTCGATGTGCGCGATGATGCAGAAATTGCGGATCAGAGCCGGGGCGGTACGGCTCGGCTCGGGCACATTGTTAGGGGTCGCGGGCACGCAGGGTCCTGTCTCTTGAGGCGCCTTATGCCTCGGGTCGGATCGTTACGTAGTCTCCATGGTCCCACGCGGCGGGACCGGCGACCGTTTTGGGCCGCTCGCTGGGCCGCTGGTACTGTGGATGGCTGTGCCTCATGCCCTCTCAGCGCGAGGCACGTCCGAGAAATTTTGGATCACCGGTACGGGACCCGAGCGGCCCCGCACCAGAACCTGAAAAGGCTCCTTCGTGGCGAACATCAAGTCCCAGATCAAGCGGATCAAGACCAACGAGAAGGCTCGGCTGCGCAACAAGGCCGTCAAGTCCTCCCTGAAGACCGCGATCCGCAAGGCCCGTGAGGCCGCTGCCGCGGGTGACATCGAGAAGGCCACCGAGTACCAGCGCGCTGCCGCGCGTCAGCTCGACAAGGCCGTCTCGAAGGGCGTCATCCACAAGAACCAGGCCGCCAACAAGAAGTCGGCGCTTGCTTCCAAGGTCTCGTCCCTCAAGGGCTGAAACTCCCTTCTGATCTGACCGCCGGAAGGACCCAGAGCGGGCCCTCTCTCATCCGCTCCCGTCCGGCACCCCGAGCCTGTACGCGGCCTGCGTTCGCCACGCGGGTACGGGCTCAGCAGCTTGAACCGAAGGCCTCGGCGCTCCCCCTTCCCCAGGGCGGGCACCGGGGCCTTCGTCATGCGTTGGGTCAGGCGATGCGTCATGCGATGCGTCATGCGATGCGTCATGCGATGGGAGGGGGCGGGGCTCCAGGGGCGACGACCGAGGCCTCTGGTGCGGAGGTGTTGCGGAGGCGGGGAGAGGCAGGGAGGAGCAGGGAAGGGCAAGGAAGTCTCCGGTGAACCCTGTGAGGGGGCAGAACCGGAGAGCCCCGGGCCGAGCCCCGAGCCGGTCGTGGGGCTGCTGTCGTGGGGCTGCTGTCGTGGGGCTGCTGTTGAGTGGTTGCGGGGCGGAGGCCCCGCGTGGGGTCCGGGGCCGAAGCCCCGGCGCGCCTACCCGCGTCCGCGGGACCGAGCGGCGCGAGCGATCACCACGACAGCCTTCTCCAAGGCGTACTCGGGATCATCACCCCCGCCCTTCACCCCCGCGTCGGCCTCGGCGACAGCCCTGAGTGCCACGGCCACCCCGTCCGGCGTCCACCCCCGCATCTGCTGCCGCACCCGATCGATCTTCCACGGCGGCATCCCCAGCTCCCGCGCCAGATCGGCCGGCCGCCCGCCCCGGGCGGATGACAGCTTCCCGATGGCCCGCACGCCCTGGGCCAGCGCGCTGGTGATCATCACCGGCGCCACGCCTGTCGACAGCGACCACCGGAGCGCCTCCAGCGCCTCCGCCGTGCGCCCCTCCACGGCCCGGTCGGCGACCGTGAAGCTGGAGGCCTCGGCACGGCCGGTGTAGTACCGCCCGACGACCGCCTCGTCGATCGTCCCCTCCACGTCGGCGACCAGCTGCGAGACCGCCGAGGCCAGCTCTCGCAGGTCGCTGCCGATCGCGTCGCAGAGCGCCTGGCACGCCTCGGGCGTGGCCGACCGCCCGAACCCCCGGAACTCCCCTCTCACGAACGCCAGCCGGTCCGCCGGCTTGGTCATCTTCGGACAGGCCACCTCCCGCGCGCCCGCCTTGCGCGCGGCGTCGAGCAGCCCTTTGCCCTTCGCACCGCCCGCGTGCAGCAGTACGAGCGTGATCTCCTCCGCGGGCGACCCGAGGTACGCCTTGACGTCCTTGATCGTGTCGGCCGACAGGTCCTGCGCGTTGCGTACGACCACGACCTTGCGCTCGGCGAAGAGCGACGGACTGGTCAGCTCGGCGAGCGTGCCGGGCTGCAACTGGTCCGGGGTGAGGTCTCGTACGTCCGTGTCGGCGTCGGCGGCCCTGGCGGCGGCCACCACCTCCTGCACGGCACGGTCGAGCAGGAGGTCCTCCTGGCCCACGGCAAGAGTCACCGGGGCGAGAGGGTCGTCATTCGCAGTCTTCCTGGCCATCACTGAAAGCATCCCACGCGGCACCGACAACGAAGCGGCCGCGCACCCTGACCGGCCCCCGACCGGCCCCCGACTCCGTCTCAGGGGCGCTCGGCTCCGCGCGCCCGGGGCCCGAGGTCCTTGGGGTACAGGGTCCTGGTGTCCGAAGTCCTTGGGTTTGAGGTCCCGGGGCACAGGGTCCTGGTGTCCGAGGTCCCGAGGTACGAAATCCTGGGTCAGGAGCCCCGGATCAGGAGCCTCGGGTCAGGCGTTGGGCTCCCGCGGTCACGGCTCCTCGCGCCAGCCGTCCCACTCACCCGCGAAGGCGTCCAGCTCGGCCGGGTCGAGCCGCCGGGCCTCGTCGTGCAGGACGATCAGCCACTGGGCGTCCTCCGCGTCGTCCTCGCCGGCGAGGGCGTCCCGGACCAGCTGAGGTTCCTCGTCGATGCCGAACCGCTCCCCGAGCGCCTGGGCCGCCTCCTCGGCGGCGTCGCGGTCGGGCAGCACCAGCACGTGTCTCACTTCGCTCACCGGGCCATTCTGCGGCACCCAGCCGGAGCCGAAACGCCAGGTCAGCCCTTGGGAACGATCTGTACGTCGAGATCGACGCGGATGCTCGGTCCGACCACCGCGATGCCCCGCGCCAGCATGGTCTGCCAGCTGACCGTGTAGTCGTCTCGGTGGAGTTCGGTGGTGGCCCGGCAGGCCGCCCGGACCTCGCCCTCCATACCGTTGCCGAGCCCGAGGTACTCGGTGTCGAGCGTGACCGTGCGGGTCACGCCGTGCAGCGACAGCGCGCCGGTGACCGCCCATCGGGTGCCGCCCTTGTGCACGAACCGCTCGCTGTAGAACTCCAGCGTCGGATAGTTCTGCACGTCCAGGAAGTCCGCCGAGCGCAGGTGGTCGTCGCGCATCCGGACGCCCGTGTCGATGGTCGACGCGTCGATCACCACATGCATCGCCGAGTGCTCCATCCGGTCGGCGATCCGGACCACCCCCGCGAAGGAGTTGAACCGCCCGTGGATCCGGGCCAGTCCGATGTGCCGGGCGGTGAAGCCGATCGAGGAGTGCGTCGGCTCGATCTCCCAGTCGCCCTGCCCGGGCGTCTCCGGCGGCTGGGCGAGCTGCAGGGTCACATCGCCCAGCGAGGCGAGAGAGTTCTCGCCGACCTGTGCGGTCGCCCGGTAGGGCGTGAACCCCTCGGCCGACACGGCGAGCCGGTACTCCCCCGCCGGCACCGTCGCCATGAACGTCCCGTACGGATCCGAACCGCCGCCGACCACTTTGCGGCCCGTGACGTCGCTGACCGTGAACTCCGCGTGCCCCACCGGCTGGTTGACCGGGTCGAGCACCCGGCAGCTCAGCACCCCGGCATCGGGTGGCGTCTGTATCGCCGCCAGGGGGCTCGTACGGTGGTCCCGGTTCGTTCGGTTTCCCAGCCAGCGGCCGAACATGTACGACACTCCTGTACGCCTCGACATCGTCTTTGCCGAAGATTCATTCGATCACTGATGAGGTTTTCGAGCAACACGGGCCCACATCATGGGAATCAAGCGCTTGCGCCTGAACTGAGTCGAATGATCCATTCCGATGCCGGCTCCACATGCTCGGCGTTGCTTTCCCAGCGTGTTCAGATCATGGCTCGCCGCCCGACTCGGCTCCCGACCCGACCACTCCCCGGACGCCCATCGGGTTCAGCGGAATTCACCTGCCCTGTCTGACCACGCGCATCTCTCCCCGCGCCCCTCCGCTCCCGCCGACCGCGAGCGCGCCGTCCCGGTCCGTGCGCAGTACCACCGACCCGCCTGCCCGCAGCGCCGCCACCGTCACCGGTGCCGGATGCCCATACGGGTTGTCGGTTCCACACGAAATGAGGGCGATGCGCGGGGCCGCCAGCCGTATCAGTCCCGGGTCCTGGTACGCGGAGCCGTGATGGGCGACCTTGAGCACGTCCACCCCGGCCAGCTCGGCCGCTCTCGGGGATCGCGACAACTCCTGCTGGGCGGGGGGTTCGAGGTCCCCGAGCAGCAGCAGTCGCAGTCCACCCGTACGGACGAGCAGCGCGACGCTGGCGTCATTCGGGTCCTCCGGATCCGACGCCGGGGCCGCCAAAGGCCACAGCACCCGCCACGCGAGCGGCCCGGTGCGCCGTTCCTCCCCCGCTACGGCCCGGGTGAGCGGGATGTGCCGCCGGGCCGCCTCACTTCTCACGAACTCGGCCTGATCCGTGGGTTCTTCGAAGCCGGTGGTCTCGATCGCGGCGACCGAGCGGCCCCGCAGTACTCCGGGCAGGCCCGCGACATGGTCGGCGTGGAAGTGGGTCAGGACGACGAGCGGGATGCGGGTGATGCCAAGCTCCCGCAGGCAGCGGTCGACCAGTTCCGGATCAGGGCCGGCGTCCACGACCACCCCCGTTCCCTCTCCGGCCGCGAGCACCGTGGCATCGCCCTGCCCGACATCGCACATCGCGAACCGCCAGCCCGGCGGCGGCCACCCCGTGACCACCCGTGTCAATGGGGCGGGGCGTACGACCACCAGCACCAGAAGCACGCCGAGCACACCACACCACCACGGGTGCCGCAACAACCGGCGCCCGACGAGGACGACGACCACGGTGGCCGTCGCGAGCAGCAGCGCCCCCGCCCAGCTGCCGGGCCAGTCCACTCCTTCTCCGGGCAACGCCGCCCCGGTCCTGGCCACCCCGGCGATCCATCCGGCCGGCCAACCGGCGCACCAGGCCAGCGCCTTGGCGACGGGCATCGCCACCGGTGCCGCTGCGAGCGCCGCGAATCCCAGTACCGTGGCCGGCGCCACCGCCGGCTCGGCCAGCAGGTTGCAGGGCACCGCGACCAGGCTCACCCGGGCCGACAGCACCACCACGACCGGTGCGCACACGGCCTGCGCGGCAGCGGCCGCGGCCAGTGCCTCGGCGAGCCGCGCGGGCACCCTGCGCCGCCGCAGCCCCTCGCTCCAGCGGGGCGCCAGCACGAGCAGCGCGCCGGTGGCCAGCACCGAGAGTAGGAACCCGTAGCTCCGAGCCAGCCACGGGTCGTACAACACGAGCAGGAGGACGGCCGTCGCCAGCGCGGGAACCAGGGATCTGCGGCGCCCGGTGGCCAGGGCCAGCAGGGCGACCGAGCCGCAGGCCGCGGCACGTAGCACGCTCGGGTCGGGCCGGCACACGATCACGAAGCCCAGCGTGAGCGTCCCCGCCAGCAGGGCGGTGGACCGCAACGAGAGCCCGAGCCGCGGGGCGATTCCGCGACGCTCGATGTGCTGGGCCAGGCCGGGTGGCCCGATGAGCAGGGCGAGCAGGATCGTGAGGTTGCTGCCGGAGACGGCCAGAGTGTGGGCCAGGTCCGTCTCCTTGAAGGCGTCGTCCAGTTCGGGGGTGATCCGCGAGGTGTCCCCGACGACCAGCCCGGGAAGCAGCGCCCGCGCGTCCGCCGGGAGCCCCTCGGTCGCCTCACGCAGCCCGGCCCGGAGCCGGCCCGCCAGGCGCTGGGACCCGCTCGGCCTCGCCACGACCTGCGGACCCGGCGTCCCCCGCACCCGCAGCACGGCAGCGGTCCGCTCGCCGCCCGCCATGGCCGGCGCCAACTGCCCTCTGACACGCAACCGTGTGGAGGGCAACAGCCCGAGCCAGGCCGAGCGGCCTGTCCGCGCTTGCCGGGTACCGCTGCCGGGCGGCCCAGGTGGCCCCGCCGAGCCTTCGCTCTCCTGCCGCGGCACGGCAGCCCCTTCGGGTGCCGGAACGTCCGCGTCGACAACCAACAGCACCGGACTCCTCGTCCGCACGCCTGTCTCTGCTCCTGCTCCTGCTCCTGCTCCTGCTCCTGCTCCTGCTCCTGCTCCTGGAGCGTCCCCGTCCTCGATCCGACGGATCTCGGCCCGCACCAGCACCGCCACCGGCGCCGCATGATCGCCCCGTACCCGCGGCCTGCTCACCCAAGGGTCGCCGCTCAACTCCACTTCAGCCGTCACACTCGCGAACCGCCGGGCCAGCTCCGGCACCGGTCCACGCCGTACATCCGCCCCGTGCAGCCCTGCCGAGACAGCAGCCGCGGCCACACAGAGCAGCACGGCTGCGATCGGGGCACGGGCCCACGCGGACCGGGAAGTCGGCACCGGCTGCCCCGTAGGCCGAACACCCGCCCGGCCCGACGCCGCCGACTGCCGCGACGGCGTTGGCCGCCTCGATCGCAACGGCCACCAGGGCAACAGCAGCACGACTCCGGCGATCAGACAGGTGACCGCAACACCGGTGCTCCAACCCTGCGGAGCGACCACGAACAGGGCCGCGGTCGCCCAGGCCGCGAGCGCGGGCGGTACGAGCCGCAGGTCCGTCGGAGCTTCCGGCCGTGCCCGCGCGCTCTCGTCCTGCGCATCCTCTCCACGGACAACCGTCGGCGCCGGTCGCTTCCGAGGCGCCCTGCGACCCGGCGACCGCTCCCTGCAGTCCAGCGCCTTGCCACTCAACTCCTTATCATCCAACTCCTTGTCATCCAGAGGCTCGTTCATGGCTGTACCAAGGGCCGCAGATCCGAGAAGCGGCGGTCGCCGATACCGTTCACCTGGCGTAACTCGTCCACCGAGCGGAAGCCGCCGTGCCGGGTGCGGTAGTCGATGATGTGCTGCGCCAGCACCGGGCCGACCCCTGGCAGGGCGTCGAGCTGGTCGGCGGTCGCCGTGTTGAGCGCGACCGGTGACGCAGGACCGCCCGCCGGTCCGGCGCCGGCCGCGCTGCCGGGCATCGGCGGAGCGACCGCCGCAGCTGCGGGCCCACCGACGACGATCTGTTCGCCGTCCGTCAGGAAGCGAGCCCGGTTGAGCCCGTCGGTGCTGACACCCGACCGCACCCCGCCCGCCGCTTTCAGCGCGTCCACCACCCGTGAACCGGCCGGCAGACGGCGGATGCCCGGATTTCGGACCTTGCCGCTGACGTCCACGACGATCTGCCCGCCCGGCGAGGCCGAAGCGGTCACAGGGCCACCGGACTTCGCCTCCCGGTCCTTTTCTGCGGACGGCGCTTCCGCGCGCACCACCTGAGGCGCGCTGACGGTCTGGGTGCGGCCCGTCCAGAAGTGGTGGGCCGCGAACACCCCCGCGGCCACGAGCACCACGGCGAGCGCGATGACTCCCCGGCGCTCCACCCCGCACCGAGCCTGCACCCACACCGGCACCCGCTCCCGCAGAGCAAGCCCGGCGCGCCCGCGCCAGCCCGACCCGGCCGGTTCCACCTCCGTCAGGCGGTCTGCCTGATCGGCGACTTGCCCTTCGGGGGCGGAGACATCCGGCACCATCACCTTGTCCGACGGCGCACCTTGCGGCGAGGGCCGTGCCGCACCTGCCCCCGCCACTGCGTCCAACTCGCGCCCACCTACCCGCAACCCGACCGTCGCGTCCAGCCCGCCCTCAGCCGTCCGCAACCCGACCGCCGCGTCCAGCCCGCCCCCAGCCGTCCGCAACCCGACCGCCATCCCCGTCCCTGACGCCGTACGCGCCCGTGCCCCTGTCTCCCCTCCCTTCGGCGGTCCGTTGCCCGGCTCCCGCCACACCACGGCTCGTTCGCCGAAGATGAGTTCCGCGCGGCGACGCAGTTCCTCCGCCGGTGCGGGTGGGCGGTGGCGGACGTGACGGCGGTCGGTGGGCCGGTGGCGGATACGGCCGTCGGAGGTGGGCCCGCGGCCCGGACCGCTCGTCGGGACAGCTCTGCGTGAACGTGATCGAAGTGCCATACGACGAGGATCGGACATCCCGCCGCCTCGCGATGATCTTGGTCAATTCCCGGGGATCACAGCTCAGTTGTGGAAAACTCCGCCACCCGTGCGAGTGAGGACAGCCCCCGAAGCCACGGGCGGTGTGTCAGCGCGGCGAAACGACCACGCCGAGGAGTCCGGGCCCGGTGTGCGCACCGATCACCGCGCCGACCTCGCTGACATGCAGGTCGGCCAGGCCGGGGACGCGCTCGCCCAGGCGATCGGCGAGGGCGGAGGCGCGCTCGGGTGCGGCGAGGTGGTGCACGGCGATGTCGACATCGGCGCCGCCCGCCTTGTCGGCGACGATCTCCTCGAGACGGGCGATCGCCCTGGACGCGGTACGGACCTTCTCGAAAAGTTCGATGCGGCCGCCGTCCAACTGGAGCAGGGGTTTGACGGCGAGCGCGGAGCCGAGCAGGGCCTGGGCGGCGCCGATCCGGCCACCGCGGCGCAGATAGTCGAGGGTGTCGACGTAGAAGAATGCGGACGTGCCGGAGGCCCGCTTCTCGGCGGCCGTCACCGCTTCGTCCACCGTGCCGCCGGCCTCCGCCGCCTCGGCCGCGGCCAGCGCGCAGAAGCCCAGCGCCATCGCGACCATCCCGGTGTCCACGACCCGCACGGGCACCGGTGCCTCGCGTGCCGCCAGGACCGCCGCGTCGTACGTGCCGGACAGTTCGGCGGACAGGTGCAGCGAGACGATGCCGCTCGCCCCCGACTCGGCGACTCTGCGGTAGGTTTCCGCGAACTCCTGCGGGCTGGGGCGGGAGGTGGTGACCGGTCGCCGCTTCTGCAGCGCCTGGGCAAGGGAACGGGTGGAGATCTCTGTGCCCTCTTCGAGCGCCTCGTCGCCCAGGACCACGGTCAACGGCACCGCTGTGATGCCGTGGCGCTCCATCGTCCGCGGCGGCAGGTAGGCCGTTGAATCGGTGACGATCGCGACATGGCGGGACATGAGCTGGAGGTTACCTGCCGTAGTGCCCGCACGGCAGCCCGGCCCCTGCCTGCGGGACCGCGGCGCACGGGATCATGTGGTGCTCTCCGGGCGGGGCTCCTTCTCCCAGGGGTAGGAAGGACGCCGGGTCGGCGGGGTGATCGCGTGGGCCGGGGGCTGTTCGCCGGGGCTGGCGCCAGGTGTCTCGGGCCAGGTCTGCTGCCGGGCCGCCTGTTCACCGGCGGCTGTCGGGGCGTCGGGCCAGGGCGCGGCGCTCGGTGGGTTGTCGGCGCCCGTCCAGTGGCGCAGGGCGCCCGCCTCGACGTCGATCTGCGCGCTGAGCGTGTCCAGGTCGTCGTCGGCGAAACGGCGGGCACGGTCGCGGGCGGCCCAGCGCAGGGAGTCCGCGGACTTGGTGACGCGTTCGGTGCGGGCACGCAGTTCGGGCAGCCGCGCGGCGAGCGTGGCGCGGTCCGGCTCGGACTCCATGCGCTTGAGGTCGGCGTCCAGTTCGAACCCGTGCGCGCTGAGCCGCTCGAAGAGGCCGAGGGACTCCTTCAGCGACTCGTCCTCGGCCACGCCCGCGTGCAGCGCGTCCTGCGTGGCGCGCATCGACGTGCGCAGCGCGAGCCGGAGTTGGGCGACCTCGCCGGCCGGACCGGGCTGGGCGAAGGACTTGGCGCGCAGGGTGTGGTCCTCGACCGTGCGGCGGGCCTGCGTGATCGTGCGGTCCACGCCGCGCTTGGCGGCGCCGACGACCTTGACCGTGGCGTAGACGCCGAGGCCGACGAAGAGCAGGAAGACGAGCGCGAACACGGTGATCACTACTTCCATGACGCTCCTCCTCGGCTGTCACGGCACAGGCCGCCGCGCTCTCCACGGTAAACGCAGCAGGCAGGTCCGGAGTTCCGGACGAACCCCGAACCTGCCCGTAGGGGACTACCCCGACGACGGACGCCGCCTCTACCCGGTCATCACGCGGGAACGATGTTGACCAGCTTGGGCGCCCGCACGATCACCTTGCGGATGCCCGCGCCGTCCAGTGCCGCGACGACCTTCTCGTCGGACAGCGCGACCTTCTCCAGCTCCTCCTCGGAGATGGTCGGCGGCACCTCCAGGCGGGCCTTGACCTTGCCCTTGATCTGCACGACGCAGGTCACGGTCTCGTCCACCACGTACTGCGGGTCCGCGACCGGGAAGTCCTGGTGGACGACCGAGTCGGTGCGGCCCAGCCGGCGCCACAGCTCCTCGGCGATGTGCGGGGCCAGCGGGGCGGCCATCAGCACCAGCGGCTCGGCGACGGAGCGCGGCAGAGCGCCACCGGCCTTGGTCAGGTGATTGTTCAGCTCCGTGACCTTGGCGATGGCCGTGTTGAAGCGCAGGCCCTCCAGGTCCTGGCGCACACCGTCGACGGCCTTGTGCAGGGCCCGCAGCGTGTCCTCGCCGGGCTCGGCGTCGGTGACGGTGACCTCGCCGGTGTTCTCGTCGACGATGTTGCGCCACAGTCGCTGCAGCAGCCGGAACTGGCCGACCACCGCGCGCGTGTCCCACGGGCGGGAGACGTCCAGCGGGCCCATGGCCATTTCGTACAGGCGCAGGGTGTCGGCGCCGTACTCGGCGGCGATCTCGTCCGGGGTCACGGCGTTCTTCAGGGACTTGCCCATCTTGCCCAGCAGGCGGGTGACCTGCTCGCCCTCGAAGTAGTAAGCGCCGTCGCGCTCCTCCACCTCGGCGGCCGGCACCGCGATGCCACGGCTGTCGCGGTAGACGAAGGCCTGGATCATGCCCTGGTTGAACAGCTTGTGGAACGGCTCGGCGGAGGAGACGTACCCCAGGTCGTACAGGACCTTGGACCAGAAGCGCGCGTACAGCAGGTGCAGCACGGCGTGCTCGGCACCGCCGACGTACAGGTCGACACCGCCGTGCGGCAGGCCCTCGCGCGGGCCCATCCAGTACTGCTCGATCTCGGGGTCGACCAGCTGCCGGTCGTTGTGCGGGTCCAGGTAGCGGAACTCGTACCAGCAGGAACCGGCCCAGTTGGGCATGGTGTTGGTCTCGCGGCGGTACTTCTTCGGCCCGTCGCCCAGGTCCAGGGTGACGTTGACCCATTCCTCGTTGCGCGACAGCGGCGTCTCGGGCTGGGTGTCGGCGTCGTCCGGGTCGAAGGTGCGCGGGCTGTAGTCCTCGACCTCCGGCAGCTCCAGCGGCAGCATCGACTCGGGCAGCGCGTGGGCGATGCCGTCCTCGTCGTAGACGATCGGGAAGGGCTCGCCCCAGTAGCGCTGGCGGCTGAACAGCCAGTCGCGCAGGCGGAAGTTGACGGTGCCCTCGCCGATGCCCTTGCGGGCCAGCCACTCGGTGATGCGGGCCTTGGCGTCGACGACGCCCAGGCCGTCCAGCTTCACGTCGTCGCCGGCGGAGTTGATGATCTTCGCGTCGTACGACGCGAAGGCGTCGTCCCACGTCGAGGTGTCGGTGGCGCGGCCGTCGCTCGGCTCGACGACGCAGCGGATCGGCAGCTCGAAGGCGCGCGCGAAGGCGAAGTCACGGGTGTCGTGCGCCGGGACGGCCATGATCGCGCCGGTGCCGTAGCCCATCAGGACGTAGTCGGCGATGAAGACAGGGATCTGCTCGCCGTTGACCGGGTTGGTCGCGAACGCGCCGGTGAAGACGCCGGTCTTGTCCTTGGCCTCGGCCTGGCGCTCCACGTCGGACTTGGAGGCGGCCTGCGCGCGGTAGGCGGCGACGGCCTCGGCCGGGGTGGCGTGGCCGCCGGTCCACACCTCGTGCGTGCCCTCGGGCCACGCCTCGGGGGTAAACTTCTCGACCAGCGGGTGCTCGGGCGCCAGCACCATGTAGGTCGCGCCGAACAGGGTGTCCTGGCGAGTGGTGAAGATCGTGATGTGCTCGCCGTCGATCGGGAAGTCGACGCGGGCGCCCTCGCTGCGGCCGATCCAGTTGCGCTGCTGCAGCTTGATGGCCTCGGGCCAGTCCAGCTCCTCCAGGTCATCCAGCAGCCGGTCCGCGTAGGCGGTGATGCGCATGTTCCACTGGCGCAGCTTGGCCTTGAAGACGGGGAAGTTGCCGCGCTCGGAGCGGCCGTCCGCGGTGACCTCCTCGTTGGCCAGCACGGTGCCCAGGCCGGGGCACCAGTTGACGGGCGCCTCGGAGGCGTAGGCCAGTCGGAACTCACCCAGGACGTCGGAGCGCTCGGCGGCGGTCAGCTCGTTCCACGCGCGCGTGTGCCCCGGTACGGTGCGCTCACCGGACTCGAACTGGGCGATCAGCTCGGAGACCGGGCGGGCCTTCCGGGCCTCGTCGTCGTACCAGGAGTTGAAGATCTGCAGGAAGATCCACTGGGTCCACTTGTAGTAGTCCGGGTCGATCGTGGCGAACGACCGGCGCTTGTCGTGGCCCAGACCCAGCCGGCGCAGCTGGGCCTTCATGTTCTCGATGTTGGCCTCGGTCGACACACGCGGGTGCGTGCCGGTCTGCACCGCGTACTGCTCGGCGGGCAGGCCGAAGGCGTCGAAACCCAGGGTGTGCAGGACGTTGTGGCCGGTCATGCGCTGGAACCGGGCGTAGACGTCGGTGGCGATGTACCCCAGGGGGTGACCGACGTGCAGACCCGCACCGGAGGGGTACGGGAACATGTCCATGATGAACTTCTTGGGCTTGGCCACCAGCGCGGCGTCGCCGGCCAGGTCACCCTTGGGGTTCGGCGCCGCGTAGGTGCCGTCCGCGTCCCAGAAGTCCTGCCAGCGTGCCTCGATCTCGGCCGCCATGGCGGCCGTGTAGCGGTGCGGCGCGGCCACCTCGGCAGTGGCAGCGGGGTTCGTCTCGCTCATGATCCTCAAAGCTCCATCGATCGTCTCTGCCTGCGGAAATGAAAAAGCCCCTCGCACAGGAGGGGACGCCGCGCCGATGCCGACCACACGACTTCACAGGTGGTCGGTACTGATCAGCGCGGCCCGCTAAGCAGAAGGCGTACGGCACGCATGGCGCTAGGGTACCGCAGCCCTTGAGCAAGCCGCGACGCGCTTCCGTATGCCTTGTGGACATGCCACGAACCCGACCAGAGCTGAACGAAGGTCAAGGATTACTTCGCGTAACACCCGCTAAGGGGCATCGATCCGGTCGCATTGTCCTTTGGTAATAACGCAATAACTCAAACCTCGTACTGATCGGTATGGCGCCACCTAGAGTTCGGCAGCGGGACCGCTTTCCCGGAACTGCTCGGAGTTGCCCCCATGAACGCTCGTCGTAGTAACAGCTCGCTCCCCAAACCGGGCCGCTCGGCCTATGGGGTGGCGTCCGCTGTCGCCCTGCTGCTCATACCCCTGGCCGTGCGGGCCGGAGGCAGCCAGTTCCGCGACTTCCTGAACTTCGGCGCGGGCGTGCTGTCCCTCGTCGCGCTCAGCTGTTCGGTCATCTGGGGCCTCCTCGCCCAGGACCGGATCTTCCTGAACACGCGCCAGCGGATCGTGGGGCAGGCGGTGCACCGGACGACCGCGGTCGCCTCGATCGCGTTCCTGCTGCTGCACATCACCACCAAGATCGCGCTGGGCCACACCCAGCTGATCGCCGCGATCATCCCGTTCTCGCTCGGCGGCACCGGCAGCGCCGGCCTGATCGGGCTGGGCTCCCTGGCGGGCCTCCTGATGATCTTCGTGGGCATCACCGGGGCCCTGCGCAGCAACTTCGCCGCCCCGGCCCCCGTCGCCGCCCGGTGGCGGGCCATGCACATGCTGGCCTACCCGGCCTGGTGCGCGGCCCTGGTCCACGGGCTCTACGCGGGCCGTCAGGCCAAGCCGGTCTTCGTGATCCTCTACAGCCTCTCCCTGCTGGGCGTGATGGGCGCCCTCGCGCTGCGCTCCGCTCCGCGTCCGTTCAAGCGGAGGGTCGCCGACCGGCTCGTCGCGCTCCTGGGCAGCTCGGGGCGAGCGGACCTCGACGACCTGGACGCGAGCCGCTCCCGCGCCGCCGAGTCCCCCCTGCCGGGCTTCGAGAGCCGGCGCGACCCTCAGCCGTCCGGCGCCGACGTCCCGGCCGCCGCCTCCGCATCGCCGTACCGGTCGCCCGCCGCGCCGGCCACGGAGCCCCTCTCCGGCTTCGCGGCGGCCTACCGCGCGGTCAACACGTCGGGCCGCCCGCAGCAGCCGTACGCGGCCGGCCGGACCATGAGCACCGACCTGCCGCGCGATCTGCAGGCCACGGAGACGTTCCCGCGTGCGGACGGCCCGGCCGGCGCCTCGGGCTCCTGGCCGATACCCTCCCCGCCGCCGGTCGGCGAGGCTCCCCCGTCGGCGTACGACCCGCTCCAGGACACCGGATACACGGTCTCGGCCTACGGCGGTCCGGACACCTCCGGCTACGGCGGAAGTGACGTGTACGACACCCGTGAGTCGAACACCCTCTACGGCACGTACAACCCGGGTGACACGTTCGAAAGCGGTCCCGCCACCGAACCAAACCCCGGCACGCCGTTCGGCACGCCGGGTTCGGGCGAACCTTGGAACATGCCCTCCGGAGGCTATAGGTGAACGAGGCCCTGCCCGACGTCCCCGAAGTCCGCGTGGTCGGACTTCCCCAGCTCACGTCGGGCTTCGACCTTGTGGAGCGGCTCGACCTGCCGATGCACCTGAAGGTGCACGGCCCGCTCGACCCCCTGGGCGGCGAACAGCTCGCCCAGCTCGCAGAGAACATCAACCTCAAGGGCCGCGGCGGTGCGGGCTTCCCGTTCCACAAGAAACTCCGTTCGGTCGCCGAGTCGGCGATCAAGCGCGGGGTGCGGCCGGTCGTCGTCATCAACGGCAGTGAGGACGAACCGGCTTGCCGCAAGGACACGGTGCTCATCAACCGTGCCCCGCACCTCATCCTGGACGGCGCCCTGCTGTGTGCCGAGGCCCTGGGTGCCCGCACGCTCGTGGTGGGGGTCACCCGGGAGTCCACCCAGCGCTCCATGGAGGCGGCGCTGGCCGAGCGCGGCCTCAGCAACAGCCGCAGGTCGGCTCTGCGCGCGTGGGTGCAGCGCAACCCGGTGCGCATGGTCACCGGCGCAGCCGCGTCGCTGATCCGCTCCATCGACGGCGGCCCGGCGATCCCGCCCGGCCGCAAGATCAGCGCCTCCAGGATCGGCGTCGGCGGGGCGCCCACCCTGCTGTCGAACGCGGAGACGTTCGCCCAGCTGGCCGTCGCCGCCCGCATCGGCCCGGAGCGCTACGGCAACACCGGCCTGTACGACGAGCCGGGCACCGTCCTGCTCACGGTCTCCGGCGCCGTAGCCCGCCCCATGGTGATCGAGGTTCCCACGGGCGTGCCGCTGCGCTACATCCTGCAACTGGCCGGCGCCCCGCCGATGCCGCAGGGCGTACTGACCGGCGGCTACCACGGCAAGTGGATCGACGCGGCCACCGTCGACGAGGCGATCGTCTCCCGCAACTCCCTGGACGCGGTGGGCGGTTCGCTGGGCGCGGGCGCGATCCTGCCGATCAGCCAGGACACCTGCCCGCTGGGCGAGTCCCTGCGGGTCGCGCAGTGGCTGGCCGAGGAGAGCGCCGGCCAGTGCGGTCCCTGCTACCTCGGACTGCCCGCCGCCGCGCGGGGCATGGAGGACATCCTGAGCGGCGGCGGACCGGCCGCCCTGGAGGCGTTGAAGCAGGTCACGAGGAACGTGAAGCGGCGCGGGGCGTGTTCGCACCCGGACGGCTCCGCGATGTTCCTGGAGTCGACCATCAAGGCGTTCACGGACGACCTGGCCGCGCACGTCCTCGGGAACGGCTGCGGAAGGCCCGTGGAGGGCGTTCTGCCGCTCTTCGAGGAAGGCAGGACCCCCACGGGCATCCCGGGCGGCGGGGAGCCCGAGGAGGCCGGCGCAAGCCGCCAGAAGATCCACGTCGACTGGACGCTGTGCCGGGGCCACGGGCTGTGCGCGGACATCCTCCCGGAGGTCTTCGAACTGGGCGCCGACGGCTTCCCGACCGTCGCCCAGGCACAGGTTCCGCGCTACGCGGAGGCGAAGGCGCTGCGAGCGGTGCGCCGCTGCCCGGCCCTCGCCCTGCGCATCGAGGAGGACACGCGCGCGCAGGCGCCGTCGCGCAACCTGCCGGTCCTCTCCCAGGGCCGCGGCCGGCGGGCGCTGGGTCGCTGAACACACGGCAAGGGGCGGGTCACCGACTCGGGTGACCCGCCCCTCTGCTCGCTCACCGTCATCCACAACACGCCGAAGGCGGACCATCCGTTCGGATGATCCGCCTTCGATTCCTGTGGAGCTAAGGAGAATTGAACTCCTGACCTCCTGCATGCCATGCAGGCGCTCTACCAACTGAGCTATAGCCCCTTGTTCTGTTGTTTCGCCCGGTTCCCCCGGCGACGGGCTAAACATTACAGGCCGGTGAGCGCAGCACCAAATCGATTTCGGGTTCACGTCGATACGGCAGCTAATGTCGGTTTTCATGTCCGTGATCGCATCGCCCTCAGGCCACCGCCGGGTGCCGTTCGCCCTGGTCGCGTGCCTGGTGTCGTTCGCGGTCTTCTGGGCCGCGCAACGGGCCGCGAACGTGTCGATGATCGACCTGATGGTGTACCGGGCGGAGGGGGCCACGGTCCGCGCGGGAGGCGACCTGTACACGCTGCGGGCGACGCCGGACCATCTGCCCACCACCTACCCACCCTTCGCGGCCCTGCTGTTCACACCGCTGACGCTGCTCGACACCACACCCCTGCGCGCGCTTGCGACGGCCGCGAATCTCACCCTCCTGGTGGTGTTCGTACGGCTGTCGCTGAAACTCGTCGGCCACGCGCGCGTGGAGACCGTCTGGTGGGTCGCGGCGCTGGCCGTGTGGTGCGAGCCGGTGTGGACGACCCTGCGCTACGGCCAGGTCAACCTGCTGCTGGCCGTCTTGGTGCTGTGGGACCTGACCCGTCGCCCGGCCGGCGGGTACGACCGCTGGACCGGGGCGGGCCTGGGGCTGGCCGCCGCGGTCAAGCTGACGCCGGCGCTGTTCCCGGTGTTCCTGCTCGCCACCGGTGTCGTGGCGCACCTGAGGGGCGGGGACGGAGGGCCCTGGCTGCGCCACGCGCGCGGGGCGGCCGCCGCGTTCGCCGGCGCGACCCTGGTCGCAGCGGTCGCCCTCCCGTACGACTCGTGGCGGTTCTGGACCGACATGGTCGCCCGCACGAACCGGGTGGGTCATGCCGAGGACACCGCCAACCAGGCCCTGCGCGGTGTTCTGGCCCGCCTGCTGCACACGGCCGATCCGGGAGCCCTCTGGGTCGCCTGCACGGCCGTGACGGCGGTCCTAGGGCTCGCGGTGGCGGTCCGGGCGGAGTTGCGGGGGCGGCGGGCCTGGGCGGTGTGCACCTGCGCGGTCACGGCTCTGCTGATCAGCCCGGTGTCGTGGACGCACCACTGGGTGTGGTGCGTGCCCCTGGTGCTGCGACTGTGGACCCATCGGCTCCGGGCAGCCGCCCTGGGCGCGTCGCTCGTCTTCTGGTCGTACGCCCCCTGGTGGGTGCCACACGGCACGGGGCGGCCCGAACTGCACCAGAACGTCGGCGAGTTAATGCTGTCGGGGCTCTACGGAGGTGCGGGTGCGCTGTTCCTCGTGTCGGCCTGGACATCGTTGCCGGGGCACGGACGCGATCGAGCCCCGGTCAAGCCGTCACGAAGGAGTAGAACCGCTTGAGCGTGCAGTGCTCCTCGAGCAGCCGTCCGTAGATCGGCTCGCCCTCGAGTTCGCGGTAGGTCTCGATCGGGTCGCCTTTTATGATCAGCGCCCGTGCGCATTCCTCGCACCAGTACTGGTAGTCGGGATTGATCGGCTCCATGTCGCGGACGATCGGTGTACCGCTCCCACACCAGTCGCACTTTCGCCTGTGTGCACCCATCGATCAGCTCCAGCTGTGGCCGCAGGCCGTGCACACGTAGGAGATTCCGCCGTTGTCGCCGAGAACTTGGGCCACGTGCACGGAACCGCAGGAAGGACAGCTGAGCCGGGTGCTGGTGTCCCGTATCAACGCCGCACCGAGGAGGTGGCCGACCTCCTCAAGGATGCTCGCAGGCATCGCTACTCCCTCCCGTCGGGCCGCGCCCCCTTCCGGCCGTTTGATTCTGCCACGGCCGGGCCAATACGGTCAGCGACGCCTCAGTACCAGTCCGGACACGGCCCCCACGGCCGCCGTTCCGGCCAGCGCCCACGCGGACACCGAGAACGCCTCCGCAGAGGTATACGCCGTCGGGGCCCCGAGTGACTCAAGCCGGTTGAGGAACAGTGTGCCGAATACCGCGACGCCGATCAGCTGACCGAGCTGGTTCACCGTGGCGAGGAGCCCACTGGCGTCCGCCGCGTCCTCGGGCCGTACGGTCGCCAGGGCGCCGGTGAACGTGGGGCTGAAGGCGAGCGCGAGCCCGACGCCCACCACGGCGTAGACCGCGTACACCGCCGCTCCCCCGTCTCCTCCGCCGCGGAAGGCCAGGCCCACGCCGGCCGCCCCCGCCGCGGCCAGCGTGGATCCGGCCGTCGTCAGCGCCCGCTGCCGGGGCCACCTGCGCCAGGTCAAACTGACCGCGCCGAAGACGACCGCGGTGGGCGCGAAGCTCAGACCGGCCCGCAGCGGGCTGTAGCCCAGCCCGCTCTGTACGTGCAGCGTCAGCGTGAACAGGAACCCCGCGAGATCATTCGCCGATGGCACACAGAAAATCCCGCCCCCTGAGGGAACGGGATCTTCATCACCGATCTTTGACAACTCAACAGAGTGTCGATCAGTGGAGCTAAGGAGAATTGAACTCCTGACCTCCTGCATGCCATGCAGGCGCTCTACCAACTGAGCTATAGCCCCTTGCGTTCTTCCCGCTCGGCGGGGGCGAACAAGAAGAACTTTAGCCTGCGACCTGCCGGAAAGTGAAATCCGGGTCCCGGGGCCGGGAACGGCGGCCCCTCGGGCCGCTCAGGTGTCGTCGCCGAGGACGGGCTCCGGGAGTGTGCCCGCGTTGTGCTCGAGCAGCCGCCAGCCGCGGGCGCCTTCGCCGAGCACGGACCAGCAGCAGTTGGAGAGGCCGCCGAGGCTCTCCCAGTGCTGGGCCTCGAGGTCCAGGAGCCGGCCGATGGTGGTGCGGATGGTGCCGCCGTGGCTGACCACCACGAGGGTGCCGTCCTCGGGCAGCTTCTCGGCGTGCCGCAGGACGACAGGGGCGGCGCGGTCGGCGACCTCGGTCTCCAGTTCGCCGCCGCCGCGGCGGACCGGCTCACCGCGCTTCCAGGCGGCGTACTGCTCGCCGTAGCTCGCGATGATCTCCTCGTGCGTGAGCCCCTGCCACACGCCCGCGTAGGTCTCGCGCAGGTCCTCCTCGCGCGTGACCTCGAGGCCCGTGAGGCGGGCCAGCTCGGCGGCCGTGTTCGCAGCCCGCTGCAGGTCCGAGGAGACGATCGCGTCGGGCCCCAGGGAGGCGAGCAGCCGGGCGGCGCGGCGGGCCTGGCCGATGCCGGTCTCGGTCAGCTCGACGTCCGTGGTGCCCTGGAAGCGGCGCTCCACGTTCCAGGCGGTCTGGCCGTGGCGCCACAGGATGATGCGGCGCCCCCGGTTCCTGTGGTCGCCCACCTCGCCCGTGGCGCTCATCACCACCGCCCGCCCGGCTCGTCGGCGGCGTCCACGGCCTGCAGCTTGGCGTGCTCCTCGGCCTTGCCGCGGGTGGCCTTGGCGTCGTCGGGGAGCTCGATCTCGGGGCAGTCCTTCCACAGCCGCTCCAGGGCGTAGAAGACCCGCTCCTCGCTGTGCTGGACGTGGACGACGATGTCGACGTAGTCGAGCAGGATCCAGCGGGACTCGCGGTCGCCCTCGCGGCGCACCGGCTTGGCGCCGCACTCCTTCAGCAGGCGCTCCTCGATCTCGTCGACGATCGCCCTGACCTGGCGGTCGTTGGGCGCGGAGGCCAGCAGGAATGCGTCCGTGATGGACAGCACGTCGCTGACGTCGTAGGCGATGACGTCGTGGGCGAGCTTGTCGGCCGCCGCCTGGGCGGCGGAGTTGATGAGCTCAAGGGAACGGTCGGTGGCGGTCACTACGTAGCTTTCGGTCGGGGTCGGAGATCAGCTGGGGTGGGGGCACGGCCCCCACATGGCACAGCCCGTCGGCGGGTCACCAGATCTCAAGGGTCTCACGGACCACCCGACGCACCCCACGTGAATAACGGTTCACGTGGGGTGCCCGGGCCGCGTCCGCGCCGTGGCCGAGGGCGTCCCCGCCCGTGTTCCGGTCCGCGTCCCGGTCAGGACGAGGGCCGGTAGTCCTGGCCGAGGACGACCGAGACGTCGGCGCCGGAGGAGACCGCGCCCTTGCGCACCGAGGCGGCGGGCAGGCCCAGGGTCTTGGCGACCTCGGAGGCGCTCTCCTTGCCGGCGGCGTCGGAGTAGGTCACCTTGGAGGCGATCTGGGCGCCGGAGGCGGTGCCGCCCTCGAGGAAGGTGAAGCCGCCGTTGAGGAGGACCACGCGGGCCTTCTCCGTGTCGTCCTTCACCCCGGTGGCGTTCTGGACGGAGACCCGGACCGCGGAACCGGCGTCGGGGCTCTTGGCGGTGCCGCCGAGGATGTCCTTGACCACGCTGTCGCTGGTCCGGGCGCTCAGCGTGCCGTCGCTCTGCACGGGCAGCAGCGCGGTCTTGTAGTCGCCGCCCTTGGCGAGGTCGGCGAGCTTGGCGAGGAAGGTGCCGAGGTCCTTGTCGGTCAGGGGCGGGTCGAGGATCTGCGCGAGGGTCTGCACGGTGACCGTGGCGTCGGACGGGTCGGAGGAGATCTTGCGCAGCACGCCCTGAAGTACCTGCCCGAACCGCTCCAGCTGTGCGTTCTGGGCCTCGCCGGAGGCGCGGTAGGTGGCGTAGGCGACGGCCATCTTGCCGCTGAGGGTCTGGGCCTCGCCCCGGTGGACGAGCGGGGAGGCGCCCTTCTTCTTGGCGTCCGGGTCGGGCACGTCCGCGTTGGTGTCGATGTCGATGTCGCCGACCAGGTCGACGAGGTTCTGCAGGTACGGGGTGTCCAGCCGCCAGGTGCCCTGGATGCTGGTGCCGAGGACGGTGTCGATCTGGTCGCGGGTCCCGGAGGAGCCGTCGTCGTCGACCGACTTGGCGAGGGTCGTGGTGGAGCCCGAATCGTCGGTCAGCGCGAGGGAGTTGGGCAGCAGGACGGTGGTTCCCTGCTTGGCGGTGGTGTTGTCGACCAGCAGGGCCGTGGAGGTGCCGCCCTTGGCGGTGTTGTGCAGGTGGACGACGATCACGTCGCGCTTCTGGGCGCCGGCCGCCGTAGCCGTGCCCGCCTTGGTGCCGGAGGAGGACAGGCCGGGCAGCTTCCCGGCGTACCAGAGGTAGCCGACGCCGCCGGCGGCGACGAGGGCGAGGACGACGAGGAGGGCGATGACACGGCTGCGGGCGCGGCGGCGGGCCTCCTCGCGGCGCTCGGTGCGGTTCTCGGTGAACTTCAGCCAGTCGATGACGTCCTCGGAGTCACCGTCCGGATCCTCGACGAACGCGAACTGCTCGGTGTGGTTGTCCGGTTCGCCTCCGGGCGACCGGTTCTCGGCCGCCCTGGGGGACCGGGGCGGCTGCGGTCGTGTCTCCTGGGCCGGGCCGGGCTGCTGCGGGATGTGAGCGGACTGCTCGGCGACCCGGGGCTGCTGCCCGCTCGTCGCCGCCTGGCCGTAGGGGTCGTACGGGTCGGGGCCCTGAGGGGCGCCGGTGCCGTAGGGGTTGTACGGGTCGTGCGGGGTCTGGGTGCCGTAGGGGGCGTACGAGGGGGCCACGGGGGGCTGCTGACCGGTGTCGTAGCCGCCGTAGCCATAGCCCTGCCGGCCGTACGGGTCGTAGCCCTGCTGCGGAGTCTGTTGTGCCGGAACCTGCTGGTAGACAGGCCGACCGTACTCGTCGTAGCCGACGATCTCGTACTGGTCGCCCCCGTACCCAGCGTCGTATCGGTCGTTCACCGGTGCCCCTCTCGGCTCACTCGCCGCGGTACAGCTCACGCTTGTCGATGTAGCGCACGACTCCGTCCGGCACCATGTACCAGATCGGATCGCCCTTGGCGACTCTCGCACGGCAGTCCGTGGAGGAGATGGCCAGCGCCGGAACCTCGACCAGTGAGACACCGCCCTCGGGGAGGCCGGGGTCGGTCAGATGGTGGCCGGGGCGGGTGACGCCGATGAAGTGCGCGAGGGAGAAAAGTTCCTCCGAGTCGCGCCAGGTCAGCAGCTGGGCGAGGGCGTCGGCGCCGGTGATGAAGAACAGGTCTGTGTCTGGGTTGAGAGCGCGCAGGTCGCGCAGTGTGTCCACGGTGTAGGTGGGGCCGCCGCGGTCGATGTCGATACGGCTCACGGAGAACTGCGGGTTCTCCGCGGTCGCGATGACCGTCATCAGATAGCGGTCCTCGGCCGGGGAGACCTTGCGGTGGGACTTCTGCCACGGCTGGCCGGTGGGTACGAACACCACCTCGTCCAGGTGGAACTGCACGGCGACCTCGCTGGCCGCCACGAGGTGCCCGTGGTGGATCGGGTCGAACGTTCCGCCCATGACACCGAGCCGGCGCTTGCCCGAGCGGGCGGGGCCGTGACCCGGTGGGTAGGACGGGGTCTTCACCGTGCCGGTCGCCGTGTCGGCGTGCTGAGCTGCGTCGTCGGCCGCGCGCGCGGCCGTCTCGTCCACCGGACCGGTAGGCATGTCCTGCTCTCCCATGCGTGCAGACCCTACCGGCCCGGCCTGTGGCTCCCGGCCGGGGACCGGGTCCCCGGTCAGCGGTCGCGGTTGAAGCGGGTGGTGATCCACAGCAGAAGCAGCAGGACGACCAGGGCGCCTCCGCCAGTGATGGCCGGGTTCAGGCTGTTGTGGTTGCCACCGTGCTTCTCGCCCTCGGCGGCGAGGGTGACCAACTGGGCGGCGACGCTGTGGAAGCTCATCTTCGGCAGGACCTATCGCGTGTGGGCGGGATAAAGATGTCGGCTCATCGTAAGCGGGCGGCCCTGCGACGATCACGCCGACTCCTCCATCGGGGAACGACGGAGGCGGGCGGCCGCCGGGCACGAGGATCTTCCCGGGGCGTCGGCGGGGAACTTTCCCGCGCTGTCAGTCGTCCTTGCGCTTGTAGCCGCGCAGCAGGAACCAACCGGCCAGTGCGCAGCCCAGGACCATCACGATCAGGACGATACGGAGCAGATTTCCCGCCCCGTGCTGCTGGACGGCGCTCGCGGCGGCCTCGGTCAGCCAGGCGGCTGCGGGGTGGTGCTCCATGACGTGGCTCCTTCGGCTGTACTGCCCGTCCACGGTATCTCCGCCTAGGCTGGGCCGTGCCTCGGGGGCACAGGGCACAGTGGGCACTCACACGCACATGGGGGATGACATGTCCGACGACGGCCACGAGCAGAGCGGGCGCGAGCGCGTGCCGAGCAGGCAGCGCAAGCGGTTCCCCGGGATCTCCACACGTGCGTACGAGCATCCGGCCGACCGGTCGGCCCTGGTCGCGCTGCGCAAGCTGAGCGGGTTCGACACCGTCTTCAAGGCGCTCAGCGGACTGCTTCCGGAGCGCAGCCTGCGGCTGCTGTTCCTGTCCGACTCGGTGCGGGTCTCCGAGCGGCAGTTCTCGCATCTGCACGACATGCTGCTGGACGCCTGTTACATCCTGGACCTGGAGAAGGTCCCGCCGATGTACGTCAACCAGGATCCGCAGCCGAACGCGATGTGCATCGGGCTGGACGAGCCGATCATCGTGGTCACCACGGGCCTCGTCGAGTTGCTCGACGAGGAGGAGATGCGGGCGGTCGTCGGGCACGAGGTGGGGCACGCCCTGTCCGGGCACGCGGTGTACCGCACGATCCTGCTGTTCCTGACGACGCTGGCGCTGAAGGTCGCCTGGATCCCGCTGGGCAACCTCGCGATCATGGCGATCGTGACGGCGCTGCGGGAGTGGTTCCGCAAGTCGGAGTTGTCGGCGGACCGGGCCGGACTGCTGGCGGGGCAGGATCTGCGGGCCTCCATGCGCGGCCTGATGAAGATCGCGGGCGGCAACCATCTGCACGAGATGAACGTGGACGCGTTCCTGGAGCAGGCCGAGGAGTACGAGGCCGGGGGCGATCTGCGCGACTCCGTGCTGAAGATCCTCAACGTGCTGCCCCGCTCGCACCCCTTCACCACGGTGCGGGCCGCCGAGCTGAAGAAGTGGGCCGAGACCCGGGACTACCAGCGGATCATGGACGGCCACTACCCGCGGCGCAGCGAGGACAAGGACACCAAGGTCAGCGACTCCTTCCGGGAGTCCGCGGCGAGCTACGCCAGCGATGTGAAGGGCTCCAAGGACCCGCTGATGAAGCTGGTGTCGGATCTCGCGGGCGGTGCCGGCGACCTGGGCGGCCGGGTTCGCCGGGGCTTCGACGGCTTCCGCAGCCCGGCTCCGCCGAAGGACGCTCCGGGCGACACGCCGACCCCCGACGAGGCCTGAGCCGGACCCCGGCCCACACCGCCGGCCTGACCGCCCGCGCCCCGGCCCTGACTGCTGACTGCTCACCCCTTCGGCTGGGCCTCCTGCGCCAGGGTGCCGCACAGTGCCGGTGCGCTGTCCGTGGCGTAGGGGTTGGTGCCGGCCGGGCCGCCCGGCCGGGCGCTCTGGCCGGACAGGAGCGGGCGGAGGTAGGAGACGGAGTCCTCCGCGCAGGACAGCGGGCCCGCCTGGGCGTAGGAGGAGACCAGCTGGGTCTGGCCCACGCGCAGGTCGTCCTCGTCGAAGCGGAAGGTCAGCGTGCGGCGGACGGTGAACAGGGACACCGGGGAACGGTCGCCGGTGCCGACGGCGCGCAGGGCGTAGACGAAGGTGCTGTCAGAGCTGATCTCCAGGGTGGTCGAGTCGGTCTCTGTGGCCCGGAGAGTGCCCAGGACGCGGACCCGGTCGTCGGCGAGTTCCGCCCTGGCGGGGTCCAGCCGGACCAGCCAGCCGGTGGGGGCGTGCCGGCCGTCCGCGGCGGGGTGGTCGAAGCTCTGGTCGAACTGGTCGAGCTGGTCGCCGTCGAGGAGGGCCCGGGCGGGCCGGACCTGGCGGCCGGTGAGCACGGCGGGGTCGAGGGAGGACCGTACGAGGTAGTTCCTGGCGATGCTCAGCGCTGCCGTGACCTGGCTGTCGGAGAAGTGCGCGGTGCTGCGGGCGGCGGGCAGCGGGATCCCGGCGGCGCCGGTCTCGAACTGGGCGGCGGGGCTGTGCCGGTAGAGCGTGCCGGCGTCTGCGGCGCCGGGCACCTTGCCCCGCGGGACGAGCGGGATGACCGTCATCCGCAGGGGCTCGGTGGGCGTGCGGGTCACCGGGGTGCCGTAGGGGTGGCGGACGCCCATGTAGATCGCGGTGCCGAAGGCGACGGCGACGAGCATGGCGAGGATGAGGATCTGCCAGGTGAGTCCGCGGCGCATGGGCGGGCGGCGGCGCACGGCGGGCGCGTGGTCGGCCATGCGCTCCTCGGCGGAGTACTCCTGGAGGCGGGCAGCACGGACGAACGATTCGTCGAAAACGACGGATCGGTATTCGTCGTCCGCACCTCCGGGGCCGCCCTCGGGTGTCCCCTCCGGTGGGTCTCCAGGCCCGCTCATACTTTCAGAGTAGGTCTCACGGGCCTCAGGTAAACGCGCTGGTACACGACAACTTCTGACAGGTGCTCACCAAAAGTGCGCGGGGCGTTCAGGGGGAGCGCGGGACGGCCGAGAAGGCCGGCTGGGAGGAGTCGCCGGAGACGGACGGGGCCGCCGCGGTGCCCTGCTCCAGGCCGGTGGAGGCGGGGGGCGGGACCCGGTCGCGGGTACCCGAGGAGCCACCCCGGTAGACCGCGGCGAAGGCCAGCGCGACCATGCCGATGCCCATCACGAGGGCGAGCACCCAGGCGACCGGACGGTGCCAGCGGACCTGCTTGCCGTAGGGGCCGGTGAAGTCGTCGTGGCCGCCGAGGACGTAGCCGTCGTCCGGCTCGTCGTCGTCCCGATCATGACCGAAATCGGTTCCTTCGGGGCCGTACGCGTCGTCGTAGCGCTCGCCTCTGGCGTGGGCGCGGCGGGCTTCGGCCTCGGAGGCCTCGGCCCGTGCCTCGGCGGCGGCCAGAAGGCGTTCGACGGCGGTCGGCTCGTGGACCGTGGCCGCCTGCACGAAGGCCTCGTCGAAGACCACGGAGGCGAACTCTTCGTCCGACACCCCATGGTCGTGGTCGTCGTCGGGCTCCCAGCCGTCAGGGAACGGCGTGCCCCCCACGTCCTCCGGCACGGTTCCAGAGTAGACCTGGGGGGTCAATTTGGGCAGACGGTATGGAAATTCGTCTGCGCGGGGAGACGCCTTTCGGCCGCGGAACCGGAGTGCGGCCCACGGCCGAGGGAGTGAATCTCAGCGGCGAACGTGCCCGTCGCCGGTGAGGATGTACTTGGTGCTGGTCAGTTCCGGCAGGCCCATCGGGCCGCGGGCGTGCAGCTTCTGGGTGGAGATGCCGATCTCGGCGCCGAAGCCGAACTGGCTGCCGTCGGTGAAGCGGGTGGAGGCGTTCACGGCGACGGTGGTGGAGTCGACCAGCTGGGTGAAGCGGCGGGCGGCCGGCTGGGAGGTGGTGACGATCGCCTCGGTGTGGCCGGAGGTCCACAGCCGGATGTGCTCGACGGCCTTGTCGAGGGAGTCCACGACGGCGGCGGCGATGTCGTGGGAGAGGTACTCGGTCTCCCAGTCCTCGGGCACGGCCTCCACGACGGTCGCCTTGGAGTCCTCGGCGTAGGCCATGACCCGCTCGTCGGCGTGGACGGTGACGCCGGCCTCGGCCAGCGCGTCCAGGGCGCGCGGCAGGAACTCGGCGGCGACGTCCTGGTGGACCAGGAGGGTCTCGGCGGCGTTGCACACGCTGACCCGCTGGGCCTTGGAGTTGATCAGGACCTCGATGGCCATGTCGATGTCGGCGTGGGCGTCGACGTAGACGTGGCAGTTGCCGGTACCGGTCTCGATCACGGGGACGATGGACTCGCTGACCACGGTCTGGATCAGGGAGGCGCCGCCGCGCGGGATGAGGACGTCGACGAGCCCCCGGGCGCGCATCAGCTCGCGCACGGACTCGCGGCTCTCCCCCGGCACCAGCTGGACGGCGTCGGCGGGCAGCCCGGAGCCGCCGACGGCGTCGCGGATCACCCGGACGAGGGCGGCGTTGGACTCGTAGGCGGAGGCGGAGCCGCGCAGCAGGACGGCGTTGCCGGACTTCAGGCAGAGGGCGGCGGCGTCCACGGTGACGTTCGGGCGGGCCTCGTAGATGATGCCGACGACGCCGAGCGGGACGCGGACCTGGCGCAGGTCGATGCCGTTGGGGAGGGTGGAGCCGCGGACGACCTCGCCGACCGGGTCGGGCAGCTTCGCGACGTCGCGGACGTCGGAGGCGATGGCGCGGATCCGCTCGGGGGTGAGGGTGAGCCGGTCGACGATGGACTCGCTGGTGCCGTTCTCCCGGGCCTTGGCCACGTCCTTGGCGTTGGCCTCGACGATCTCGGCCGTGCGGACCTCCAGGGCGTCGGCGATGGCGAGCAGCGCGTCGTCCTTCACGGCACGCGGGAGCGGCCCGAGGTCGGCGGCGGCGGCCTTGGACCGGTAGGCGGCCTGGGTGACCGGGGACATCGAGTCGTACGGCGAGAGCGTGGTCATGAAGGAAGGGTAGTGCGCGCAACGCGCCGTCTCATCCGATGTTCCACACGTCGAGACGGGATCAATGGGGTGAATGCACGGCCCGCCCCGGTGTGGCTCCTGCGGATCAGAAGGGGTGCACACCCACGGGTGTCGCCGGTGCGGGACCGTAGCCCTCGGAGATGCGCTGGTGGTAGGTCTCGCGGTCGATGACCTCCAGGCCGACGATCTCCCACGGCGGCAGGCCGGCGCTCTGGCGGTGCTCGCCCCACAGGCGCAGCGCGACGGCGGCCGCGTCGTGCAGGTCGCGGGCCTCCTCCCAGTACCGGATCTCCACGTGGTCGCCGGCGTATCTGCTGGTCAGCAGGAAGGGGTGGTCATGGGCGAGCTGTTCCAGGGCGCGCCGCAGGTCCTGCACGGGGACGTGCTCCCCGGCGACGCTGAGGGTGACGTGCCAAAGGCGGGGCAGGTCCTTGGGTTCCTCGTAGATGTCCCCGGCCGCGACGCTCGTCAGAGCACCGCGGGACACCGCCCCAGGACGGACTCGTCTCACGACGGCCTCCTTCACGCATGGCCCCTTGACGGAACGTGTCCCTTCAACATGTCCCCGAGACAAAGTTGAGCAGGCCGCCGGGCTCGATGTGGCGGTTTTACGGAACGTCCCCCGCCGGGACGGTCCGCGCGCCCCTCTTCACGGGCGGTTTCCACGGCGGTTCCGCTCCGCTTCCCAGCCGCTTCCCAGCTGGTTCCGAGCCGGCTCCACGGCTGGATCCGCGCCTGTCATGCGCGCAGAAGAACCAGGTCGTCGGCGTGTACGACCTCACGTTCGTAGGCCGGACCCAGTTCGCGTGCCAGCTCCCGGGTCGAACGTCCGATCAGCTGGGGGATCTCCTTGGCGTCGAAGTTGACGATGCCGCGCGCCACCGCGCGCCCCGTGCCGTCGCGCAGCTCGACGGGGTCGCCGGCGCTGAACTCGCCGTCGACGGCGGCGATCCCGGCGGGCAGCAGGGAGGTGCGCCGCTCGACGACCGCGCGGACGGCGCCGTCGTCCAGGGTGAGGGAGCCCTGCGGGGTGGAGGCGTGCTGGAGCCACAGCAGGCGGTCGGCGGAGCGCTTGCCGGTGGGATGGAAGTAGGTGCCGGTGTCGCCGCCGGAGAGCGCGTCGGCCGCGTGGACGGCGCTCGTCAGCACCACGGGGATGCCGGCGGCGGCCGCGATCCGGGCGGCCTCGACCTTGGTGACCATGCCACCGGTGCCGACGCCGGCCTTGCCGGTGCTGCCGATCTCGACCTCGGCGAGGTCCTCGGGCCCCTGGACCTCCGCTATCCGCGAGGTGCCCGGCTTGCTGGGGTCGCCGTCGTAGACGCCGTCGACGTCGGAGAGGAGGACGAGCAGGTCGGCGTGGACGAGGTGGGCGACGAGGGCGGCGAGGCGGTCGTTGTCGCCGAAGCGGATCTCGTCGGTGGCGACGGTGTCGTTCTCGTTGACGATCGGGAACGCGCCCATCGCGAGGAGCTTGTCCAGGGTGCGGGAGGCGTTGCGGTGGTGGGCGCGGCGGCTCATGTCGTCGCTGGTGAGCAGGACCTGGCCGACGCGGACGCCGTAGCGGGCGAAGGATGCGGTGTAACGGGCGACGAGCAGGCCCTGGCCGACGCTGGCGGCGGCCTGCTGGCGGGCCAGGTCCTTGGGCCGGCGGCGCAGTCCCAGCGGAGCGAGACCGGCGGCGATGGCGCCGGAGGAGACCAGGACGATCTCCCGCTCTCCCCCACTGCGAATCTTGGCGAGGACGTCCACCAGCGCGTCGACGCGGTCCGCGTCCAGGCCTCCCGCGGCGGTGGTCAGCGACGAGGAGCCCACCTTGACGACGATCCTGCGTGCCTCGCGCACGGCCTGCCTCGCCCTTGCCACCTCGCTGCCCGTCTCTGCGCGTCCGTTCAACTGCACGTCCTTGTCCACGTGTCGAATCTACGTGAGTCAGGGTGGTTACCGTGCATTCGTCCAGCACACGGACGGTTCTCGTCCGGCTGCTCGGACACGTTCGCGCGGAGGGCGTCACCGTAGTTGATGACGCGTCGAATGCCGCTCGAAGAAGATCGGCGAGCGCCGCCCGAGGGGAGAGTGCGGACGGATTGTGGTGCAACGGTGCAGTCACTGAAACCATGCCGGCCCGCAAGGGCTTCTGTGACAAATGCGGTTCGCATGTGATCGGCGATACGTGATCAACGTCCAGGCGTCCCGATCCATGCGGAGATGGCGGCATTGACGGAAGCGTCGTCGGCACAGTGACGAAGAGCACGCCCAACGCGTGGCAGCGGAGCGCGAGGAGAAAGGGCAGGTCGGCGACCACGTCCGTACGCAGCGTGACACCCTGGTGACAATGACGACGGGCGGTAAACCGCTATGCTCCGTGTGCTGTACGAAGGCGGGTTTATCGCTAAGCCGGGCCGGGCCGCTGGCGCCCTATGCGGGCATTAACCTTCGGAACGCGGCCCCTTGAGTCGGCAAGGGCAGCGCGGCAGTGGCTCCCGTCACGACTTAGGGCTGCCCTGGGCCAGTAGGCTATGCTCCCACGGCCGCCCCCACCTGGCGCAGGCAGGCCTCGTCGCCGTCGCGCAGGCCTCATAGTTGCGCGGCGGTTTCACGGACGGAAGGACAACGATGGCGCGTTGCTCGATAGCGGCGATTTCCTGGGAACGTGTACACCTTTCACTCACGGCGGTCGTGTCGGACTTCACTGGGGATTCTAGTGCCCTCCGCTTCCTGATCGTCGATGGAGAGCGTGAGTTCCTGGTGAATTCTCGGCAAATCGATGCCGAACAGCACCGCTTGGAGATCAACGTCACCAACTTCCAGGACCGCCGTCAGGTGCCCAACGGGACGTGGCGGATCGTCCCGGTGGTCGGCGAGGAACGGCTGCCGGCCGCGGACTTCGACCTGACTGCCATAGACCGCCTTGACGTTGACTCCCGTACCTTCCTCTACGACCGCAACCGCACCGCGTACGTGATCGCCTTCGGCATCTCGGACGACGACGAGAACCCCGAGTTCCTCATGCGGACGTACCAGCTGTTCCGCAGCGCCGGGCCGGGTAAGAAAAAGGGCGCGAAGGGTCCGAAGGGCCCGAAGGCGCCGCTGGGCAAGCGACTTGGGCTGAAGGTGTTCCCGCGGGCCCGGCGCCGCAAGCTCGCCAATCGCGTCTACTCGCTCTCGCGCCGCCTGAATCCGCCGCGCGGCAACAGGATCCTGTTCGCCTCCGAGATGCGCACCGGCCTTGGCGGCAACCTGGCGCGCGTCCACGACCGGATGATCGAGCGGGGCCTCGACAAGCAGTACAAGTTCCGCCACTCGTTCCGGATTCCGGCCACCTCCAACAAGTGGAGCACGCTGCGCCTCATCTACCTGCTGGCGACGTCGGACGTCGTGCTGATGGACGACTACTTCGGGCTCATCGCGCAGCTGGGCATCTCCCCCAAGACCAAGATCATCCAGCTTTGGCACGCCGGCAGCGGGTTCAAGTCGGTCGGCTACAGCCGGTTCGGGCGTTACGGTTCGCCGAAGCTGACGAACGCCCACCGCAAGTACACGTACGTGATCACCGGCTCCAAGCACCTTGTGCCGGTGTACGCCGAGGCGTTCGGCATCGAGGAATCGGCGGTCGTACCGACGGGCCTGCCCCGAATAGACACGTTCCTCGACAAGGAGCGTTCACGCAAGGTCGTCGAGGACTTCTACACCGCCAACCCGAAGCTCAAGGGCAAGAAGATAGTGCTGTTCGCGCCGACCTTCCGCGGGAAGAGCATCGGCGATGCGCACTACCCCTACGACCGCATCGACTTCGCGAAACTCCACGAGGTCTGCGGGGACAAGTACGTCGTACTCTTCCGGATGCACCACTTCATATCGGAACCCGTGCCGATACCCGAGGAATTCTCCGACCGACTGCTGGACTTCGCGTCGTTCCCGGACACCAACGATCTGCTTCAGGTCACCGACGTACTCGTCACCGACTACTCCTCCGTCATCTACGAGTACACGCTCCTCGACCGGCCGATCCTTTTCTATGCGTACGACAAGGACACCTATTCGGTGATCCGCGGATTCCACCGCGACTACGACTCCGTTGCTCCCGGCAAGATCTGCGTGACCTTCGACGAACTCCTCAAGGCCATACAGGACGAGGACTACGACACTTCGAAGGTCGAGCAGTTCCGGCAGGAGAACTTCGACTTCGTCGACACCAACTCGGCGGACCGGGTGATCGACTGGCTAGTGGTCGGCGATCCCAGTGACAGGCAGACGGGCGGCGACCATCATTGGCTCGATCTCGCCCCGGACGACACGGCGGTGGGCGACCAACCGCTCAGCGACCAGTCGGAGGCATGAACCGTGAACATTGCATTGCTTTTCGCAGGCGGCATCGGGTCGAGGATGAACTCCCGCGCCCTCCCGAAGCAGTTCCTGGAGATCCACGGCAAGCCGATCATCATCCACACCCTTGAGCACTTCGAGGCGCACCCGGATATCGACGGCATCGCCATAGCGATCCTCCCCGAATACCGCGAGCTCATGGAGAAGATGCTCAAGCGGTACGAGATCGAGAAGGTCCGGTGGGTCGTCGACGGCGGCAAGACCGGTCAGGAGTCGCGGCACAACGCTCTCAAGGCGGTCGCCGCGGACTGTCCCGAGGACACCGTCGTACTGATTCATGACGGCGTGCGGCCGCTGATCGACGCGAATCTCATCAGCGCCAACATCGAGTCCGTCCAGGAGCACGGCTCCGCCATCACCTGCACCAAGTTCAACGAGACCGTCGTGTCGAGCGAGAACGAGCACATCGACGATGTGATCCCGCGCGACCACATCTACGCCGCGCAGGCCCCGCAGAGCTTCCGCCTCGCTCAGATCCTGTCGCTGTACGACCGTGCGGTCTCCGAGGGCGAGCACGACACCATCGACTCCTGCTCCCTCATGCACCGGTACGGTCACAAGCTGTACCGGGTGGTGGGCCCCCGCTCGAACATAAAGATCACGACGGCCGAGGACTTCTATCTGTGCCGGACGTTCTTCGAGATCATCGAGAACCAGCAGATCGGGGGGATGTGAGTCCAGTGACCACCGTCTCCAGCGCCGTCGTGGCGCACGACCTCGATGAGATCCTCGACCGTGACCTGCCGTGGAGTGAGCTGGCCGGCTGCTCCGTGCTGGTCACCGGCGCCAGCGGCATGTTGCCGTCGTACGCCGTCTACACCCTGCTGGCGCTGAACGACCGGCACGGGCTGGGCATCACCGTGCACGGTCTGGTGCGCAACGAGCAGAAGGCCAGACATCTGCTCGCGGATGTGCTCGACCGCCCGGACTTCCACCTCGTCGTCCAGGACGTGTCGACTCCGCTCGAGCTGGCCGGCCCCGTCGACTACGTGATCCACGGGGCGAGCGCCGCGCGGCCTGCCCTGCACGGCAGCCAGCCGGTCATGACGATCAAGGCCAACGTGCTGGGCACCTTCAATCTGCTCGACCTGTGTGTGGCGAAGGCCAGCCGCGGATTCGTGCTGATGTCCTCGGCGGAGGTCTACGGCGCCCAGGCTCCGGAGACCGAGCTCATCGACGAGCAGAGCTACGGCGGCTTCGACATCCTCAACCCGCGGGCCTGCTACGCCGAGGGCAAGCGGGCCGCGGAGACGATCTGCGCGAGCTACCAGGCTCAGTACGGCATCGACTGTCGCGTCGTCAGGTTCGGCCACATCTACGGCCCGGGGATGGCGCTCGACGACGGGCGGGTGCAGGCCGACTTCGCGGCGAACGTGGTGGCCGGCAAGGACATCGTGCTCAACAGCGACGGTTCCGGCGTGCGGACCTACACGTACGTGGCTGACGCCGTCGCGGGCATGTTCTACGCGCTGCTCCGTGGTGACGAGGTGGCCTACAACGTGGCGGACCCGGCCGGCCTGGTCTCCATCCGGCGGCTGGCGGAGCTGTTCACCGAGGTGCACCCGGAGCGTGGGCTCCGACTGCGGTTCAGCAACGAGTCCGACGAGCGCTCCTACAGCCTGACCAAGAAGCAGGGCCTGGACAGCGCCCGGCTGGCGGGCCTGGGCTGGCGCCCGGTGGTCGAACTGCCGGCAGGGCTGCACCGTATGGTGACCCATCTGGAGTCGGTCGCCGGGAAGCCGTAGCTCTCCGCGCACTGGGCGGGAATCACCTCACAGCAGATCACCCCGGTACGGACGAAGGTCCGTACCGGGGTGATCTGCTGTCAGGCCGCGTTGTCGTCCGGCGTCCTGGACGGCATGGAGCGAGGCCGACTGCCGTCGTCGACGGGTGCGTCAGGCTTTCCGAGAGGGCAGAAGCTTCCGGGCCAGCCGCCGCACCGGTGCCGGGAGGCGTCGGGCCAGCCGCCGCGGTGCCGTCGTGGTCTGCGGCCGTATCGTCGGCGTCGCCAGGACCGCCGCGTCATCGGTGAGGTTCCAGTACTTCGCGGACTTCTCACCCTTGCGCGGATACTGCTCGTTCGGACGGCGCGGCACGACCTCGGGGCGCTCCCAGGCGACGTCCCGCCGCACCACGCGCGCCGGTGCCCCGACCGCGACGCAGTTGTTGGGAATGGACGAGGTCACGATGGAACGAAAGCCGATCACCGAGCCGTTGCCAATGGTGGCGCCGCCCATCACGACCGCGTGCTTCGCGATCCAGACGTGCTCGCCCACGACGATCGACTGGGACGGGTTCATGCGCTTCTCGGTGCGCACGTCGAAAATCGGGTGGGTGTCGTCGCCGCGCACCTCGATGTTCTTGGCGAACATCACGTCGTCACCGATCGTCACCGATACGCCTTCGACGGCGGAGACGAAGGTGCGACCCGCACAGCCCACATTCTCGCCGATCCATATTCGGGACTCATGCCCGCAGCGCAATTCGAAGCGGAGACCGGCGCGCTTCTTCGTGGTCGGACCGATCTCGATCTTCCCGTCATTTCCCGCGAAGGTGATGAGAAGGTCTCGTATATCCGCCTCGGGGCTGATCACAAGCGTATTGTTCGACCCCTTGAACCGGATATCGATCTTGTCCTCACGGATTTCTCCGTCGTAGACGATCTCATTTCCCTGATCGTCCTTGTAACGCTCGAGCTTGTGCAGTTGCAGCATCGCTTCCGAGGGTGCGCCCTAGACCGCGTAAGGTCGGACCAGTCCCTCGCACCTCCGTTCCAGCCTTGGGTTCGCTTTTAAGCTATCAGATGACTCTCTTGGTGAAAATTCCTCTGGTAGCCCCGTCGCCGTCCACACCATCGACCGCCGGGCGAAAGTATTTGGCGATCAACCGGTCAGGCGGGGCGCGGCGGTCGCGATTCTCGTACTAAAGAAGGCGGACTCCCACAACGCCACCAATTTGCCACTACATAACGTCTGTACCATTTTGGATTGACAGTGACCCTCCGGGCCGGCCCGGAGGGTCACTGTCGACGCCTAGAACGGCTCGAAGTCGTCGTACTCGCGCTGCGACTCGTCCCGCTCCGCCTGCTTGTCCCGGCGGCGCTGGGCCGCGGGCCGCTCCCCGTCGAAGCGGTGGTCCTCGCCACGCCGACCGAGCATCTCCGCGCCGGCCATGACCGTCGGCTCCCAGTCGAAGACGACCGCGTTCTCCTCGGGGCCGATGGCGACGCCGTCGCCGGCCCGGGCACCCGCCTTCATCAACCGCTCCTCGACGCCGAGGCGGTTGAGCCGGTCGGCGAGGTAGCCGACGGCCTCGTCGTTGTTGAAGTCGGTCTGGCGCACCCAGCGTTCCGGCTTCTCGCCGCGCACCCGGTACAGCGGCTCGCCGTCGATCTCCTCGCGGGTGACCGTGAAGCCCGCGTCGTCCACGGCCTTGGGCCGGATGACGATCCGCGTCGCCTCCTCCTTCGGCTGGGCGGCACGCGCCTGGCCGACCAGATCGCCGAGCGCGAACGACAGCTCGCGCAGCCCGATGTGGGCGACGGCCGACACCTCGAAGACGCGGTAGCCGCGCGCCTCCAGGTCGGGGCGGACCATCTCGGCGAGGTCCTTGCCGTCCGGCACGTCGACCTTGTTCAGGACGACGATCCGGGGGCGGTTGTCGAGGCCGCCGTACTGCCGCAGCTCCTCCTCGATGACGTCGAGGTCGGAGGTCGGGTCGCGGTCGGACTCCAGGGTCGCGGTGTCCAGCACGTGCACCAGCACGCTGCACCGCTCCACGTGCCGCAGGAACTCCAGGCCCAGGCCCCTGCCCTGGCTGGCGCCCGGGATCAGACCCGGCACGTCGGCGATGGTGTAGACGGTCGAACCGGCCGTCACCACACCCAGGTTGGGCACGAGGGTGGTGAACGGGTAGTCCGCGATCTTCGGCTTGGCCGCGCTGAGCACGGAGATCAGCGAGGACTTGCCCGCGCTCGGGTAGCCCACCAGGGCCACGTCGGCGACGGTCTTCAGCTCGAGGACGATGTCCTGGAGGTCACCGGGCTCGCCGAGCAGCGCGAAGCCGGGCGCCTTGCGTCGTGCGCTCGCCAGCGAGGCGTTGCCGAGGCCGCCCCGGCCGCCCTGCGCGGCGATGTACGAGGTGCCGTGGCCGACCAGGTCGGCGAGCACGTTGCCGGCCTTGTCCAGCACCACCGTGCCGTCCGGCACCGGCAGGATCAGGTCCTGGCCGTCCTTGCCGGAGCGGTTGCCGCCCTCGCCGGGCTTGCCGTTGGTGGCCTTGCGGTGCGGGGAGTGGTGGTACTCGAGCAGCGTGGTGACCGACTGGTCCACGGTCAGGATGATGTCACCGCCACGGCCGCCGTTGCCGCCGTCCGGGCCGCCGAGCGGCTTGAACTTCTCCCGGTGGACGGAGGCACAGCCGTGGCCTCCGTTACCTGCGGCGACATGCAGATCGACGCGGTCCACGAAGGTCGTCATGGTTTGTGCCTCCAGAAAGTACGGGTGTTTCTCTCTTAACACGCGAAAGGCGGACCCGCCTTCCCGACCGGGAAGTGAGGTCCGCCTCGCGAAAGCGTTCGGTGCTGAATCAGGTGATTCAGGCGACCG
Source organism: Streptomyces sp. NPDC002520 (assembly GCF_053595235.1). Classification (NCBI taxonomy): domain Bacteria; kingdom Bacillati; phylum Actinomycetota; class Actinomycetes; order Kitasatosporales; family Streptomycetaceae; genus Streptomyces; species Streptomyces sp. NPDC002520. The sequence goes on along the minus strand of NZ_JBSFXG010000002.1, from coordinate 169,103 downwards.
GAACGATGTTCACGACCTTGCGGCCACGGTGGGTGCCGAACGCCACCGCACCGGCCTGCAGCGCGAACAGCGTGTCGTCGCCGCCACGGCCGACACCGGCGCCGGGGTGGAAGTGGGTGCCGCGCTGGCGAACCAGGATCTCACCGGCGTTCACGACCTGACCGCCGAAGCGCTTCACGCCGAGCCGCTGGGCATTGGAGTCGCGACCGTTCCGGGTGGACGATGCGCCCTTCTTGTGTGCCATGTCTCCTCAGTCCTTACTTCGCAGCCGCGGGGATCGCGGTGACCTTGATCGCCGTGTACTGCTGGCGGTGGCCCTGGCGACGACGGTAGCCGGTCTTGTTCTTGTAGCGCAGAATGTCGATCTTCTGGCCCTTGTGGTGGTCCACGACCTCGGCCTGGACCTTGATGCCGGCCAGCACCCACGGGTCGCTGGTGACAGCGTCGCCGTCGACAACGAGCAGGGTCGAGAGCTCGACCGTGTCGCCAACATTGGCGGTGGAAATCTTGTCAACCTCAACGATGTCGCCGACAGCAACCTTGTGCTGGCGACCACCGCTGCGCACGATGGCGTACACGCGGATCTCTCTTTCGCTCGAACTCACGGCACCCCCGCAGGCCAGCCGTCCAGGAACGACACGAACGACCTCTCCCGGCCAACCCTGTGCCCGGGAGGAAGAGGTTTACGGGGATGTGGCGTGCTCAGTGGACACGCCGACGGTCAAGGTTACGGGGCGGTGGCCGAGGGGGTCAAACCGGGCCGCGCCCCGCGGCTGTGCAGCCCGTCACACGAACGGCTCCGCAGGTGGCGGGCACCGCAGAAGCCGTCCGGTGAGGGGCCGGCTGCCGGTCCGGCGGGTGAGCGGTGGTCGTCGTACGGACCGGGTGCTCACCCGCCGGGAGGGTTCAGCTCTCGTCGGCGGCCGTGGAGACCGTGGTGGTCTTCTTCGCCGTCGACTTGGCGGCGGCCGTCTTGACGGTCTTGGCCGCCTTCTTGGCCGTCGTCTTCTTGGCGGCCGTCTTCTTGACCGCGGTCTTCTTGGTGGCCGCCTTCTTCGCCGTGGCCTTCTTGGCCGCCTTGCGGGCGGTCTTCTTGGCCGGCGCGGCCTCCTCGACCGTCTCCTCGGCGGCGGGCGCCTCGGCGGCAGCCTCCTCGGACGCGACCGACGGGACGACCGTGACGGCCGTCTCCTCGGACGTGGTCGGCGCGGTGGTCTTGCGCACGACGCGACGGCGCGGGCGGGCCGGGGCCGCGCTCTCGGCGGGCTCCTCCGCGACCGGGGCCGCGGCCTCCGGCTCGGGCTGCGCCACCGGCGCCTCGACCACCGGCGCGGTCTCCGCGACGGTCACCACGGCCGCCTCGGCCCCCGCCGGGGAACCGGCCGGCGCCGACACCTTCCGGGTGGCCCGACGCCGCGTACGGCCCTTGGGCGCGACCTCCTCGACAGCGGCCTGAACAGCCGCGGCCGGCTCCTCGACGGCGACCGGGACGGTCTCGACCGACGCCGCCGTGACGGCCTGAGCCGTCACCGCCTCGGCGGTCTCGGCCACCGGAGCGGCCTCGGCGACCTCGGCTGCCTCGGCGACGGCCTTGTCCGACCCCCGCGCGGCCTTGCGGCTCTCCGCCTTCGGCGCACCGGCCGGCGCCGAGGCCCGGCGGCTCGCACGGCGCCGCGAACGGCCACGGCCGGCCGCCGCCTCCGCCTCGGCGACGCTGCTGTACAGCTCCTCGTCGGGCGCGAAGTCCGGCGCGGGCAGCGCGAGAGGCTCGGCGACCTCAGCGGTCACCTCGGCGACCGTCTCGGCCTCGGGCTCGACGGCCTCGCCGGTCTCCACGGCCACGGCGGCCGTCTCGTGCTCGTGCTCGTGCACATGCCCGTCACCGCCACGGCCGCGCTTCTTGCGCTTGCCGCCGCCACCGCCGCCCACGGCGGCCGGCTGCTCCATGTGGACGATGACGCCACGGCCGTTGCAGTGCACGCAGGTCTCGGAGAAGGACTCCAGCAGACCCTGGCCGACCCGCTTGCGGGTCATCTGCACGAGGCCCAGCGAGGTCACCTCGGCCACCTGGTGCTTCGTACGGTCGCGGCCCAGGCACTCCAGCAGGCGGCGCAGCACCAGATCGCGGTTGGACTCCAGGACCATGTCGATGAAGTCGATGACGATGATGCCGCCGAGGTCGCGCAGCCGCAGCTGGCGCACGATCTCCTCGGCCGCCTCCAGGTTGTTCCTGGTGACGGTCTCCTCGAGGTTGCCGCCCTGACCGGTGAACTTGCCGGTGTTGACGTCGACGACGACCATCGCCTCGGTCCGGTCGATCACCAGCGAACCGCCGCTGGGCAGCCAGACCTTGCGGTCCAGCGCCTTGGCGAGCTGCTCGTCGATCCGGTAGGTGGCGAAGACGTCGACCTCGGAGGTCCACTTCGACAGCCGGTCGGCCAGGTCCGGGGCCACGTGCGAGACGTATCCGTGGATCGTCTCCCAGGCGTCGTCACCGCTGACGACGACCTTGGAGAAGTCCTCGTTGAAGATGTCGCGCACGACGCGGACGGTCATGTCCGGCTCGCCGTACAGCAGAGTCGGCGCGTTGCCGCTCTTCGACTTCTTCTGGATCTCCTCCCACTGCGCCTGGAGCCGCTCGACGTCACGGCGCAGCTCGTCCTCGCTCGCGCCCTCGGCGGCGGTGCGCACGATGACGCCCGCGTCCTCGGGGACGATCTTCTTGAGGATGGTCTTCAGCCGGGCCCGCTCGGTGTCGGGCAGCTTGCGGCTGATGCCGGTCATCGAGCCCTCGGGGACGTACACGAGGTAGCGGCCCGGCAGCGAGACCTGGCTGGTCAGACGCGCGCCCTTGTGCCCGATCGGGTCCTTCGTCACCTGGACGAGCACGGACTGGCCGGACTTGAGCGCCGACTCGATGCGGCGGGGACCGCTGGCGAGCCCCAGCGCCTCGAAGTTGACCTCACCGGCGTAGAGGACGGCGTTGCGGCCCTTGCCGATGTCGATGAAGGCGGCCTCCATCGACGGCAGCACGTTCTGCACCTTGCCGAGGTAGACGTTGCCGACGTACGAGGTCGCCTGCTCCTTGTTGACGTAGTGCTCGACGAGCACGTCGTCCTCGAGCACGCCGATCTGTGTGCGCTCGCCGTGCTGACGCACGACCATCACACGCTCGACGGCCTCGCGGCGGGCCAGGAACTCGGCCTCGGTGATGATCGGGACGCGCCGGCGGCCCTGCTCGCGGCCTTCCCGGCGGCGCTGCTTCTTCGCCTCCAGGCGGGTCGAGCCCTTGATGGACTGCACCTCGTCGGACGGCTCGCTGGGCTTGCGGGGCTCGCGGACCTTGACGACCGTGCGCTCCGGGTCGCCCTCGCCGGGCTCGGTGTCGACGGAGGTGTCACCGGCGCGGCGGCGACGACGCCGACGACGGCGGCTGGAGGCGGAGCCACCGGCCTCGTCACGGGCCTCCTCGGCGTCCTCGTCCTCCTGCTCGACGGTGTCCTCGGTGTCCTGCGCGGCCTGCTCGGCGGCCAGCTCGTCGGCCTCGGCGTCCACGCCCTCACCGGCTTCGCCGTCGACGGCGTCACCCCGGCGACGACGACGGCCGCCCCGGCGGCGACGACGACGGGAGCCGGACTCCTCCGAGCCCTCGGCCTCCTCGCCCTCCTCGCCCTCGGCGAGGTTCTCGGCGCCTTCCTCGTCCTCCTCCGGTTCCTCGGCCTCGACGGCCTCGACGGCCTGCGGCTCCTCGGCGGCAGCGCCCCGGCGGCGACGGCGACGGCGGGAGCCGCTCTCGGCACGCTCCTCGGCGTACGCCTCGGTCTCCTCGGCCTCCTCGGGCTCCTCCGCCTCGGCGGCCTCCGCGGCGGCCTCGGCAGCGGCCCGCTGCACGGTCTGGAACTTCGGCTCGGCGAACACCGGCGCCTGGAACACGGCCACGGCGGGGCGGGCCGGCCGGCGCGGCGTCTCGGCCTCGTCGTCCTCGGCCGACGCGGCGGCGGGCTGCGACGGCGCGGAGAAGGTCGCGGACTGGCGCGCCACCCGGCGACGACGTCGCGGCGCGGCGGCCTCGGCGGGCGCCTCGGCAGCGGGGGCCTGCGGGGCCTGAGCGGTCTCGGCGGCTTCCGGGATCTCGGTCACAGCGGTCTGCTCCTCGGCCTCGGCGGTCGCGGGGGTCGCGGCGGCCGAAGCGGTCTCGGCGGCCTCGTGGGCGCCGGCGGGCGCGGAGACGCGGCGCGTGGCGCGGCGGCGGGTACGACGCGGCGCGGCCTCTTCGGCGAACTCGGCAGCCTCGGCGGCCACGGGCTCCGCCACGACCTCGACCACGGGCGTGGCCTCGGCGGCAGCCGGTACGACGGTTTCGGTGGCCTCGGCGGCAGCCGGGGCGCCGGCGGGCGCGGACGCACGGCGGGTGGCCCGGCGACGCGTACGACCGGCCGGTGCGGCGGCCTCCGCCTCGGCGGCGGGCGCGACGTCGGCGACGGCCGGAGCCTCCACGGCGGGGGCGGCCTCGGTGGCTTCCTCGGCGACGGGGGCCACCGCGGCGGGCGCGGTCTCCGGGGCCTCGACGGCCTTCGGAGCACCGGCCGGTGCGGAGGCGCGGCGGGTGGCGCGGCGGCGCGGGCGGCTCGGGGCCGCGGCCTCGGCGACGACCTCGGCCTCGGCCTGCACGGCAGCCGCCTGCGGCTGCTCCGCCGTCTCCTCGGTCTCCTCCTCGGCGTCCTCGGCCTCCTCGGCCTTCACCGGGACCTCGGCCTCGGCCGAGACCTGAGCCGGAGCTCCGGTGGGCGCGGTAGCGCGGCGGGTGGCCCGGCGGCGGGTACGGCGGGGAGCGGCTTCCTCGGAGGCCTCGGTGGTCTCGGCAGCGCCGCCGGTCGCGGACTCGGCAGCCTCGGCCTGAACAGCCTCGGTGATTTCGACGACTGCGGCCGCAACGACCGTCTCAGCGGTCTCGGCCGGCGCGGGCGCCCCGGTCGGCGCCGTCGCGCGGCGGGTGGCCCGGCGGCGGGTACGGCCGGCGGGTGTTGGCTCCTCTGCGGCGGGTGCCGTCACGGCCCCGGCCTGGGTCTTCTCCCCGGCCTCCGCGGCCACTGCGCTCTCGTCCACCGCGGCGGCCGGTATGGCCGGCGCGGTGACCTCGGCGGACGCCTTGGGCCCGACGGGCGGACCCGCCGGGCGAGAGGCGGCACGGCGACGCCTGCGCGGCGGCAGGGTGTCGCTGGGAGTGTTGAGTTCGGAACCCTCGTTGGGTTCGGTCGGCTCGAGCATGCGGGCGTTTCTCCCGTCAGGCTCCCGGGCGCCGCGCCTGGTCCGGCGTCGGTCTCGATGGACCGTCCGCCGTTGACGTCCGCGGCCCGCGCGATGCGCGGTGGCCGCCGTCCGGGGCGCGGGCGCCACACGGGAGCACTCTGTGTCCTGTCTCGCCGGTTCCGTACGCCTTGTCGGTACGGCCTGGCGAAAGTCTTCTGGTCGGTGCGCTGCCCGACCCAGGTGGCTCCCGAGTACGAGGGCTGCGCTACGACGCCCGTCCTTACGCGGAACCTTCCGGCGTCGGCGCCGTCGCGGCGGCGGCCGGTACGGCCGTCTGGGCCTCGGCAGCCTCGCGGTCGGGCGCGAGCGGGTCGGTCACCGTGCCGGTCTCTTCATCGAGCAGCCCCTGCGCCAGCCTGGTCACCGCTGCGGGGACCGGCGGCGCCAGGTCGGCCACGGCGCGGAGACCGGACAGGACGTCGTCGGGTCGTACGGCAGGCGTCACGTGCCGAACAACCAGCCGCAGTATCGCACAGGGCTGGTCGGTCGGCCTATCAGCAGGGGAACTGTGCGTCTCCAGCCGGACGACGGCGGAGCGGGCGTCGAAGGTACGGACGCCGTTCTTGGTCATGCGCTGGACCTCGACGGTGTCGGCCTCGGTGAAGGCCTCGACCGCGCGCTCGGCGTCGACCGGGTCGACACCCTCCAGCCGCAGCTCCCATTCGGAGGCCGTGAGCCGGTCGGCGAGTCCCGAGATCCGTGCCTCGACCGCGTCGACGACGTCGAGCCCGGTGGGCAGCGACTCGTCGAGGAGGGCGCGCAGGGCCTCGGGATCGCGCGACGCGGTCAGCGCGATCTCCAGGTACTCCGCCTCACTGCCGGTGCCGGTGGGTGCGGCATTGGCGTACGACACCTTCGGGTGCGGCGTGAACCCGGCCGAGTACGCCATGGGCACCTCGGCACGGCGCAGCGCACGCTCGAAGGCGCGCTGGAAGTCTCGGTGGCTGGTGAACCGGAGGCGGCCGCGCTTGGTGTAGCGCAGTCGGATGCGCTGCACCGCGGGTGCGGGCGGCGGGCCTTCGGGCTGTCGCTTGCCCAGTGTCCTAGTCCTTCGTGAGAGCGGTCGTACTGCTACCAAGAGTACGTGTCTCGCGCCCCGAGGGTTCCCGCCGGTCCACGGCGACCGGCTGCCGGGGCTCGCCGAAGAGCACCTTGCGGAAGTCGGCGCGGGCCTGCCGCACGGTCTCGCGGGCGGCGGCCAGCGTCTGCCGGGCGATCCGTCCCGCACCGCGCGCGGCCTCGGCCGCGGGGCGCAGGACGTGCTCCCGCAGGACGTGTCCGACGGGGGTGAGGACCGTGCGGTACGCCCAGCGCAGCGGCTCCACGAAGATCCGCCGGAAGAGGGTCGCGAGGACCCGTCCGACGGCGCGCGAGATCCGCCCGGCGACCCGCCAGGCGTGCCCGAGGGCGTCCACGATCTCCCGGGCCACGACGACGAGGGCCCGCCCGAGGGGCACGAGGACCCAGCGCCACAGGGCGAGGGCGGGCAGGACGAGGACGACGCGCGCCGTCCAGTACAGAACCGCGCCCATCGCGGCGACGACGGCGCCCGCGAGCCAGGCCACGGCCCGCCCGACCGGCACGAGGACCCAGCGCCACAGGGCGAGGGCGGGCAGGACGAGGACGACGCGCGCCGTCCAGTACAGAACCGCACCGATCGCGGCGACGACGGCGCCCGCGAGCCAGGCCACGGCCCGCCCGAGGGGGGCGAGGACCCGGTCGTACAGCCACCGCGCGGGGACGACGAGCAGGTACCGCGCCAGCCCGGCCAGGGCGGCGTGCACGCCCCGAACGGCGGCGGCGAGCAGGAAGCCGATTCCCTTGAACAGCCAGGCGATCCCCCGGCCGACCGGTGCGAGCACGCGCGCGTACAGCCATTCCAGACCGGCCCCGATCCCGCGCGCGACCCGGGCGAGGGCGTGGCCGAGCGGGGTCAGTACGTACGTGTACAGCCACCGGGGCGGTACGACGACGAGGACGTACCCGAGCCATCGCAGCGCCTTCCCGAGCGGCACGAGGACGTACCGCCACAGCATGACGAACGGCCGGACGAAGACCGCCCACCCGGCCCACAGCAGCGCGCGCCCCACCGGCCGCAGCACGGTGTCCGTCAGGAACCGGCCGGCGACGACCAGCGCGTCCCACACCATCCGCACCGGCACCACCAGCACGAGGACGACGATCCGCACCGGGACGCGGATGGCGACGGCGAGACACCCTTCCGGGTACTGCTGCTCGGGCGTGGGCTTTGGAAGGTCCATACCGACTCAGACGCGCCCCACGCGCGCATGGATGCGCACCTTCGCATTGCGACGCGGTCACGTCATGCTGGTCAGCCTCGTTCAGCCCGGCCGATCGATCGCATCTTCCGTCGTGGCCTCGGGAGTTACTCGTCGTCCGCCGGCGGGAGGTCCTGCTCGGTCCAGATGGTCTTGCCGGTCGGCGTGTAGCGCGTGCCCCACTGATGGGTCATCTGGGCGATGATGAACAGGCCCCGGCCGCCCTCGTCGTCGCTCGCGGCGTGCCGCAGGTTGGGTGTGGTGTGGCCGGTGTCGGAGACCTCGCAGATCAGGGCCCGGTCGCGGATCAGGCGTACCTGGATCGGGCCGCCGACGTAGCGGATGACGTTGGTGACCAGTTCGCTGACGATGAGCTCGGTGGTGAACGCCAGGTCGTCCAGCCCCCAGTCGCCGAGCTGCTTGCTGACGGCGGTGCGGATGGTGCCCACCGCCGCCGGGTCCGGGAGCAGCGCCCACTCGGCGAACCGGGTCCGGTCGAGCAGACGTGTGCGGACCACGAGCAGCGTCGCGTCCACGTCCACCGGCCCGGGAAGCAGGGTGGCCACCGCGCAGTCGCAGAGCTCCTCCAGGGAGCTCTCCGCGCAGGCGAGGACCTCGGACATCTTCGCGAGCCCGGCGTCGCGGCCGTCGGCCGCCTGGAGGAGGCCGCTGGTGAACAGGGCGACGAGAGTGCCCGGCGCGAGCTTCAGCTCCATGCACTGGTAGGGCACGCCGCCGAACCCCAGCGGGGGTCCGGCGGGCAGCTCCGGGTAGTCGACGGCACGCGTGTACGGGGCGACGACCGCCAGTCCCGGCTCTCCGGCCCGCGCCACACTGCACAACCCGGAGACGGGGTCGTACACCGCGTACAGGCAGGTCACGCCCAGAGCCGCGTCGGCGTGCGGTCTCACATGGCCCGGACCGTGGACGGGCCCGCCCTCCTGCATGGTCTGCTCGACCAGGTCGTTCAGGCGGGACAGCAGCTCGTCCGGGCTCAGGTCCAGCCGGGCCAGGACACGCACGCCCGTGCGCAGGCGTCCCATGGTGGCCGCGGCGCGCATGCCGTGCCCGAGCACGTCCCCGACGACCAGGCCGACCCGGGTCCCGGAGAGCGGGATGACGTCGTACCAGTCGCCGCCCACCCCGGACCCGCTGTCGGCGGGCAGATAGCGGCTCGCCGAGTCGACGGCGACGTGCGTGGGCAGGCTGCGCGGCAGCAGGCTCCGCTGGAGTTTGAGGGCCACGTTGTGGCCACGGGTGACCACCGGCATCAGCACGAGGCCGATCAGCAGGGCGCCCAGGCCCAGGACGGTGACCCCGCCGGTCTCTCCGATCAGCGGGAGGTCGACGAAGGTGGCGCCGTAGCGGGGATCCGCGTAGACGACGAAGGCGGCGTAGCAGAACAGCACGAGCATGGTCAGTCCGCCGAGCCCCGGCAGCACGCCCTTGCAGATCAGGTCCTTCGGGCTGCGGGTGAGGACTTTGCGGTGGTACCAGACGCAGGCGAAGCCGGTCAGTCCGTACTGGAACGCGATCGCGAGACCGACCGAGTCGATCGAGTCGGCCAGGATGTTCATGCTGAACGTCGTCAGCAGGAGCAGCAGGGCGATCGCGGCCGCGCCCATGCCGAGGGTCGCCCAGGTCGGGGTGAGGAACCTGCGGTGGATCCGGGCGAACCGGGCGGGGACGGCCTTGTGGACCGCCATCGAGAAGACGGTCCTGGCCAGGGGCAGGATCGTGGTCTGCGCGGAGGCCAGCGCGGAGGTCAGCACCATCAGGATCAGCAGGCGCGTCAGGAGGACCCCCGCGCCGTCGCCGCCGAACACGGCCGCGCCGAGCCCGGCGAACACGTCGTCCTCGTTGGCCACGTTGCCGAGCCCCAGTCCCGTGGTGCCTACTCCCGTGAAGGACTGCGCCGCGGTGGACACCAGCGCGTACATGAACAGGAGGAGCACCGTGGAGAAAACGGCGGCGCGCCCGGGGATGCGGGTGCTGTCGATGGTCTCCTCGTTGACCGAGAACGCGGTGTCCCAGCCCCAGTAGATGAAGACCCCCGCGAGGATGCCCGAGGTCAGGGCGCTCGTCGAGGGCACCTCGAAGGGGTTGAACCAGGAGGCGGAGACGTGGATCGCCGTCGCGGGAGGATCGGTGTAGACCCGGACCAGCGCGGCGACGGCGAGCACGAGCAGCATCGCCACTTCCAGGCACAGCAGCCAGCGCTGGACGGCCGTGGAGACCTCGATGCCGACGTAGGAGATGGCGGTCACCACGGCGATCCAGACGACGCCCAGCACGGTCGTCCACAGTCGGTCCTCCGCCAGTCCGATCTGCCCCACCAGCCGATAGCCGTAGACGGCGGCGATCTCGGCGAGGCTCGCCATGACGATGACGTTGGCGACGATCAGCCCCCAGCCGCCCATCCAGCCGGTGCGTGGTCCGAAGGCGCGGGTGGCCCAGGTGAAGGTGGTCCCGCAGTCGGCGTTGCTCGCGTTGAGCTCCCGGAAGGCGTAGGCCACCAGGAGCATCGGGACGAACGCCAGCATGATGACGATCGGCGCCTGCAGTCCGACTCCGGCCACGACGATGCCCAGCGTGGCGGCGAGGCTGTACGCCGGGCCGGTGGAGGCGAGGCCCATGACGACCGAGGAGAACAGGCCCAGGACGTCTCTCTTGAGCCCCTTGCGGCCGGGACCTGTGCCCGATGCGGGGCGACCCGCCGACACGGCACCGCCGAAGAGCCTCACACTTGATTCCAACGCCGGGCCGCCGTCCTTCGCAACAGCGCGAGGTCGGGCCGCCGTCTGTGACCACGCGTCCGGCGCGGGAGTCGGCCAGGTGCGGTTCCTGGGCGGCCGGGGCCGCTCGTCCCCGGCCGGGGCGGGTGGCGCTCCGGCCGAACCGTCTCACCCGCGCGCGGGCCTTTCCCGGACACCGGCTGCCGATCGAGGTCGCTCAGGACGCCAGGACGCTGATTCCGTCCCCGAGCAGTTTGAGCCCGAGGACGAAGAACAGAGCGGCCATGACGGCGGCGTTGTGCTGTGCCGCCCAGTCCCGCCAGTCGGCAAGGACGCTCTTGGCCCGTCCGCCCATGCACAGGTAGACGGCCAGCGGCGCGAGGACTCCCAGCGATGCGATGACCACAAACACCGCGAGTGTCCCGATCTGTTGCGGCACGGAGATTCCGGCTGAGCTGATCGAGGCGCCGGCGGCGATGGTCAGGGGCGCGTTCTTGGCGTTGGCGGCGGAGAGCAGCAGCCCGAGCCCGAGCACCTTGGCGGGGGTGAAGCGGTCGATCGCCGCCATCCACTTCGGCAGATGCGCCTGCGAGGCGTCGCGGGGACGTCCCCGCCACTGCCGGACGGCGAACAGGACGAGCAGTACTCCCAGTACGAGCTTCAGAACTCCCACCCAGGTGGCCGGGTGTTTGTGCGCCGACGCGCCGCCGGGGCCGCCCACGGCCAGCATGATCGTGCCGAGGATCGCCAGGCCCAGGATCCATCCGATGACGAACAGGCTGCCGTTCAGGCGCCCTTGTGGGGTGGCCAGGACAAGGATGAGGGCCACGATGGGGAGCGGGCTGATCGCGACACCGGCCGCCAGGCCGAGTACATCACCGACGGCGTGTCCCATGGTGGCCTCCTCGCGGCTGGGGAGATCGCGTGCGCCGGTGAGCCGTCTCGGTGCCGGCCATGGGGCCGGCCCGTCAACCGGCGCCCTGCTCGATGCGCAGATGGATCGGCCCGCGAAGCACGGGGCTGGGCCGGTACGGCGGCGGGTCGGCGACCAGCCTGGGGCGGTCGAGCCGGCGTACCAGCTCGCCCAGCGCGATTTGGGTCTCCCGGCGCGCCAGCGGGCCGCCGAAGCACAGGTGGATGCCGCTGCCGAACCCGAGGTGCTGGTTGTCACGCCGATCCGGGTCGAAGCGGTCGGGATCGTGGAAACGGTCCGGATCGCGGCTGCCCGAGGCCAGCATCAGCATGATCCGCGAGCCCTTGGGGATGACGGTGTCGCCGACGGTGATCTCGCTGTAGGCCGCCCGCCAGGGAACGATGTGCACGGGGGGCTCGTAGCGCAGCAGTTCCTCGACCAGCGGCACGACGAGGTCCGGTTCGTCGCGCAGTCGCTGGAGCACCTGCGGGTGGCGCAGCAGCGTCAGCATGCCGTTGGTGATGAGGTTGACGGTGGTCTCGTGGCCGGCGATGAGCAGCAGGTTGGCGGTGGAGACGATCTCGTCGTCGGTCATCCGCCCGTCGGGCCCGTCGTCGTTGGCCAGCCGTGACAACAGGTCGTCGCCCGGCCTGCCGTGGCGTTGCTCCACCAGCCCGCCGAGGTACTGGCGCAGGTCCTTGCGGGCCTGTACGCCCTTGTCCAGTTTCTCCTTCGGGTCGGTCTTGGGGTCGTAGTCGATCGCATTGATGATGTCGTTCACCCACAGGTGGAAACGCGGTTCGTCCTCGCGCGGCACGCCGAGCAGGTGGCAGATCACCGTCACGGGGAACGGGTAGGCGAAGTCGTCGACGATGTCGATCTGCTCCTTGCCCGCGAGGTCGTCGATCAGGCCGCTGACTATGCCGGCCAGGTCGGGTTCCATGCCGGTCACCAGCCCCGGGGTGTGCGGGGGGCCGAAGTGACGCATCGCCATGCGCCGTAGGCGGTCGTGCTCGGGCGGGTCGAGGTTGATGAACGCCGGTGTGGCCTGGTCCTCGGCTCCGGCCGTCGGACTCGAGAGGTTGCGGGTGTCCGAGCTCAGCTGCGGGTTGTGCAACAGGTCCGTGATCTCGCGGTAGGTGCTGACGACATAGCTGCCGTCCTCCTGCCGGGCCACCGGTGTCCTGCGCAGTTCGGCGTACAGCGGGTACGGGTCGGCCCGGGAGGAGTAGTCGAGGATCCGGCGGAGCATGTCGGGCGTCTCGGTCGTGGTCATCCCGCTTCCCTCCTAGCGATGCTGATGCGCGGCCGTGACCCGCCGCTCACCCGGGTCGTGTCCGGTGACGACCACGGTGGCGCCCTGGGCGAGCAGGGTGGGGCCCGGGAAGTCGACGGGCACCGGTTTCATGTCGACGGGCTGGTCGGGTGTGGGGCACGGCGGCGGGAAGGGCGCGGCCGTCTCGATCAGCCGCCGGTAGTGGTCCAGCCACTTCGCGTTGTTGAAGCTGACCGCCGCGGTGACCCGGCCCCGATAGCCGTATGCGGCGACGAAGCGGCGGTCGGACACCGATCCCTGGGTGACGACCACCTCGTCGGCGAAGGTCGGCACGCCGACGGACTTGATGTTGACGCCGAACTGGATCGACCAGAACAGCGGGATGGACAGGTGGGGCCAGCGGTCCGCCTGAGGGCTGACCATGTTGTGCGCCGCGACCTCGGCCTGCTCCACGGCGTTGGCCCAGTGCTCCAGCGAGATGAGCCGGTACTCGTAGATCGGGTTCGGGCAGCGTGCCACGTCTCCGGCGACGAAGACGTCGTCGGTGATCAGGCCGTTGAGGTCGAGGGCGCGGCAGCCCGTGTCGCATGCGATTCCCCACATGCCCGCCGCCAGTCCCGAGTCTCGCAGCCACTCGGTGTTGCGGATGCCCCCGAGTGCCACCACCGCCACGTCGGCGTCGATCGTGCTGCCGTCGTCGAAGTGAGCACGGCGAAGCCGTCCCTGCGCGTCGCCCTCAAGCCGGGTGACCTTGACGCCACAGCGCAGGTCGACGCCGTGGGCGCGCTGCATGTCCGCCGCGACCTCGCCGATCATGGCGCCGAGCGCCCCGACCAGCGGGGACGGCGCGAGTTCGGCGACGGTCACCGGGATGTCCCGTTCACGGCAGATGGAGGCGATCTCGGAGCCGGTGAATCCCGCGCCGATGACCAGGACGCGGGAGGGCCCGGCGGCGAGGGCTCGCTGCAGTCCCTCGGCGTGCTCGCGCGTACGCACGACGAACACCCCGTCCAGGGCCGCCTCGCTCTCGACGAACCACGGCCGGGCCCGGACCCCGGTGGAGATCAGCACCCGGTCGAAGGGAACCTCGCGTCCGTCGGCGAGACGGACGCGGTTGGTCGCCAGGTCCAGCCCGGCGGCGGGCACGCCCAGCAGCCACTCCGCGTCGATGTCGCGACGTCGCGGCAGCTTGGTGCCCCCGGCCGGCACCCACCCGGTCAGTACCTGCTTGGACAGGGGAGGCCGGTCGTAGGGCTCGCCCAACTCGTCGCCGATCATGGTCAGCGATCCGGTGAAACCCTCGTCACGCAACGCCTCCGCGGCCCGCAGTCCCGCCAGGGACGCCCCGACGACCACGATGCGGCCATCGCGCTTGAACGCTTGCAGATTCTCGGCGCTGGTCATGACGGCGACGCCCCCACCGGTGCGTCCCGCCCCTCCAGCCGGTCGACCAGAATCGCCTGGACCGGGCAGGCCGCCGCGGCGCGCAGCACCTGGTCGCGCCGGACGTCGTCGGGGTTCGGGTCGTACATCAGCGCTTCCTCGCCGTGCATCCGGAAGGCGTCCGGAGCCAGAAAGGCGCACTGCGCATAGCCTTCACACCGGGAAAGATCAACGACAACTCTCATCCCGACCTCCGCGGGGACTGCAAGGTGCGGCCCCTGAGGCCGGCGCGCTCCTGCGCACGCCACGTGCGAGACAGGCCGGAGGGGAAGGATCCAGCCGTTGCCCACCTCTGCGAGCTACGAGGTGGCGCACTGCGCCTCTCGGGTCTCCGCAGCGAGAACTGATCATCGCGTACGCCGCGACCGACGGCTGCAAAACCGAGTAGAGATCCTGACGTTGCTGCGCAAAAGCCTATCCCTGACATATATCGCCCGCACCCCGGGCGGGGAGGCCCTGCCGGTCGTCGCCGGGCCCGTACCGCCCCCGGAACCCGGAGCCCTCGATCGATCGGCGCAATCCGCTCGCGCCCGAGGTGTGGCCCGGACTTCCGGATGATTCGGTGTCGACAGGAGTCCGGACCCGCGTGAGGTTCGTGAGGTCGCCCATTCGAGGAGGAGAGCCGGCGTGAGCGTGACTCAGGGAGCCCCTCAAAAGGTCATTTCCGCCCATCTGCTGAAAGGCCAGAAGGCACTCGTCACCGGCGCGAACTCGGGCATCGGCAAGGCGACGGCCATCGGCCTGGGGCGCGCCGGAGCCGATGTGGTCGTGAACTACGTCGCCGGGCGTGAGGAGGCCGAGCAGGTGGTCGAGGAGATCTCCGGCTTCGGTGTGCGCGCGGTGGCGTACGAGGCCGATGTGTCCCGGGAGGACCAGGTCGTCGCGATGGTCGAACGGATGGTCCAGGAGTTCGGGACCATCGACATCCTCGTGGCCAACGCCGGGCTGCAGCGCGACGCCGCGTTCACCGAGATGACGACGGCCCAGTGGCAGAAGGTGCTGGACGTCAACCTCACCGGCCAGTTCCTGTGCGCGCGGGAGGCGACGAAGGAGTTCTTGAGAAGGGGCGTCGTCCCCGAGGTGTCGCGAGCCGCCGGCAAGATCATCTGCATGAGTTCGGTGCACCAGCTCATCCCCTGGGCCGGTCACGTCAACTACGCGGCCTCGAAGGGCGGCGTGCAGATGATGATGGAGACGCTCGCGCAGGAGCTCGCGCCCCACCGCATCAGGGTGAACGCGATCGCTCCGGGAGCCATCAGGACGCCCATCAATCGCAGCGCCTGGGACACCGCCGATGCGGAGAAGGAGCTGTTGAAGCTGATTCCCTACGGGCGCGTCGGTGATCCGGAGGACATCGCCCACGCGGCCGTCGGGCTCGCCTCGGACCTCATGGACTACGTGGTGGGCACCACGCTCTACGTGGACGGCGGCATGACCCTCTTTCCTGGATTCGCCACCGGCGGCTGAACCGCGGGCGGTTGAGGACCGAGGAATCTCCTCGTCCCGCCCGGTTCCGCCGTCCGGAGGCCGACCGCCCCGGGCGACGGAACCCTGGCTCTCAGTCGCGCTGCTCGTCGAGAGCGTCGTCCAGAGTGGTGGCGGCCATGATCAGCGACAGATGCGTGAAAGCCTGCGGGAAGTTGCCCAACTGCTCGCCGCTGGGGCCTATCTCCTCGGCGAACAGGCCGACGTGGTTGGCATAGGTCTGCATCTTCTCGAAGGCGTAACGCGCCGGACGGACCCGCCCGGCGCGGGCAAGGGCGTCCACGTAGAGGAAGGTGCAGAGACTGAACGTGCCTTCGGAGCCCTGCAGACCGTCCGGGGAGGCCGCGGGGTCGTAGCGGTAGACGAGGCTGTCCGACACCAGCGTGCGGTCCATCGCGTCCAGGGTCGACAGCCAGCTCTCCGTTCTGGGCGCCAGGAACCCGACGCGCGGAATCAGCAGCAGCGACGCGTCGAGGACATCGCTTCCGTAGTGCTGGACGAGGGCCTTCTCCTTGTCGTTCCAGCCGCGCTCCATCACCTGCTCGAGGATCGCGTCGCGAGCCGCGGTCCAACGAGGAGCGTCGGCGGGACGGCTGTGCTCTCTCGCCAGGCGCAGCCCCCGGTCGAAGGCCACCCACTCCATCACCCGGCTGAAGGTGAAGTCCTGGCGCCCGCCACGGGTCTCCCAGACGCCCTCGTCCGGGCGGTCCCAGGAATCGGCGAGCCAGTCCAGCGTCCGCGCGACGTTCTTCCAGCCGTGGTAGCTGCCCCCCAAGGCGACGTCACGCCCCTCCGACAAGCCGTAGAGCGCCTCCCCGTAGATGTCCAGCTGAAGCTGGTCGGCCGCCGCGTTCCCCGCCCGCACCGGATACGAACCCCGATAGCCCTCGAAGTGCGAGAGAACCTCTTCCCGCAGCTCTGGGTCCCCGTCGACGCGGTACATGATCTGCAGCGGCTCGCCGTCGACGCCCTCACGGGCCTGCAGGCGGTCGCCCAGCCAGTGCGTGAACTGCGCCGCCTCCTCGGCGAACCCCAGGTCGAGCAGGGCGCGCACGGACAGGGAGCCGTCCCGGACCCAGGTGTAGCGGTAGTCCCAGTTGCGCTCACCCCCGATCTGCTCGGGCAGGCCCATGGTGGCGGCGGCGACGGGGGCGCCGGTGGGCGCATAGGTGAGGAGTTTGAGCGTGATGGCCGAGCGGTGCACCACACCCGGCCACCGGCCGCGGTACCGGGAGGAGCGCACCCAGCGCTGCCAGAATTCCACGACGTCCCAGAAGCGCTCCATCGCGCTGTCCATGGTGATCGGCGGCGGAGTGTCGCCCTCGGGTCCGCCGATGGTGAACGCCGCCGCGGCCATCTCACCGGAACTCAAGGTGACCTCGCCCCGCACATCCTCGCCGTCCCGCCGCAGGGGAAAGGTGCTCTGCAGCCAGGCGGTGACGTCCGGCGCCCGGAACGTGGCGGTGCCGTCCCGCAGGTCGAGACGGTGGGCGGCACGGCCGTAGTCGAAGCGCGGACGGCACTCCAGAGCGAAGCGCACCGTCCCGCGCACCGCCCGCACGCCGCGCATCAGCACATGCCTGTCCGTGGGGGTTCCGGTGCGATCCGGTGGCATGCAGTCGAAGACCTCGCCGACGCCGTCCGGCGACATGAACCGCGTGACCAGGACCGCGGTGTCGGGATAGTAGAGCTGCTTGCAGGTGGTGTTCCGGTCTTCCGGCGCGAACAGGAAGTAGCCGCCGCGGTCGTGGTCGAGCAGGGCGGCGAAGACACTGGGCGAGTCGAACCGGGGCGCCGCGAACCAGTCGACGACCCCCTCGGACGAGATCAGAGCGGCGGTCTGCAGGTCGCCGACCAGTCCGTGATCGGCGATGGGCGGGTAACGGTCCATGATCATCTCGCTTCCCTGATACCGCTGACACCCCCGACACCACTGGTTCCACTGTCCGCCCCGTGCGACGGACCTGCCACGGAACGCGGAACGAGAGGCGACGAGGGGCCGCCGTCAGGAGGTGAGGACGCGGACGCCGTACCCGGTCAGGTTCTCGCAGCCGGCGACGGCGCGGGATTCTTCACATACCGGCCATGCCGCCACCGGTGAGACCCGGAGCCAGCTCCGGTACCCAGAAGACGGCGACGGCCAGAGCGATCGAGGCGACACCCACGACACGGGCCACCAGGTGGCCGGCCGGAGCGAGCTTCTCGGTGGCGATCACGGCGGCCAGTGCCACCATGGCCCACAGGTTCATCAGACCGAACACCGCCAAGAGCAGCATGAGTGACCAGCAGCAGCCCAGGCAGAAGGCACCGTGATGGGCTCCGGCACGCAGATCGCGAAAGGTCCGCGGGTACGAGGCGTAGCGCAGCATCAGCCCGACCGGCGAGCGGCACCTCGCCAGACAGCGGTCTTTGAGGGGCGTGAGCTGGTAGACGCCACTGACCGCGAACGCGGCCGCGGCCACCGCGCTCCCCGCCTCGGCGGGAAGGGTTGCCGCCCGGCCCAGGCCCGCGGCCAGCGCGTACGCCGGCAGCCCGGCGGTGACCCAGACGAGCAGGTAGGCGACAGTGAAGACGACCATGCGCCGGGACCGGTGCACGGTGATGGTGCGTGCGTACAGCGCGGCGACGGGCGCCGTGGAGGGCAGCATCATCGCGGCCATCATCAGCGTCCACGCGACCAGGAAAGCGGGCAGTCCCAGGCCCATGGTGCCGGTCGTCGCCCCCATGCCTCCCCGGTGCGTCACCACCCAGGTCCAGGCGACGGCCGCGGCGACCAGCAGCAGCCCGGCAGGGAGCGCCCCGCGGCGGCCGGTGACCGCCCCGTCGGTCACGCGGACCATGTGAAGGGCGCCGAGTGACCGTTGCCGCCGGTGAAGTCCCAGGACCGGCCGTACACTCCGTCGCCCGTCGCCCGGGTGGACCGGGCGACCGTCAGCCTGCTGTTCGCAGGATGGAACATGCCGGTCAGGCCCATCACCGGACCGTCCTCGCCGAACTGCGGGGCGACCTGGTCCTCGATCTCGATGTCGATGGCGTCGCCGACCCGCACGGCGTGGCGGCGGCCGTCGTCGCGGTAGTCGATGGGGACCCGCTCCACGCCGAGGACCTCGCCGATGAGCGGAGTGAACGCCGCCATCGGGCCGCCGGCCTGGCCGGAGAAGACCTCGCCCAGCGCCTCCGCCTGACCGTCGTCGGCCGAGGCGTCGACGTAGAGCGCGACCTGCCAGCCGCCCTCGGCCATCACCCGCGGTGCGTCGATGAAGACGGCGACGTTGCGGTCGGAGACGTCCACGCCGTCCACGGTCCCGCTGTCCACGTGGAACGCGAAGGTCACTTGGCAGCGCTCGTGGTCGGCCGGTGCGGTGAGGCCCGAGGTGGTGCAGGGGCACACCGCGTCACAGTTGCAGCTCTCCAGGTACGTGCCGCTCATATTCCAGGGCATTCGTCCTCCCTGCTTCACGCCCCCCTGGACGTTCTGGGTACCTCAGGAGGGTCCATTCCGTCCCGAAGTCACTTTTTCCAGGCTATTCCCGACAGTCCCTGTCGCGCAGACGCACGGCCGCGCACACGCCGGCCCTCGCCCGCGCCGCGGGAGCCACGCTCGGCATCCTCGGCCGCCGCGGACGCCGCGACCCGCTCGCCTCGGCCGGCCCGGTGCCCCGCCGTGTCGCCGCCCTCCTCGCCCCGCCCCTGCACGGCACCCGCTCCTTTCCGCCGCGACCGCCGTCGTCCTTGCCGCCGCGACACTCGCCACCGCCGAAGCCGTCCACGATCTCCACCTGCTGCTGAGAACTGTTGGCGCTTCGTAGGGGCCCAGCCGTATCAGTGCCTCTTCCACGCCGGGTCCCTGACGGCATCCCGGCAGGCCGTGCCCCACGGTTCTCCGCCGGAACGGCAATCCAAAAGGGCGCCGCCCGCGTAACCAATTACGGCTGGAACCTGGGATACGTCCCTGGTCGGCTGGTCCCGTGCGGCGGGGATCGTGGATGCGAGACGCGCTCCTCGAACGCGCGGGGCGCCGCCCGCGACCGTGCCGCCCCCTCGCGGCCGCGGTCATTCATTTCGTGTCGCCACGACCGCGTCGGGCCGGCCACACGAGCTGACGCGGCAGAAGGAAAAGTGCATCATGCGAGTAAAAGGCGCTCGGCGTCTCGTCGCGACGTCAGCCGCCATCCTGATGGCCGGCGGCGCTGCGATCGGCGCAGCAGGCACAGCTGCAGCAGCCCCCGTCGTGCACACCCACGTGCCCACCAACCGGTGGTGCTTCGGCGACGACTGGCGCTGCTCCGACAACGGCGGGTTCCGCTTCGGCGACCGCTTCGACCACGGCGGGTTCCGCTTCAACGACCGCTTCGACCACGGCGGATTCCGCTTCAACGACCGCTTCAACGACCGTTTTGGCAACGGCGGGTTCCGCTTCGGCGACCGCTTCGGCGACGGAGTCGTGATCGTCGTGCGCTAGTAGCGATCGCCCTCGGATCACCAGGGGGCGCGCCCATTGCGGGCGCGCCCCTTTGTGGTGCCGGACCCACTCAACAACCAAAACCTCGGATCCAGGGCATCAGACGCAAGCAAAGTCCGACGATCACCTCATGCCGGGCTTTTCGCCCAGTCGACGAGCCGGGCCCACCAGCCACTCCTCGACAGTTCCGCGCGCGCACCCCCGCGCCCCTCGGACTCACACATGCACCGCTGAGCCGTCGGCACACCCATGAGTACTTGATCAACATGCCTCCCGCAGCCCTCATAGGTCACCTTCCGGCACGACCGGCAGATAGCACGTTGGCACACGATTCCCCTCCGTCAACTCTTCATTAAAAATCCGCTATATTCACAACATCACCACATGAGACTCCATGAATTTCACCACTTCCATAAGCAGCCGACTCGCGCCGGCAAGGAAACGCGACCATGAAGTCGAATCACGATCCGAGCGACCCCGTCACCGGCCATAAATATCCGGACATGAGAGGCAGACGCCACATATCCGTCGCATGGAATATCTCACCAAGTAGCGTCAAGTGGCCCGTTTGGAAAAATACCCTGAGGTTGCTCCGGAGACCGAAAAAGTGATTCCATCGCGCCGGTCGCGAATACAGACACAACACCTTTCGTCGCTGCCCGTCACCGCGTTGCCTTTCAGATCGTCGACCTTGCGCGGAGAGGGCAGGCATCGAGAACGGCAACCGCTCTCCCCGAACGGGTGGTGCGCCGGTTCAGGAGGGAGCAACGTGAGTTGCTCACACGCCGCAGGTTGCCCCCTTTTCCCCCACCTCAGGGCGAGCTTGCAAGGTTGGCGCGACCACTACTGCGACAGCGAGGATCGATGGCTCGGCTGTGCGCGCTACCGGGTGTCACTCACCGGCGAGCGCGTGCCGATCAGCCTGCTGCCCAACGGAGCCCGCGCGCGCTACCTCGAAGAGGAAGCCGAGGCGGGCCGGTCCGGTGCCACCGACCCGGGGAGGGTGTCCGGGCAGGCCCCGCCGCCACGGCCCGCTCCGTCGTCACCGGAGACCGCGCCCTGGTCCCAGCCGGCACCGGCCCGGCCGTATGAGGAGTCAGAACCCGGAACCGCGAGGCCGGAGGCCATGGCCCGGTTCGGGGCGGCATCTCCACCGATTTCGGTCTGGCCTGACCAACCGTCACCGTCACCCCAGATTCCGCGGCCTTCAGACGGGCTCGCTCGACACGCGCGGCAGGCACCCAGCGCGAAGCGCGGCTGGCGGGCTCGACTCGCCGACTGGATGAGAGGACCCGCATGAGTACCTACTGGCCCTGGTGGGCGGGCGCTGCCGGGCTCGCCCTGGTGACCATCACCTACACCCTCGCCACCGATCGGTCCTTCGGGGTGTCGGCCGCGTGGGATCGCGTGCTGCACTGGCGCCGCGAACGCCGCCTCGAGCGGATGGACGAGGAGTTCACCGACGATCAAGCTCTCGCCCAGGCGCTCGCCGCGGCTACAGCCGAGCACTTCGGCACTGGTACTGGCACAGGCACCGGCGCTCCCACCGTGCCGCAGGTTCCGTACGGGAACTCGCAGCCGCTCGAAGCGGACGCCGAACCGGCGGCGAGTGAGCGCCCCGCGGCCACGAGCCTGCGCCCGGCCCCGCTGGTCACCCAGGCCGCCCTGCTGATATCGATCTTCCTCGGCGGGCTCATCGCCGCGGTCACCTCCGGGCGGTTCCGTCTCCGCTCCGACATGGGCCCGGGTTTCCGGGACGTGGTCACCGCCAACCCGACCGCCATGATCGCCGTGCTGTTCGTGGGCGGCGTGCTGGTCGGCTTCGGCACCCGGCTGGCCGGTGGGTGCAGCTCCGGCCACGGACTCAGCGGCTGCGGCCGTCTGCGCCCGGTCAGCATCGTCGCGACCGCCGTGTTCTTCGGCACCGCCGTCGCGGTGTCGTTCCTCCTGTGGAAGGTGATCTGATGCGTACCCGAGGCGCGGTTCTGCTGGCCAACATCATCACCGGGCTGGCCCTGGGGTTCACCGTCACCAACATCGGCTTCGGCGACTACACCGAGCTGAACCGCATGTTCACCTTCCAGGACCTGCGCATGTTCTTCGCCTTCGGCGGCGCTGTGGTGATCATCGTGTGCGTGTTCGCTCTGCTGCGGGTCCGCCGCACCCCGGGGCGTATCCACGCGGGCGTGATCCCGGGCGCCGTGTTGTTCGGGACGGGCTGGGCGATCTCAGGTGGATGCCCCGCGATCCCGATCATCCAGGTCGCCAGCGGATACCTGCCCGCGCTGGTCACCATCTTCGGTGTCATCGTCGGTATCCGGCTGTGCCGCTGGGCCAACGCCCGTTACTTCCACCTCGACCGCGGCTCCTGCGGACTGTAACCAACGACGCCAAGGGGCCCAGCCCCTCCCCGCTCGCATACGGCAGCCCGGACGTCCCACGTGACAGTGGCGACCGGGCTGCCGTCATCAGCCCCGGAAGATGCCTGGCCGCAACTGGCGATGCGCTCAGCTCGGCAGAAGCGACGACGCCGACAGCGACGCTACGGATCCGCGTCACGGGAACTTCACACGCCTCTCCGATACCGGCCACTTCGGTCTCTTATTCATAACGGGTCTGGACCAGAAGACCGGAACCGTACCGTCGTTGGAGGCACCCCCGTGCACCCCGAATCCCACAGACCCACCCGGACCACCGTGTCCCGCCGCACGCTGCTCGGCGGCGCCGCGGCCGCAGGCGTCCTGGCCTCGCTGCCGCTGAGCCTGCGCACCGCGCTCGCCGCGCCCGCGCGCCCCGGCAAGCTGGAGGACATCCAGCACGTCGTGGTCTTCATGCAGGAGAACCGGTCGTTCGACCACTACTTCGGCACGATGCAGGGTATCCGCGGCTTCGGTGACCGCGCCGCCGTGCGCGGCGCGGGCGGCCTGCCGGTCACGCACCAGCCCGACCCGTCGCGCCCGGAGGGCTGGCTCGCGCCGTTCGCCATGAACGCCGCGCACACCAACGCCTACCAACAGGGCGCCGCCGCCTTCGGGTTCGGCGACTCGATGAACGCCCGCAACAACGGCATCGCCGACGGGTACGTGACCCGGCGCGGCAGCGGCTGGCTCGGTCAGGGCTACTACGAGCCCGCCGACATGCCGTTCTACAACGCGCTCGCGTCCGTCTTCACCATCTGCGACCACTACTACTGCTCGGTCGAGACCAGCACCAACCCCAACCGCGAGCACCTGATGTCGGGCACCAGCGGCGGCACCGTGCGCGACATCGCCGTCGTCGACAACCAGGAGCCCGGCTTCGAGTGGACGACGTACGCCGAGCGCCTCGAAGCCGCCGGGATCTCCTGGAAGACGTACCAGGCGCAGGAGAACTTCGACGACAACGCGCTCGCCTGGTTCAAGACCTTCCGGGCCGCAAAGCCGGGCGAGGCGCTGTACGAGCGCGGCATGAAGCGGGTCGGCGACCCGGCGCAGGCCAAGGACCCCTGGGCGATGGGGGACGCGCTGGTCGCCGCGTTCGCCGAGGACGTACGCCGCGACGCGCTGCCGCAGGTGTCGTGGATCGTGGCGCCGGCCGCCCTGTCCGAGCACGCCAGCTACGCGCCCCCGAACGGCGAGGACCTGACCGCGCGCCTGCTGTCGGCGCTCGCCGACCACCCGGACGTCTTCGAGAAGACCGCCTTCATCCTCAACTACGACGAACACGGCGGCTTCTTCGACCACCTGCTCCCGCCCGTGCCGCCGCTGGCCGAGGGCCGCGGCAAGTCGAACGTCTCGCCCGACGGCGAGGTCGTCGTCCGCGTCCAGAAGGGCACCTCGTCCTTCTACCGGCCCGTCAACCAGCAGGGCCAGTACCGGGTCAAGGCCGCCGATGGCACGCTGAGCTGGAGCGACACCCTCCCCGACGGCGAGAGCCGGACCGCCGGTCCGTTCCCGCTCGGCCTCGGCATGCGTGTGCCGATGATCGTCGTCTCGCCGTGGACGCGCGGCGGCGCCGTCGCCTCGACCGTGTACGACCACACGTCCGTGATCCAGTTCCTGGAGCAGCGGTTCGGTGTGCACGAGCCGAACATCAGCGCCTGGCGCCGTGAGATCACCGGCGACCTGACGGAGATCTTCGACTTCTCCGGCAAGGAACCGGACTGGCCCACGCTCCCCGACACCAGCGGCAACCGGCAGAAGGTCATCGACACCGGCAAGCTGCCCGCCCCCACCGTGCCCAAGCCGCAGGCCCCGCCGCGCCAGCAGCGCGGCACCCGCACCGCCCGCCCGACCCCGTACCACCTGCACCTGAAGGCCCGTGTCCAGGACGGCAGCCTGACGCTGGACCTCGCCAACCAGGGCACCCAGGGTGCCGTGTTCGCCGTCTACCCGGAGCCTGGCACGGCGCCCCGCCACTACACGCTGGCCGCGCGCACCAGGCTGTCCGACGCCTGGCCCGTCGACGACGGCCACGACCTTCGCGTGCACGGCCCGAACGGCACCCTGTGGCACCTGCGCGGCGACGCCCAGGGAACGTACGACGCCTCCTTCGACCTCGCCGATGACAACCTCAGCGCTCAGGTGCACGTCAGCAACCGCTCCCGTACGACCCGCACGTTCGTCGTCGGCGACCTCGCCTACGGGGGCGGGGTGCGCGAGATACGCGTGCCGGGCGGCGCCGAGCGCACCGTCGACATGCCGGTCGGGCAGGAGGGCTGGTACGACCTCGGTGTCGCGGTGGACGGCGAGCCCCTCTTCCGGCGCCGGTTCGCGGGCCGGGTGCCGAGCCGCGGGCCGGGCGTCACCGACCCGGCGATGGGTCTGCCCGACGCCCTCACCGTCACGGTCACGCTGGGCGCCGCGTCGAGCACGATCGACGAGGCGGTCCTGGTGCCCGGCAGGCCGGCCCGGCTGCGCGCCCGGTTCACGGCGGACGCGACGGACGTGACGTCGCTCGCCGCGTCGCCCCTGCTGCCCGCGGGCTGGCAGGTCAAGGAGATCACGGCCGCGCCCGCGAGCCTGAAGGCCGGCACCTCCGCGACCGCCGAGTGGCAGGTCGACGTGCCCGCCGGCCTGTCGGCGACCGACACCCACCGTCTCCTGGTCACCGCCACCGCCCGCGCCGGTCAGCGGTTCGTGCCGGCCGACGGCGAGCTGAGCGCCCGTACCGCACCGAACATGACCGGTCATCTGCTCGACGAGGACTTCGAGTCGCTCGCGGACGTCCTCGCCCCGGTCACCGGTGTCTCCGGCTGGACGGCCAAGGCGCCCGAGGGCTGGTCGGTCGTCAACGCCCCCGGCATGCCGCAGGGCACGGTCCGTCTGCAGGGCTGGACGTTCCACACCAAGCGCGCCTGGTCGCTCGGCGGGCAGGACCGCGGGAACTTCTCGCGTGCGCTCGGGATCGTCGCGGTCGCCGACCCGGACGACTGGGACGACACCGGATCGCCGTCCAGCAAGGGGAAGTTCGACTCGACGCTCGTCTCCCCCGCCGTCACCGTCCCGTCCGGCACGCAGAAGCTGTACGTCTCCTTCGACTCGCACTACCGCCAGGAAGCCCCGCAGAAGGCGTCCCTCACCGCGGTGTTCGACACGGGCGAGGAGGTGCGGCTGCTGTCCTACAGCTCCGACGCCACAGGCAACGACAACGCCGGCCGCGACGTCGAGAACACCTACGTCACCAAGGAGTTGACCCCGCCGGCGGGCGCGCGGACGGTGACGCTGAAATTCCGTGTGTACGACGCGGGCAACAACTGGTACTGGGCCGTCGACCACGTACGCGTAGACGGCAGCCCCCTCGTCTAGCCGCATCCACACGTGGAAGGGGCGTTCGGTCACAACCGACCGGACGCCCCTTCCGCCGTGTCCCCGCGGCTGCTCGTTGCTCGATGACTGTCAGGGGACAGCGGCTCCGCGGCCACCGAGGCCTCTCGCCCGCCTGGCGGGTCAGGGCGTCCGCCAGGGCCTCTTCCTGGCGGCGCCCAGACTGGTGCCGCTGGTCCCCTGGCTCGTCGGACTCCTGATCGGAGCGGCGATCGCCCTGCTGGGGACCACGACCGGCGGCTCGGTCAACCCGGCCCGCCAGTTCGGACCGGCCATCGCCGCCGGCCGGCTGGACTTTCTCTGGGTCTACCTCCTGGCGCCATTGGTGGGCGCCTTCCTGGCATCGGCACTCTGCAGCGGTCTCCTCAGCCGACGCGCAGGAGAGCACGCCGGCCCGCGTCGTCGGCCGCGGGGAGATCCACAGCCCCGAACGCAGCCGGACACGAACGAGCCCTCCTCTCGATCAGGTCGATCAGGCTGAACAGCGAAGAGGGAGAAGCGGTACCGGTGCCTGAGGGCAAGGGCGCGGAGCACCGACCGCAGCCGGCGCACCGCCACCCGGTCCTCACGGTGCCTACGTCCCGCGAGGATGGTCCTCGGCCTTCAGCTCGAACCAAATGGTCTTGCCGGTGGCCGTCCCCATGCTGCCCCAGGCGTCCGCGAGCAGGTCGAGGAGCTCGATGCCCCGGCCGCCCTCCGCGTCCGGATCGACGGCGTTGCGTGCGGGGCAGGCGGGCTCGGTGTCCTCGACCTCGCACAGCAGGCGGGAGTGAGTCAACCGCAGGTTGAGCCTGAGCGGGCCGCGCGTGTGGCACAGGGCATTGGTGACCACTTCCTGACCAGGAGCTCAGCGGTGTCGGTCAGATGGCCCACAGCCCAGTCGCCCAGCTGCGCGGTCACCAGCCGCCGAGCTCGGCGCACGGAGGTCAGTTCCCGCTGCAAGGGCCAGGAGGCATCCCAGGCGCTGGCGCGGCCGCGCGGCGCGTCCAGCGGTCGCAGCGGCGCGAGCATGCGGGACCACAGGGCCCACTGCCTGGTGAACCACGAAGGCCCAGCGGCTTGAGAGGACCGTCCTCCACGGCGAAAGACGATGGGGTAACCGATGGCACGGGTGGCCATGGGGATCACTCCCTTCCGGGCCGGCGAACGGACGGTCCGCCCGGTGAACGCGCCAGGCGGGGGCCAGGCCCCTTGGACGTAGCAGTCGCTACGTCCAAATATATACGTAACTACTGCTACAGTAAAGATCTCCCCAAAATTGCACTAAACGGATATCTGGGCATCTTCGCCCTCGCGCATCCAGGAGCCCCCATGCCTCGCCCGCCCGATCCGGCCAAGCGACGCGACCTCCTCGAACGGGTTCGCGAGTACGTCATACGCAACGGCCTCGCGGACCTGTCCCTGCGCCCCCTGGCCAAGGCCCTGGACACCAGCGACCGCATGCTCCTGTACTACTTCGGCACCAAGGAGCGGATGATCGCCGAGGCCCTCGGCATCTACGAGCGCCGCCCTCTCCTGCGCACCCGCGACCTACTGGAGACCCTGGGCCCGCCCACGACCCCTGCGGGCCTGCGCCGCTTCCTGGAGGAGGTGTGGCGACAATTCAGCGACCCCGACGTACGGGCCGCACTGCCTCTCTACCTCGAGATCATGAGTGCCAGCGTGCTTCACCCGGACCGCTACGGGCCCGTCATGCGCGACATCGTCACCGAGTGGACAGAGATGCTCACCTCCGTCTTCCGTGACCTCGGCATGCCCCAGGACCGAGCGCGGACACAAGCCACCCTTCTGACCGATGCATACTTCGGCCTGCTGATCGCCCCGCTGGCGGACGGCCACTGGGACCGGGCCCACAAGGCCTTCCACGCCCTCCTGGACAGCCTGGAACCCGGATGGCACACCATGGAGTGATGGTCGCGGCAATCGAGCATGGCGCATGGTCGGCAGCTGTCACCGCCGATTCCCCTCGGACGGCTCGGAGCCACGGGCCAACAAGGCGCCGCTTCCGCACCCGGCGCGGTGCGGGCACCGGCGCCGCGTTCTTGACCGTCAGAGACAGCAGCTTCTTGCCGGTCGGGCCGATCCGGATGTGGGTGTCCATCCGCGGACAGGTAGCCACAACGGCCCTGGGTCCATTGATGTGATCGTCAAGTCGGCTCAGGCGCCAGGGTTCGCCAGCCAACGCAGCGCGCTGAGGCTCGGCAGGAAGAAGTACTCTCCGCCGCGGGTGATGACAAAACGCTCTACGCCGTGCAGGCGGCGCCGGATGGGGTGCTGCGGGATCGTGAAGATACCCGTGCCGTCGTTGTCGCCCGTGAGCAGGTCCTTCTCCTGGTCGAGGCCGGTGAAATGGCCGTCGTTCAGCCATTGCGACTTCACGAATTCAAACTGCCGGTCGAGGTGCGAGCCGATGAAGACGAAGACGATGCCACGGTCGGCGCCGTCGTCGTCCAGGACGCCGACCGGAAGCGGGGGGCCGTAGTTGGTGCCCCGTCGAATCATGTGGTGCAGGCGGACGTCGCCGATGATCTCCGAGTCGCGCGGATTGGCTCGCCTGGCGTGGGCGCCGTGGGGGCAGATCGCGCCGTGCGGATCGGACTCGTAGCGGAAACCGTTGTTGCGCTGGTCGTCCGCTCCCAGGGCCGGGTCGTCGTGCTCGGGCGCCAGGATCAACGGGGCGCCGCTCTGCCAGCGGCCCACGATCTTGGCGGCGAGCAGCGACTCCTCCTCCGGGCTGCCGGAGTTGTCGTGGAGATACCGGCGGAAGGCCGCGACGCGCGTGTGCAGCTTCCGCCAGGCCACGAAGGTGCCGTTGCGGCCCAGCTCGGCCGGCTGCGGCATCGGCGGCAGGTTTCCGGTCTC
This sequence comes from Streptomyces sp. NPDC002520, assembly GCF_053595235.1. NCBI lineage: Bacteria > Bacillati > Actinomycetota > Actinomycetes > Kitasatosporales > Streptomycetaceae > Streptomyces > Streptomyces sp. NPDC002520. Next base: position 140,534 of record NZ_JBSFXG010000002.1, on the reverse strand, counting down.
GTCGGGATAGCCGAGCACGAATTCGCCTGCCTTGAGCACGGAACCGTCACCGGGCGGACTCTCGGCACCGCTGCCTTCGATCGTGGGGTTGCCGATGCCGTCCTTGTAGCCGAAGCTGGTACGCCCTGTGGACAGCTGGTAGAAGTCCTGCCGATGGACGACCTGAAGGCCGGGAAGCTGAGCGTGGGCCTTGCGCGCACGTTCGACGACGACCGCCAATGACTCCTGGTCGGCGGCCAGGAGAGACAGCATGACGTGTACCTGGCCGGTGCCGAAGGGCGGCTCCCAGCGTGCGGGCGCGCTCTCCCCGGTGTCACCGATGAACTCGGCGCGCGCCGCCATGCCCTGCCGAAACTCCTCAGGGAAGGTGTTCAGGGCGGCCGGTGGGACCTGGAGCGCTTCGAGCCCTCGGTACGTCAGTCCGGCGTTGAGGAGCGCGGGCAGGTCCGGTTGCCACCAGTTGGCAGCGGAGTCGACCAGCTCGGCCAGGCGCCCCATCAGCTGCCGCCCGGCAGTGGGATCGTCCACACGCAGCAGCATGTAGGTGCCGACGTACGGTGACGGCCGGTCGCGCAGCACGATGCCCTGAATCTCGTCCAGCTGCAGCGGTGCGGCTTCAGTCGCTGTCATGACATCCTTCCCGTCACGTATCGGCGACTTTGTACCAATTGCCGCTACTGTCGAGACTGTCCGACACGGCCCATCGCGCGATTGACGAGCGCCTGGGCGCGCGGGGTCGCGCGAAGCGCAAGGTTCCACCGCGCGAGCCGAAGCGCTCGCTGGGCATCGCCGCCGACGGTCAGCCAGAACTCCGCCGCGTGATCGACGTACGCCTCGGGGTGGCGCGCCATCAACTCCTCGTAGCGCGCGCCAGCGTGGGCACGCCAGAACCGAGCCTCCGCCGACGCCTCGAACCTGCCCAGGAGGCGGACAAGCCGGGTCGCGTAGTCGGGATCGTCACTGGCGAGGGCCAATCGGCGCAGGCGCTCTATCGCTACGGCCACCCTGCCTTCGGCGGCATCGGCTTCAGCGAGGTGGCCATGCGCCGGCACATAGGACGGCAGTCGGCGAGCGGCCGACTCCAGCCAGACGCGCGCGCTCACCAGTCCGCCCTGGGCCAGCCACATCTGCCCGCACTGGAATTCGAGGATCGCCGGCGGAAAGGGGCTGACCCCGCGGTAGGCGCGATGCGCCGCCAGAAACCATGTCTCGGCCTCGTCGGCCTCGCCGCTCTCGGCAAGACAGCGGGCCATGGCGCCGAGGGCCCTGAAGTCCTGCCCCCTCGACAGCCCCTGCCGATGCAGCGCAAGCGCGTCTGCGTATTGCCCGACCGCCTGGCAGACGGCTGCTCGCTCCTCGTCCACTCTTCTGCGATCGAGCCCCAGCGCAGCCGCCGCGTCCAGATCGTCGAGTGCCGCCGCGAACCGGTGGAAGAGGCCCGCCAGCCTGGCGCGCGCAACAAGTGAGCGAGGATCGCGCGGCGCCTGGTCGACGAACGTCTCGGCCAGCGATGCCGCGCGCTCGGCCTCGTCGATGCGGCCCAGTACGTGCCCGCGCAGAGCGGTCAGCTCCACCAACTCGTCCCAGCCGGCGGCGGTGAGCCTTTCGCGTGCCGCCTGCGACGTCAGTCCTTCGATACGCGCGCCGAGGTTGCCCATGGCGATGACGCCGGCTGTCGTGGGCGGCCTGCCCACAAGGTCGGGCCCTCTCTCACCACCGGCATGAGTGGCCGCCCTGGAACCGCTCATCAGCTTGCGGCGGCCGTCGGGACGGAAACAGGTTCGGGCGGGTCGGGGTTGGGCGGTGCCAGGTACGGGAATTCACGCGAAGCCGGGACGGTCCCGTCGACGCCGTCGCTCACGCGCGGGCCGTGACCCGCGTTGACGATCAGTGTGTAGAGCGTGTCGATGACATCGTCGTTGAGCGACCGGCCGCCACAGGTCTCATGCTCCCGTCCCTCCAGCAAGGCCCGCTCGATCTCGAAATAGCTGTCTTCGGCGTACGGCCTGGCCACGTCCACGACCAGGAAGTCCGCGAGCAGCAGCTCCGTCAGCGGATGCGTCCCGTCCGGCCGCGTCGTCCAGTCCGCCTTGCCGTCGAGGCCGTCGAAGAAGACCAGGTTGGCATTGAGGCGTGCGCGATAGGCGTCCACGTGGCTCGGACCCAGCCGGAACGGGTCTTCCTCGTTGTAGAGATCACGCAGGTCAACGACCTTATTGACGGCGTCGACCCCGTTGTCCGACAGGAGAATGTTCTTGACCTCGGGGCGGCCGAGCCGTTCGAGGCGCACGGGATACGGTCCGACCGTGACGGTTTCCGCCGCAACGGCGAAGACGTTCCCCGAGGCCGCCCCGAACACCCTGGCGACGTCAAGCTCCGCCACGACGGTGAGGACATCGGCGCCCTCCAGGGAGTTCGTGCCCTTCGGTACGAAGGCGAGCCGCCGCCTCGCCCGCGTCTCCACCTCCTTGGCAACGTCCATGAAGAAGGGATCCAGCCGCAGCCCGGCGTAACATCGCACGCCATCGCCCTCGCCGCCCCGCTCGTCATTCACCAGCAACGACACCGGTTCCCCGTTGGGCAGTACGCACGTCCCCCGCTGCATCAACTCCCCGTCGTCATCCGGTCCGACCGGAATCGAGAAGGTCCAGGCAAGCGCGAATTCGTCGATGCCGACATCGATGAGTGAGCCGGAATCTCCCATGGGCACGGATGCCGGACGGACGCGGAAGCGATAGCCGGCAGCGTCGGAGAACAGGGCTCCCGGCCGCGCATTCGGAAAGACATTCATGACGAGGACGAGCCGACCCGACCGGGAGGGGCTGGGAAAGGCATAGAGGTCGGTCAGGTCTACGGCCGGATCGGCCAGGGCGCGGGTGCCGGAAAGATGGTCGGACATGATGCTGCGACCTCCGCTGACGGGGCCGACGCCGACGACCGCGCGCCGTTGCCGGGCCGCCTGGTGGTGTCCAGGCGCCATGGCCACGGGGCTAACGGCTCCTGGGACGCGAGACAGCTGCTAGCTGGACGCGGTATCCAGCAACGCGTTGAACGCCTGCGTGACCTTCTGCGCCTTGGTGGTGTCCTCGACCGTCATGGTCGGATTGGAGGCGTACCACATGTCGGCCTCCACGATCTTCGTCACCAGCCAGTCGACGATGTTCGGAGAGGTCGCCCCGGGCCAGCCCTCGACGACGCCTTCGAACATTTCATCGAACCACGGTGCGGCGTTGGCGAAGATGTCAGCCATGTACGGCTTGAAGTCACCGTCATAGGTGACCGCGCCTATGACCTGAGTGTCATTGTTGATGAACGTGACACGGAAGTCGTGGACAGTGCCGACCACCTTTTCGTACCGAAAGGCGTCGTCCTGGATCTTGGCGGCGTTCTGGTGGAACCTCTCCGCCCCGCCCGGCTTGGCATCGAAGAGAACGGTGATTTCCGCTACCTCCCCGACCCGCTTGCCGAGACCGTCGGGCTGCCTGGTCACGGTTGGAGTCGCCGACCTCGCGGAGCTCTGTGCCGTCATGACTCCCTCTCCCTTTGATCGCCTATCGGCTGGCCTGCGGGCTCTCCTCCGTTCCGAGCGCGTTCCTGAATGCCTACATAGCCAGCTTTGTCGCCCCCCAGGGTGTCGGCAAGACGATCAGGCCCCACAGGTCGACGGCGCATTGCGAGTCCACACCGGAGGCCTCCGGTCCGAAATGTAACGAATCCCGACCTGCTGGATCGCCGAGCCGCCTCCTGTCCAGAGAAGGGGGCTCGAGTGGTCACACAGCGGTACGGAATCCCGATGCCGGGCTCAGACCCACTCCAGCGGCGCCGGCGGGCGAGAGCTCGAAGTACCGGCCGCCTCGAACGCCGCAGCCACCTCGTCCTCGCTCACCCCCGCCAGCGCCTCAACCACCCGATCGAGTGCCTCGCTCACCTCAGTGCGTGTGACCACTCGAAGCGGGCGCAGGCGCACCGTTCTTGACCGTCAGAGGCAGCAACTTCTTGCCGGTCGGGCCGATTTGTATGGCCGTGTCCATCTGCGGGCACACGCCACAGTCGAAGCACGGCGTCCAGCGGCAGTCCTCGACCTCGGTCTCGTCGAGGGCGTCCTGCCAGTCCTCCCAGAGCCAGTCCTTGTCCAGGCCGGAGTCGAGGTGGTCCCAGGGGAGGACCTCCTCGTAGGTGCGCTCGCGGGTGGTGTACCAGTCGACGTCCACGCCGAACTGCGCGAGCGCCTTGTCGGCGCAGGCCATCCAGCGGTCGTAGGAGAAGTGCTCGCGCCAGCCGTCGAAGCGGCCGCCGTCCTCGTAGACGGCGCGGATGACCGCGCCGATGCGGCGGTCGCCGCGGGAGAGCAGGCCCTCCACGATGCCGGGCTTGCCGTCGTGGTAGCGGAAGCCGATCGAGCGGCCGTACTTCTTGTCGCCGCGGATCTTGTCGCGGAGCTTCTCCAGACGGGCGTCCGTCTCCTCGGCGGAGAGCTGCGGCGCCCACTGGAAGGGGGTGTGGGGCTTGGGGACGAAGCCGCCGATCGAGACCGTGCAGCGGATGTCGTTGGAGCCCGAGACCTCGCGGCCCTTCTGGATGACGTGCGTCGCCATGTCGGCGATCTGGAGGACGTCGTCGTCGGTCTCCGTCGGCAGGCCGCACATGAAGTACAGCTTCACCTGGCGCCAGCCGTTGCCGTAGGCGGTGGCCACGGTACGGATGAGGTCTTCCTCGGAGACCATCTTGTTGATGACCTTGCGCATGCGCTCCGAGCCGCCCTCGGGGGCGAAGGTGAGGCCCGAACGGCGGCCGTTGCGGGTCAGCTCGTTCGCCAGGTCGACGTTGAAGGCGTCGACGCGGGTGGAGGGCAGGGACAGGCCGATCTTGTCGTCCGTGTAGCGGTCGGCCAGGCCCTTGGCGATGTCGCCGATCTCGGAGTGGTCCGCGGAGGAGAGGGAGAGAAGGCCGACCTCCTCGAAGCCGGTCGCCTTGAGGCCCTTGTCGACCATGTCGCCGATGCCCGTGATGGAGCGCTCACGCACCGGGCGGGTGATCATGCCGGCCTGACAGAAGCGGCAGCCGCGGGTGCAGCCGCGGAAGATCTCCACGGACATGCGCTCGTGCACGGTCTCGGCGAGGGGCACGAGGGGCTGCTTGGGGTACGGCCACTCGTCCAGGTCCATGACCGTGTGCTTGGAGACACGCCACGGGACGCCCGACTTGTTGGGCACGACACGGGCGATACGGCCGTCGGGGAGGTACTCGACGTCGTAGAAGGCCGGGATGTACACCGAGCCCGTCTTCGCTAGACGGAACAGGACCTCCTCGCGGCCGCCGGGGCAGCCCTCCGCCTTCCACTCGCGGATGATCCGCGTCATGTCGAGCACGGCCTGCTCGCCGTCGCCGATGATCGCCGCGTCGATGAAGTCGGCGATCGGCTCGGGGTTGAAGGCCGCGTGACCGCCGGCGAGGACGATCGGGTCGTCGATCGTGCGGTCCTTGGACTGGAGGGGGATGCCGGCCAGGTCCAGGGCCGTGAGCATGTTCGTGTAGCCGAGCTCCGTGGAGAAGCTCAGGCCGAACACGTCGAAGGCCTTCACCGGGCGGTGGCTGTCGACCGTGAACTGCGGGACGGCATGCTCACGCATCAGCGCCTCGAGGTCCGGCCATACGCTGTAGGTGCGCTCGGCGAGGACGCCGTCCTGCTCGTTGAGTACCTCGTAGAGGATCATGACGCCCTGGTTGGGCAGACCCACCTCGTACGCGTCCGGGTACATGAGCGCCCAGCGGACGTCGCAGCTGTCCCACTCCTTGACGGTGGAGTTCAGCTCGCCGCCCACGTACTGGATCGGCTTCTGCACATGCGGGAGCAGGGCCTCGAGCTGCGGGAAGACCGACTCGACAGACATCGCGGGAACCTTCGTAAGTGACAGGGGTGACCATCTAGGCTACCCCGACCGGACGACGCCCCCGTACGCTCAGACGGCCGTCGCGGATGTGATCTCCCGCCACAGCCCCGGCAGCTCCTCCTCCACCGCTGCTGCCGCCGCCTCCTCCTTGCCGTAGAGCAGGCCGTACGTGAAGGTGTTCTCGCCCGCCGCGTGGGCGACGGCGGACAGTTCGCGCAGGGTGCCTCGGGCCATGACGCTGTCCTGGTGTTCGCCGAGGAGGCTGGTCAGGGACTTCATGGACTTGGCGAGGGAGCGGGCGGGGGTGCCGAGGGCGGGGACGGCCGCCTCGCCGGCGTAGCGGGTGCGCTTGGCCTTCTTGCGGGCTTCGTGGATGGCGATGTCGCGTTCCTCGCCGGGGGGCTGGTGCAGGGCTTCGGTGACCAGGCGGGAGACCTTCGCGAGGTCCTTGTGCAGGGCCTTGGTGATCGTCTTCTCCGGCTTTCCCGTGGCCTTGGGCCGCAGTGGCGGGTCGGCGAGCAGGGCGTCGATGGCGTCGAGCAGGGCCAGGTAGCGGGCGGAGTCGAGGATCGCGACGACGTGGCCGCGGGCGCTGTCGTGCCGGGTGCTCGCCCAGGTGGTGAGGCGCCTGCGTACGGGGCCGTCGATGAGGGCGGACGGGATGTCGTCGAGGACGGCGAGCAGGCGCTCGGCCAGTACTTCCTGGTCGCGGCCCACGCCCAGCTCGCCGGCCAGCCACTTCAGCTCGGCGGCGACGGGGGTGGTGACGGTGGGGTCGAGGACCGTGCCGAAGGTGCGGAAGGTGCTGCGCATGCGGCGGGTGGCGACGCGCATCTGGTGGACGGAGTCGGGCAGGTCGCGGCGGACGCCCGGGTCGTACGCGAGGATCGCGTCGCGCTGGGTGCGTACGTAGGCGAGGACGTGGTCGCCGGCGGTGACGGGCTTCGCGCGCCGGGCGGTGGCGGGGCGCGGGCCGCCGGTCCGTTCCAGTGCCCGGGCGAGCTTGGACGGCGACGTGGACGGCCGTACGCCCGCCTTGCGCAGGCGTTTCTCGACCTTGTCGAGGAAGGCCGGGTCGCCGTCGTCGGCGAGTTCGACCTCGATCTCGGTCCACTGGACGGTGCCGCCGGCCCGGTTGAGCCGGTCGGCGGTCACGGCGTCGACGCTCGCCTCGGCGAGCAGGGTGCCGTCGGCGTCGACCAGGTGGCGCAGGTCGCGGGCGGAGCGGAGCCGGACGACGGGGACCAGTTCGGCGTCGCGGACACGGCAGCGGACCAGCGCGGCGAGTTCGTCGGGGACGGTGTCCGACAGCGGCGCCTGGATCTCGTCGCGGACGCCGGGGGCGACGGGGAACTTCAGGTGCCAGCCGGCGTCGGTGCCTCCGGTGCGGCGGCGCAGGGTGAGAAAGGCCGCGGCCAGGCGTTCGTCGGCGGTGTCGTAGTACGTGGCGTCCAGTTCGACGAGGCCTTTGTCGAGGACGTCCGCCACCGAGCCGACGCCGGTCAGGTCGGGCAGGCCGCTCTCGTCGGATTCGTACTTGCGCTCGATCTCGCGTTTCGCATCCGCCATGAACTGAATCTAGTTGCTGATCGGCCGGGGCGGCAGGGGCTATCCAGGGTGTATGGCAGGAAAACTCCCGCCATACACCCGGTGAACCCCTCCGGCCGCTGCCATCCCCGGCCGGCACTCAGGCAGACATGGGGCGCTGCACCTTGATCGACTGAAGCAGTCCCACCGCCACCCAGACCGCGAACATCGACGAGCCGCCGTACGACACGAACGGCAGTGGCAGACCGGTGACCGGCATGATGCCGAGGGTCATGCCGATGTTCTCGAAGGACTGGAAGGCGAACCAGGCCACGATCCCGGCGGCCACGATCGTGCCGTACAGCTCCGTCGAGTCGCGGGCGATGCGGCAGGCGCGCCACAGGACGACGCCGAGGAGGAGGATTATCAGGCCTGCCCCGAGGAAACCCAGCTCCTCCCCCGCCACCGTGAAGACGAAGTCCGTCTGCTGCTCGGGCACGAACTGGCCGGTGGTCTGCGAGCCGTGGAACAGGCCCGCGCCGGTCAGGCCGCCGGAGCCGATGGCGATGCGGGCCTGGTTGGTGTTGTAGCCGACGCCGGCGGGGTCGAGTTCCGGGTTGGCGAAGGCCGCGAAGCGGTTGATCTGGTACTCGTCCAGGATGTGCAGCTGCCAGATGGCGATACAGCCGAGGACGCCGGCGGTGAGCAGACCGAAGATCCAGCGGTTGGAGGCGCCGGAAGCGAGCAGCACGCCCAGGATGATGGCCACCATGGCCAGGACCGTGCCGAGGTCGGGCATGAGCATCACGATCAGGATCGGCACGGTGGCGAGGCCCAGCGCCTGCAGGACGGTGCGGTGGTCGGGGTACGGCTTGTCCCCGGCGTCGACCCGGGCGGCCAGCATCATCGCCATGCCCAGGGTGATCGTGACCTTCACGAACTCGGCGGGCTGGAGCGAGAAGCCGCCGCCGAGCACGATCCAGTTGCGGCTGCCGTTGATGGTGGCGCCGAGCGGGGTGAGGACCAGCAGGACCCCGAGGAGCGAGACGCCGTAGAGGATCGGCACGGCGTTGCGCAGGGCGCGGTGGCCGAGCCAGATCGTGCCGACCATCAGGGCGAGTCCGATGCCGGCGTTCATGATGTGCCGGAGCAGGAAGTAGTACGGGTCGCCCTGGTTGATCTCGGTGCGGTTGCGGGTCGCCGAGTAGACCAGCAGCGAGCCGATCAGCGAGAGGGCGAGGGCCGCGAGCAGCATCGGCCAGTCGAGCCGGCGGGCCAGCGAGTCACGGGCGAAGAGCTTGGTCCAGCCCGCTCGCTGGGGGCCGTATCCGGAGACGGAGAAGCTGTTGCCGGTCACGGGCGCGTCCTCCGGCTCCCCCTGCGGCGCGCCCGGTGCGGCCGCCTGCGGGTGTTGCTGTTGTTCGTTGTCGGTGACGGCGAGGTCCCCGGGGTCTGCTGGTCGGCCCCGTTGGTGGCGTTGTTCTTCTGGGAGGCCTCGACGTCCTTGGCCGGGTCGCCGACGATCTTCGGGGCGGTGATGGTGCCGTCCGGGCGCACCTTGGGCAGGGCCTTCTGCGGCTCGGGCAGCAGTGCCTTCTTGTTGTCGATCGAGCCGTCGCCCTGGACGCCGTAGAGCGCGCTGTAGATGTTGCGCACGGCCTCGCCGGAGGCTCCGGAACCCGTACCGGCCTGGGCGATCGTCATGATCACCGTGTAGTCCTTGGTGTAGGTGGCGAGCCACGAGGTGGTCTGCTTGCCGTAGACCTCGGCGGTACCGGTCTTGCCGTGCAGCGGGATCTTGTTCTGCGGCCAGCCGCCGAACTTCCAGGCGGCGGTACCGCGGGTGATGACGCCCGCGAAGGCGTCGTCCATGCCCTTGAGGGTGGCCTGGCTGACCGGCAGCCGGCCGGACTTCCTCGGCGGGATGGGCGTGACGGTCTTGCCGTCCGGGCTGACGATCGCCTTGCCGATGGTCGGGTGGTACATGGTGCCGCCGTTGGCGACGGCGCCGTAGATCACGGCCTCCTGGATCGGCGTGACGAGGGTGTCGCCCTGGCCGATGGAGTAGTTGATCTCGTCACCCTCGCGCATCTTGTTGCCCTCGAGGCAGTTCTCGTAATAGATCTTCTGGACGTAGGTGCCGTCCTTCTTGCCGTACTTGCACCAGGCGGACTTGTTGGCCTTCCAGTAGTCGAGCTTCCACTGGCGGTCGGGGACGCGGCCGGTGACCTCGTTGGGCAGGTCGACGCCGGTCTCCTTGCCGAGGCCGAACTGGTGGGCGGTCTTGAAGAACCAGTCCTTGGGCTGGCCCTTCTTGGGGTTGATGCCGCCGTCCCTCTTCCACTCACGGTCGGCGAGGCCGTAGAAGACGGTGTCGCAGGAGACCTCCAGGGCGCGGCCGAGGGAGATCGGGCCGAAGCTCTCGCCCTCGAAGTTCTTGAAGACCTGGCCGCCCACCGAGTACGAGCTGGTGCAGGGGTAGCCGCCGTCCCAGACGTAGCCGGCCTGGACCGCGGCGGCCGTGGAGACCACCTTGAAGGTCGAGCCGGGCGCCGCCTGACCCTGTATGGCGCGGTTGAGCAGCGGGTAGTCGGACTTCTTGCCGGTGAGGGCCTTGTAGTCCTTGCCGGAGATGCCGCCGACCCACACGTTCGGGTCGTAGGTGGGTGCCGAGGCCATGGCGACGATCCGGCCGGTCTTGGCCTCCATCACGACGACGGCGCCGGAGTCGGCCTTGTAGTTCTCGCCGGTGATCTTGTCGAACTGCTGGCGGGCGATCTTCATCGCCTTGTCCAGTTCGTACTCGGCGACGCGCTGGACGCGGGAGTCGATGCTGGTGACCAGGTTGGAGCCGGACTCGGCGGGGTCCGCCTTGGCCTTGCCGATGACCCGGCCGAGGTTGTCGACCTCGTAGCGGGTGACGCCTGCCTTGCCGCGCAGTTCCTTGTCGTACTGCCGCTCCAGGCCCGAGCGGCCGACCTGGTCGGAGCGCAGGTAGGGCGAGTCGGTGTCCTTGGCCTTCTGGATCTCGTCGTCGGTGACGGGCGAGAGATAGCCGAGGACCTGGGCGGTGTTGGACTTCGCGGGGCCCGCGTAGCGGCGCACGGCCTCGGGCTCGGCGGTGATGCCGGGGAAGTCCTCGGCGCGCTCACGGATCTGCAGCGCCTGCTTGGGCGTTGCCTCGTCGGTGATGGGGATCGGCTGGTACGGCGAGCCGTTCCAGCACGGCTGGGGGGTCTTGGAGTCGCAGAGCCGGACCTTCTGCTGGACCTCGTCGGGCGTCATGCCGAGGACTGCGGCCAGCTTGGCCAGGACGCCCTTGCCGTCGTCCTTCTGCTTGAGCAGGTCGGTACGGGAGGCGGAGACGACCAGGCGGGTCTCGTTGTCGGCGAGGGGCACGCCCCGGGCGTCCAGGATGTCACCGCGCACGGCGGGGTCGACGACCTGCTGGACGTGGTTGCCGGACGCCTCCTTCTGGTACTCGGCGCCCTCCCGGATCTGCAGGTACCACAGTCGGCCGCCGAGCGTGCCGAGGAGGGAGAGGACGAGGACCTGGATGACGACGAGTCTGATCTGGACCCGTTGGGTGCGTCCGGTCTCGGGAATGTTGGTCACTGCGGCTGTCTCCCCCTCTCAGTGCGCTGATGTCTGCGCGCGTACGGATGCGGACGTGTGGACCGATGCGCACGGGTACGTCGATGCGGACGGGTGTGCGTACGCCTGGTGCGTGTGGGCGCGTACACATGATGAACGACCGGCCTGTGAGCCCCCGTTCCACGAACGCTTCCCCGTTCGGGTGAACTCGTCGCTGTTCACAGCCGCTTGACCCCCTTGATGCGGCCGGCCCGCGCCGAGCGGGTGCGGGCCTTGGCCTTCAGGCCGCCGAGGCCGCCGCGCTGACTGCCGATGCGCAGGCCGGTGCCGGAGGACAGCCAGCCGGAGGAGATGTTCCCGGCGCCGGCGGCGGGGCCGGTCTCGGTCAGCGGGTCGTTGTCGGCGCGGCGGGCCAGCCACATGACCCCGGGCACCACGAACGGCGCGAGGAGCAGGTCGTACAGGGCGGCCGAGAACAGCAGCCCGGTCAGGCCGACATGACGGGCGGCGGTGTCGCCGACCAGGGCTCCGACGCCCGCGTAGAGCAGGGTGGAGCCGATGGCGGCGGCGACCACGACGGCCATCGGGCCGGTCGCCGACTTCAGCCGGCCGTTGTCCGGCTTGATGAGCCCGGCGAAGTAGCCGATGACGGACAGCACCAGGGCGTAGCGGCCGGCCGCGTGGTCGGCGGGCGGGGCGAGGTCGGCGAGCAGTCCGGCACCGAAGCCGACGAAGGCGCCGCCCACATGGCCGTACACCATGGCGAGGCCGAGGACGGTGAGCAGCAGCAGGTCGGGGACGGCGCCCGGCAGGTGCAGGCGGGCGAGCACGCTCACCTGGATCACCAGGGCGACGACGACCAGGGCGCTGGAGAGCAGGATCCGGTTGACACGCATGGGGATTCAGCTCCTACTGCTGCTGCTCGTCGGTGGAGGTCGCGTCGGCTGACGGGGTGACCGTGACGGTCACCGTCGGGGTCGGGACGGGCTTGGGCTTGACGGGCAGGACCTCGTCGCGGGGGTCCTTCTTCGGGCCCTGGACGACGACCCCGACGATGTCGAGCTTGGTGAAGCCGACGTACGGCGTGACGTAGAGCGTGCGGGTCAGGCCGCCACCGGAGGGGTCGACCCGGGAGACCACGCCGACCGGGACGCCCGGCACGAAGGGCTTGTCGGCCTGGGAGCCGAAGGTGACGAGACGGTCGCCCTTCTTCACCTCGGCCTTTCCGTTGAGGAGTTCGACGCGCAGCGGGCGGTCGCCCTGTCCGGAGGCGAAGCCCAGTTCGTCGCTGCCCTCCAAGCGGGTGCCGACGGTGAAGTCGGGGTCGTTGGCCAGCAGGACGGTGGAGGTGTCCGGGCCGACCGTGGTGACCCGGCCGACCAGCCCGTCCCCGTTCAGGACGGTCATGTCCCGCTGGATGCCGTCGCTCGCGCCGACGTCGATGGTGATGGTCCAGGAGAAGCCCTGCGCCGACCCTATGGCGATGACCTGGGCGCCCTTGATGCCGTACTGGCCCTCGCCGGCGATCTTCAGCATCTTGTCGAGCTGCGCCAGGCGGCTGCGGTTGCGGTCGTCGCTGCCGAGCTTCGCCTTGAGGGCCGCGTTCTCCTTCTCCAGCACGGCGAGCCGGTCGTGACGGCTGCCGGAGTCGCGGACGGCGGAGACTGCGTCACCGACGGGATTCACCGCGGAGGACAGTCCGTTCTCGACGGGGCCGAACACCGCGGCCGCGGCCGACCGAGCGCCGTCGACCGGCGAGTTCCGGCCTCCGCGGATATCCACCGTGATCAGCGCGAACGCGATGGCGACCAGCAGGACCAGGAGCAACCGGCTCTCTTTCGTGTCCCTCACGTGCGGCGGCCGTGCCCTTCCTCGATAGGAATTCGGGGACCCCCGGGCGCACGGGCGAGACGCCGGCCCGAGAAGTCCATGTGCGGGAGCTTATGCGGCTCAATCAACGATCCGCCGCACGAGGGGAGATGGTCTCGTACGGCGGAATCGAACAGTTACCTCATCTGCGCGGCTGGGCGTCCAGAACCTGCTGAAGTGCCTCGAACTCCTCGACACACTTGCCGGATCCGAGCGCCACGCTGTCCAGCGGGTCCTCGGCGATGTGGATCGGCATTCCCGTCTCACGCCGCAGGCGCTCGTCGAGCCCGCGCAGCAGGGCCCCGCCACCGGTCAGAACGATTCCTCTGTCCATGATGTCGCCGGACAGCTCCGGCGGACACTTGTCGAGAGTCGTCTTGACGGCGTCGACGATCGCGTTGACCGGTTCCTCGATCGCCTTGCGCACCTCGGCGGCGGCGATGACGACGGTCTTGGGCAGTCCGGAGACGAGGTCCCGTCCGCGGACTTCGGTGTGCTCGTCGGAGTCGAGGTCGTACGCCGAACCGATCGTGATCTTGATCTGTTCGGCCGTCCGCTCACCCAGCAGAAGGCTGTACTCCTTCTTGATGTACTGGATGATCGCGTTGTCCAGTTCGTCGCCGGCGACGCGGATGGACTGGGCGGTGACGATGCCGCCGAGCGAGATGACCGCGACCTCCGTGGTACCGCCGCCGATGTCCACCACCATGTTGCCGGTGGCCTCGTGGACCGGCAGCCCCGAGCCGATGGCGGCGGCCATGGGCTCCTCGATGATGTGCACCTGGCGGGCTCCCGCCTGGGAGGACGCCTCGATGACCGCGCGGCGCTCGACGCCGGTGATGCCCGAGGGCACACAGACGACGACACGCGGACGGGCGAGATAGCGCCGCTTGTGGATCTTCAGGATGAAGTAGCGGAGCATACGCTCGGTGATCTCGAAGTCGGCGATCACGCCGTCCTTCAGCGGACGCACGGCCACGATGTTGCCCGGCGTCCGGCCGATCATCTTCTTCGCTTCGGCACCGACCGCGAGGATCCCACCGGTGTTGGTGTTGATCGCGACCACGGACGGCTCGTTGAGTACGATCCCGCGACCCCTGACGTACACCAGCGTGTTGGCGGTCCCGAGGTCGACAGCCATGTCACGGCCGATGAACGACATTGAGTTCCCCATCAGGATTCGTCTGGCCTTCCCACGAGCTTTTGAGGGCTTTTCAGGTAGGCGAGGTGGGTGCTGTGACGTGAAGGCTTCCATCGTAGACGCGCCTGCACGAACACTGCGCGAGGGTCTTCGCCATTGTCAGCAGATGGCGCGGCGCCTCGCTTGTGGAGACGGTCCATCGGAGGCACGCGTTCCCCCGATCGGCAACGCATATGCCAAGGGACGGCCGAAAACGTATGGCCGCCCCAGGTCAGGGTTCCAAGGAGACCTGACGGACCCTCAGAAAATTTATCGGAAACCTTGCCCGGCGTGGCCCTGGCACGCCGGGCGCCACGGGTCAGCCGCGGCCCGGGAAGAAGATCTTCACCTCGCGCTCGGCCGACTCCTCCGAGTCGGACGCGTGGATCAGGTTCTCGCGGACGATCACGCCGAAGTCTCCGCGGATGGAGCCGGGGGCGGCCGCGATCGGGTCGGTCGGGCCGGTCAGCTGACGCACGCCCTCGATGACCCGCTCACCCTCGACGATCAGGGCGACGACCGGACCGGAGGACATGAAGTCCACCAGCGGCTCGTAGAAGGGCTTGCCGACGTGCTCGGCGTAGTGCTGCTCCAGCATGGCGCGGTCCAGGGTGCGCAGCTCCAGCGCGGTGATCTGCCAGCCGGCCTTGCGCTCGATCCGGCCGATGATCTCGCCGGTCAGACCGCGACGGACGGCGTCGGGCTTGAGCAGGACGAGGGTGCGCTGAGTCACGGGGGCTCCTTACGACTGACGTGTGCGGTGGGACGAGGCTACAGGGCGTGTCCGTGTTGCCGTCACGCAGCGTCAGGTGTAGAGGGCGAGTCCGACCGGGCGGCGAAGCGGGCCTTGGCCTCGTCGACCTTTCTGCCGTAGTGCACCGACGCCCACCACAGGGCCGCGAAGACCACACCCAGGATGTACATCATCGGGACGAAGACGCCGGAGGCGATCAGGGCGAGCTGCAGGGCCCAGCCGAGGGCGACGCCGCCCGGCCGCGTCACCATGCCGCACAGCAGCACACACAGGGCCATGGCGATGCCGCAGACCAGCCACACCGTCGAGGTGGACAAGCTCGGGTCCTTCATGGCCACGAGCCCGGCGAACCCGACGATGAAGAACTCGCCGATCAGCGTCGATGAACAGAGCGTACGCACGACGAACCCTCAGCCCTTTCCCAGGAGCAGGCGGGCCTCGCCCACCGTGATGACCGAGCCGGTGACCAGCACCCCGCCGCCCGCGAACTCGCCCTCCTCCTCGGCCAGCGTGATCGCCGCCTCCAGAGCCTCGGGCAGCCGCGGCTCGACCTGGACCCGCTCCTCGCCGAACACCTCGACGGCGATCGCGGCCAACTCGTCCGCGTCCATGGCGCGGTGGCTGGAGTTCTGGGTGACGACGACCTCGGCGAAGATCGGCTCGAAGGCCTCCAGCAGCCCTCGTACGTTCTTGTCGGCGCTCGCCCCGACGACACCGATCAGCCGACTGAAGTCGAACGCCTCCCGCACGGCCTCGGCGGTGACCTCGGCGCCCGCCGGGTTGTGCGCGGCGTCCAGCACGATCGTGGGAGAGCGCCGGACGACCTCGAGGCGGCCCGGCGAGGTGACGGCCGCGAAGGCCTTGCGCACCGTGTCGATGTCCAGCGGCTGCGCGCGCTGCGCGCCGACCCCGAAGAACGCCTCGACGGCGGCGAGCGCCACGGCGGCGTTGTGCGCCTGGTGGGCGCCGTGCAGCGGCAGGTACACCTCCTGGTACTCACCGCCCAGGCCGCGCAGGGTGATGAGCTGGCCGCCGACGGCGACCTGCCGGTCCACGACGCCGAACTCCAGGCCCTCACGGGCCACGGTGGCGTTCTCCTCGACGGCCTTCCTCAGCAGCACCTGCGCCGCGTCCACCGGCTGCTGCGCCATGATCACGGTCGCGTCCCGCTTGATGATGCCGGCCTTCTCGGTGGCGATCTGCGCGGGCGTCTCGCCGAGGCGGTCGGTGTGGTCCAGAGCGATGGGGGTGACCACCGCGACGTCGCCGTCGATCACGTTCGTCGCGTCCCAGCTGCCGCCCATGCCGACCTCGACGACGGCGACGTCGACGGGGGCGTCCGCGAAGGCCGCGTACGCCATGCCGGTCAGCACCTCGAAGAAGGACAGGCGGTACTCCTGCGAGGAGTCGACCATCTCCACGTACGGCTTGATGTCCTGGTACGTCTCGATGAACCGCTCGGCGGAGATCGGGGCGCCGTCCAGGCTGATCCGCTCGGTGACCGACTGGACGTGCGGGCTGGTGTAGCGGCCCGTGCGCAGGTCGAAGGCGCCGAGGAGGGCCTCGATCATGCGGGCGGTGGAGGTCTTGCCGTTCGTGCCCGTGATGTGGATCGACGGGTACGCGCGCTGCGGATCGCCCAGCACGTCCATCAGGGCGGCGATCCGGGTGACGGAGGGCTCCAGCTTGGTCTCGCCCCAGCGGGTGGCCAGCTCCGTCTCGACCTCGCGCAGCGCCTTGTCGACCTCGGGGTCCTCCGGCCGCGCCGGTACGTCGGCGTACGGCTGCCCGCCCTGGGTCCGCAGGGTACGGCTGCCGGCCTCGATCACCGCGAGGTCGGGGTCGCGGGTGGTTTCGGCTTCGACGAGTTCGTCGAAGCCGTCGAGGGGGTCTGGGGTGTCGCTGGTGCCGGGGTGGTCGCTCACGGTGCCAGTCTACGGAGCGGTGGTGACAATCGGCCGGTTCGGGGTGGTCGCTCACCGTTGCCGGGTGCGGGATGGCCGCGCGGCGCCGGCACGGGGTGGCTTGCCTTGTCAGGCGGCTGCGGGTCCGTCGTGGCTTGTCGCCCCCCAGTTCTCGGCTTCGCTCGAACCGGGGGGAGCCTCATCGCGGCGGAGCCGCATACGGATGGAGCCCCGCGTCCCCAGGGAGCTGAAAGCCCCCGGCGCTCCCCACGCGCCGGGGGTCCTCAGCCAGGTAGCACGACCTACGCCTGCGGCAGGCGGTCCAGCTGGGCCTGGATGCGGGTGATGTCCTCGTCCGCCTTGGCCAGGCGGGTGCGGATCTTGTCGACCACGTGATCCGGGGCCTTGGCCAGGAAGGCCTCGTTACCGAGCTTGGCGTTGGCCTGGGCCTTCTCCTTCTCGGCGGCGGCGAGGTCCTTCGCGAGGCGCTTGCGCTCGGCGGCGACGTCGATGGTGCCGGAGAGGTCCAGCGCCACCTCGGCACCGGCGACCGGGAGGGTCGCCGTCGCCGCGAAGGACTCGCCCTCCGGCTGCAGGCGCAGCAGCTGGCGGATGGCGGCCTCGTGCGGCGCCAGGGCCGTGCCGTCCAGGGCCAGGCGGGCCGGGACGCGCTGGCCGGGCTGGAGGCCCTGGTCGGCGCGGAAGCGGCGGACCTCGGTGATGACCGACTGGAGGGTCTCGATCTCCCGCTCGGCGTCGGCGTCGCGGAAGCCCGAGTCGTTCGGCCACTCGGCGACGACCAGCGACTCACCGCCCGTCAGCGTCGTCCACAGGGTCTCCGTGACGAACGGGACCACCGGGTGCAGCAGCTTGAGGGTGACGTCGAGGACCTCGCCGAGGACCCGCTTGCTGACCTCGGCCGGCTCGCCGCCCGCCTGGAACGTCGTCTTGGACAGCTCGACGTACCAGTCGAAGACCTCGTCCCACGCGAAGTGGAAGAGGGCGTCGGAGAGCTTGGCGAACTGGAAGTCCTCGTAGTACGCGTCGACTTCGGCGACCGTCGAATTGAGGCGCGAGAGGATCCAGCGGTCCGTGGCCGACATGGCCGACGGCTCGGGCAGCGGGCCCTCGACCGTCGCGCCGTTCATCAGCGCGAAGCGGGTCGCGTTCCAGATCTTGTTGGCGAAGTTGCGGGAGCCCTGGACCCAGTCCTCGCCGATCGGGACGTCGACGCCGGGGTTGGCGCCGCGCGCGAGGGTGAAGCGGAGGGCGTCGCTGCCGTACTTGTCCATCCAGTCCAGCGGGTTGACCGCGTTGCCGAAGGACTTCGACATCTTCTTGCCGAACTGGTCGCGGACCATGCCGTGCAGGGCGATGGTGTGGAACGGCGGGGTGCCGTCCATCGCGTACAGGCCGAACATCATCATCCGGGCGACCCAGAAGAAGAGGATGTCGTAGCCGGTGACCAGGACGGAGTTCGGGTAGAACTTCGCGAGCGACTCGGTCTGTTCGGGCCAGCCCAGCGTGGAGAAGGGCCACAGGCCGGAGGAGAACCAGGTGTCGAGGACGTCGGTGTCCTGGTGCCAGCCCTCGCCGGCCGGCGGCTCCTCGTCGGGGCCGACGCAGCGGACCTCGCCGTCCGGGCCGTACCAGACCGGGATGCGGTGGCCCCACCACAACTGCCGCGAGATGCACCAGTCGTGGAGGTTGTCGACCCAGTCGAAGTACCGCTTCTCCATCTCCTGCGGGTGGATCTTGACGCGGCCGTCGCGGACGGCGTCGCCCGCCGCCTTCGCCAGCGGGCCGACCTTGACCCACCACTGCATGGAAAGGCGCGGCTCGATGGTGGTCTTGCAGCGCGAGCAGTGGCCGACGGAGTGGACGTAGGGCCGCTTCTCGGCGACGATCCGGCCCTCGGCGCGCAGCGCTGCGACGATGGCGGAGCGGGCCTCGAGCCGGTCCATGCCCTGGAAGGGGCCGTGGACGGTGATGACGGCGTGCTCGTCCATGACGGTGATGGCCGGCAGGTCGTGACGCTGGCCGATCTCGAAGTCGTTCGGGTCGTGGGCGGGCGTCACCTTGACGGCGCCGGTGCCGAACTCGGGGTCGACGTGCTCGTCGGCGACGACCGGGATGGAACGGTCGGTCAGCGGCAGCCTGATGAGCTTGCCGACCAGGTGCTTGTAGCGCTCGTCCTCGGGGTGGACGGCGACGGCCGTGTCACCGAGCATCGTCTCGGCGCGGGTGGTGGCGACGACGATGGTGTCGTCCCCCTCGCCGTACTTCATGGAGACGAGCTCGCCGTCGTCGTCCTGGTACTCGACCTCGATGTCGGAGATGGCCGTCAGACAGCGCGGGCACCAGTTGATGATGCGCTCGGCGCGGTAGATCAGCTCGTCGTCGTACAGGCGCTTGAAGATGGTCTGGACGGCCTGGGACAGGCCCTCGTCCATGGTGAAGCGCTCGCGCGACCACGCGACGCCGTCGCCCAGGCGGCGCATCTGACCGCTGATCTGGCCGCCGGACTCGCCCTTCCACTGCCAGACGCGCTCGACGAAGGCCTCGCGGCCCAGGTCGTGGCGGGACTTGCCCTCCTTGCCCAGCTCGCGCTCGACGACGTTCTGGGTGGCGATGCCGGCGTGGTCCATGCCGGGCTGCCACAGGGTCTCGTGACCCTGCATGCGCTTACGGCGGGTCAGCGCGTCGATGAGCGTGTGCTCGAAGGCGTGGCCCAGGTGGAGGCTGCCGGTGACGTTGGGCGGCGGGATGACGACGGTGAACGGCGGCTTGTCACTCTTCTCGTCCGCCTCGAAGTAACCGCGCTCCACCCAGCGCTCGTACAGCGGCCCCTCTACATCGGCCGGCGCGTACTGGGTCGGCAGTTCGGTGTCGGGCGCGGTTGGCTGCTGCTGAGCGTTCTCGGTCACGGGAGTCAGTTTAGAGGTGTCACGGGGTGGTCCCGAAACGCGTTTGTTCCGTAACGGTGAGACCCCCGGTGCCGTGAGATTCCCGGGCCTGGTTCAGGATGTCAGGAAGACATAAGCATCTGGAGGGGAACCCAGGAATGAGCGACAACCAGCCGGGCCCGTACGGTGGTCCGCCCCAGCAGCCGGGACCGTACGGCCAGCCGGGGCAGCCGGGTCCCTACGGCCAGCCCCAGCAGCCGGGTCCCTACGGCCAGCCGGGACCCTACGGCCAGCAGCCGCAGGCACCGCAGCCCGGCTACGGCCAGCAGCCGGGGACTCCCCAGCCCGGCTACGGCTACCCCCAGCAGGCTCCTCCGGCCGCCCCGCAGCCCGGCTACGGCTATCCGCAGCAGCAGGGCATGCCCCCGCAGCCCCCGTACGGCCAGCAGCCGCCCTACGGCCAGCAGCCCTACGGCGCCCCGCAGCCGCCGGCCGCCGGTGGCGGCGGCAAGAAGACGGCCCTGATCATCGGTGCCGTGGCCGTGGTGGCCGCGATCGCCGTCGGTGCGTACTTCGTGTTCAGCGGGTCCGGTGGCAGCAGCGTCGCGGACGACGGCCCGCACAAGCTGGTCACCCCGGCGACCGTGCTGACGGAGTACAAGAAGGGTGACGGCGACAGCGGCACCATGACGGACTCCGACATGAAGGACGCCGAGAAGTGGGGGGTGCACAACCCCAAGGACATCAGCGCCCAGTACAAGGCCGGGGACGAGAGCAATCCGCTGAGCCAGAAGATGATCCAGTTCGGCGGCGTCTACGGCACGATCGACGATCCCGAGAAGACCGTCGACGCGATGTTCGCCACCATGAAGGACGAGGGCAGCAAGGACAAGGAACAGAAGTACGCCCTGGAGGGCGAGCCGAAGGCGTACACGCCGTCCTCGCTCGACGGCGCGGTCCTGAAGTGCCAGCAGGCCAAGGCCGACACCTCCGACAGCACCGGGTCGTCCGGTGGTCCCAAGGAGATGCACATGACGATCTGCATCTGGGGCGACCACAGCACGCTCGGTCTCGTCATGCCCATGGATTTCGCCACCATGGCGGCCGGCAGGAACAGCGACCCGGCCGCCGACGCCGAGTTGACGGCCAAGTTCCGCGACGCGGTTCGCGTCAAGGCCTGACGCGGACGGCGACAACGGCGAAGGGGCCCCGGTCGGTCGACCGGGGCCCCTTCCCATGGGTCCGTCACATGGGCCTGTGCGGACTACGCCGTCTTCTGCTCGCCCGTTCCGCGGCCGCGGGCGTCGCGGGGGATCAGGGTCGGGTTCACGTTGGAGTGGACCACGTCCGCCGTGATGACGACGCGGGCGACGTCCTTGCGGGACGGGACCTCGTACATCACGGACATGAGGACTTCCTCCATGATGGCGCGCAGGCCGCGGGCGCCGGTCTGGCGGAGGATGGCCTGGTCGGCGATGGCCTCCAGGGCCTCGCGCTCGAAGTCCAGCTCCACGCCGTCGAGTTCGAAGAGGCGCTGGTACTGCTTGACGAGCGCGTTGCGGGGCTCGACGAGGATCTGGAGCAGGGCCTCGCGGTCGAGGTTGTGGACCGAGGTGATGACCGGCAGCCGGCCGATGAACTCGGGGATCATGCCGAACTTGACCAGGTCCTCCGGCATGACGTCCTCGAAGACGTCCTTCTCCTCCAGCTCGCGCTTGGAGAGGATCGTGGCGCCGAAGCCGATGCCCTTGGCGCCCGCACGCGCCTCGATGATCTTCTCAAGCCCGGAGAACGCGCCGCCCACGATGAACAGGACGTTCGTCGTGTCGATCTGGATGAACTCCTGGTGGGGGTGCTTGCGGCCGCCCTGGGGCGGGACCGAGGCCGTGGTGCCCTCGAGGATCTTCAGGAGCGCCTGCTGGACACCCTCGCCGGAGACGTCGCGGGTGATCGACGGGTTCTCGCTCTTGCGGGCGACCTTGTCGATCTCGTCGATGTAGATGATCCCGGTCTCGGCCTTCTTGACGTCGTAGTCGGCCGCCTGGATGAGCTTCAGGAGGATGTTCTCGACGTCCTCGCCCACGTAGCCCGCCTCCGTCAGCGCCGTCGCGTCGGCGATGGCGAAGGGGACGTTCAGCATGCGGGCCAGGGTCTGGGCCAGCAGTGTCTTGCCGGAGCCGGTGGGGCCGAGCAGCAGGATGTTGGACTTCGCCAGCTCGATGGCGTCGTCGCGGTTCTGGGCGCCGCCGTTCTCACCGGCCTGGACGCGCTTGTAGTGGTTGTACACCGCGACCGACAGGGCCTTCTTGGCGGCCTCCTGGCCGACCACGTAGCCCTCGAGGAACTCGTAGATCTCGCGGGGCTTCGGCAGCTCCTCCCAGCGCACCTCGCTGGTCTCCGCGAGCTCTTCCTCGATGATCTCGTTGCAGAGATCGATGCACTCGTCGCAGATGTACACACCGGGACCTGCGATGAGCTTCTTGACCTGCTTCTGGCTCTTGCCGCAGAACGAGCACTTGAGCAGATCGC
Organism: Streptomyces sp. NPDC002520; assembly: GCF_053595235.1. Taxonomy (NCBI): domain Bacteria; kingdom Bacillati; phylum Actinomycetota; class Actinomycetes; order Kitasatosporales; family Streptomycetaceae; genus Streptomyces; species Streptomyces sp. NPDC002520. Next base: position 118,380 of record NZ_JBSFXG010000002.1, on the reverse strand, counting down.
CGCCGTCACCGATGCGTGCCACGGTGTGCTTCCCCTTCGCCTGGGAGACGCCCGGACGCTTTCGAGTCCAGCGGCTCCTGGTGCTGCCTTATGTCCGACGGTACCTTGCCTGGCCCTGTGTTCGGGTCCCCCTTGGCAGGGTTCACTTTGACGTGACTCCTGCCAAGGGGGCCTGCGAGTGCAGTGCCAGGGTCAGCGAACCGACTCGTTGTTCATCTTGCGGGTGGAGATGATCTGGTCGACGAGGCCGTACTCCAGCGCCTCCTCGGCCGTGAGGATCTTGTCGCGCTCGATGTCCTCGCGGATCTTCTCGATCGGCCGGTTGGTGTGCTTGGCCAGCATGTTCTCCAGCTGCTCACGCATCCGGGTGAACTCGTTGGCGATGATCTCCAGGTCCGAGAGCTGACCGCGGCCGGTGGAGCCGGCCGGCTGGTGGATCAGCACACGGGAGTTCGGCAGCGCCATGCGCTTGCCCGGCGTACCGGCGGCCAGCAGGATCGCCGCGGCGGAGGCCGCCTGGCCCATGCAGACCGTCTGGATGTCGGGCTTCACGAACTGCATCGTGTCGTAGATCGCCGTCAGGGCGGTCATGTCGCCACCGGGGCTGTTGATGTAGATCGAGATGTCCCGGTCCGGGTCCATCGACTCCAGGCACAGCAGCTGCGCCATGACGTCGTTGGCGGAGGCGTCGTCGATCTGGACGCCCAGGAAGATCACGCGCTCCTCGAAGAGCTTCGCGTACGGGTCGTACTCACGGATGCCCTGGGAGGTGCGCTCGACGAAGCGCGGGATGACGTAGCGGCTGTCGGGGCGGGGCCCTTCGTACATGCCGCTGGCGGCGGAGAGGTTGCTCATGGGATGTTCACCGTCCTGGTGGCGTTCTGGGGGCTGGGGGCGTGGCGGTGCGTGGCGCGGCCGGGCCGGTCAGGCACCGGTGCCGCCGCCTCCCGGAACACCCGAGGCGTGCGTGATGATCTCGTCAATGAGACCGTACTCCTTGGCCTCTTGCGGGGTGAACCAGCGGTCGCGGTCGCCGTCGCGGATGATCGTCTCGACGGTCTGGCCGGAGTGCAGCGCGGTGAGCTCGGACATGGTCTTCTTGGTGCGCAGCAGGTACTGGGCCTGGATCTTGATGTCCGAGACCGTACCGCCCAGGCCCGCGGAGCCCTGGTGCATCATGATGTCCGTGTGCGGCAGGGCGAAGCGCTTGCCGGCGGTGCCGCCGGTGAGCAGGAACTGGCCCATCGAGGCCGCCATGCCCATGCCGATCGTGACCACGTCGTTCGGGATGTACTGCATGGTGTCGTAGATCGCCATGCCGGCCGTCACCGAGCCGCCGGGGCTGTTGATGTAGAGGTAGATGTCCTTGTCCGGATCGGCGGCGAGGAGCAGCAGCTGCGCGGTGATCTTGTTGGCGATGTCGTCGTCGACCTGCTGGCCGAGGAAGATGATCCGCTCGTTGAGCAGCCGGTTGTAGACCTGGTCACCGAGGCCACCACCGATGGAAGGCTCGCCGGCGGCGGAGGGCATCAGATTCGTCACGTATCCACCTGCTCGTCTTACGACGGCGCCGGGCCGTCTCATTGTTCTGCCTTTCATGGACCCTAACGCGACGGTCCCTTCGGAGAATCCCGGGAATGCGGGTGTTCGCCGGGGGCGTAGCGGCTCCGGCGGGTGCCGGGTGCCCACTCGTCGTCGCGTGTGCGGTGCGTCGGCGCGTGCGGGTCCGATCGTGGCCGGTCGCGCGGTTCCCCGCGCCCCTTCGGGTCGGCTGCTCGTCTCGGTACAGGATCCTCCGGCCCCTTCAGGGCGGCCAGTCGGCCCGGTATGGCGAACGGGCCCCGGGGATGGTCCCCAGGGCCCGTCGGAAGCGCGTCAGAGGCGCCGTGGGGCTCAGCCCTCGGTCTTGTCCTCGGCGTCCTCGGAGGAGCCTTCCGCGGCCTCGGCCGTCTCGACGGCGGCCTCGGTCTCCTCCTCCTCGTCGTCCAGGTCGACGACCTCGCCGTTGGTGTCCTTCACCGTGGCGGCCTCGACCACGAGGGCCAGGGCCTTGCCGCGGGCGACCTCGCCGACGAGCAGCGGCACCTGGCCGCCCTCGACGACGGCCTGGGCGAACTGGTCGGGGGACATGCCGGAGGAGGCCGCACGCCGCATGAGGTGCTCGGTGAGCTCCTCCTGGTTGACGTTGAGGTTCTCCTTCTTGACCAGCTCGTCGAGGACGAACTGGGTCTTGATGCCCTTGACCGCGGCATCGCGGGTCTCGGTCTCGAACTCCTCGGCGGTCTTGCCCTGGATCTCCAGGTACTTGTCGAGGGTCAGGCCCATCTGGCCGAGCTGGTGGTGCTCCAGGTTGTGCTTGCGGGTGTTGATCTCGTCCTCGAGCAGCTTCTCGGGGACCGGGACCTCGACCAGCTCGAGGAGCTTGTCCAGGACGCGCTCCTGGGCCTGGGTGGCCTGGTCGTACTGCTTCATGTTGGCCAGGCGCTTGCGGCTGTCGGCCCTGAGCTCGTCCAGGGTGTCGAACTCGGAGGCGAGCTGCGCGAACTCGTCGTCCAGCGCGGGCAGTTCACGGGCGGCGACCTGGGTGACCTTGACAGTGACCTCGGACTCCTTGCCCGCGGCCGAGCCGCCCTTGAGCTCGGAGGTGAAGGTGGCCTCGCCACCGGCCTCCAGGCCCTTCACGGCGTCGTCGATGCCGTCCAGCAGCTCGCCGGAGCCGATGGTGTAGGAGACGCCCTCGGCGACGCCGTCCTCGAGGACCTCGCCGTCGACCTTGGCCTCCAGGTCCACGGTGACGACGTCGCCGTCCTCGGCGGCGCGCTCCACCGGGGAGGTGGAGGCGAAGCGCTCGCGGAGCTGCTCGACCGACTTCTCGATGTCCTCGTCGCTCACCTCGACGGCGTCGACCTCGACCTCGATGCCGGAGTAGTCCGGGATCTCCAGGGCCGGGCGGATGTCGACCTCGGCGGTGAAGTTCAGCGTCTCGCCGTCCTTCAGCTCGGTGATGTCGACCTCGGGCTGGCCCAGCGGGCTGAGCTCGGCCTCGTTGACCGCCTCGGTGTAGAACTTCGGAAGCGCGTCGTTGACGGCCTCCTCGAGCACGGCGCCACGACCGAACCGCTGGTCGATGACCCGGGCGGGGATCTTGCCCTTGCGGAAGCCCTTCACCGTGACCTGCTGGTTGATCTTCTTGTACGCCGCGTCGAGGCTGTCCTTGAGCTCCTCGAAGGGCACCTCGACAGTGAGCCGAACCCGGGTCGGGTTCAGGGTCTCCACGGCGCTCTTCACGGTTCGGTCTCCTTGTGGCTGACTTCTTGGGTTCTGCCGGAGCCAGACAGCTCCGGCGGATTGATCGCCCGGAGGGGTACGTAGGCCAGGAGGGCCGGGGCACACGGGCGCGCAGCTTGCATAGTAACCGCAGCCGGTCGGCGCCCCAAAAGGCGATCACCACGTGCCGTGAGTCGGTGGTCGGGGTGGCGGGATTTGAACCCACGGCCTTCCGCTCCCAAAGCGGACGCGCTACCAAGCTGCGCCACACCCCGTCTGGTGCGAGACGTAGGGTACATGCCCAGAACGGATGCGTCGGTTGTATTACCTGCGACGGCACGTGCGGCACCCCCGCAGCACAACACGTTCGCCTCCGCGGCGGCGGACCCGCTACGATGCGTGCAGTGCCGCGGTCACCGACCTGCGGCGCAGTCTTGCGGGCGTAGCTCAATGGTAGAGCACTAGTCTTCCAAACTAGCTACGCGGGTTCGATTCCCGTCGCCCGCTCTGTACGGCTCAGGGCCTGGCCGGAGGATCTTCCTCCGGTCAGGCCCTGATGGTTTTCCCGGCGTCCTGATCGCTTTTCCGACGCTGATCGTTTCCGGCCCCGGCCCCGACCGACGCCCGGGGCTCGACGTTTCCCGTGACCCCGATCAGAACCGGATCGAGTTGATCGTCTCCGCTATCGAGTTCAGGAAGCGGTTGATGGACGGCGCCATGCCGGTAGAGGCGAGGAAGAAGCCGAAGAGGGCCGCCACGACGGCGGGGCCCGGTTTGATGCTCCCCCCTCTGATCAACACCACCAGGATGATCGCCAACAGCACCACCACAGACAGTGAAATGGCCACAACTGATCACACCCTCGGTCGGTCCGCTCTCCCGGCCCGGAGGTGCGGCCCGCACCCCCCGCCAGAACCATCGTGCCACCAACCCGCCCGGCGTATGCGGCCCGTGACGCATCGTCGGCCGGCCGCCCGTCCCCGGCGACGCCCCGCACAGTAATTCGACGCGGCCCGCGCGCCCGACTCCGCGGGTAATTGGGCACGTTCGTTTCCACGTCCACACATCGTGTGCTCAGGTAATTCGAATTGAGGACACCGAGGCCACGTATGCCCTCATCTGTCGGGACGAATGCGGACATCATGGGTGAACGGCGGGGATCTCTGTGCCCACCATCACGTGAACAGCACAGGCAAGTTATGTAAATAAGGGGGTAGTCGAAGGCGATAACCAGGAATGACCGCCAGGGTTTTACGAAATCCCTCAGACGACACTAGGGTGCCTGAGATGTTTGACGCCGCCTCGTCCTCCGGCCAGAACCGCAGGCCGCTCCCCCCGGCACAGTCGCCGGCGGACGGAGCGCCCAGTCCGCGTATCCCGGTGAACACACAGGAGCCCCGGGTGAGTACGCGGCAGGCGGGGACGGAGGCGGGCAGACCGGGCAAACAGCGCGATGCGTTCTTCGACAACGCCAAGTACCTTGCGGTCGTGCTCGTCGCGATGGGGCACTCGTGGGAGCCGCTGAAGGGTGACAGCCGGATCCTGGAGGCCATGTACACGGTCGTGTACAGCTTCCACATGCCGGCGTTCATCATCATCTCCGGCTACTTCTCACGCAGTTTCGACATGCGCCCGGACCGGCTGAAGCGGCTGCTCACCGGCGTCGTCGTGCCGTACGTCCTCTTCGAGACGGCGTACTCGCTCTTCAGGAACCTCGTCGCCGGCGGAGCACCCGAGGAGATCAGCCTCCTCGATCCCTGGTACCTGACCTGGTTCCTGGCCGCGCTGTTCGTCTGGCGGATGACCACGCCGATCTGGAAACTGGTGCGCCGGCCGCTGCCGTTGGCCATCGGCCTGGCCATGCTGGCGAGTGCCACACCCAGCATCGGTGACGACTTCGACCTCCAGCGCGTCCTGCAGTTCCTGCCGTACTTCGTGCTCGGCCTGTGCATGAAGCCCGAGCACTTCCAACTGGTGCGCCGCCGCTGGGTGCGGATCGCCTCGGTGCCGGTGTTCCTGGTGGCGCTGGCTTTCGGCTGGTGGGCCGTGCCGCGCACGAGCACCGCGTGGTTCTACCACCGTGACGCCGCGCAGGAGCTGGGCGCCCCCTGGTGGTGCGGCCCGGTGATGGTGCTGGCGATGCTGGGCTGCGCGCTGCTGCTGACGGCCTGCTTCTTCGCCTGGGTCCCGCGCCGCACCATGTGGTTCACGACCCTCGGCGCCGGCACGCTGTACGGCTACCTGCTGCACGGCTTCCTGGTGAAGTTCGCCGACTACCGGGGCTGGTACGACCACGCCTTCCTGCACCGCCCGCTCGGTGAGATCGCGGTGACCATCGCCTTCGCCGCCGCGGTGACCGTGCTGTGCACCCGGCCCGTGCGGCGGATCTTCCGGTTCGCGATGGAGCCGAAGATGAACTGGGCGTTCAAGCAGGACCCGGTGCGGGTGGCGCGGGAGCGCGAGAAGACACCGGTGGGCTGAGGATCTTCCCGAAAGGGGGCGGGGACCGTTCGGGTCCCCGCCCCCTTTCGGTTGTCCGCCGGCCGGGGCCGCCGCAGAGCAGGCCCGCGAGCACGCTCAGCGGGTCGGGTCGAGGCCGTCGGGGTCGAGGCCGAGGTACTGCCGCATGGCGGCGTACTTCGTCCTCAGGCGCTCGGCGGTGGGTTCGTCGAGAGCGGCCAGGCGGTACGGATCGGCGTTGTGGGCGAGATCGGCCGTCTTGACCAGGCGGGCGCCGGGCGTGGCCAGGATCCGCCGCGCGTACGCCCGCGGATCCTCGCCCGGCCGCTTGGTCACGGCCCGTACGACGTCCTTGGTGCGTTGCGCGAGCGCGGCCGTCTCCAGCCACTCCTCGCTCAGCACGCCGTCCTCCAGGGCGTCGTGCAGCCAGGCGGCGGCGACGAGTTCGTCGCTCCCACCGCGGACCCGCACGCCCTCGGCGACGGCTGCCAGGTGCTCCGCGTAGGGCCGGCCGGCCTTGTCCCGCTGCGCGGCGTGCGCGGCACGGGCGACGGACTCGACCTCGACGAGCGTCATGACCGGCACGGGCCGTGCGTCCTGCGGCATACCGGCTCCCCCCTCGACTTTGCCGTGCAACATAGAACATGGTCCGCCAGGCCGCACACCCGGGTCATACCCGGGTCACCCGCGGGTCGTTCACGCCCCCGCCCACATCCCGGACGACGCCGCCGCGTGGGTGCCGCGCGCGCGGCCTGCGTCGCGTGCGCCGCGTGCGCCGCGTGCGTCGCGTGCGTCAATCCTCCGCCGTTCCATGACCCGCTCTTGGGGAAGGGCAGCCGGGACGGGGGTGCGCTCAGCGGGTGGCCTGTGCCGTGGGGCCCTCGCGGCTGATCAGCAGGAGCGCCCGGTCGTCGTTGACGTCCTTCGCGACCGCTTCGATGAGGTGCCAGGCGGCGCCGTGGAAGCCGCCGGCGACATAGCGGTCGGCCTCACCGGTGAGGCGGTCGATGCCCTCGACGATGTCGCGGTCGGAGGTCTCCACCAGACCGTCTGTGAACAGCATCAACACGTCACCGGGGCGCAGCGAGCCCTTCACGGAGTCGAAGTGGGCACCGTCGTACACACCCAGCAGCGGGCCCTCGGCGGCCTTCTCCTCCCAGCGGCCGCTGCCCGCGCTCAGCTGCAGACCCGGCGGATGGCCCGCGGAGTACAGCTCGTAGTCCCCGGAGTCCAGGTCCAGCACCAGGTGGATGGAGGTGGCGAAGCCCTCGTCCCAGTCCTGGCGCAGCAGATAGCCGTTGGCGGCCGGGAGGAAGGCGTGCGGCGGGAGGGAGCCCACCAGACCGCCGAACGCCCCCGACAGCAGCAGGGCGCGCGAAGCCGCGTCCATGCCCTTGCCGGACACGTCCGTCAGCACGACTTCCAGGGTGCGGCCGCCGTTGGTCCGGGCCGCGACGACGAAGTCGCCCGAGAAGGACTGGCCGCCCGCCGGGCGCAGCGCCATCTCGCGATGCCAGCCCTGCGGCAGTTTCGGCAGCTTGCTCTGCACCCGGATCCGCTCGCGCAGGTCGAAGAGCATGGTGCCGCCGCGCCGCCAGGGCACGCCGACCCGGCTGCGGAACTGCGCGGTCAGCAGTCCGAAGAAGCCGCACGCGGCGACCACCAGGACCACGCCCGGGGTGACGCGCCCGGGCCCCTCCGTGTACGGGCCGAGCCGTACCGACTCCACGATCAGAGCGGTGGCCGCGGCCGCGTACAGGCCCAGCAGGCTGGCCGGGCGCAGCAGCAGGCCGCCGGCGACGATCGGCAGCACCAAGGTGGCCGGGGAGCACCACACCGAGTTGGCGAGCGTCATGCCCGTGAGGACGGGGACGGCGAGCAGCAGGCCGGCCAGCGCGATCCAGTCGGAACCGTCGCCGCGGAAGTAGTCGACGGCGCTTTTGCGCAGGCCGACGCGGGCCCGGTGCCACTGCATCCTGCACCGGGCCGTGAACGTCTCGGCCTTCGCGCGCCGCTCTCGTCCTGCTGCCATTAGTTCGGGACCCTATCTATCGGACCGGCCTCTTGGCACGGGAGGTCCCACTTGTCCCCCGTGGGAGGCTCGACTTCACGGCTCGACTTCACGGTTCGACTTCACGGTTCGACTTCACAGTGAACGGCACGGAAGGCCGCCGCGTCGCCGCCCGGGACAAATTCGCTGGCCCGTCCCGCACCGCGCTGGTACTCATGGCGCATGGGGACTGAGCGTGCGACCGAGTTGAGGGTGCTGCGCCCGCAGGACTTCGACGCATGGTGGGACGGCCTGATCCGCGCCTTCGGTGCCGGCCCGGCACCCGCCGAGGAGCGTGAACTGGACAGGTCCGTCACGGAGTTCGACCGTTCCATGGCCGTCTGGGACGGGGACGCGATCGTCGGTACGGCGGGGGCGTTCAGCTTCCGCATGACCGTGCCGGGCGGGGCCGTGGTGCCCGCCGCGGGCGTCACGATGGTGAGCGTGGCCGCCACGCACCGGCGGCGCGGGGTGCTGACCTCGATGATGCGGCGCCAACTGGACGACGTGCACGCCCTCGGCGAACCCCTGGCCGTGCTGACCGCCTCCGAGCCGGAGATCTACGGGCGCTTCGGGTACGCCGCCGGGACCTTCCAGCTGCTGGCCGAGATCGACACCGCCCGGACGTCCCTGACGCTTCCCGCCGGCACCGACGAGGTGCGCCTGCGGTACGCGGCTCCGGCCGACGTGCTCGACGCGTGCGAGGCGGTGTACGCGGCGCTGGTGCCGCGCAGGCCCGGGATGCTGGCCCGGCTGCCCGGCTGGGACCGGGCCGTGCTGCTCGACCCGGAGAGCGGGCGGGACGGGGCCTCCGCGCTGCAGTGCGTGGTCGCGGAGCGGGACGGAGAGGTCACCGGGTACGCGCGCTTCCGCACGAAGCTGGGCTGGGGGCCGAGCGGGCACGACGGCACGGTGACACTGGAGGACCTGGCCGCGCTGGACCCCGCGACCGACGCCGCGCTGTGGCGCTTCCTGTTCGGCATCGACCTCATGTCGACCCTCACGCTGCGGGCACGCCCGGTCGACGACGCCTGGCAGTACCTGGTCTCCGACATCCGGCGCTGCCGGACGCGGCTGAGGGACAGCCTGTACGTCCGTCTCGTGGACGTCGGCGCCGCCCTGTCGGCCCGGAGCTACCAGGCGCCGGTGGACGTCGTGTTCGAGGTGGAGGACGCCTTCTGCCCCTGGAACGCGGGGCGGTGGCGGCTGACGGGGGACGCGAAGGGGGCGTCCTGCGAGCGGACCTCGGACGCGGCGGATCTCTCCCTGTCCGTACGGGAGTTGGGAGCGTCCTACCTCGGCGGTGTGTCCCTGCTGTCGCTGGCGCGGGCCGGGCGGGTCCGCGAACTGCGGCCCGGGGCGCTCGCGGAGGCGTCGGTGGCCTTCGGCTCGCCCGTGGTGCCGTGGCTGCCGTACGGGTTCTAGGGCCGCCGCCCGGTCAGGGTTTCTGGCAGGTGGGGCACCAGAAGAGGTTGCGGGCGGCGAGGTCGGCGGTGCGGATCCCGGTGCCGCAGATGTGGCAGGGATGGGTGGCCCGGCGGTAGACGTACACCTCGCCGCCGTGGTCGTCCACGCGGGGCGGGCGGCTCATCGCCTCCGGGGTGTGCTCGGGACGGACGGTGTCGATGCGGCCCAGGCGGACGCCCTCGCGCATCAGCTCCGCCAGGTCGGCCCAGACGGCGTCCCACTCGGCGGGGGTGATGTCCCTGCCGGTGCGGTACGGGTCGATGCCGTGCCGGAAGAGGACCTCGGCGCGGTAGACGTTGCCGACCCCGGCGATGATCTTCTGGTCCATCAGCAGGGCGGCGATGGTCGTACGGCTGCGGCGCACGCGGGCGTAGGCGGCGGCCGGGTCGGCGTCCTCGCGCAGGGGGTCGGGGCCGAGGCGGTCGTGTATCGCCTGCTTCTCGGTGGGGGTGATCAGCGCGCAGGTGGTGGGGCCGCGCAGGTCCACGTACGACGTCGCGTTCGCGAGGCGCAGCCGGACGGTGTCGGTCGGCGGCGGCGCGGGAGCGGGGCCGAAGGTCACCTTGCCGAAGAGGCCGAGGTGGATGTGGATCCAGTCGGCCTCGCGGAAGCCGAGGAACAGGTGCTTGCCGTGGGCCTCGGTCCGGGTCAGCTCGGCGCGGTCCAGGAGGGCCGCGGCGTCGGAGAACTTGCCCTGCGGGCTGCTGAGGCGGGGCACGGTGCCCTGGAAGCGCTCCGCGTAGTCCTGCGCCAGGCGATGGATCGTGTGCCCTTCCGGCACGGCTGAGCTGTCCTTTCTTGCCGGAGCTTGCCGGAACCAGCCGGAACTTGCCGGGACGTCGAGACACCCCGGGGCCGGCCCCCGGGGCGGTCGGTGTTACTGCTGGGGGTGGTGGGCCGGGATGGGCGGGAGGTCGCCGGTGGTCTCGTAGGCCGAGAGCATGTCGATGCGGCGGATGTGGCGCTCGTCACCGGAGAACGGCGTGTTGAGGAAGGTCTCGACGAACTTCGTCGCCTCCTCGGTGGAGTGCATGCGCGCACCCACGGCCACCACGTTGGCGTTGTTGTGCTGCCGGCCGAGCGACGCGGTCTCCTCGCTCCAGGCGAGGGCGGCCCGCACCCCCTTCACCTTGTTCGCGGCGATCTGCTCCCCGTTGCCGGAGCCGCCGATCACGATGCCGAGGGCGTCGGGGTCCGCCGCCGTGCGCTCCGCGGCGCGCAGGCAGAAGGGCGGGTAGTCGTCCTGGGCGTCGTAGATGTGGGGCCCGCAGTCGACGGGCTCGTGTCCCGCCGCCTTGAGCCACTCGACGAGGTGGTTCTTGAGTTCGAAGCCCGCATGGTCGGAGCCGAGATACACGCGCATGGGACGAGTGTGACACGCCTGTTGCGGGGCAGCAGCTTCGGGGCGTGGCCGGGAAGTATGTGAGCCAGACCATTGAACCTCAAGGCAACCTCAAGTAACGATACGGATTCAGAGGTTCCCGAATTCATTCGCCTCAGATTCACTGGACCGACTCGTACACCGCTCGTGCGGGACCCCGCGCTTCGCCGCACAACGGCACCCCCTCTGGTGCGGGAAACGCTCCACCGGCTCAAAGGAATTCCGTCCATGACCCCTGGTTCCGGACTTCAAGCAGGCCTCAAGAACCGTCACCTCACGATGATCGCCATCGGTGGTGTGATCGGTGCCGGACTCTTCGTCGGCTCCAGCTCGGGCATCGCCACCGCGGGCCCCGGCATCCTGCTGTCCTACGCCCTCGTCGGTACCCTCGTCGTCCTCGTGATGCGGATGCTCGGCGAGATGTCCGCCGCCAACCCGACCTCCGGCTCCTTCTCCGCGCACGCGGACCGTGCCCTCGGCCGCTGGGCCGGGTTCTCCATCGGCTGGCTCTACTGGTTCTTCTGGGTCGTCGTGCTCGCCGTCGAGGCGACCGCCGGAGCCAAGATCCTCGAGGGCTGGATACCCGCCGTCCCGCAGTGGGGCTGGGCCCTGATCGTGATGACCGTCCTGACGGCCACGAACCTCGTCTCCGTCGGCTCCTACGGCGAGTTCGAGTTCTGGTTCGCCGGCATCAAGGTCGTGGCGATCGGCGCCTTCATCGCCGTCGGCGCGCTGGCGATCTTCGGCGTGCTGCCGGGCGCCCACACCGACCAGGCGAGCTTCTCCAACCTCACCTCGCACGGCGGCTTCCTGCCGCACGGCCCCGGCTCGATCCTGACCGGTGTGCTGCTGGTCGTCTTCTCCTTCATGGGCAGCGAGATCGCCACCCTGGCGGCCGGTGAGTCGGAGAACCCGCAGCGTGCGGTCACCAAGTCCACCAACAGCATCATCTGGCGCATCGGCGTCTTCTACCTGGGCTCGATCCTGATCGTCGTCTCCCTGGTGCCGTGGAACGACCCCTCCATCAAGGACAAGGGCTCCTACGTCGCGGCCCTGGACTCCCTCGGTATCGCGCACGCCGGCGAGATCATGAACTTCATCGTGCTGACCTCGGTGCTGTCCTGCCTCAACTCCGGCCTGTACACCGCCTCCCGCATGGCCTTCTCGCTCGGCCGGCGCGGCGACGCGCCCAAGGCGTTCGCCCGCACCACCTCCCGCGGTGTGCCCCGGGCGGCGATCCTCTCGTCCGTCGTCTTCGGTTTCGTGGCGGTCTTCTTCAACTACGAGTTCCCGGACTCGGTGTTCCTCTTCCTGCTGAACTCCTCGGGCGCGGTCGCCCTGTTCGTGTGGCTGGTCATCTGCTTCTCGCAGCTGCGACTGCGGAAGATCATCCAGCGTGAGGCGCCGGAGAAGCTCGTCGTGAAGATGTGGCTGTACCCGTACCTGACCTGGGCGACGGCCGCCATGATCGTGTTCGTCCTCGGCTACATGCTGACCGACACCGAGGGCGAGAGCAGCGGCCGTACGACCGTGCTGCTGTCGCTGGGCGTGGCGGCGCTGGTGCTGGTGATCGCCTTCGTGAAGCAGAAGCTGACGGCGGACCGCGCTCCCGAGACGGCCGAGGTCGAGGCGGCCGAGAAGGTCCCGACGGCCTGAGCGGCCCCTCGTCTCCTTCACAGGCAGCAGAACGGCCGCTCGGCCCGACGGAAAACCGTCGGGCCGAGCGGCCGTCGTCGTACGTGCGGCGTCGCGCCTACCGCGTCAGCGCTTGCCGGCGAACTTCCAGGCGGCGGGCAGCAGGCCCATCGCCAGGGCGGCCTTGAGGGCGTCACCGACGAGGAACGGCGTGAGGCCGGCGGCGACGGCCTGGGAGGCGGACATGTGGGCCGCCAGGGCCAGGTAGGGCACGCCGACGGCGTAGATGACCGCCTCGCCGAGGATCATCGTGCCCGCCATGCGCAGCGGGGAGCGGTCGGCGCCACGGCGGGCCAGCGCGCCCACGGCCACGGAGGCGAGCAGCATGCCGAGGACGTAGCCGAAGGAGACCGCGCCCGAGCCCGAGCTGCCCTCCGCGAACCACGGCACGCCCACCACACCCGCGACCGCGTACAGGGCGAGGGAGAGGAAGCCGCGGCGGGCGCCGAGCGCGGTGCCCACGAGCAGGGCGGCGAAGGTCTGACCGGTCACCGGCACCGGGGAGCCGGGCACCGGCACCGACAGCTGCGCCGCGACACCGGTGAGCGCGGCACCGCCGAGCACGAGGGCGGCGTCACGCACGCGGGACGCGGGGAGGAGGTCGGCGAGAACGGCGCCGGGGCGGACCGAGGCGGTGGCGGTGCTCATGGGGACTCCGCGGGTTGGTGGGCAGGGTGGGAACACCGTGACGCTATACCGGCGCCCTCGAGCCGATCACCGTCCGCGCTCGACAAAGGCATGATCGGCCGCTTGGTGGGCTCCGGACAAAGGGCGCCGGTTACACCGGGTACGGCGTGACGCTGGTCACTGTGGCGGTGTGGTCCGGAGTACGAAGGGGCCGGCCGGGCCGTATGTAGGGTTCCACCAAAGATGGCCACGGCCCTGCATACGGACTCACCTGCGGATCCGCATCGGCCGACACTTCCCGGCCGGTAACCGCTGTCTCACCCTGTGTTCATCGGGTGTCCGGATAGTGATCAGCCGCTTCGCCCGAGCGGACGGGCCGCTCAGACTGTGGGCGATTTTGCCCGCCGATCGCACTGGACGAGCCGCTCCCATGCCCAGCACCACCACCACGGAGACGCCCCCGAAGCGGGAGAGCGCCTCTCTGTCCCACGGCCTCAAACAGCGCCACCTGTCGATGATCGCCCTCGGCGGAGTCATCGGCGCGGGCCTGTTCGTCGGTTCCGGCGCGGGGATCGCCGCCGCCGGTCCGTCCATCGTGATCGCGTACACCCTCTCCGGCCTCCTGGTGATGCTGGTGATGCGGATGCTCGGCGAGATGTCGGCCGCCTACCCCTCCTCCGGTTCCTTCTCCGCGCACGCCGAGCGGGCGATCGGCCCCTGGGCGGGCTTCGCCGCCGGCTGGTCCTTCTGGGTGCTGCTGTGCACGGCCGTCGGCCTGGAGGGCATCGGCGCCGCGCACATCGTCAGCGGCTGGCTGCCGGGCACGCCCGAGTGGGCCTGGGTGGCGCTGTTCATGGTGGCGTTCTGCGGCTCGAACCTGGCCGCGGTGAAGAACTTCGGCGAGTTCGAGTTCTGGTTCGCCGCGCTGAAGGTCGGCGCGATCAGCCTGTTCCTGATCCTCGGCGTGCTGGCCATCGCCGGGGTGCTGCCGGGCACGGACGCGCCGGGCACCTCGAACCTGACGAACTTCATGCCGCACGGCTCCCAGGGCCTGCTCGTCGGCCTGCTCGCCTCCGTCTTCGCCTACGGCGGTCTGGAGACGGTCACCATCGCGGCGGCCGAGTCCGAGGACCCGGTGCGCGGCGTGACGTCCGCCGTCCGCACGGCGATGTGGCGGATCGCGCTGTTCTACATCGGCTCGATGGCGGTCGTGGTCACGCTCGTCCCGTGGAGCTCCAAGGAGGTCGTGGAGAAGGGCCCGTACGTCGCCGCGCTCGACCACCTCGGCATCCCGGGCGCCGGCCAGCTGATGAACGTGGTCGTGCTGGTGGCCCTGCTGTCCGCGATGAACGCCAACATCTACGGCTCCTCGCGCATCGCCTACTCGCTGGTCGAGCGCGGACAGGGCCCGAGGGCGCTGGCGAGGCTGTCCGGCGGGGTCCCGCGGATCGCGGTCCTCACCTCCTGCGTGCTCGGCTTCGTCTGCGTGATGCTCAGCTACTGGCGGCCGGACGACGTCTTCAAGTGGCTGCTGAACATGATCGGCGCGGTCATCCTGGTCGTCTGGATCTTCATCGCCGTCTCCCAGCTGCTGCTGCGCCGCCGGATGGAGCGCGAGACCCCGGAGAAGCTGGTCATCCGGATGTGGGGCTTCCCGTGGCTGACCTGGGTCGCCCTGGCCGGCATGGCGACGATCTTCGTCCTGATGGCCCGGGAGGCGGACACCCGCGTCCAGCTGCTCTCGACCGGCGGGATGACGCTGTTCCTCGCCGTCGTCGGCTACGTCCGGCAGCGGGTGCGCGGCAAGCGCTGATGCGGCCCCGGCCGCTCCACGAAGGCCCCGACGTCTCCCTGTCCTTCAGGGACACGTCGGGGCCTTTGTGTTGCCCGCGGCTCGTTGCTGCCCGGCGGGTCGGCGGGTCGGCGGGTCGGCGGGTCGGCGGGTCGGCGGGTCGGCGATGGAACTCCAACTCCAGTACCGCAACCACTCAAAGGCCGGCCCAGCTGTCCAAGGGGCCGCCACGACGCGGAGTTCGGCCTCGGGCGCCCTCGCCTGCGAGCCGCGGAGCGGCCGCTGCCGAGAAGGGAGACCCCCACGAGTGGGGGTCTCCCTCCGGGGGAGTGGCTCGTAGGGGTCTTCCGGTAGCGGGCGCTCCGGGAGATGGTGGCGCCATGCCGAAGAAGGAGTACTGCTACACCTGCGACGCCGAACAGCCGCACCGCCGACTGAACACGG
This sequence comes from Streptomyces sp. NPDC002520, assembly GCF_053595235.1. NCBI lineage: Bacteria > Bacillati > Actinomycetota > Actinomycetes > Kitasatosporales > Streptomycetaceae > Streptomyces > Streptomyces sp. NPDC002520. Next base: position 103,197 of record NZ_JBSFXG010000002.1, on the reverse strand, counting down.
CCGAGACCGATCTGCTCAAGGAGCGGCTGGGCCGCGCGAGCGTGGACGACTTCCTGATCTGCGAGGCGGTGCTGGACGCCGAGACCGGCAGGCAGTGCCGCAACCTCCGTACAGGCTTCAAGAAGAAGCCTTTCGCCCGCCCCATCAAGCTGCCGGTGCCCGAGTGACACTCACAGGTTGCTGAAGTCGGGGCCCGCGGTGCGGGTCCGCTTGATCTCGTAGAAGCCCGGCACGGAGGCGACCGCCAGGGTGCCGTCCCACAGGCGGGCCGCTTCCTCGCCCTTCGGGGCGGGGGTGACGACCGGGCCGAAGAAGGCGATCTGCTCGCCGTCGGAGCCGGGGACCGCGATCACCGGGGTGCCGACGTCCTGGCCGACCTTGTCGATGCCCTCCTTGTGGGAGGCGCGCAGCTGGGCGTCGAACTCGAAGTTCTCCTGGCCGGCGTACTCGATCAGGTCGGCGGGCAGGCCGACGTCCGCGAGCGCGCCGGCGATGGCCTCCAGGGTGGGGCCTTCCTCGTTGTTGTGGATCCGGGTGCCGAGGGCGGTGTAGAGCGGGCCGAGGACGTCCTCGCCGTGCTTCTGCCAGACGGCGGTCACCACGCGCACCGGCTGCCAGGCCTTGGTGGCGAGCATGTCCCGGTACTCCTCGGGCAGCTCGTCGATCCTGTTCTCGTTGAGGACGGCGAGGCTCATGATGTGCCAGCGGACCTCGATGTCGCGGACCTTCTCCACCTCCAGCACCCAGCGGGAGGTCATCCAGGCCCAGGGGCACAGCGGGTCGAACCAGAAGTCGACGGGCGTCTTGCCAGACATGGTCGTGGTCTCGGACATGTTTCTCCTCGCGACACGGTCTCTTGCTGAGGCCAACATCCCCCTTCCCACCCCCATTCCCGGATGCCGGGCCCGGTTCCCCGATATGCCGGGTCAGGGGCGCATGGCAGGATCGGTGCTGTTCCGAAGGTTTTGAGGTGTCCAAGCGACCACGAGGGAGTGCCGCCCGTGCCCGGTGAGAATCTGTCCCGCGACGAGGCCCGGGAGCGGGCCGCCCTGTTGTCCGTCGACGGGTACGACGTGGCGCTGGACCTGCGCTCCGCCGTCGGTGACGGGGACGGCGACCCGCGCACCTTCCGCTCGGTGACCACGATCAGGTTCCGCTGCAACGAGCCGGGCGCGTCGAGCTTCGCCGACCTCATCGCCCCGAGCGTGACCGCGGTGTCGCTCAACGGAAAGGACCTCGACCCCGGCGAGGTCTTCGACGGCTCCCGGATCGCCCTGGAGGACCTGGCCGCCGAGAACGAGCTGACCGTCGACGCCCGGTGCGCCTACTCCCGCACCGGCGAGGGCATGCACCGCTTCGTCGACCCCGAGGACGGCGAGGTCTACCTCTACACCCAGTACGAGCCGGCCGACGCCCGCCGCGTCTTCGCGAACTTCGAGCAGCCGGACCTGAAGGCCCCGTACCGCTTCGAGGTACAGGCGCCCGAGGGCTGGACGGTGTGGAGCAACGGCGCCGGTGAACAGGCCGAGGGGGTCTGGCGGTTCGCGGAGACGAAGCCGATCTCGACGTACATCACGTGCGTGGTGGCGGGGCCGTACCACTATGTGACGGACTCCTACGAGCGGACCTTCGAGGACGGCACGAAGCTGGAGATCCCGCTCGGCGCCCTGTGCCGCAAGGGGCTCGCGCCCTACTTCGACGCCGACGACGTCTTCCTGGTCACCAAGCAGGGCCTGGACTTCTTCCACGACCACTTCGACTACCCGTACCCGTTCGGGAAGTACGACCAGGCGTTCGTGCCCGAGTACAACCTGGGCGCGATGGAGAACCCGGGGCTCGTGACCTTCCGCGAGGAGTACATCTTCCGCGGCAAGGTGACGCAGGCGTCGTACGAGGCGCGGGCCAACGTCATCCTGCACGAGATGGCGCACATGTGGTTCGGCGACCTGGTCACCATGGAGTGGTGGGACGACCTGTGGCTGAAGGAGTCCTTCGCGGACTTCATGGGCACGTTCGGAGCCGTCGGCGCGACCCGTTTCACGGACGCCTGGATCACCTTCGCCAACCGCCGCAAGGCCTGGGCCTACCGCGCCGACCAGCTGCCCTCCACGCACCCGATCACGGCGGACATCCGTGATCTGCAGGACGCCAAGCTGAACTTCGACGGCATCACGTACGCCAAGGGCGCCTCGGTGCTCAAGCAGCTGGTGGCGTACGTCGGCCGGGACGCGTTCCTGGAGGGCGCCCGCCGCTACTTCAAGCGCAACGCGTACGGCAACACGCGCCTGGGCGACCTGCTGTCGGTGCTGGCGGAGACCAGCGGCCGGGACATGACGGTGTGGGCGCGCTCCTGGCTGCAGACGGCCGGGGTGAACTCGCTGACCCCGCAGGTGCTGCTGGACGGCGAGGGCCGGGTGGCCGAGCTCGCGGTGGTGCAGGAGGCGCCGGAGTCGCATCCCGAGGAGCGGCCGCACCGGATCGCGGTGGGCCTGTACCGCCGTACGTCGGGGGGCGCGCTGGAGCGCTACGCGCGTGTGGAGACGGACATCGACGGTCCGCGGACCGTCGTGGCGGCGGCGGCCGGTGCCGAGGCCCCGGACCTGGTGCTGGTCAACGACGACGACCTGACGTACTGCAAGATCCGCTTCGACGAGACCTCGCTGGCGACCCTGCGCGAGCACCTGGGCGCCCTGACCGACCCCCTGGCGCGTGCGCTGTGCTGGTCGGCGCTGTGGAACATGACCCGGGACGCGCTGCTGCCGGCGCGGGGCTTCGTGGACCTGGTGCTGCGGTTCGCGGGCCGGGAGTCGGACATCGGCGTGCTGCAGATGCTGCACACGTGGGCGAACTCGGCGCTGGTGCACTACGCGGCGCCCGAGTGGCGGGCGAGGGGCGAGGAGTTGCTGGCGGAGGGCGCGCTGCGGGGGCTGCGGGCGGCCGAGCCCGGCAGCGAGGACCAGCTGGCCTGGGCGCGGTTCTTCGCGGCGGTCGCCTCCGACGCGTCCGACCTCGCGCTGCTGAAGGATCTGCTGGACGGCGAGGAGAGCGTCGAGGGTCTGGAGATGGACCAGGAGCTGCGCTGGGCGTTCCTGGAGCCGCTGGCCGCGCACGGGGTGGCAGACGAGCAGGTGCTGGCGGCCGAACTGGCCCGCGACGACACGGCGTCGGGCAAGCGCCACCAGGTCCGCTGCCTCGCGGCGCGGCCGTCGGCGGCGGTCAAGGCGCAGGCGTGGGCGCAGGTCGTGGAGTCCGACGCGTTGTCGAACGCGCTGGTCGAGGCGACGATCGCGGGCTTCGACCAGCCCTCGCAGCGGGAGCTGACGGCGCCGTACGCCGAGAAGTACTTCGCGGCGATCGAGCGGGTGTGGCAGGAGCGGTCCATCCAGATCGGCATGGACGTCGTCCGCGGCCTGTTCCCCGGCTTCCAGGACCGGCAGGAGACGCTGGACGCGACGGACGCGTGGCTGCGGGCGCACGCGGACGCGGCCCCGGCGCTGCGCCGGCTGGTGCTGGAGGCGCGGGACGACCTGGCCCGCTCGCTACGGGCACAGGCGTGCGACGCGGAGGCCGCGGGCCACTGATCGTTGGCCTGAGCTTCCCCGGTCCGTGACCGTTACGAAATTCGGGCAACACTACCCGTAACCCCTGGTCCACACCTGATTGGACCAGGGGTTTTCCGTCCCTACTCGGCACCCGAACACCCGTCCTTTAGTACCGTCTTGTCCGCATTCATCGACGGCCGTGTAACAGCGGTTATGGAGGGGACGAGGCGCGGGAATCCCCGGGTCATGACGCACAACACCCCGCTCTCCCCCCGCCCGCTGCGCCACCTCCGCGAGGTCCACCGCCGCGTTCTGTCGACCGCTCAGCTCCGCTCCCACGGCGTCTCCACGGCCGAGCTGAACGAGCGGTGCCGGCCCGGCGGACCCTGGCAGCTGTTGCTGCCGAACGTCGTCCTCCTCCACCCCGGTCCGCCCACGAGCGAGGAGCGACTGCACGGCGCGCTGCTGTACGCGTCGCGCGAGTCGACGCCCGGCGTCCCGGCCCAGCCGACCGCGGAGGACCCGCACCGGCCGGTCTACACCGAGGCCGTGATCACGGGCCTGGCGGCCCTCACCCTGCACGGCTTCTCCTCCACCCCGCCGCTGCCGTCCCTGGACCGCGTCGACGTCCTGGTCCCACGACTGCGCCGACTGCGCTCCACGGGCTACGTCCGCGTCCTGCGCACCTCGGCCCTGCCCACCCCCTGCGCGGTGACGGGCCTGCCCGTGGCGCCGGTGCCGCGGGCGCTTGCGGACGCCGTGACGGAGCTGACGGACCCGGGCGCGGTACGCCGCCTGCTGACCGAGGCGGTGCGCGGCCGCCACTGCGAACCGGCCGCGGTGGTCGCGGAGTTGACCGACGCGAACCTGCTGGCCTGCCCGCACGTGGTGGGCGCCGTGGACCTGCTCGTGGCCGAGGGCAGGGCGAGGGCGGAGGAGCACCTGTACCGGATGGTCCGCGAGTACGGCCTGCCCGACCCGGTCTGGAACGTGGACCTGCGCCTGCCGGGCGGCCCCCTCCTGGGCGGCCTGGACGCCTACTGGCCGGAGCAGGCCGTCGGGGTCGAACTGGACACGCGGGCACCGCGCCAAGGCCCTCGGGAGGACGACGACGCGCTGTGGTCGCAGTACGCGCGCAAGCGGGAGCACCTGGAGCGCCTGGGGATCACGGTCGTCCACATCACCCCCAAGAAGCTGCGGGACTCCCTGGAGCAGCAGGCGGCCGTGGTCCGTACGGCCCTGATGGCCGCCGGGGACCGTGAGCCGGCCGCGTACGTCGTGGCGCTGCCCCGGTAGTGACGGCGCGGGGAGGCGCCGGGAGGGGACCGGGAGGGGACCAGGAGGGGAGAGGGGCCGCCGGGCCGGGTCCGGCGGCCCCTCGTCGTGTCCAATGTGTCCGACTCCCGCCACCGGCACCGCCGTTAGGGTGACCGGATGAGCGACGCGCCGGACGCCCTCTGGGTGAAGGTGCGGCAGCCGCCCCGCCCGGCGCCCGGATCTACAGCGGCTCCGGCAGCCGCGTCACCTCCAGGTGGACGCCGTCGAGCAGCGCGGCGTACGCCGCGATCATCCGGGTCCGGCTGAACCGTTCGCGGCTCGCGGCGAGTGCCGGGGCGAGGTCGGCGCGGCCGGCGACCGCCGCCGTCCAGGCCAGGGCGATGACCTCCGGGTCCTGCGGGGTCACGAAACCGTGGCCCCGGACGATCTCGGCGCTGTCGCCCACGTCCGTCGACACGGGCACGGCGCCGCACATCATGCCCTCGATCAGGCACAGCGGAGCCGCCTCCCCGGAGGTGGAGGTCAGGGCGACGACGTCGGAGCCGGCGTAGACGGTCTCCATGTCGCGGCGCACGCCGAGGAGGCGGATCCGCTCCGCGAGGTGCCGGTCCGCGCCGAAGGCGACCTCGATGTCGGCCCACAGGGCCGGGTTCGCCTCGGTCATGCCCGCGCCGCACATCAGGACCCGGCCCTCGGGCTCGCGGGCGAGCCAGGCGCGGGCGGCGCGCAGCAGGAGCGGGACGTTCTTCATCGTGGCGTAGCGGGCCGCGAAGACCACGACCGGCGCCTGGGCCGGGATGTCCAGCGAGGCGCGGAACGCCAGGCGTGCCGCCGCGTCCGGACGGAAGCGGAGCAGGTCCACCCCGTTGGGGATCACGTGCAGCACCTCACCGGGGATGCCCGCCGCCTCGTACGCCGTCCGGGTCGACTCGGCGCAGCACACGCAGGCCACCACGGTGCCGTCGGCGATCGCCGCCTTCAGCTCGTCCAGGGCGGGGCCCTGGTTCTCGGGGTCGGAGCGGTGCAGACAGACCACGACCGGGCGGCGCGGCAGGCCGCCCTGGTTCAGCAGGGCGAGCGGCTGCTCCTTGAGGGAGAGGATCACGTCGGCGGCGGCCATGGACCGTGCCGTCTCGGCCAGCTCGGGCCCGCTGAAAACAGACGCCGCCACCGAGCCGTCCACCAGTCCCGCGCTGCGCCCGAGGGATGTGACACCCACACCCCCGGCCGTGAGCGACCGGTAGCACGCGTCGTCCTCCATGCGCTGCCGCGTGGCCTCGCGGTGGACCTCCGCGTGGATGCTGAGTACCTGGTGGGACTGGCCGCCCTCGGCCAGTCCCCGTACGACGTCGCTGTGCACGATCCGGGCTCCTCCGGAGAAGAAACCCTCGTAGACCGACAACACACGCAGTCCGTGCCTCGCGCGCACACGACCACCCGCCTTGCACAAAATCGAGCCATCCCCGTGAACAGCGGGTTAGCCGATATGAGGCGATACGGACATTGCGTACGCGTTAACGCGGGGGGACACACGTGAAACGTTGCCTGACGAAATTCCCCCTCAGCCCTTCCTGAGGACGAGCTCCGTGTTGCGGTCGGACGGGTTGCCCGCGAGGGACTTGACGGCGCCCGGGGCGTTGAAGGACAGCTCGCGGTAGAGGGCCGCGAGGCCGGTCTGGGTGAGATCGGCGTAGTCGGTGCGGTGCGGGGCGGCCGACTCGATCAGGGTGGTGAACAGGGAGAGCGTGCCGTCCTTGTTGTCCACCACCTCGATCACCCGGGCGAGCTGGGGGTAGTCGACGTGCGAGGCGGTGGAGATCTCCCAGAAGGAGCGGCCGCCGGAGGCCTGGTGCGGGGTGATGACGTTCTTGTGGATGTGGCCGTTCACCCAGGCCAGGACATTGGCGTGGGCGGCGAGGACCGAGACGACCTCGGCGCCGTCGTGGCGGCGCTCCCCCGGGCGGGCCGGGTCGGGGCGGGTGTTGGTCATCGTCTTGCTGGTGTGGTGGCTGAAGACGATCGCGTAGGAGTCCTTGTTGTCCGTCAGCGTCTTCTTCAGCCAGTTCAGCTGGGCGGTGCCGATGGAGCCCTCGAAGTGACCGCCGGCGTCGGTGGTGTCGATGCTGATGCCGATGACGTCGTCGGAGATGCGGAAGGCGTAGTACTCGGTGCCCGCGTCGAGGTTCGCCGAGGAGTAGCCGTGGCCGACCGGGCCGTGGCCCTGGTGGGCGGGGTCCAGGTGGGCCTTGAGGTAGTCGGCCCGGGTGTAGGGGGCCCGCTTCTCGTCCGGGGTGACCGGGCGCAGGTAGCGGGCGTGGGCCTTGAGGAAGTCGCGGTAGCCGACGCCCTTGGGGTCCGTGGCGTTCTTGATGGCGTCCTGGAGCTTCTTGGCTTCGGCGGCGGAGACGCTCATCAGCTTCTTGCCGGCGATGGCCGCCTCGGCGAGGTAGGGGTCGCCCTGGGAGCCGTAGGCGCCGAGCGGGAGGGTGTCGTGGTTGCCGATGGTGGAGTACCAGGGCAGGTTCAGGCCGGGGCTGAGCACCTCGCGGGTCGCGGCGGCCAGGAAGCCCTTCAGGTACGGGAAACCGAGCGTCTTGTCGCCGTCGCGGGCGGTGGAGTCGGGCTGCCAGTACAGCCCCAGCCCGCTGTTCTGCACGCCCTCGTAGTGCTTGGGGTCGCCGGTGTCGGGCGTGATGCGGCCGCCGCTCATCACCTTCATGAACCACTCCAGTTCGGAGTAGGCGTTGTTGTCGGTGTTGTCGCCGGTGGTCATGACGAACTGCAGCGGGGCGCCGGTGACGGGGGCGCCGCGCAGCGCGTTGACCCGCTCGACGAGCGAGATGGCGCCGGGCACGGTGAGCGCCTCGTGCGGGCGCCAGGCGCGCGGGTCGTAGGCGCGCAGGTACTCCACGCGCAGCGGGTGCTGCACGTCCGTCAGGTGCAGGTCGGTGAACTGCACGAACGCGGCGAGGGCGGTACGTCGGCTCGAGCGGTCGAACCGGGGCGAGGCCAGGTCGCTGCGTACGACCCGGCTCCAGCCGGGGCCGTCGCCGAGCCGGCGGTAGCCGGAGCCGCCCTGCGGAGCGGCGACGGAGGAGACCGTCGTGCCCTTGGCGTAGGGGACGAGCGGGGCGGCCGGTGTGACCTTCCGGGAGGCGGCGACGGGCGCCTCTGCGGCGGGCGCGGCCTGGCTGTCGGTGGGACGCAGGGCGTAGCCGACGCCCGCGGAGAGCGTGACCGCCCCGGCGGCGGCGAGGACGGTACGGCGGTGGACCCCCACAGCGGAGGTGGCGACAGAGCGTGTGCGCGACATGGCGCGGTCTCCCCGGGTGCGAACGCGTCGACAGTGGTCGCGGGCCGTCGCTCTCGCGAACGTCCCGCTCTCTCTGGATCGTTGGCAGCGGGGGTGACCTGCGCGTGAACAAGGCGGCAACGCGCAGCGCCGATCACCGTACGTGGATCTCGGGGTACCGGGCGCGGTCACGGAGTTGATCGCGCCCGGCCCGGGGCCGGTCACTCCCCGTTCATCTTTCCGGGTAGGGGAGGGTCTCAGAGGCGACCAAGTCAGGGTTGGGGAGCGACTGTCGAGTCGAGGTGTCCGGCGGCCGGCCTCTCCCGCCACAGCCGCAGGGCCGTGTCGACGAGCGGCACCCGCACCAGTCCGGACACGGCGTCGATGTCCTGCCATGCGGCGAAATCGGTCGATCCGCCGGTTTCGTAGCGGAGTTCTCCGCCGGTGACCTCGCCCGCGTAGACGATCCGCACGCCGTGATGGTCCGTGCGGCGGCCGAAACGGCGACCGAAGCGGCGGATGCCGGTGAGCCGGAGGGAGTCCACACCGAGGAGGCCGGTCACCCGGATGCGGTAGCCGGTCTCCTCGGTCACCTCGCGGCGGACGGTGTCGTACGGGTCCTCGCCGTGCTCCATGCCGCCGCCCGGCAGCACCCACTCGGGGGTGCCGTCGGGTCCGGGTGAGCGGGCGAGCAGGATCTGTCCTTCGCGGACGCACACGGCGTAGGCCGCCACCCTCAACTTACGTCGCATGGACGGACGTTAGCGTGCGGGATCCGGGCCGGCGGGGGAATATCCGGGCGGTGCCCGCGCTCGGGGTCGTCCCGCTCGACGACCGGCCCGCCACGTGGGCCACCACGCTCTCGCGACGTGGACGCCGTCCCGGCACGTGTGCGCATACAGGCCTGTTCAGGTCCTATCCGCGCAAATCCCATCGCGGGTTTTCCCCATACATCCATATCGATTCGGTCAACAGTCCCCAAAATTCCGTCCCTTGGGTAAAGCTGTCCGCTCGTCCGGCACTGGACTCTTCACCTACAAGGGATGCCGATGACCCACACCCCCGAGCGCGATCCCATATCCGGCCCCAGACGCCTGGCCCGCATAGCCGTGGCCGTGGGCGTGGTGGCCGCCCTCTCCGCGGCCGGGCCGATACCCCTGGCCCTCGCCACGGACGCACCGCACGCCACGGCCGCCGACCCCGGCGTCAAGTCCGCCCACGACAAGCTCGGTTCGGACGACGCCGACCTGCTCGCCGAGGCCAAGGCGGACGGCGACAAGAACGTCACGATGATGATCGCGACCGCGCCCGGACAGACCGAGCAGGTCGCCGGTGAACTGGACGCGGTCAAGGGCGGCTCGGTGGGCCGGACCTACGACAAGATCGGCTACGTCCGCGCGACCGTCCCGACCGCCAAGGCGGACGCGGTCATCAAGGCCGCCGCGAAGCTGTCCTCGGTGCACGCCATCGACCTGCGCCAGGAGATCCAGCTCGACGACCCGACCCCGAGCGCGGACACCGCCCAGGGTGCCAAGTCGACCGGATCCGCGGCCACATACTCCGGTCCGGGCAAGGACACCCCGGCGCGCAACCCGTACAACCCGTCCTTCGAGACCGGTGCCGTCGACTTCGTCCGGGACCACCCGAAGGCGGACGGCCGCGGCGTCACCATCGGCATCCTCGACTCCGGCGTCGACCTCGGCCACCCGGCGCTGCAGAAGACCACCACCGGTGAGCGGAAGATCGTCGACTGGGTGACCGCGACGGACCCGATCCTGGACAGCGACGCGACCTGGCGCCCCCAGGTGACCCCTGTCTCCGGGTCGAGCTTCACCTACAACGGCCGGACCTGGACCGCGCCCGCGGGTTCGTACCAGGTCAGCCTGTTCCGCGAGTCGTACACCGCCGGCGGTGACGCGGCAGGCGACGCGAACCGGGACGGCGACACCACCGACGTGTGGGGTCTGCTGTACGACCCGGTCGCCGGCACCGTCCGCGTCGACCTGAACAACAACTTCGACTTCACCGACGACACGCCGATGAAGCCGTACAAGGACGGCTACCAGGTCGGCTACTTCGGCACCGACGACCCGGCCACCGACGTCGTGGAGCGCCAGCCGTTCGTCGTGCAGATCCGCAAGGACGTGCCGATGGACCCGTACGGCGGGACCTGGGTCGGCAAGAAGGCCGACTTCGTCAACATCGGCGTCATCGAGTCCGAGCACGGCACCCACGTCGCCGGCATCACCGCCGCCAACGGCCTGTTCGGCGGGAAGATGAACGGCGCCGCCCCCGGCGCGAAGATCGTCTCCTCCCGGGCCTGCACCTGGACCGGCGGCTGCACCAACGTCGCCCTCACCGAGGGCATGATCGACCTGGTCGCGAACCGGGGCGTCGACATCGTCAACATGTCGATCGGCGGTCTGCCCGCGCTGAACGACGGCAACAACGCGCGGGCCGAGCTGTACACCCGGCTCATCGACACCTACGGCGTCCAGCTGGTCATCTCCGCGGGCAACTCCGGCCCCGGCGCCAACACCATCGGCGACCCCGGTCTCGCGGACAAGGTGATCTCCGTCGGCGCCGCCATCTCCAAGGAGACCTGGGCCTCGAACTACGGCTCGGCGGTGGAGAAGAAGTACGCGATGATGCCGTTCTCCTCGCGCGGCCCGCGTGAGGACGGCGGTTTCACGCCGACCCTGTCCGCGCCCGGCGCGTCCATCAACTCCACCCAGACCTGGCTGCCCGGCTCCCCGGTCGCCGAGGCGGGCTACAAGCTGCCGGCCGGCTACTCGATGCTCCAGGGCACCTCGATGGCCTCCCCGCAGGCCGCCGGCGCCTCCGCGCTGCTGCTGTCCGCCGCGAAGCAGAAGGGCATCGACCTGACGCCCGCCACGCTGCGCACGGCCCTGACCTCGACCGCGGACCACATCCCCGGTACGCAGGCGTACGAGGAGGGCGCGGGCCTGATCGACATCGTGGATGCGTGGGACGCCATCCGTGACGACGCGACCGCCCACGACTACACGGTGAAGGCCCCGGTCGACACCGCGATCGACTTCGCGCTGAAGACCCCGGGCTTCGGCACCGGCCTGTACGACCGCGAGGGCGGTCTGAAGGCGGGCGAGAAGAAGACGTACGACGTCACCGTCACCCGTACCTCGGGCCCGGACCGGGCGATCCGGCACGAGCTGAACTTCGAGAACAACGCCGGTGACACCTTCCGGATCGTCGGCGACGACGTCGTGAAGCTGCCGCTGAACCAGCCGGTGACCGTCAAGGTCCAGGCCGCGCCGCGCTCGGCGGGCCTCAAGAGCGCGATCCTCGAGGTGGACGACCCGGGCACGGAGGGGATCGACAAGCAGATCCTCACCACCGTCGTGGTCGCGACCCCGGTGAACCACACCTTCTCCGCGTCCGGTTCGGTGCAGCGCAACAGCACCCGCTCGTACTTCCTGAACGTGCCCGCGGGCGCGAAGTCGCTGGAGGTCGCGATCGGCGGGCTGAAGGACAAGAGCCAGACCCGGTTCATCGCCATCCACCCGTACGGCACTCCGGTCGACACCACCTCGACGCCGAACTGCTACAACAACTACTTCGACGGCAACGGCTGCAGGCCCGACGTGCGCGCGTACGCCGACCCGCAGCCCGGCGTCTGGGAGGTCGAGGTCGAGGCCCGTCGCACCTCGCCGCTGCTGGACAACCCGTACACGCTTGAGGCCACCGTGCTCGGCGCGGCCTTCGACCCGCAGACCGTGACCGTCCCCGAGGCCAAGGTCGGCACCCCGGCCACCGCCTCCTGGAAGGTGACGAACGCGTACGCCGCCCTCGACGGCAAGCTGGTCGGCGGCCCGCTCGGCTCCTCCAAGACGGCCCGCCCGTCGATCAAGGAGGGCGAGACGCAGACGACCACGGTCACCGTCCCGGCCGGCGCGAAGTCCCTCGACGTGGCCATCGGAGGCGTCTCCGACACGGCCGCCGACCTCGACCTGACCGTGTACGACGAGAGCGGCAAGCGGGTCGCGCAGTCCGCCGACGGAGACTCGGAGGAGGCCGTCTCCATCCCGAACCCGGCCGCCGGCACCTACCGCATCGAGGTCGCGGGCTACTCGGTCCCGTCCGGCTCGACCGACTACGACTACCGGGACGTGTTCTTCTCCTCCGCGCTCGGCACCGTCACGGTCGACGACTCGTCCGCGGTCAAGCTCGGCACCGGTGACTCGGCCACGGTGAGCGGCCAGGTCACGGCCGCCGCCGAGGCCCCGGCCGGCCGCGAGTTCTTCGGCCGGGTCCAGCTGGTGAACGCGCGCGGCACGGTCGCGGGCATCGGCAGCGTGAAGATCGAGAAGGTCACTCCGTAACGGGGTGAGCACTCACGCCGTGACGGTGTGAGCAATGGTCGGTGAGGGGCGGGTGTTCCGGGAGGAACGCCCGCCCCTCACGGCGCTTCGGTCGGCTCCTCCTGCTGCGCGCACGTGGCGGTGCGGGCCTCGGGCAGCGCCTCGGTGATCCAGGCCCGGTTGACGGCCACCCGGGTGTCGCCCACGGCCCACAGGCTCGCGTCGTCCTGGCCACGGCCGACCCCCACGAGCACGTGCTGGCCCGTGCGCGGAGCGGGCCGCGCACCGCCGTCGAGGACGAAGGCGACCTGGTCCGGGCCGTGGGCCGGCTTGTAGGAGCGCTTCACGGTCAGGACGACCCGGGCCCACGGGGTGTCCGGCTTCCGCTCCACCGCGGCGACGGTGCCCTCCGCGACCAGCCGGTAGCAGGCCAGGACCCGCACCGGGTCCTCGGGCCGCCCGCCGTCACCGGAGGCTCTGGCCGCGCCGCGTTCGGCGCTCTTCGCGTCGGCCGCGCCCGAACTCATCGACGCGCCGCCGGGCCGGCTCACGAGGTACGCGAACCCGACGACCATGCCCACGGCCGCCGCCCCGGCGAGCGTCCCGAACGCGATCCGCAACGCCCTGCGCCGCCCGGACGGCGGCCCCGGCCGCCCGGGACGCTCGGGCCCGGCGGGGCGGGTGACGCTCCGGGGGCGCTTTGCGGGCGCGGAGGCGATCCCGGCCTCCTCGACCGGTTCCTCCCGCGGGGTCGCCGTGGCCCGTGCCGTGGGCTCCCCTGTCATCGGCTCACCGGTCAGCGCCTCCGCCAGCCACGTCAGCTGGTGCCTCAGGACGGCCACGTCGGTCTCGGCGGCGCGGTGTTCGGCACGGAAGGCGGCGTCCTGGTGGGCGGCGGGCGGCAGGGGGGCACCGGTGATCGCGGCCATCAGGGCGTCCATACCGCCATACTCCCCGTACTCACGCTCCGCGTGCTCGTGCTCCGCGTGCTGCCCGGCTCCGCCGACGCCCGCGGCGTCCTCGTGTTCGGCGGTCACGTCACACCACCTCGTCCTCGTGCAGCCGGTCGCGCAGTGTGCGGACCGCCGTGTGCAGCCTGCTCTTGACCGTGCCCTCGGGGACGCCCAGTTCCTCGGCTATCGCCCGTACCGGCAGGTCGGCGAAGAAGCGCAGGACCAGGACCTGGCGCTGGGCGTCGGGCAGTTCGTCCAGGCCCTGGGCGACGGCGAGGGAGAGCAGGCTGGTCTCCTCGCCGGACGGGTGCGCGGGCTCCCGCAGCGAGGCCAGCCGCTCCCCCAGCCGCTCCTGGCGCCGCTTGGCCCGGTGCCAGTCCATGGCGAGGTTGGAGGCGACCACCGCCGCCCACGCCGAGACGTCCCGCGGTGCCTCACGCCCGCTCGCGGCCCGCTCCAGCAGCCGCAGCCTGACCTGCTGCACCCCGTCCGGCAGGTCGGTCTGCGGCACCCCGCCGAGCGCGAGCACCGCCCGCACCCGGCGTTCCTGGGCCGCGTCCAGCGGATCCTCACCGGCATGCTCGACGCCGGCGTACGCCCGCCGTTCGCGGCGCGTCCCTCCGCGCAGCACAAGCCACCCCCTCACCCGATCGCTGCCCCTACGACGCACGAGCGGCCCGAAACGTTCGGTGCGACGGCGACGAACTCCCCCGCGATTCCGGACGCGCCACCTCCGCTTGATCAACCCATCGACTTCACGTCACCTTCGCTGCCACCATGACCTCCATGACGCACATCACCAAAGGCGCCAACACCCCTGTTCCCGCAGCTCTGTTGCGGGTGGCGGTCTCCCGGCAGCAGCTGCCCGGCGCCCCGGTCGTGGACGCCTCCGCCCTGCTGCTCGACGGGGCGGGCAAGGTCCGGGGTGACGCCGACCTCGTCTTCTACAACCAGCCCGTCCACCCCTCCGGGGCGGTGCGTCACACCGGCACGGCCGAGGGCGCCGGGGTGCTCGCCGAGTGGCTGGAAGTGGACCTGCCGCGCGTCGAACCCGACGTGCAGCGGGTGCTGATCGCCGGGTCCTGCGACGGCGGGGTGTTCGGGCAGGTACCCGGGCTGTACGCGCAGGTGCTGACGGCGGAGGGCGCGGTGGTGGCGCACTACGCGGTCACCGACGCCTCCAGCGAGACGGCGTTCGTGCTCGGGGAGCTCTACCGGCGAGGCGGGGAGTGGAAGTTCCGGGCCGTGGGACAGGGCTACGCGTCCGGGCTCGCGGGGCTGGCGACGGACTTCGGGATAGCGGTGGAGGAACCGGCCCCCGCACCCGCACCCGCACCCGCACCGATACCGACACCCCCGCAGCCGGCGCCGCACACGCAGCCCGCGGCACCGATGACCGCACCCGCACCGCCCCACATGTCCGCACCGGGCCCCCACGCACCCGGCCCCTCCCCCGCACCGGCCCACGCGCCCGCCCCGCAGGACGCCGCCCCGTACTCCTTCGGCCCCGAGTTCCACCCGTACACCCAGCGCGGCCGGGGCAACGGCGTGGTCTCGGTGGACGTTCCGCTGCCGCCGGGACCGGTGATCGTCGAGGCCTGGCACCAGGGTGACGGCTACTTCGGGATGCACACCCTGACCCGCCGCAACAAGGACGACGACCTCCTCTACAACAGCACCCTGAACGACTTCCGCGGCCGCGCCCTCGTCCTGCCCCCGGAGGGGAGTCCGCTGCGGATGCGCGTCGAGGCGGACAACGACTGGACGGTCGTCGTGCAGCCGCTGTCGGTGCTCCGCCGGCTCGGTCCGGGCGGCCCCCTGCGCGGGTACGGCCCGGAGGTGGTGGCCTACACCGGCGCGGCGGCGGACCTGGACGTCGAGTTCGCCGGCGACGAGGACGGCGGCGGCTACTTCGGTCTGAAGAGCCTGGAGGCCCGGTACCTGTCCCGGCCGGACGAGTACGACCTGCTGGTCAACGACACCGACGAGTTCCAGCAGACCGTCCCCCTGCCCGACGGCCCGCTGCTGCTCCTCCTGGAGGCCGACGGCCCCTGGCAGCTCACCGCCCGCCCGCTGCCCGTCCTCGACGGGGCCGCCGCGCAGCAGGCCGGCACGTGGACGGGCCGGGGTGACAGGACCATCACCCTCGCCAACCCCTCCCCCGGGCGGCCCGCGCTGCTGGAGTACACGTTCTCCGACACCGGCTCCTTCGGCTCGTACCGGGCCCAGGTGCTCGACGAGTACGACGACACCGACCGGTTCCTGGAGGGCTCCCGCAACGGTCTGCGCGGCCGCACCGTGATCTTCCGCGCCGGCGAGCCCGAGGTGCGGCTGCAGCTGGAGGACGCGGGCGACTGGAGCCTGCGGCTGCTGCCGATCGAGCAGGTGCCGCCGCTCACCGGCCGGGCGGAGGGTCGCGGCAGCACGGTGTTCCGTTACGACGGCCCGCCCGTGCTGCTGGGTCTGGCCCGCACCACGTCCGACACGGAGGCGCTGGAGACGCGCGCCCTCCAGACGGACGGCCAGATGCGGATCTCCGCCGACAGCGCCGGGCGGCGCCGGCCGGTGGTCGGTCCGCTGTGGGTCTCGTACGCCGGGCACTGCTACGTGCACGTCTTCGCCGCGAGCGACGACACCGGCTGGCGGATCGAGACCGCCGACCTGGGCACCGCGCCGGTGCTGGGGAAGACGAAGGTGGAGGGCCAGGGGTATGGAGTCGTACGTCACACCGGGCCCGAGACGGAGGTGATGGTCCGGCACGAGGCGCGCGGACTGCTGGACCTCGTGGTCCTATGGGAACTGGACGAACGGCTGGAACCGGTACGCCGGATCAGCACGGCTTCCGGTCTGCAGCGCGTTCCGGGCGGATTTCTCCAGATCAGGACGTCGGGCAAGTGGAGCATCACCCTTCAGGGCTGAGGGTGACGCGCGTCCCATCCCTCGGGCAAAGGATTGGACACACCGGCCGGGGTGAGACGCATGATGGAAAGGCCCCGGCCTGGCAGGGGCGCCCGTGAACCACGCAAAGGAGTCCCAAGTGAGGGTCGGAATCGTCGGAGCCACCGGTCAGGTCGGCACGGTCATGCGCAGGATCCTCGTGGAACGGAACTTCCCGGTCACCCAGCTGCGCCTGTTCGCCTCGGCCCGTTCGGCCGGGACGGTGCTGGACGGCGTGACGGTGGAGGACGCGGCGACCGCCGACTACTCGGGCCTCGACATCGTCCTGTTCTCCGCGGGCGGCGCGACCTCCCGGGCGCTCGCCGAGAAGGTCGCCTCCCAGGGCGCCGTGGTGATCGACAACTCCTCCGCCTGGCGCAAGGACCCCGAGGTCCCGCTGGTGGTCGCCGAGGTGAACCCGCACGCGATCGCGGACCGCCCCAAGGGCATCATCGCCAACCCGAACTGCACCACCATGGCCGCGATGCCGGTCCTCAAGCCGCTGCACGAGGAGGCGGGCCTTCAGGCGCTGGTCGTCGCCACCTACCAGGCGGTGTCCGGCTCCGGTCTCGCGGGCGTGGCCGAGCTGCACGGCCAGGCGCAGAAGGTCGTCGCCGAGGCGGACAGGCTGACCCACGACGGCGCGGCGGTGGACTTCCCCGAGCCGGCGGTCTACAAGCGCCCGATCGCCTTCAACGTGCTCCCGCTGGCGGGCTCGATCGTGGACGACGGTCTCAACGAGACCGACGAGGAGCAGAAGCTGCGCAACGAGTCCCGCAAGATCCTGGAGATCCCGGAGCTGAAGGTCTCCGGCACCTGCGTGCGCGTCCCGGTCTTCACCGGCCACTCCCTCCAGGTCAACGCCCGTTTCGCCCGCCCGATCGCCCCGGAGCGCGCGACCGAGGTGCTCGCGAAGGCGCCGGGTGTCGTGCTGACCGACATCCCCACCCCGCTCCAGGCGGCCGGCCAGGACCCGGCGTTCGTCGGCCGTATCCGCAGCGACGAGACCGTGGAGAACGGCCTGGCCCTGTTCATCTCCAACGACAACCTCCGCAAGGGCGCCGCGCTGAACGCCGTCCAGCTCGCGGAGCTGGTGGCGGCGGAGCTGTCCTCGAAGTAGGCACCGGCTCACCCGCCGACGGCGGCCCCCTGCTCGGCGCGGGGGGCCGCCCGCTTTTGTGCATCGCGTTTCTGCCGGATCCCATGGAAGGATGGCGCAACCCACACATAACGAGGAGATGACCGCGTGCCTGGCACAAACCTGACTCGCGAAGAGGCGCGGCAGCGGGCGGAGCTGCTCACCGTTGACTCGTACGAGATCGATCTCGACCTCTCCGGCGCGCAGGAGGGCGGTACCTACAGGTCCGTGACCACGGTGCGCTTCGACGCCGTGCGAGGTGGCGCCGAGACCTTCATCGACCTGGTCGCGCCGACGGTCCACGAGGCGACCCTGAACGGCGACGCGCTCGACCCCGCCGAGGTCTTCAAGGACTCGCGGATCGCGCTGCCGGGCCTCCTGGAGGGCCGCAACGAACTCCGTGTCGTCGCCGACTGCGCCTACACGAACACCGGCGAGGGCCTGCACCGCTTCGTCGACCCGGTGGACGAACAGGCGTACCTGTACACCCAGTTCGAGGTGCCGGACGCCCGCCGCGTCTTCGCCTCCTTCGAGCAGCCGGACCTGAAGGCGACCTTCCAGTTCACGGTGAAGGCACCGGCCGGCTGGACGGTCGTCTCCAACTCGCCGACGCCGGAGCCCAAGGGCCCCCATGGGACTGTCTGGGTCTTCGAGCCGACCCCGCGCATCTCGACGTACATCACGGCGCTGATCGTCGGCCCGTACCACTCGGTGCACAGCGTGTACGAGAAGGACGGGCAGTCCGTGCCGCTCGGCATCTACTGCCGTCCCTCGCTCGCCGAGTTCCTCGACTCGGACGCGATCTTCGAGGTGACCCGGCAGGGCTTCGACTGGTTCCAGGAGAAGTTCGACTACGCGTACCCGTTCGCCAAGTACGACCAGCTGTTCGTGCCGGAGTTCAACGCGGGCGCCATGGAGAACGCGGGCGCGGTGACCATCCGCGACCAGTACGTCTTCCGGTCCAAGGTGACCGACGCGGCGTACGAGGTCCGCGCGGAGACGATCCTGCACGAGCTGGCCCACATGTGGTTCGGCGACCTGGTCACCATGGAGTGGTGGAACGACCTGTGGCTGAACGAGTCGTTCGCCACCTACACCTCCATCGCCTGCCAGGCCTACGCGCCCGGCTCGAAGTGGCCCCAGTCGTGGACCACGTTCGCCAACTCGATGAAGACCTGGGCGTACCGGCAGGACCAACTGCCCTCCACGCACCCGATCATGGCGGACATCCGCGACCTGGACGACGTGCTCGTCAACTTCGACGGCATCACGTACGCCAAGGGCGCCTCCGTCCTCAAGCAGCTCGTCGCGTACGTCGGCATGGACGAGTTCTTCAAGGGCGTGCAGGCCTATTTCAAGGCGCACGCGTTCGGCAACACGCGCCTGTCCGACCTGCTGGGCGCCCTGGAGGAGACCTCCGGGCGCGACCTGAAGACCTGGTCGACGAAGTGGCTGCAGACGGCCGGCATCAACATCCTGCGGCCCGAGGTCGCCACCGACGCGAACGGTGTCATCACCGCCTTCTCCGTCCGCCAGGAGGCCCCGGCGCTGCCCGCCGGTGCCAAGGGCGAGCCGATCCTGCGCCCGCACCGCATCGCGATCGGCTTCTACGACCTCGACGCGGCGAGCGGCAAACTGGTGCGCACCGAGCGCGTCGAGCTGGACGTCGACGGCGAGCTGACCGCCGTGCCGCAGCTGGCCGGCAAGCGCCGTCCCGCGGTGATCCTGCTCAACGACGACGACCTGTCGTACGCCAAGGTCCGCCTGGACGAGGAGTCGCTGAAGGCCGTCACCGAGCACCTCGGCGACTTCGAGGCGTCCCTGCCGCGCGCCCTGTGCTGGGCGTCGGCCTGGGACATGACCCGCGACGCCGAGATGCCGGCCCGCGACTACCTGTCGCTCGTGCTGTCCGGCATCGGCAAGGAGTCCGACATCGGCGTGGTGCAGTCGCTGCAGCGCCAGGTGAAGCTGGCGATCGACCTGTACGCCGACCCGGCCGCCCGTGAGGCCCTGCTGACCCGCTGGACCGACGCCACGCTGGCCCATCTGCGTGCGGCCGAGCCGGGCAGCGACCACCAGCTGGCCTGGGCGCGGGCGTTCGCGGCGACCGCGCGCACGCCGGAGCAGCTGGACCTCCTCGAGAGCCTGCTCGACGGCACCCACACGGTCGAGGGCCTGGCCGTCGACACGGAGCTGCGCTGGGCGTTCGTGGAGCGGCTCGCGGCGGTCGGCCGGTTCGACGAGGCGGAGATCGCGGCCGAGTACGAGCGGGACAGGACGGCCGCCGGTGAGCGGCACGCGGCCACCGCACGGGCCGCCCGCCCGACCGAGGAGGCCAAGGCGGAGGCGTGGGCGTCGGTCATCGACTCCGACAAGCTGCCGAACGCCGTGCAGGAGGCCGTCATCGGCGGCTTCGTGCAGACCGACCAGCGTGAGCTGATCGCGCCGTACGCGGAGAAGTACTTCGCGGTCCTCAAGGACGTCTGGGACGCGCGTTCGCACGAGATCGCCCAGCAGATCGCGATCGGCCTGTACCCGTCCGTCCAGGTGTCCGAGGAGACCCTGACCCGGACCGACGCCTGGCTGTCCGCGGCCGAGCCGAACGCCGCGCTGCGCCGGCTCGTCTCGGAGTCCCGCGCGGGCATCGAGCGCGCGCTGAAGGCCCAGGCGGCGGACGCGGCGACCGCGTAACCGTCGTCACGTGGGAGGGCGCCCGGTGTCGTACCGGGCGCCCTTTCCCATGTCCTCGGCCGGTGGTGTCCGGTGCCGGCCGGCTGGAGTCAGCGCGGGACCATGCCGCCGGTGACGTTGACGAAGGTGCCGGTGAGGCCGGCCGCGTGGTCGGAGGCGAGGAAGACTGCCGTGGCGGTGATCTCGGCGAGGGTGGGGTTGCGCCGGGTCATGCGCATGCCCGCGAGGTGGTCGAGGAGCCCGTCGAGGCTCACGTCGGGGTTGACCGCCTTGAGCTTCTCCTCCGAGAACGTCTCGGGCACCCCGGCGGCCCACATCCCCACCGCCCGTACACCACGCGGCCCGAGCTCCATGGCCAGGTTGCGCACGAGCGTGTCGATGGCCGCGTCCGCCGGACCCGTACCGCCCATCATCGGGCTGCCGTGCGCGGAGCCGCTGTTGAGGGTGAGGATCACGCCGGAGCCCCGTTCGGCCATGCGGCGCGCGGCGGCGCGGGCGGTGAGGAAGTTGGCGCGGAGGCCGCCGACGACGGGCCGCAGGAAGTCGTCCGCGGACATCTCGGTCAGCGGCCTGCCCTGCACGTCACCGCGGGTGACGAGGTTGAAGGAGATGTCGATGGTGCCGACGCCGGCCGCGTGGTCCTCCACGGCGGCCTCGTCGCACGCGTCGACGACGGCGGCCTCGGCCTGCCCGCCGGCCGCGGTGATGTCCGCGGCGACGGCGTCCAGCGTCTCGCGGGTGCGTCCGGCGAGATGGACGCGGGCGCCTTCGGCGGCGAAGGCACGGGCCACGGCGGAGCCGATCGAGCCGCCGGCGCCGTAGACGATCGCGTTCCTGTCGGTCAGCAGCATGGGGAACTCCTTGGTGAGGGCGAGCGTGTGCTGTACGTGTCGGGGATACAGACGCACGCGCCTCTCCTGGCTCATCGCTCATCGCTCATCGCCGGTCGTCGCTCACAGGCGCAGGGGCAGTCCGAACGCGGGGAAGAGGTGGGGCTCGAAAGACGTGATCTCCACGACGCGGTCCCCGTCGCCGTCGAAGCGGAGCACGTCCAGCACCTGCGCGCGGTAGACGTTCGTACCGGGCCGGCGCACGTACCCCCCGGCGGCGAGCAGGCCGTTGGCGCGGGCGGGCAGGTGACGCCAGTGGCCGAGGAACATCGGCGAGTCCGGGGTGAGACTGGGGCGCAGGAAGCCGAGCAGGGCGTCGCGGCCCACGAACCAGAACGGGTTGGGCGGCATGGTGAGGACGACGTCCTCGTGGAGCAGCTCGGTCATGGCGGCGAAGTCGAGCCGCTCGGCGGCGGCCATGTACCGCTGGAGCGTCCGCCGCTGGGCCTCGGTGGGCGGGGCGGCCGTCCAGTCGGTGCGGTTCGCGGGCAGGTGGCCGCGCAGGGCGGGCCGGGCGCGTTGCAGCGCGCTGTTGACCGAGGCCACGGAGGTGTCGAGGGCCTGCGCGGTCTCGGCGGCCGTGAGCCCGAGCAGGTCCCGCAGCACGAGCGCGGCCCGCTGCCGGGCGGGCAGGTGCTGGAGGGCGGCCAGCAGCACCAGTTCCACGGTCTCGCGCGATTCGGCGGCGGTGTCGGGCAGGTCGTCGTCGGGGCAGGGCTGCAGCCAGGTGATCCGGGCGGGCGGCTCCCCGCCGCCGTGCTCCATCCCCGGCAGCGGCTCGTACCGCTGCGGTCTGCGCGCGGTACGGCGCTGGAAGTCCAGGCAGGCGTTGGTGGCGATGCGGTACAGCCAGGTGCGGGCGCTCGCCCGGCCCTGATATCCGTCCCGCGCCCGCCAGGCCCGCAGGAAGGTCTCCTGCACGAGGTCCTCGGCGTCGTCGTACGAGCCCGTCATGCGGTAGCAGTGGGCGCGGATCTCGCGCCGCTGGGACTCGGCGAGCGCGGCGAAGTCGGTCTCGGTGAGGGCGTTCCCGGCGGGGACGGGGGTTTCCGTAACGGGGTTCTGCGTGACGGAACGGGGTGTGGCCGGGTTTTCCGTGACGCCCGCGCGCGTGACGGGCTGTTGCGTAACGGCCGGGGGCGTGACGGAATCCGCGGCCGTGTCCTTGGCCGTGCGGGCGATGCGCCGCAGCCGGGCGACGGAGGAGGACAGCTCGGTCACCCCGGTGTAGAGCGCGGCCGGCGGTGCGGGCGGCAACGCCTCCACCTGCCGCCCGATGGCTTCGATCAGGCCCTGCACACCGTCGTCACCGTGACCGTGTCGCCGTTCCCGGTACGCCTTCTGCCGGCACGCGGCGGAGCAGTACACGGAGCCACGGCCACGCCTCCCGGCGCGCGCCGGGAGGGGGTCGCCGCAGCTCGCGCAGCTCTCGGCGGTCATGGGCGCTTCCGTTCGTCGTCCCGGTGTCCTGGCTTCCTGGCGCCCCGGTGTCCCGGTGTCCTGGCGTCCTGGCGTCCTGGCGTCCTGGCGTCCGCGATCCTTCCGCACCTGTGCCCGGACGGCCAGCAGCCCGGCGTGGACGGGCCGAGGGAGGTGTCAGCCCGTGGAGTCCTCCGCCGCCGCCCGCAGGGCCCCCAGCACCCTGGCCACGGCCGCTCCCGCCTCCGCGCCCCTGCGCACAGCCGCCACCACGTGCCGGACCGGCCGGTCCGCGGACAGCTCGCGCAGGACCACCCCGTCCCGGCGGCCCGCCACCATCCTCGGCACCAGGGCCACGCCCATCCCCGCCTCCACCATGGCGAGGATCGCGGTCCAGCCGGAGGCCGAGTGGCCCTGGTGGGGGCTGAAGCCGGCGGCCTCGCAGGCGCGGCGGGTGATGTCGGACCAGGGGCCGCTGCCGCCGAAGATCCATGGCTCGGCGGCGAGATCCGTGAGGGTCGGGCCGGGTGCGCCGGCGAGGGGGTGGTCCGGGGGCAGGGCGATGTCCAGTGGGTCGGCGAGGAGGGGGATCCGGGTGAAGCGGGGGTCGGCGGCGCTCGGAGCCTGGGCCGCGAGAGACAGGGCCAGGTCGACCTCCCCGGCGGCCAGCAGCTCGTAGGCCTCGGCGGCCTCCGCCTCCCGCACGCGCACACTCACGCCCGGGTGGGTGCGGCGCAGCGCCCGTACGGCCGGTACGACGAGGGCGGGCACCGCCGTGGAGAAGGCGCCGACGCGCACCTCGCCAGCCTCCCCCTGAGCGTATGCCGTCAACTCCGCGTCAGCACGCTCCAGTTGCTCGAACACGCCCTCCGCGTGCCGCAGCACCAGCCGGGCCGCGTCGGTGAGCCGTACCCGGCGTCCGTGGGCCTCCAGCAGGGGGACCCCGAGCTGCCGGGAGAGGTTGGTGAGCTGCTGGGAGACGGCGGAGGGGGTCATGTGCAGGGCCTCGGCGGTCGCGGTGACGGTGCCCCGTTCGCGCAGGGTGCGCAGGATCCGCAGCTTCCTCAGGTCCCACTCGGCCATGGCCGCACGCTACACGCAGGCCGACGCCGCCCCGCCCGGCCTGCGGTACGGCCGTCCCGTCATTCGCGGGATCCCCGGGATCCCGCACCCAGCATGACGCCGCCCAGGATGAGGGCCATGCACAGGAGTTGGCGAGGTCCGGTGGCCTCGCCGAGCAGCACCCGGGACAGCAGGGCCACGCACACGGGCTGGAGGTAGTAGACGATCCCCGCGCGGGTGGCGCCGATCAGCGCGATGGCCTTGTTCCAGGCGAAGAAGGCGACCGCCGAGGAGACCACGCCGACGTACAGCAGCGGCAGGAGGGTGCCGGGCGTCGGCCGGAAACCGCCCTGGACGGCGAGGCTGACCGCCTGGAGGGGCAGCAGCATGACGATGCCGAGCAGGAAGGTCGTGAACAGGAAGGCGGCGCCGCCGAGTTCGGCGGGACGGCGGCGGAGCAGGGCGCTGTAGCCGGCGAAGGAGCAGGACGCGGCGATCATCCACAGGTCGCCCGCGCCGAAGCCCGCCCCGCCGCCCATGAGCAGCACGACGCCCGCGCAGGCCGTCAGCAGTCCGGCGGTCCGCCGCGCGCCGAGCCGTACCCCGCCCAGCCGCTCGAACGCGGCCATGAGCACCGGCGAGGCGGCCATGATCATGCCCATGCTGGCGGCCGGGGTGGTCAACCCGGCCTGGTTGACGAGGGTGTTGTAGACGGCCACGCCGGACAGCGAGGCCAGGAGGACGTAGCGGCCGTGCCGACGGAAGCGCGCCCGCTGCCGCCACGCCTGCCGGGCACCGAAGGGGGCGACGGCGAGGAGGGCGATCACCCAGCGCCAGAAGGCGTGCTGGACGGGCGGGACGCTGTCGTGCAGCGCGCGCGACGTCACGAAGCTGCCGGACCAGACGACCGTGGCGAGCGCGGCACAGGTGAGCCCGAGGACGGAGGCCGTCCTCGGGCTCGTACGGGTGAGGGTGGTGGTGAGGGTGGCGAGGGTCTTCCGGTGGGCCAGGGCCACGAAGGTCCTTTCTGCTGGGCGATCGGCGTGGAACTACCGTCGCAGCGCCGGACCTGTCACGTCCATCGAAACCTCCTGGACCTTCTTTTCAGCGGAACTGAACGATTGCGAGGCCTTCCCGGACCTGCCTCCCAGCTGTCCGGCGATCGTCGCGCCGAACGCCAGCGCCATGCCCGCCAGCTGGACCGGGGTGAGCGCCTGGCCGAGGGCCGCCCAGCCGACGACGGCGGCGGTCAGCGGGGAGAGCGGGCCGAGGAAGGTGACCTGGGTGGCGGTCAGGCGGCCGATGCCACGGAACCAGAGCCAGTACGACACCGCCGTGTTGCCCAGCGCGAGGTAGAGGTAGCCGCCGATCGCCGGGGCGTCCAGGGCGGGCGGGGCCCCCTCGACGAGCAGGGCGAGCGGGGCGATGAGCAGGCCGCCCGCGGTCAGTTGCCAGCCGGTCAGGGCGAGCGGGCCGACCCCCTCGGGCCGGCCCCACTTCTTGGTGAGGACCGTGCCGGTGGACATCGACGCGGTGGAGGCGAGGGCCGCCAGCACGCCGATCGGGTCCAGAGCCCCGGCGGCCTTCAGCACCACGAGGCTGACACCGAACGCGGCCGCGATCCCGGTGAGCACCGAGCGGACGGTGGCCCGCTGTCCGAGCAGCACCGCCGAGAGCCCGACCACGAACAGCGGGCCCACCGAGCCGACGACCGCCGCCATGCCGCCCGGCAGCCGGTACGCGGACAGGAACAGCAGCGGGAAGAACGCGCCGATGTTCAGCGCGCCCAGCACGGCCGCCTTCCCCCACCAGGCGCCGCGCGGCAGCGTGCGAGACAGGGCGAGCAGCAGCAGCCCGGCCGGCAGGGCCCGCATCAGGCCGGTGAACAACGGCCGGTCCGGCGGCAGGAACTCGGTGGTGACGAAGTAGGTGGTGCCCCAGGAGGCGGGGGCCAGGGCGGTGACGGCGATCAGGGCGGGGCGGGCGGCGCGACTGGTGGCCATGAGAGGCACCCTTCCGGAAGAAGCCGAACAGGCGAGCAGGAAACAAGCTTACTACTAAGCTACTTAACGTCAAGCCACTTTCTTGCGGACGACCTGACCCGGGCGGATACTCTGCGCATGCAGCAGCACACGGACCCCGTCGACGCGATCATCGACCAGTGGGCGCAGGTACGGCCCGACCTCGACACCCGGGCGATGGAGGTCTTCGGCCGGATCTACCGGCTGTCGCGCGCGATGGGCGACCGCGTGGAGAAGGCCTACGAGCCCTACGGCATCTCCCGGGGCGAGTTCGACGTCCTGGCCACCCTGCGCCGCTCCGGCGAGCCGTACACCCTCTCGCCCCGCGAACTGTCCTCGACCCTCATGCTCACCACCGGCGGGATGACCGGCCGCCTCGACAAGCTGGAGCGGGCCGGGCTGCTGCGCCGCTCCCCCGACCCGCACGACCGGCGCGCCCTGCGCGTGACCCTCACCGAGGAGGGGCTGCGGCTGACCGACGAGGCCGTCGGCGCCGGCCTCGCGGAACAGCGGGACGCCCTGTCCGGCCTCGACGACGAACAGGCCGGCCAACTGGCCGGCCTGTTGCGGGAACTGCTGCGCACGGCGATCAAGTAGCCGTGGGCGAAAGCCGGTTCACGGAGTGACTGCGCCTCGGTCCCGGCGGCCGAGATGCCGGGACAGGGCCGCCTCGATCGCGGACGGGTCGCCGGAGCCGGCCGGGAAAACACCGAGGCGCCGTCCTCACCCGGCGTACGGCGGCGTCGCGCGCGTACTGAGGGGAGGACAGGCGCCCTCGGCAAAACGATCAGGGGTCCGGTCAGGATCGACGATCCGACCGGACAGGAGTGTCGGTCCGGACCGGGTCGGTCAGGCCTTCGCGCCGGCCTTGGACGCGGCGCCCTTCGTGACCCGGATCTTGGACCGGTCCAGGACCATGACCAGGCCGGCGATCACCAGGAACAGCACCACCGGGGCCACCACGTACAGACCCACGGTCTCGATGGCGCTCAGACCATGGCCGGGGTCGTCGCCGTCGTCGCGGGTCAGCGCGAGGGCAGGGGACGACATGAGCAGCATCATCAGCGTCGTACCGGCGGCCAGGGCGCCGGCGCGCAGGGCGTTCTTCTTGTCCACGGTCTCAAGTTAGCGAATCACCCGGAAGGGCGCGCGTCCGGGGTCCCGTACAAGCCTTCTCCGCCTTTCGCGACGGCTCACGCCCCCTGACCGCGCCGGAGAACATCCAGCAATGCCCGCATCCTGGGCGAAGCGGTCAGTTCCTCCAGGCTCACCGGCCTGCCGTCCGCGTCGGCGACCGGCAGCCGCCAGTTCGGGTACTGGTCCCAGGTGCCGGGGAGGTTCTGCGGGCGGCGGTCGCCGATGCCGTCGGGGAGCCAGACGCCGATCAGGCGGGCCGGGGTGCGCAGCAGGAAGCGGTGGACGGCCTGGATCTCCGCCTCCTCCTCGGAGCCGGAGCCGGGGGACGGCGAGAGGCCCGCGGCGGGACCGGAGCCGGTGGCCGCGGGGTCGTCGAGCAGGCCGAGGCTGCCCAGCAGGGCGAGCCACTCCGCCGTGTCGGCGGTGGCCTCCGCGCGCTCCACGGCGGCGGAGCGGGTGAGCAGGCCGAGGCGGTCGCGCAGGTCGACGTGTTCGCCGGTGAGGCGGGCGGCGGTGGGCGGCAGGTCGTGGGTGGTGGCGGTGGCCAGGCAGTCGGCGCGCCAGCGCTCGGGCGGCAGCGGGTGGCCGTCGCCCTCCCAGTCCCGTTCGAACCACAGCACGGAGGTGCCGAGCACCCCGTGCCGGTGCAGCGTCTCACGCACCCCGGGCTCCACCGTGCCCAGGTCCTCGCCGATCACCACGGTCCCGGCGCGGGAGGCCTCCAGGGCGAGGAGGGCGAGCATGGCGTCGGCGTCGTAACGGACGTAGGTGCCTTCGGTGGGCGGGCTGCCCTGGGGGACCCACCAGAGCCTGAACAGGCCCATGACGTGGTCGATGCGCAGGGCGCCGGCGTAGCGGAAGAGGGCGCGCAGGAGGTGGCGGTAGGGGGCGTGGCCGGAGGCGGCGAGGCGGTCGGGGCGCCAGGGCGGCAGCCCCCAGTCCTGGCCGCGGGCGTTGAAGGCGTCGGGCGGGGCACCGACCGACATGCCGGCGGCGAAGTGGTCCTGCTGCGCCCAGGCGTCCGCGCCGCCCGGATGTACGCCGACGGCGAGGTCGTGCACGATCCCGACGGGCATCCCGGCCTCCCGGGCGGCGCGCTGGGCGGCGCGGAGCTGGCCGTCGGTGAGCCAGGCGAGGCGGGTGTGGAAGTCGACGCGGTCCGCCAGCGCGGAGCGCGCGCGGGCGGTCTCCGCGGAGCGCGGGTCGCGCAGCGCCTCGGGCCAGCCGTACCAGTCGGAGCCGTGGGTCTCGGCGAGGGCGTACCAGGTGGCGTGGTCCTCCAGGGCCTGCCCCTCGGCGGCGCGGAAGGCGTCGTAGGCGGCCTGGCGGCCCGGCCCGAGCGGAACCTGGACGACCAGTTCCAGGGCGTCCCGCTTCAGCTCCCACACGGCGTCCCGGTCGATGAGGGCGCCCTTGTCGAGGACGTCGGCGCGCAGCCGCTCGGCGCGCTCCAGCAGGACGCGGACGCGGTCCCGGTCGGCGACGTACGCGAACTCGGGGACGTCCTCGATCCGCAGGTGCACCGGGTCGGGGAAGCGGCGCGAGGAGGGCCGGTACGGCGACGGGTCGGTCGGGGCGCCCGGTACGGCCGCGTGCAACGGGTTGACCTGCACGAACCCGGCCCCGGCGGTGCGTCCGGCCCAGCCGGCCAGTTCGGCGAGGTCGCCGAGGTCGCCCATGCCCCAGG
Organism: Streptomyces sp. NPDC002520; assembly: GCF_053595235.1. Lineage (NCBI taxonomy): Bacteria > Bacillati > Actinomycetota > Actinomycetes > Kitasatosporales > Streptomycetaceae > Streptomyces > Streptomyces sp. NPDC002520. The sequence goes on along the minus strand of NZ_JBSFXG010000002.1, from coordinate 74,810 downwards.
AGCGGCGGGAGAGCAGCGAGTACAGCTGGACGAGGAGGCCGTAGGAGCGGGTGGCGGGGGCGGGCAGCCGGTCCGGGGCGACGATGAGGTGGGCGTGCCCGGTGCGGCCGTCGGGGGCGGTGGCGCTCACCCGGTGGACACCGGCGGGCAGGTCCTCGGCCCGGTCCCGTACCTCCCCCTGCTCGGTCTCGACGCGCAGGCGGGTGCCGGGCGGCAGGGCGGCGAGGGGGTCGAGGCGGGTGTCGCGGGCGGGTGGGCCGGTGACGCCGTCGTCCGGGCCGGTCCAGCGGACCACGGTGGGCGGCAGCAGCCGCTCGCGCAGTTCGCGTTCCCGCTCGGCGAGTGCGGCGTGTACGGCGTCGGGGGTGCCCGCGTCGACGCCGAGGGCGGTCAGGGCGGCGACCACGGCGGAGGCAGGGACCGCGACCGTGCGGTCCGGGGACGGGCTGTAGGAGGTGGCGACTCCGTGCAGCTCGGCGAGCCGGGACAGCTCCTCGGCGTCGTGCGCCGCGGCCATCTACAGCCCCGGGCCGAAGAAGCCGGGTACCGGGTCGGACTCGCTGGTCAGCGGGGCGGCGTCGGCGAGCGGCGGCTCACTGGTCAGGGGTTCGGCGTCGGGCAGCGGCGGTTCGCTGGTCAGCGGCGCCTGCGCGTAGGCGCTCTCCGCGCTGAACGCGCACAGAGGACCCTCGTCGGTCTCGGCGGACAGTGCCGCCACGGGTTTCCACTGGGCCGGGACGGAGAGCTGAGCCGGTGCGGCCACGGGGGCCTCCTTGTCGAGTAGTGCTTCTGAATGGATTACCGCAGGCCTACCCCATGAGGGCGGCGACACTCCCGGGACCGGCGGAGCACGGATGCACACGCGCCGTGATCCGGCGCCGGGCGGCCGTTCGATAGACAGGGTGTGAGACTGTTCCGCCCCATGGGGGGCCACCGGGAGACGGACGACGGGGACGGGGACGCGGCGCTGCTGCGGGCCGTCGCGGCGGGGGATCCGGCGGCGCTGGCCGACCTGTACGACCGGCACGCGGGGTGGCTGCACGCGCGGCTGACGCGGCGCTGTGCCGATCCGGAGGTCGTACGGGAGGTACTGCAGGACACCTTCGTGACCGTGTGGCGGTCGGCGGCCGGGCATCGCGGGCAGGAGGCCGGCGGCTGGCTGTGGACGATCGCGGCGCGCCGGCTGGTCGACGCGCGGCGGGCACAGGAGCGGGCCGCGCGGGTGGCGGGCCCGCCGCTGGAGGCGGAGCCGGCCGGCCGGTACGACACCGGCGCCGCGCCCTCCGCCGAGGACCGGGTGCTGGCCGGTCTCGAGTACGGCGACGTCGGCACCGCCCTCGACCGGATCTCCCCCGAGCTGCGCGAGGTGCTGCGCGCGACCGTCGTCGACGGGCTGAGCACGCGTGAGGCGGCCCGGCTGCTCGGCATACCCGAGGGCACGGTCAAGTCCCGCGCCCGACGTGCCCGCGCCGAACTGCGCTCGGCTCTCGCCCAGTTGAACCCGACCCCGGCGGGAGGCCCGGCATGACGAACGCCATGACGAACGGCAAGAGGAACAGCAAGAGGAACAGCAAGAGGAACGGCGACGCACAGGCCTGGCACGCCACCGACGACCTCGCCACCCGCTACGCCGACGGCTCCCTCCCGGAACCGGACGCGTGGTCCCTGGACAGACATCTGGAACTCTGCGCGAGCTGCGCGGCCCGGGTGTCCGCCGCCGTACGGGGGACGGCGGCGGGCGCGGTGCTGGCGGAGGTACGGGAGGCGGTGCTGCGGGAGGCGGTGCTGCGGGAGGCGGTGCTGCGGGAGTCGGTGTCCGCGGGGGCGTCCGTGCCGGGGCGTCCTCGTGCCGTCCTCCGTGGCCCGGCACTCGGTCGGCTCGGCCGGCTCGGCCGGCTCGGCCGGCTTCTGTGGGCTTCCGGGCCCGCCGTGCGCGGGGCGTGGCTGCCCGCCGTGCTCGTGGTGGCGGTGGGTGCCGTGGTCCTGGGTCACGGGGGCGGGTTCGCCGGTGCGCGGGCGCTGCTGCTGGCCGTCGCGCCGGTCGTGCCCGTCGCGGGGGTGGCGCTGTCCTACGGGCCGCACGCCGACCCGCTGTACGAGGTCGCCGCGGCCACCCCGGGCGGCGGGCTGCGGCTGGCGCTGATCCGGACGGCGACCGTCCTCGGCGTGAGCCTGCCGCTGCTGACCCTCGCCGGAGTGCTGCTGCCCGCCTCGGGGGCCCCGGCGGCCGCGGCCTGGCTACTGCCCGGGCTGGCGCTGACGCTGGGCTCGCTGGCCCTGGCCTCCTTCGTCGGCTGCCGGACGGCGGCCGGCGTCACGGCGGGGGGCTGGCTGTGCGCCGTCCTCGCGCCGATGCCCGCCGCGCCGGGCGGCGAGGCCGGCGCACGGCTCGCCGAGCAGCTCTCCCGCTGCCTCGACGGAGCCGGTGCGCAGGGCGTCTGGGCGGCCGCGGCCGTCCTGGGCGCCGTACTGCTGGCGGCCCGCCGCCCGGCCTACGACCGCCTGCTCCGCGGCTGAGCCGCGCCGTCGCTCCCTCGCTCCCCGGCTCCCCCGCTCCCCCGCTCCCCCGCTCCCTGCGACGCACCCTCACATCCCGCTCGGCTTCATCCCTTCCCGGACTCCCTTCGGAGATCCCTTGAGTTCCCTGCTGGAGACCCCTTGAGTTCCCTCCGTGTGACCGGCCTGCGGGTCCGGCACCGAAAGACGATCGCCCTCGACTCCCTCGACCTGGAGCTCGGTACCGGTGTGCACGGGCTGCTCGGGCCGAACGGGGCCGGGAAGACCTCGCTGATCCGGGTGCTGGCCACGGTGGCCCGGCCGTCCGGCGGGCGGGTGGAGATCCTCGGGCGGGACAGCGCGGACCACCGTGAGCGGGCCGAGATCCGTCGCCGACTGGGCTACCTGCCGCAGGAGTTCGGCTACTACCCGGGCTTCACGGTGCGCGAGTTCGTGGCGTACGTGGCGTGGCTGAAGGAGCTGCCCGCCGACCGCGTCCCGGCGGCGGTGGAACACGCGGTGGCCCGGGTCGGCCTCGCGGACCGCGTCGACGCGAAGATCCGGACGCTGTCCGGTGGCATGGTCCGCCGGGTCGGCATCGCCCAGGCCATCGTCAACGAGCCGAGCGTGCTGCTGTTCGACGAACCCACCGCCGGGCTGGACCCCGAGCAGCGCGTCGAATTCCGTGCGCTGCTGCGCGAACTGGGCACCTCCGCCGCAGTGATCGTCTCCACGCACCTGGTCGAGGACGTGGCCGCCGCCTGCACGGATGTCACCCTCGTCGACGCGGGCCGGATCGCCTACCAGGGCACCCCGAACATGCTCACCGCTCTCGGTGAGAGCTCGGACGGCCCCGGCGACCATCCGATCGAGCGCGGCTACACGGCGGCGCTGCGGGCGCACCGGACCGCGGCGGCGGGGGCGGGGGCGGCACGATGACGGTTCTCTCGCCCGTCCGGACGGTCACCGGGCATCCCCTGCGCGCGGAGACCGTCCGCGGTTTCGCCCCCTGGGCCGGGGCCGCCGTCGTCCTGACGCTCGGCGTGCTGCTGGCCGCCTCCTCGGCGCGCTGGCAGGGCGGCTGGGCGGAGACGGCGGCCGAACTGCACAACGCCCAGCTGCTCGTCGTACCCCTGGCGGCCGCCGCGGGCTGCTGGCAGGGCGGGCGGGAGCGCCGGCGCCGTACCGGGGAACTGCTGACGACGGCGGTACGTCCGCCGCTCGCCCGGTTCCTGGCCTCGGCCCTGCCCGTCGCCGTCTGGGTGGCCGTCGGCCAGCTGCTCGCCGTGGGCCTGGCCCTGCTCGCCACCTGGCCGTACGCCCTCGGCGACCGGCCGCACCTCGCGCTGGTGCCCGGGGACGTGGTGGCCTCGGCGTCGGCCGTGCTCGTGGGGCACGTGGTGGGGCGCGCGGTGCCGTCGCGGCTCGCGGCCCCGCTGCTGGCGATGGCCGGGTACGTGGGGCTCGGCGTCGTGACGATGAGCCGGGAGGGCCCCGGCCGTCACCTCGACCCGGCGTTCCCGGTCGTGGACGGCTCGGTCCCCCTGTGGTGGCAGCCGGTGGCGATGGCGGTGTGGACGGCGGGTCTGGCGGCGGCCGCGGTGCTGGCGTACGCGGCCCGGCGCCGGGCCGGTGCCCTGCTTCCGCTGGCCGCCGCGACGGCCGCGGGCGCGCTGCTCGTCCAGACCGGCGACGGCCTGTGGCACACCGACCCGCTCGCCCGCCGCCAGGTGTGCGACACCACCGTCACTCCGGCGGTCTGCGTCAACGCCCGGTACGCGGGGCTGCTGCCGCAGGTGTCCAAGGCGCTGGCGGGTGTCACCGGGAAGCTGGAAGGGGTACGGAATCTGCCCGTGCGGTGGGAGGACCGCCGGGGGGCTCCGAGGCGCGGCGAGGCCGAGTTGCCGAACCTCACGCCGATGGGCTGGTCCCTCGTACGGGGGCGGCTCACCGATCCCGAGGGGTTCGCGTGGCAGTCGGTGGCCGCGCTGAGCGGCCACGGCGAGTGCGACGGCGAGATGCGCTCGCGGGTGTACCTGACCGACGACGCCGTGGAGCACTACCTTGCCCCCAGTCCCGCCGAGGAGCACTTCGACCGGCTGTACGCCCGGGGCACCCCGGCCCAGCGCGCGGAGTTCGAGAAGCGGCGCGCGGCCCGCGCCCGTCTCGCCGCGATGGGCGACGAGGAGCGCCGCGACTGGCTCTCGGCGTACTTCGCGGCGGCGGGCACCTGCGCCGGCCTGAACGAGGTGCCGACCCTGTGACCGGCCCCCTCCTCTACGCCCGCTCCCGGGCCCTGCCCCTCACCCTGGCCGCGCTCCTCGGCACCACCGCCTTCGCCGTGTGGGCCGCCGCCCGTCTGGACACGTATCTCGACCCCGACCGCCGGGTGCCGATCGTCGCCCTGGCGCCGCTGCTGGCGGCGGCCGTGATCGGTACGAGCCTGTACTCGGCCTCGGACGAACTGGACCGGACGGCCGTACGGCCCTGGTGGCCCCGCAGGCTGGTGCAGCTGGCCGTGCTGACCGCCCTCGCGGCGGTGCTGCTGCCGCTGGCGGTGCTCGGGCACCCGGAGACCTTCGGGCCGCCGGCGGTGATCCGCAACACGCTCGGCTGCACGGGGGTCACGGCGGGCGCGGCCGTCCTGCTCGGGGCGCGGCTGAGCTGGCTGCCCGCGTTCGGCTACGTGACGGCCGTGTACCTGGGCTCCTCGGGGGCGCACGGGCGCGCGGTGGCGGTGTGGGCGTGGCCGATGCAGCCGGGCGCGCAACCGGGCGCCTGGGCGGCGGCGCTGGCCGCGTTCACTGTGGGCGCCGCGCTGTACGCCGTACGCGGGGCGCGCCCCGAAGGTCCCCGCGCCTGACCGTCGGTCCGTCCGGCACCCGCCCGCGCTCACGGCCGTCACCCTCTCCCGCTCAGGTGACGGCCGTGCCGGTCACGGCCTCCCCCGGACACACAACAGGCCCGGATCGGCTATGCGGAGATGCCGTCGATCCGGGCCAGAGCGTCGTCCGCGCCGTACGGCTGCAAGTAGGGCAGCCAGCGCGGGTCCCTGTGTCCGGTCCCGATGATGCGCCAGGCCAGACCGGTGGGCGGGGCGGGTTTGTGGCGCAGCCGCCAGCCGATCTCGACGAGGTGGCGGTCGGCCTTCACGTGGTTGCAGCGGCGGCAGGACGCCACCACGTTGTCCCACACGTGTTTGCCCCCGCGGCTGCGCGGGATGACGTGGTCGACGCTGGTTGCGACGCCACCGCAGTACATGCACCGGCCCCCGTCGCGGGCGAACAGCGCCCTGCGGGTGAGAGGAACGGGCCCCCGGTAGGGAACCCGTACGAATCGCTTGAGCCGGACCACGCTGGGTGCGGGGACTGTGACGGTTGCGCTGTGCATATAGGCGCCGGATTCCTCGAGGGAGACGGCCTTGTTCTCCAGGACGAGGACGAGCGCGCGGCGGAGCGGTACGACGCCGAGCGGCTCGTACGACGCGTTGAGGACCAGGACATGCGGCACGGGTGCCTCCTTGGGCGTCGGCGGCGCGTGGCTCGCGCCGGGACGATCTGCAGTCAGTCTCCCCTCATGCCTGGTGAACGCGCCACCATGTCCCGGTAACGGGCTGGGAGTGTTTTCGACCACACCTGATGTGTCCCCCGGATCGCGGCCTGCTCAAGCCCAGGTGGGCCGACTCTGTCCATTACGGGTCGGCGCGGGCACACACAATCCACCGATAGTGTGTTGGTTCGGTCTGTCCGGTGTCCTTTTCGTGATCTTGCCCGCCTCACCGGACCGGACCGCGCAGCACCATGGAGGTATCTGCCGTGTCCTTGCCCGCCGTCCTGCTGGCCGCCGGCGCGTCACCGTCCCCGTCCCCCTCGGATTCGACGACACCGGTTGTGCCGACGCTTCGCGACGCACAGGAGAACGCGACGAACGCGGCGAGCTGGGTGCAGCAGAACCTGTCCACCTGGCTCGCGATGGCTCTGCAGATCGTGCTGATCGTGGTGATCGCGGTCGCGCTGAGAGCGGTGGTGCTGCGGGCGATCACCAAGCTGATCGCGCGGATGAACCGCACCGCGCAGGCGGTCGACCAGACCTCGCTGGGCGGTCTGCTCGTCAACACGGAGCGGCGCCGGCAGCGCTCGGAGGCGATCGGCTCGGTCCTGCGGTCGATGACGAGCTTCCTGATCCTCGGCACGGCCGCGCTGATGGTGCTGTCCACCTTCAAGATCAACCTGGCGCCGCTGCTGGCCTCCGCCGGTGTCGCCGGTGTCGCGATCGGTTTCGGCGCCCGGAACCTGGTCACCGACTTCCTCTCCGGCGTGTTCATGATCCTGGAGGACCAGTACGGCGTCGGCGACACGGTCGACGCGGGCGTGGCCACCGGTGAGGTCATCGAGGTCGGTCTGCGCGTGACCAAGCTGCGCGGCGACAACGGCGAGATCTGGTACGTCCGCAACGGCGAGGTCAAGCGGATCGGCAACCTCTCCCAGGGCTGGGCGACCGCGGCGGTCGACGTGACCGTGCGGCCGAGCGAGAACCTGGACCGGCTGAAGACGGCGCTCGCGGAGGTCGGCGAGCAGATGGGCAAGGAGGAGCCCTGGAGCGAGCGGCTGTGGGGTCCGGTCGAGGTGCTCGGCCTGGACAGCGTGCTGATCGACTCCATGGTGATCCGGCTCTCCGCCAGGACCATGCCCGGCAAGTCGGTGGGCGTCGAGCGCGAGCTGCGCTGGCGCGTCAAGCAGGCCTTCGACGCCGCGGGCATCCGGATCGTGGGCGGCCTGCCGGCCCCGGCGGACGAGGAGGAGACCCCGGACCCGTCGGCCTCGGTCGCACCTCCGTCGGCCTTCTCCAACGACACCTCGCCGCAGTCCCTGTCGGCATCCCCAGTCGTCACGCAGCGCCAGCCGAGGAAGTGACGCCGGGCGAGCGGAACGGTTCAGCACACTCGTTCGAGTGAACAGGTGGGGCATCCCGGCGCCGGGCGCGCACGGGGTGCCCCATCGTTCTGCCGGGGCACCCGACGCGGGCTTAGCCTGGCATCAGCGTGACGAGGAGAACCAGGGATGAGCGCCGAACCGATCATGGAGAAGATCATGACGGAGCAGGACCCCATCGATCTGTTGATCGCGTTCGAGGAGGCGTCCGTGGCGCCGATTCGGCCCGAGTACGTCGAGGGGACGGTCATCGTGCCGCCGCAACCGAACCACGAGCACAACGACGGCGCCTTCAAACTCACCGTCCAGTTCTTCACGGCAGGGCTCGGCCTGGCGGGTATGGGCAACGGCTACCGGGGCTCATACGAAGACGGCAGCACCATGGCTCTCGTCATCCCGGACTTCTACGTCCTGCACCGCCCACCGACGGACCTCGACGAGGCCTACCGGAAAGCCCACAAGGGCTGGTATCCCATCGACATGGTCACTCTGGTCGGCGAGGTCACGTCGACCAATCACGCGGTTGACACCGGCCCCAAGCCGGCCACGTATGCCGCCGTCGGCATCCCCGTCTACGTCCTGATCAACCGCGATACGAAGACAGCCCATTGCTACACCGATCCCGTCCTCCCCGGTGACGACCCCACCGATGCCTACTACAAGACCGACACCAAAGTCGCCCTCGGCGACCCCCTCCCCCTCCCGGCGCCGTACCCCACCCTCGACACCACCCCCTTCCTCGGCAACTGAGCCCCCAGACCATCCCGCCCCCTAGGTAACGACTCTGTTGCCTCGGGGGCGTTGTCTATTGACGCCCCCTTCGTCCTGGGCTTACGTTCCTCCCACGCCAATAGGAAAGTTTCCTAACAGTGATCTTCCGTGCGACCGGTGATCAAGGCTGGACGTCATGGACAGAGCACTGGAAAGCTGGGCAGTCGGAAAGGCAGGTGTCGCACCCCATGGCAGGAACCGCCGGTACGCCGGGCACCCCGCGCGTCCTGCGCGCCATGAACGACCGCGCCGCCCTCGACCTCCTGCTGGAGCACGGGCCGCTGTCCCGCACCCGCATCGGCAAGCTCACCGGACTGTCCAAGCCCACCGCCTCCCAGCTGCTGGCCCGGCTGGAGGCGGCCGGACTGGTCCGGGTCACCGGTACCAGCGAGGGCCGGCCGGGCCCCAACGCCCAGCTGTACGCGGTCCATCCGGGCGCCGCCCACGCCGCCGGGGTCGACGTCAACCCGCACCGGATTCGCGCCGCCGTCGCCGACATCACGGGGCGCACGGTCGGCGAGTACGAACTTCCCACCCCCGGGCGGGTGCCCGAGCACCCCGTCGTCGAGCAGGTGACGCGGGCGCTCGACGGTGCCGTGAAGGCCGCCGGTCTTGCCCGGTCCGACGTGCACCGGCTGGTCATCGGCACCCCGGGCGCCTTCGACCCCAACACCGGGCGGCTGCGCTACGCCTCCCACCTGCCCGGCTGGCACTCCCCCGCCCTGCTGGACGAACTCGCCGCCGCCCTGCCGATGCCGGTGGAGTACGAGAACGACGTCAACCTCGTCGCCCTCGCCGAACAGCGGCTCGGCGCGGCCCGCGGCCACGCGGACTTCGTGCTGCTGTGGAACCAGGAGGGCCTCGGCGCCGCCCTGGTCCTCGGCGGCCGGCTGCACCGCGGCTGGACCGGCGGCGCCGGCGAGGTCGGCTTCCTGCCGGTGCCGGGCACGCCCCTGGTGCGCCAGGTGACCCGCGCCAACAGCGGTGGCTACCAGGAGCTGGCCGGCTCCCAGGCGGTGCCGAAGCTGGCCCGCGAACTCGGCATCGAGGACGTACCGTCGGGGCCCTACACCGAGGTCGCCGCCGAACTCGTCGCCCGGGCCGCCGACCACGCGGGCGGCCCCCACCGCAAGCTGCTCCAGACCTACGCGACCCGGCTCGCCACCGGTCTCGCCTCGCTCGTCTCCGTCCTCGACCCCGAACTCGTCGTCCTCAGCGGCTCCGCCCTGACCGCAGGCGGCGAGGTGCTGCGCGGCCTCGTCCAGGCCGAGCTGGAGGAGCTGGCGGCGGCCCGCCCCCGGCTCGTCGTCGGCGACGTCCGTGAACACCCCGTGCTGCGCGGCGCACTGGAGTCCGCGCTCGCGACCACCCGCGACGAGGTCTTCGACACCTCGCGCTGAGTACCGCAGTCCCCGCCTCCGCACTGCCCCCTCCTCACCCACCCCGTCCCAGGGAGACCTCGCCATGCCCGAAGTCGTACCCTCTGTCGTCCGGAAGACGGCCTTCGCCCTCACCGCCTCGCTGGCGCTGCTCACCACCGCCTGCACCGGCCAGTCCGGCTCCAGCGCCACCGACGACGCCTCGAAGGACACGACGATCAACTTCTGGCACGCCTGGAGCGCGCCGAACGAGGTGAAGGCCGTCAACTCGCTGGTCGCCGGCTTCGAGAAGGCGCACCCCAACATCCATGTGAACGTCATCGGCAACATGACCGACGACAAGATCAACCAGGCCCTGCGCTCCGGCGGCGGCAAGGCCCCGGACGTGATCTCCTCGTTCACCACCAACAACGTGGGCAAGTTCTGCTCCTCGGGCGCACTGGTCGACCTCAATCCCTTCTTCAAGAAGTCGGGCATCGACCCCGCCACCACCTTCCCGAAGCCGATGAACGAGTACACCCAGTTCGACGGCAACCGCTGCACGGTGCCGCTGCTGGGCGACGCGTACGGGCTCTACTACAACAAGACGGCGTTCGCGAAGGCCGGGATCAAGAACCCGCCGAAGACCTGGTCGGAGTTCCAGGCCGACGCCAAGAAGCTCACGATCCCCCAGGGCGACGGCTACGAGCAGCTCGGCTTCATGCCGGACTACCACGGCTGGGAGACCACCACCGAGCACTACTTCGGGCAGTTCTCGCCGACGTACTTCGACAAGGACGGCAAGTCCTCGCTGGCGAAGGACCCGGCGTTCGAGAAGGGCTTCACCCTCCAGAAGGACCTCGTCGACGGACTCGGCGGATTCCAGAAGCTGGAGAAGTTCCGCGCCACGCTCGGCGACGAGTGGGGCCCCAAGCACCCCTTCCACACCGGCCAGGTCGCCATGCAGCTCGACGGCGAGTGGCGGCTCGGGATGGCGGTCGACGCCAAGCCGACGTTCGACATCGGCGTGGCTCCGCTGCCCGTCCCGGACGACCAGGCCGACCAGTACGGCAAGGGCTACATCACCGGCACCATCGCGGGCATCGCCGCCACCAGCCACAAGCAGAACGCGGCCTGGGAGCTGGTGAAGTACATGACCACGGACACGGACGCCGTGGTCGGCTTCGCCAACGACATCCACAACGTGCCCTCCACACTGGCCGCGCTGAAGTCCCCGAAGCTGAAGTACGACCCGCGCTTCAAGACGTTCCTGGACATCGCCGCGAACCCGAACTCCACCACGACGCCCGCCTCGATCAACGGCGGTGTGTACCTGGTGACGATCCAGGAGTTCGGCTACGCCTACGAGAGCGGCAAGGCCACCGATCTGAAGGCGGGTCTGAAGAAGACGGCCGCGCAGATCGACACGGACATCGCGCAGGCGAAGTAGCCCATGAGCACGATCACGCTCGCCTCGAAGCGCCGCCGCGCGGCGCTTCGTACGGCCGCCTTCATGTCGCCCTGGCTGATCGGCTTCGCGGTCTTCTTCGCGTATCCGCTGATCTCGACGGTCTACTTCTCGTTCATGCACTACGACGGCTTCCAGGCGCCGACGTGGAGCGGCGGGAAGAACTGGACGTACGTCTTCACCCACTACCCGCTCTTCTGGCCCGCCCTGCGCAACACCCTGTGGCTGGTCCTGGTGATGGTGACCCTGCGGGTCGTCTTCGGGCTCGGCGTCGGCCTGCTCATCACCAGGATCAAGACGGGTACGGGTGTCTTCCGCACCCTCTTCTACCTGCCGTACCTGGCCCCGCCGGTGGCGGCGACCATGTCCTTCGCCTTCCTCCTCAACCCCGGTACGGGACCGGTCAACTCGATCCTGGAGAAGGTCGGCATCCCGGCGCCGGGCTGGTTCAACGACCCGACCTGGTCCAAGCCGGCGCTGACCCTGCTGGCGCTGTGGGGCATCGGCGACCTGATGGTCATCTTCATGGCCGCGCTCCTCGACGTACCGACGGAGCAGTACGAGGCCGCCGAGCTGGACGGGGCGTCGGCCTGGCAGCGCTTCCGGTACGTGACCCTGCCGAACATCTCGCCGATCGTGATGTTCGCCGTGGTCACCGGGGTGATCCAGACCATGCAGTACTACACGCAGCCGCTCATCGCCGGGAAAGTCGCCTCGGGTGTGATCCAGGGCGCCGGCACCCAGTTCGAGCCCGGCTACCCGGACAAGTCCACGCTCACCCTCCCCCAGCTCGTCTACAACCTCGGCTTCCAGCGCTTCGACTACGGCTCGGCCTGTGTGGTGGCACTCGTGCTGTTCGCCCTGTCGATGGCGTTCACCGCGCTGCTGATGCGGCGCCGGGGCGGCCTGATCCAGGCAGGTGACTGACCATGACCCAGACACTGGACAAGCCGGTGCGGCTCGCGCCGCCGATCTCCGGGGCGGAACGCACGGCCCGGCGCCGGGCGCTGCTCGAGTGGATCGCCGTGCACTCCCTCGGCGTCGCCGCGGCCCTCTTCTTCACGCTCCCCTTCGTGTTCGTGTTCCTGACCTCGCTGATGAGCGACACCCAGGCACTCAGCCGGGACCTGATCCCGCACACCTGGGAATGGGGCAACTACCGGAAGGTCTTCGACACACCCGGCTTCCTGACCTGGTGGAAGAACACCCTGATCTACGCCGGCCTCGGCACCGTGCTGACCGTGGTGTCGTCGGTCCCGGTGGCGTACGCGCTGGCCAAGTTCCGCTTCCGGGGCCGCAATCTGTCGCTCATGCTGGTGATCTCGATGATGATGCTGCCGCCGCAGGTGGTCGTCATCCCGATGTACCTGTTCTGGGCGAAGCAGCTGGACCTGTCGGGCACGCTGTGGCCGCTGATGATCCCGATGGCGTTCGGCGACGCGTTCTCCATCTTCCTGCTGCGCCAGTTCCTGATGACGATCCCGAACGAGTACGTCGACGCGGCGAAGGTGGACGGCTGCGGCGACCTGCGCACCCTGCTGCGGGTCGTCCTGCCGATGGCGAAGCCGGGCATCGCCGCCGTCGCCCTCTTCCAGTTCTTCTACGCCTGGAACGACTACTTCGGGCCGCAGATCTACGCGTCCGAGAACCCCGGCGCCTGGACCCTCTCCTACGGCCTGGAGTCCTTCAAGGGCGCCCACCACACCGACTGGAACCTGACCATGGCCGCGACCGTGCTGGTCATGGCCCCCGTGATCCTCGTGTTCTTCTTCGCCCAGAAGGCGTTCGTCGAGGGTGTCACGCTCACCGGAGTGAAGGGTTAACCACGTATGAAACTCACCGTGGTCGGCGGAGGCTCGACCTACACCCCCGAACTCATCGACGGCTTCGCACGCCTGCGGGACACCCTGCCCGTCGAGGAACTCGTGCTCGTGGACCCGGCCGCCGAGCGCCTGGAACTGGTGGGCGGCCTGGCCCGCCGGATCTTCGCCAGACAGCAGCACCCCGGCCGGATCGTCACGACCTCCGACCTGGACGCGGGCGTGGACGGCGCCGACGCCGTCCTGCTCCAGCTGCGCGTCGGCGGCCAGGCGGCCCGTGAGCAGGACGAGACCTGGCCGCTGGAGTGCGGCTGCATCGGCCAGGAGACGACCGGCGCCGGCGGCCTCGCCAAGGCCCTGCGCACGGTCCCGGTCGTCCTGGACATCGCCGAGCGGGTCCGCCGCACGAACCCCCGGGCCTGGATCATCGACTTCACCAACCCGGTCGGCATCGTCACCCGCGCCCTGCTCCAGGCGGGCCACCGGGCGGTCGGCCTGTGCAACGTGGCGATCGGCCTCCAGCGCAAGTTCGCCGCGCTGCTGGGCACCGACCCCAGGGACGTCCACCTGGACCACGTGGGCCTGAACCACCTCACCTGGGAGACGGGGGTGCGCCTCGGCGGCCCCGAGGGAGCCAACGTGCTGCCCAAACTTCTGGCCGAGCACGGTGACGCCATCGCCGACGACCTGCGCCTGCCCCGCGCCCTCCTGGACCGGCTGGGCGTCGTCCCCTCCTACTACCTGCGCTACTTCTACGCCCACGACGAGGTCGTACGAGAGCTGCGCACCAAGCCGTCCCGGGCGGCGGAGGTCGCGGCCATGGAGCGCGAACTGCTGACGATGTACGGCGACCCGGCCCTGGACGAGAAGCCGGCGCTGCTCGCCAAGCGGGGCGGCGCCTTCTACTCGGAGGCGGCCGTGGACCTGGCGGCGGCCCTGCTGGGCGGGTCCGGCAGCCCGTACCAGGTGGTGAACACGCTCAACAAGGGCACGCTGCCCTTCCTGCCCGACGACGCGGTGATCGAGGTGCAGGCGGCGGTCGGCCACACCGGTGCCGTGCCGCTGCCGGTGCCCGAGCTGGACCCGCTGTACGCGGGCCTGGTGGCGAACGTGACCGCGTACGAGGACCTGGCCCTGGAGGCGGCGCTGCGCGGCGGCCGGGACCGCGTCTTCAAGGCGCTGCTCGCCCACCCCCTGATCGGCCAGTACGCCTACGCCGACACCCTCACCGACCGACTGATCGCGCACAACCGGGAGCATCTCGCGTGGGCCTGACCTCACCTGTGTCCGGGAGTGTCCTCGCCATAGACGCGGGCAACAGCAAGACCGACGTGGCGGTGGTCACCGCCGAGGGCGAGGTCCTGGCCACGGCCCGCGGCGGCGGCTTCCGCCCGCCCGCGGTGGGCGTGGAGGCCGCGATGGACGCGCTGGCCGACCCGGTCGGCAGAGCCCTCGCGGACGCGTGCCTGCCCGCCGTCTCCCACGTCTCCGCCTGTCTGGCCAACGCCGATCTGCCCGTGGAGGAGGAGCAGTTGGCGGCCGCGCTGCACGCGCGCGCGTGGGGCGCCTCGGTGGACGTCCGCAACGACACCTTCGCGATCCTGCGGGCGGGCGTCGCCGAGCCCCGGGGGGTCGCCGTGGTGTGCGGCGCGGGCATCAACTGCGTCGGCATGCGCCCCGACGGCCGTACCGCCCGCTTCCCCGCGCTCGGCCGCATCTCCGGTGACTGGGGCGGCGGTTGGGGCCTGGCCGAGGAGGCGCTGTGGTACGCGGCGCGTGCGGAGGACGGCCGGGGCGGCCCGACGGACCTCGCCCGCACCCTCCCCGGCCACTTCGCCCTCCCCTCCATGTACGCCCTGATCGAGGCCCTCCACCTCGGCCACGTCGACCACGCCCGCCGCTACGAACTGACCCCCGTCCTCTTCGAGACGGCCGCGCGGGGAGACGCGGTCGCCCGCTCGATCGTGGACCGCCTCGCCGAGGAGGTGGCCACGATGGCCACGGTCGCCCTCACCCGCCTCGACCTGCTGTCCGAACACACCCCGGTCCTCCTCGGCGGCAGCGTCCTGACCGCCGGCCACCCCCGACTCGACACCGGCATCCGCGACCTCCTCACCACCCGCGCCCCCAAGGCCGACGTCCGCATCGTCACCGCCGGCCCCGTCCTCGGCGCGGCCCTGCTGGGCCTGGACCACCTGGGAGCGGTCCCAGCGGCCCAGGAGCGGGCACGGGCCCACTGGGAGGGATGAGCGACCCCGGCCTCCCCCGGGTGGCGGTCGCCGCAGGAACCGGCATGCTTCGCCAGGCGTGTTCATGGGCAGAAGGCGCCTTCGGAACGCGGTGGTCCGCAGACGGCCTGATCAAGATCCAGTGAAGGCTGGTGCGGATGCGGGTGCGGGCGGCGATACTGTGCGGCGAACTGGTGACCACGGGGGAGGTCGACGGATGACCATGGGGGAGGTCAGGTGACACACCCGCCGAAGAGCAGCGTGGCGCCGCCGGTGGCGGGTTCCGTGATGCCGGCCGCGCCGGCGGTGCCGGCCCAGCGCGGCCCGCAGGTCCCCGCGCCGCCCGCCCGTCGTACCGCCTTCGCCGAGGGTGTCGAACGGGTGCGGACCGCCGCGACCACCGAGCCGGGGCGGCTGCGGATCATCGGTGCGCTGCTCGCGCTGCTGGTCGTCGCGTTCGGGGCGGTCACCGCGTGGCAGAGCAGCGAGCGCGCGGCCGCCGCCGACGACGTGCTGCACAGCAGCCAGCCGCTCAGCTCCGGCGCAGCCGACATCTACCGTTCGCTGGCGGACGCCAACACGGCCGCCTCCAGCGGGTTCCTGGCGGGCGGCCAGGAGAACGCCGCCTCGCGCGACCGGTACGAGAAGGACATCCGTACGGCCGCCGCGGGGCTCGTCAGGGCCGCCGCCAACGCGGATCCGGGCTCACCCTCCGAGCGGACCATCACCAAGCTGAACAAGCTGCTGCCCGACTACAAGGGCCTGATCGAGCGCGCCCGCACCTACAACCGGCAGGGCTACCCGGTCGGCGGCGCGTATCTGCGGTACGCGAACGAGAAGATGCAGCGGGAGATGCTCCCGGCGGCGGAGGACCTCTACACGAAGGAGAACCAGCGCCTGGACGCCGACTACGGGGACGCGACGCCGTACCCGTGGGCGGCGATCGCGCTCGGCGTCCTCGCGCTGGCCGCCCTCGCCTGGGCACAGAGCCGCAACTACCGCCGCACCAACCGCGTCCTCAACCACGGTCTGGTCGCCGCCACCGCCGCCACCACGGTCGTGCTGCTGTGGCTGGTCGTCGGGCACATGGTCGCCCGCTCCGGCCTGGACGGCTCCTACGACCACGGCGTCCGCTCGCTGAACGTCCTGCACGACGCCCGGATCGCCTCCCTGAAGGCGCGCGGCAACGAGAACCTGAGCCTGGTGGCACGCGGCGCCGAGACCATCACGGTCGACGGAAAGACGTACGACGCCTACTACTACGACTTCGACAACGACATGCGCACGCTCGGCGAACGCCTCGCCGACGCCAGCCGGTTCGCCGACGACGACGCCGGTACGCAGCCGGTCCGGGCCGCCGAGAGCAACATGGCGGTGTGGAAACAGCGGCACACCGCGGCCCGCACCGAGGACGAGAACGGCAACTACCAGCAGGCGCTGGACAAGGTGATCGGCGCCAAGGGCGCGACCGGCCAGTGCTTCGACGGCGTCGACAGCAGCCTGCGCCACGCGATAGACCACGAGCAGGCCCAGTTCCAGCAGGCCGCGACCGACGGACGGGACGCCATGACGGGCCTGCCCGTCGGCGCCGCGGTGCTCGCCGTGTTCGGCGCGGCGGGCGCGGTGGCCGGCATCGGCCGCAGGCTTTCGGAGTACCGGTGACAGGGGGCAAAGCGATGTACGGGGCACGTGCACGGGCCTGTCTGCGGGGCTGGGGCGGAGTCGGCGCGATGGCGGTGCTGTGCGCGCTGGCGCTGGCGTTCGTCCTGCTGCTTCCGCGCACCCAGGAGGCCCACCGGTCGGAGGGCGCGACGGCGGGTTCCGGTCTGGCCAACGGCAGCCAGGCGCGCGCCGACACCTGCGAGGACTCCGAGGCGCAGAAGCAGACGCTCTCCCCGTCCGGCGCGGACGGCCCGACGATCGACGCCATCAAGTCCCGTACGGGCGTCAAGCGCAAGCTCGTCGTCGGCGTCGACCAGAACAGCTACCACTGGGGCTACCGCAACCCGAACAACGCCGGCGCGGAGCTGGAGGGCTTCGACATCGACCTCGTCCACAAGATCGCCCAGGACATCCTCGGCGACCCGGACGCGGTGCAGTTCAAGGCGATACCGACCAGCCAGCGCATCCCCGCCATCCAGGACGGCCGGGTCGACATGGTCGTCCGCACCATGACCATCACCTGCAGCCGGCTCGGCGAAGTCGCGTTCTCCGCGCCCTACTTCAAGACCGGCCAGCAGGTCCTCGCGCCCAAGTCGTCGTCCGTCACCGGCTACGACGAGACGCTGGCGCACAAGAGGATCTGCACGGCGACCGGTTCCACCGCCTACGGCAAGCTGAAGGCGGACCGGGACAAGGGCACGCTGCCCGCCACCACCGACATCTCCACCACCGTCCCCAACCAGCTCGACTGCCTGGTCAGGCTCCAGCTCGGCGAGGTCGACGCGGTGGTCACCGACGGCGCGCTCGCCGCGAGCCAGGCCGCGCAGGACCCGACTCTCGAACTCAAGGGCGAGGCGTTCACGACCGAGTACTACGGCGTGGCGATGAAGAAGGACGCCTCCGATCTGGTACGCCGGGTCAATCGCATCCTGGTCGACTACCGCGGGAGCGGCTGGCAGGCGTCGTACGACAGATGGTTGTCGGCCACACTGGGGAAGGACGCGGGGCCGTCCAAGCCGCCCGCGCCGCAGTACCTGCGCACCGGCTGACCCCGTCCCCGACCCAGTCCAACCACACAGCAGCGAGAGGTGATCGATGGGCGTCACGGACCCCGCCGGGCCGGTGATGGACCGGGACGAGGTGGACCGTGCGCTGGCGCGGCTCGGCCAGGAGCACGAGGCGATCGAGACCTCGCTGCTGGCCCTGCAGGACCACGCGGGCCGCAGGCTCCTGGAGGGCGCCCGGCTGACCGGCGTCACCAAGGAGCGCTGGGCGGCCGCGGAGACGTCGATCACCCTGCTGTGGACGTACTTCGACGCCTACACGGCCACGCTGCGCTCGGCCCGGGAGATCCGTGTCCGGCGCCGCTGGTCCAGCCGCGAGGACCTGGTGGAGCTGACCGGGCTGCTGCGCGGCGAGTCCGTCACGGTGGCCGGCGGCGCGGCCGCGCCCTCGGGCACCGGGAGGCTCAGCGAGAGCTTCTCGCTGTCCGGCCTGGTCGACCGGATGAACGACCTGTACGCGACCTCGCTGGACATGGTCGTCACCGCCGACGCCGTCTGGTCGGCGCTGCCCGCCCGGATCGATTTACTCGCCGCGGAACTCCAGCGCACCCGGAGCCTCGCCCACTCCGTCGGCGTCCGCCCCGGGGAACACCCCTCCGGCGACGACCTGGAGCGCATCACGCGCACCCTCACCACGCTGCGCGAGGACGTCGTCTGCGACCCGCTCGCCTTCTGGGTGCCCACCGAGGGCAGTTCGGCGCCCGGCGGCGGCCGGCCGGACACGACGGTGTACGACCGTGAGGCCCGCGCCCTGGAGGACGTACGGCGCGAGATCGACGCGGTGCTGACGGTTCGCCAGGACGCGGAGGCGCGGCTGATCCGGCTGCGGGACGTGCTGTCCCGCGCGGACCGCACCCTCGCCGAGGCGCGCACCGCGCGCGGCGAGGTGCTGGCGAAGATCGCGGCGACCGAGGTGCCGGTGGTCAGCGGTCCGCCGACCGCGCTGCAGGAGCAGCTGGCGACGGCGGCCGAGTACCGGCGCCAGGCGCAGTGGCACCGGCTCTCGCCGCTCCTGGACTCCCTGGAGCAGAAGGCGGAGGAGGAACTGCTGCGCGCCCGCGAGTCGTTGACCGCGGTCACCGCGCCGCTCGCGGTCCGCGCCGAGCTGCGGGGCCGGCTGGACGCCTACAAGGCGAAGGTCGCCCGGCACGGGCTCGCCGAGGACTCGCTGCTGGTCGAGCGGTACGACGCCGCCCGGCGCATGCTGTGGAGCGCGCCCTGCGACCTGCGCGTCGCCGAACAAGCCGTCCTGCGCTACCAGCGGGCGGCCGCCGATCTGCTCGCCGCGCCCGGGGCTCCCGGCCGGTCCGGGCCCGAGGACCGCAAGGGGGAGCACGCGTGAGCCAGGCACAGCAGGCCTGTCAGCGACCGGGCTGCGAGGGGAGGTACGAGGACGTCGGCGGCGGTGAGCTGTACTGCGACACCTGCGGTCTCGCCCCGGTCGTCGCCACGTCCGGTGCCGCGTCGGTCCGGCAGGCCGGGAACGGGCTGGTCGGCTCGCTGCCCACGGGGATCACCGGGGGCGGCAGGGGGTCGGCGGGCAGCGGCAGTTCGCGCTCCAGCTCCCGCAGCTCGCGGACGTCCTCCCAGTCCGCCCAGTCTGCCCAGTCTTCCAAGTCCCGGCGCTCGGTGTCGGGACGGCTCTCGCGCTCCCTGTCGGGCGCGTCCACCGGCCGTTCGGTGTCGGTGCGCAGCTCGGGCTCGTCCTCCGGCGCGTCGGCCCGGGGGCGGCTGGGTGCCGGGCTGGTGGCGGTGCCGCAGGTGCCGCGCCCCGACCCGCGCGCGATGGTGCTGGAGAACCCGGAGGTGCCCGAGCGCAAGCGGTTCTGCTCGCGCTCGGACTGCGGGGCTCCGGTGGGCCGTTCCCGTGGCGAGCGGCCGGGCCGCACGGAGGGCTTCTGCACCAAGTGCGGGCACCCGTACTCGTTCGTGCCGAAGCTGAAGTCCGGGGACATCGTGCACGGCCAGTACGAGGTCGCGGGCTGTCTCGCGCACGGCGGCCTCGGCTGGGTCTACCTCGCCGTGGACCGGGCCGTGTCCGACCGGTGGGTGGTGCTCAAGGGTCTGCTGGACACCGGCGACCAGGACGCGATGGAGGCCGCGATCTCCGAGCGGCGGTTCCTCGCGGAGATCGAGCACGCCAACATCGTGCGGATCTACAACTTCGTCGAGCACCTCGACCAGCGCACCGGCTCCCTCGACGGGTACATCGTCATGGAGTACGTCGGCGGCAAGTCGCTCAAGGAGATCGCCAACGCCCGCCGCACCCCGGACGGCCGCCGCGACCCGCTGCCGGTGGAGCAGGCCTGCGCGTACGGTATCGAGGCCCTGGAGGCGCTCGGCCATCTGCACGGCCGCAGCCTGCTGTACTGCGACTTCAAGGTCGACAACGCCATCCAGACCGAGGACCAGCTCAAGCTGATCGACATGGGCGCCGTGCGCCGCGTGGACGACGACGAGTCCGCGATCTACGGCACGGTCGGCTACCAGGCGCCCGAGGTCGCCGAGGTCGGCCCCTCGGCGGCGAGCGACCTGTACACGGTGGGCCGTACCCTCGCGGTGCTCACCTTCGACTTCCAGGGCTACACGAACGTCTTCGTGGACTCCCTGCCCGACCCGGACACCATCGAGGTCTTCCGCCGCTACGAGTCCTTCTACCGGCTCCTGGTCCGCGCCACCGACCCCGACCCGGTCCGTCGCTTCGCCTCCGCGCAGGAGATGGCCGAGCAGCTGACCGGTGTGCTCCGCGAGGTCGTCTCGCTGCAGACCGGGCAGCCGCGGCCCGCGCTGTCGACGCTGTTCGGGCCGCAGGTGAGGGTCACGGACACGGAGTTGTTCCCGCGGCTGGACGGGGACGTGTCCCGGCTGGGGGCACGGCAGGTCAGCGGCGGCAAGCGGGCCTCCGTTCCCGGGCAGGCCCCGGCCCTCGCCCGGGGCCCGGCCCCGGCGGCCCTCGTCCGGCCCGTCGACACCGCGGCCGCGGCCCTCGCCCTGCCCGTCCCGCTGGTCGACCCGGGCGATCCCAACGCCGGTTTCCTCGCGGGCCTGATGGCCTCCGGGCCGGCCGAGCTGATCGGCGCGCTGGAGGCGGCGCCCACACAGACCGTCGAGACCCGGCTGCGGCAGATCCGCGCCCGGCTGGAGAGCGGCGACCACCAGGCGGCCCTGATGTCCCTGGCCAAGCTGGACGAGGAGCGGCCCGACGACTGGCGGGTGGTCTGGTACCGGGGCGTGGCCGCGCTGGTCACCGGCGACTTCGAGCACGCCGCGCTCGCCTTCGACGCGGTCTACGACGCGTTCCCCGGCGAGGCCGCGCCCAAGCTGGCGCTCGGTCTGTGCGCGGAGGTGCTGGGCCAGCTGGACAACGCGGCCGAGTACTACCGGCTGGTGTGGGCGACCGACCCGAGTTTCGTGAGCGCCGCGTTCGGTCTTGCGCGGGTGCAGCTCGCGGCCGGGGACCGCGGGGGTGCCGTGCGTACCCTGGAGTCGGTGCCGGAGTCCTCCATCCACTACACCGCCGCCCGGGTCGCGGCCGTGCGGGCACGGCTGAGACAGCGGACCGCGCAGGCGGGTGACGTACCGTTCCTGGAGGATCTGACGGCCGCCGCGAGGCAGGTCGAGGCGCTGCAGGCGTACGGTCTGGACCCGGCGCGACGCGAGCAGTTGTCCGCCGAAGTGCTCGGCTGCGCGCTGGACTGGATACTCTCCGGAGGCCAGGGCTCCGCTCAGCCCGCCACCGGCGGCCGGGTGTTGCTCGGCAGCGGTCTGGACGAGCGGGGTCTCCGCTTCGGCCTGGAGCGCTCCTACCGCACGCTGGCACGGCTGGCGCCCGGTGGCGAGGAAAGGATCGAACTGGTGGAACGGGCCAACCGTTACCGCCCCCGGACGTGGGTGTAGTTGATGTCGCAGATGCCCCAGCAGGCCGCACTGTCGAAGTGCCCGAGCTGCGCGGAGCCGCTCGAGTCGGGTGACCTCTTCTGTGGCGCGTGCGGATACGACCTCTCCGTCGTACCCGCGCCGCCGCAGGACCACCCGACCCTCACCTTGTCCGGCTCCCCCGCGCCCGGGGACGACGTGGACTGGCCCGCCCCCGAACCCGGTTCCGGCAGCGTGCCGCACGCGCCGCACCTGCCCTCGGACCTGCCCGGGACCGACTCGGCCGGAGCCCCGCTGGCCGGGCCGGAGCCGGCCGCGGCCGGGGTGCGTTTCGACCGGCCGCCGGACCCCGAGGAGTACCCGCTCCAGGCCCCGGACCCACGCGCGACCCCCGACCCGACGGATCCGGCCGACCCGACGGATCCGGCAGGTCCGGCAGGTCCGGCAGGTCCGGCCGCCGGCGGGCAGGCGTGCGTGGCCTGCCGCGCGGGCCGGGTGGACGACGACGGCTACTGCGAGAACTGCGGGCACGCCCAGCCCCACGAACGCGACCACATGGAGCGGGAGTCGGGCCCGGTCGCCGCCGTCAGCGACCGCGGCCTGCGCCACCACCGCAACGAGGACTCCTTCTCCGTCGGCCACACCACGCTGCCCGACGGCACGCCGGTCGCCATGGCGATCGTCTGCGACGGTGTGTCCTCGGCCACCCGGCCCGACGAGGCCTCGATGGCCGCCGCCCAGACGGCCGGTGACACCCTGCTGGCCGCCCTGCCGCGCGGCACGCATCCGCAGACGGCCATGCACGAGGCGATCGTCGCCGCCGCCCAGGCCGTCAACGCGCTCGCCGACGAACCCGCCTCGGACCGCGAGCACGCCCCGCACCAGAACGCCCCGGCGTGCACCATCGTCGGCGCGGTCGTCACCGCCGGTCTGCTGGTGGTCGGCTGGGTCGGCGACAGCCGGGCCTACTGGGTGCCGGACGACCGCTCCGGGCCCCCGGCCCGGCTGACCGAGGACGACTCCTGGGCCGCGCAGATGGTCGCGGCCGGGCTGATGAACGAGGCGGAGGCCTACGCCGACGAGCGCGCCCACGCGATCACCGGCTGGCTCGGCGCCGACGCCTACGAACTCGAGCCGCACACCGCGTCCTTCAAGCCCGACCGGCCCGGCGTGGTGCTGGTGTGCACCGACGGCCTGTGGAACTACGCCGAGACGGCTGAGGAGATGGCCGAGGCGGTGCCGCCGGACGCGGCCGTGCGTCCGCTGCACAGCGCCCGGGTCCTGGTCGGCCACGCCCTTGACGGCGGGGGCCACGACAACGTAACAGTGGCCGTCCTGCCGTTCCCGATGCCGCCCCAGGGGGCAGGATCGGCCTGAGGCCGCACGGCGCACGGCACACGGGGGAAGCCGGCACGGACCGGAGGGGACCGGTCCGTCCACGACGCACCGCCTCGCGTCAGCGGGGTGCCTAGGGGGATGTGAACCAGCATGGCCAATCTGGCGAAGTCGAACGTGCCGCAGTTCTCGATGGACGTCTACCAGAACGAGTTCCTGCCGGAGGGCGGCCGCGAGGTCAACGCGATCGTCACGGTGACCTCGACGGGCGGCGGCACGGTCGGGAGCGGAGTCCCGCACGCGTACACCCAGGGGCACGGCCCGTCCGCAGCGGTGGCGATCATGGTCGACTGCTCGGGCTCGATGGACTACCCGCCGACCAAGATGCGCAACGCCCGCGACGCCACGGCCGCCGCGATCGACACCCTGCGCGACGGTGTGCACTTCGCGGTGATCGGCGGCACGCACGTCGCGAAGGAGGTCTATCCGGGCGGCGGGGGGCTCGCGGTGGCCGATGCGAGCACGCGTGAGCAGGCCAAGCAGGCGCTGCGCCGGATCGGCGCGGGCGGCGGTACGGCGATCGGCACCTGGCTGCGGCTCGCCGACCGGCTGCTGTCCTCGGCGGACGTGGCCATCCGGCACGGCATCCTGCTCACCGACGGCCGCAACGAGCACGAGTCGCCACAGGACCTGCGGGCCGCGCTGAACGAATGCGCGGGGCGGTTCACCTGTGACGCGCGCGGGGTGGGCACCGACTGGGAAGTGAAAGAAGTCACAGGCATCGCCTCCGCGCTGCTCGGCACCGCCGACATCGTCGCCGACCCGGCCCACCTGGCCGCCGACTTCACGCGGATGATGGAGGCGACGATGGGCAAGGAGGTCGCCGACGTCGCCCTGCGGGTGTGGACTCCGGTCGGCACGACCGTCAGGTTCGTGAAGCAAGTGGCGCCCACGGTCGAGGAGTTGACCGGCCGCCGCACGGAGGCGGGCCCGCGCGCCGGGGACTATCCCACCGGGTCCTGGGGTGACGAGTCCCGCGACTACCACCTGTGTGTTCAGGTCCCGGCGGCCGGCCTCGGACAGGAGATGCTCGCCGCCCGCGTCTCGCTGGTCGTGCCGCAGGCTGGGGGCACCTCCCGCTCGAACGCAGCCGAGAGTGAGGGAAGCAGTGTGCTGAACCCGGGCGCGCAGGGGCTCGTACGGGCCGTGTGGACCGACGACATGGCGGCCTCGACGTCGATCAACCCCCAAGTCGCCCACTACACCGGGCAGGCCGAACTGGCACAGGTCATCCAACAAGGCCTCGACCTTCGCAAAGCGGGTGATTCCGATGGAGCAACGGCCAAACTGGGGCGTGCTGTTCAGCTCGCCAGCGCCTCCGGCAACGCCGATACCGCGAAACTGCTTGCGAAGGTGGTGGACGTCGTCGACGCGGCGACAGGTACTGTGCGGTTGAAGGCGAAGGTCGCGGAGGCCGACGAGATGACTCTCGAAACCCGGTCCACCAAGACTGTTCGTGTGAAGAAGTGACCCAGCAGGACACAGAAGGACACCCGGAGAAGGGGAAGCCCCGCCATGCCGACCTGCCCGAACGGACACCAGTCGGGTTCCGACGACTGGTGCGAGGTCTGCGGTCACCGCATGGCCGGTGCCGTACCTCCGCCCCCTCCGCCGCCGCCCCCGGCCGGCGGTGGCTACGGATTCCCGCCCCCGCAGGGCGCGCGGCCGCCGGCCGCGGGTCCCGGACCGGAGCCGGAACTGTGCCCGCAGTGCCGTACGCCCCGCGAGGGCGGCGCGCCCTTCTGCGAGGAGTGCCGGTGGAACTTCCTGACCAACACGGCCACCTCGTACACCCCGGCCGCGCCGCGCACGTCCCAGCCCCTCTTCCAGCCGCCGAGCACGACGTACGGCGGCGGTGACGGGTACGAGTACCAGGGTTCGCGGCCCTCGCAGGTGAACCGTCCCGCCGAGCCGATCCCGTCGTTCCCCAGCGAGCCGTCGGGTCCGACGCCGTTCGCCGGCGCGCGCCCGTCCGCCCCGCCGCCCCCGCCGCCCACGTCGGGCGGGCCCGGTGGCCCCGGTGGGCCTGCCGGTCCGGGTGGTCCGGGAGGCCCTGGCGGTCCGTCGGGCTTCGGCGGCGGCATGCCCGCGGGCGGGCCTCCGTCGGCCTTCGGCGCCGGGCCCGGTCAGGGTCCCGGCGGCCCGGGTGGTCCCGGTGGCCCCGGTGGTCCGCCCGGTTTCGGCGGTGGGCCGGGGCAGGGTCCGGGTGGGCCCGGCGGCCCGGCCGGTCCGCCGCCCTTCGGTCGCGAGCCGTCCGGTCCCGGCGGTATGGCCGGTCCCGGTGGCCCCGGTACGGCCGGCCCCTCGGGCTTCGGTGGCGACCCCTCGCGTCCGGTTCCGCCGCCGCCCGGTCCGACCCCGCCCGCGGGGCCCGGTGGCGTGCCCGGCGGAGTCCCGCAGGCCTTCCAGCAGCCCGCTCCGACCGCGCCGCCCGGCTTCCCGCAGGAGACCGGCCGACCGCCGGCCGGGGGTCCGCCCTTCGGCGGCGGTGACGACGACTGGGTGATCTCCCCGCCGTCGTCCGCGAACCCGTCCGGCGGTCCCGGCGCACCGGGTGGTCCCGCGGGCGGTCCGGGCGGTGGCTACGGCTACCCGCCGCCCGGCGCCACCCAGGCACCGCCCGCCCCGGTCTTCCCGCAGGCTCCGCAGGGCCCGCTCACCTGGATCGCGACCATCGGTCCCGACCGCGACTACTTCATGGCGATGATGCACCGCTCGGGCCCCGAGGCCGCGGGTCTGAACCTGCCCGCGTACTCCCCCGAGCAGCAGCGCACCCTCAGCGGCAACCAGGTCACCATCGGCCGCCGCCGGCACTCCACCGGCGACACCCCCGACATCGACCTGTCGGTGCCGCCGGAGGACCCGGGCGTCTCGCACCAGCACGCGGTCCTGGTCCAGCAGCCGGACGGCGGCTGGGCGGTCGTCGACCAGAACTCGACCAACGGCACCACGGTCAACGGCTCGGACGAGCCGATCCAGCCGTTCGTGCCGGTGCCGCTCCAGGACGGCGACCGGGTGCACGTGGGCGCCTGGACGACGATCACGGTCCGCCGGGGCTGACCGCGCCGGCCCGGGGATCCGGGTCCGGCCGGCACGTCACGGCAGCGGCCAGGCGTACGGCCCGTCCGGGCCGTCGAGCCACGCCCAGGCGCGCTCGCCGCTGACCGTGACGCCGTACCGTTCGCGGTCGGGCATGCCCTCGCGCTCCCACAGCGCGTACGCCTCCCGCGGATCGGGGACGCCCCGGGTCAGGCCCAGCAGGAAGCGGAACGGCTCCCGCTCGCGGGCCCTGATCGGCAGCCCGCCCAGGGACACCGGCTGCGGGTACGCCCGGATCCCGCCGCGCAGCGGCACGAAGTAGGCGGGGTGGGGCAGGAATCGGCCCTCCGCGTGCCCGGCGTCCTGGACGGTGAGGACGAGCAGCCCGGTGGCGAGCGGAGTCAGGATGCGGGCGCCGGGACGGCACTGGGCGAGCCAGGCGCGCGGCACGGTGGGCAGCGCGCAGGTGGCGATGATCCGGTCGAAGGGGGCACGTTCGGGTACCCCGCGGGCGCCGTCCCCGGTGACGACGACCGGGTGGTACCCGGCGGCGGCCAGGTGCTGCCGGGCCGACTCGGTGATCTCCGGTTCCAGGTCGATCGTGGTGACGAGGCCGTCGTCGCCGAGGCGGTGGGCGAGCAGGGCCGCGTTGTAGCCGGTGCCGGCGCCCACCTCCAGCACCCGGTCGCCGGCGCCCACCCGCAGGGCGACCAGCATCCGCGCCATCAGCGAGGGCTGGCTGCTGGAGGAGAGCAGTTCGCCGTCGCGCAGCCTGGTGGCCAGCGGGGTGTCGGCGTAGGCGCCGCGCACCCAGCGCTCACGGGCCTCCCGGTCGGGACTCTCGCCCCAGCGGCGTTCGTAGCCGCCCGCGGTCGCCACGTAGTAGTACGGCACGAACAGATGCCGGGGCACCTCGGAGAACGCCTCCCGCCACACCGGGTCCGCGTCCCATATCCCCTCGGCGTCGATCTCCCGCACCAGCGCGGCCCTCGCCGCGGCGGCGAGTGCGGTGATCTCGGCGTCGTAGGCAGCCATATGCCCACAGTAGGGGTGAACCCATGAGGTTGGACCTAAGCCTCGGGTCCTGGTCACCCCGTCTGAGACCATGGACGGGTGAATGAGATTCGGCGCGGCACGCTTCAGGAGCAGACCTTCTACGAGCAGGTCGGCGGGGAGGAGACCTTCCGCCGGCTGGTGCACCGTTTCTACGAGGGAGTCGCCGAGGACCCGATCCTGCGGCCGATGTACCCGGAGGAGGACCTGGGCCCCGCCGAGGAGCGGATGACCCTGTTCCTCATGCAGTACTGGGGCGGCCCGACGACGTACAGCGAGCAGCGCGGCCATCCCCGGCTGCGGATGCGGCACGCCCCGTTCACCGTGGACCGGGCCGCGCACGACGCGTGGCTGCGGCGAATGCGGGTGGCCGTCGACGAGCTGGGGCTGTCCGAGGAGCACGAGCGGACGCTGTGGAACTACCTGACGTACGCGGCCCAGTCGATGGTGAACACCCCGGAGTGACGGGGCCCGGACGACCGGCCGGACGGCCGACGGGCTGAATGCCGGAATCCGGTCGCATGCGGCCGCATTCCGGTCACGATCCGGTATAGACCGGTGTCCCACGGCTTACCTGTCGCCGGTTCCCTCTGCGAGCATCGCCCAAGATCTGGAAGGTGTCGGGAAGGCCGGACGGCACGGGGGCCGGGTGACGGGGTTCGTCGTTCTACGCGCGCGGGCACACCGCCTGCTGCTGTGCGCCGCGCTGCTCACGGTGCTGCTGACCACCACTGTCCTGGCGACACTCACGGCCTACTCGGGGGCGCTCGGCGACGCGGCGCTCCGTCATGTGCTGAACGACCCGCGCAACGCGGCCGACACGTCGCTGATCATCAAGGCGGACGTCCCGGCGGGCGGCCAGGGCGCCGCGGACAGCGCCGTACGCGCGGGTGGCCGCAGGACGTTCCCCGGGCTGCCGGTGACCGTGCGGACGCTGCGCCGGTCGGGCCCGTACGCCCTGCCCCGCTCCCTCCAGCCGGCCGCCGAGCGCGCGGGCGACCCGGATCTCACGTACGTCGCGGCGCTGGACCACAGCCAGATACGGCTGACCGGCGGCCGGTTGCCGAGCCGCACCGCCGGCGAGGTCGAGGTGGCGCTCCCGGAGAGCGCCGCCCGTCCGCTCGGCCTGAAGCCCGGCGCCCGCCTCACCCTGGCCGACCGGCTGGGCGGCCGGCCGGTCCGGGTGCGGATCACCGGGCTGTACCGCCCGGTCACCGTGACCGCGCCGTACTGGCGGCTGGACGACCTCCTCGGGCGCGGCGTGCAGGTGTCCGGCTTCACGACGTACGGCCCCCTGCTCACCGACCCCGCGGTCCTCGCCGGCGGACGGGTCAGCACCGGTCCGTCGGCGTGGCTGGCGTCGGCCGACTTCGCCGCGGTGACGACCGGGCGGATCGACGCGCTGCGCGAGGCGGCACACACCGGCAGCGTGGCCCTGCGCACCTCCGGCCCGCGCGGTACGACGGTGTCGACGACCTCGCTGCCGGACGTGCTGGACCGGATCGAGCGCTCGCTGCTCGTCTCCCGCTCCACCCTGCTGATCATCGCGCTCCAGCTCGTCCTGCTCGCCGGGTACGCGCTGCTGCTGGTGGCACGGCTCCTCGGTGCCGAACGGGCCGCCGAGACACAGCTGTTGCGGGCCCGCGGCGCCTCCCGCGCCCGGATCACGGCCCTCGCCGCCACCGAGTCGCTGCTCCTCGCCGTCCCCGCCGCCCTGGTCGCGCCCCTGCTCGCCGGACCGCTCACCACCCTGCTGGCCGCGCACGGCCCGCTGACCCGGCTCGGCCTCCACCTGAAGGTCCCGGTGGGCGGCGGCCTTACGGTGTGGCTGGCGGCGGCCGGCGTCGCCCTGGGCTGCGCGCTGGCGGTGACGCTGCCGACGCTGACGAGGGGCGAGGCCGAACGGCGGGACCGGACACGGGGACGGGGACGCAGGGCGGGCAACGGCCGGGCGGCCCTCGGCGCGCGGCTCGGGTCCGCCGTGCGGCGCACCGGTTCCGCCGGAGCGGCACGACGGTCCCGTCCCCGCCGCGACCTGCTCCCCACCCCCTCGCGCGCCGGTGCCGACCTCGGGCTGCTCGTCGTCGCCGGAGTGGCCTACTGGCAGTTGGGCCGGCAGACCACCGGAGCCGTGGCCGCCGACCGGACCGGGGCGCTCGGCATCGACCCGCTGCTGGTCGCCGCGCCCGCGCTGGCGCTGCTCGCCGGGACCGTGCTGACGCTGCGGCTGCTGCCGCCGGTGGCGCGCCTCGCGGAGCGGTGGGCGGCGGCCGGGCGGGGGCTGCCCGCCGCGCTGGCCGGCTGGCAGTTCAGCCGGCGTACCGCGCGTGGCGCGGGACCGGTGCTGCTGCTCGTGCTCGCCGTGGCGCTCGGCATGCTGGCGATCGGGCAGGCCGCATCCTGGGACCGCTCGCAGGACGACCAGGCCGACTTCCGGGCCGGGGTGCCGGTGCGCATGTCGGCCGCGGGGACGAGTGGCCTCGGCCGCAGCGACCTGTACGCGCGTCTTCCGTACGTCCGGGAGGCCGCCCCCGCCCACCGCGGCGAGCAGCCGCTGTCCGGCGACCGTACGGCGACCGTGCTGGCGCTGGACACCACGCATGCGGCGGACTCGATGCTGCTTCGCCCGGATCTGGCGTCCGTACCGGTGCGAAAGCTGTTCGCCGGGCTGTCGCCGAAGGAACCGGCGGCCGGGACCGCGGTCCCGGCCGGCACCGCCGAGCTGCGGCTGACGGCGAGCCTGCGCAGCGACCGGGGACCGGGAACGACCCCCGACGTCACGGTCACCCTGGAGGACGGCTACGGGGTGCCGTACCAGGTGCCGTTCGGGCGGCTCGTCGCCGACGGCCGCCCGCACACCCTGACCGTCTCCCTCCCCGCCTCCCTGAAGCGGGCCACCCTCACCGCAGTGCAGCTGGACGCGTCCCAGCCCCCGAACCGGGGTGAGCGACACAGCATCACCTTCCGGGAGTTGACCGCCCTCGCCGCCGACGGGACATCACGGCGGCTCACGCTCCCGGCGACCTGGGCCCCGACCGCCGTCGCCACCGGCACCGCCCTCCAGGGCCCGGACACCGCCCCCACCCGGCCCCGGACCACCGCCACCCACCCCCTGACCTTCACCTACGGCACCGGCTACGTCATGAACCCCGACCCCTGGACGTTCGGCGGTCTGATGGTCCGGTTCCAGGTGCCGCAGCCCACGCTGTCCGAGGTGGCGGCCGTCACCACCGACCGCTATCTCGCCTCCACCGGCGCCCGTGTCGGGCAGCGCGTGGACGTGGTGATCGACGGACAGAACCTGCCGGTGCGGATCGTCCGGTCGGTCCGGGCGCTGCCCGCCACCGCCGACCCGGGCTACTCCGGCGCCCGCGACGGCGGTGCCGTCCTGGTGGACCTGCGCGCCGCGAACCGGGTGCTGCAGGCGCGGTACGGGCTGCGCGCCGAGCCGACCGAGTGGTGGCTGGACACCGCGCCGGGCCGGGTGGCCGATGTCGCGGCGAGCGTGCGGGCGCTGCCGTACGTGGACCCGGGGCAGGTCGTGGTGCGGGACGAGATCGCCGCCGAGCTGCGCGACGACCCGTTCGGCGCGGGTCCCACGGCCGCGTTCGCGGCGGCGGCCGTGGTGGCGGCGGCGCTCGCCGCCGTCGGCTTCGCCGTGGGCGCCGCCGGATCGCTGCGGGCCCGGGAGGCGGAGTTCGCGGTGCTGCGCGCGCTGGGGACGCCGCGCCGCCGGCTGGCCCGGTCGATCGCCGCCGAGCAGGCGGTGCTGGTGGGCCTGGCGCTGGCGGTGGGGGTGGGCCTGGGCGCCGTACTGGCCCGGGGAGTCCTGCCGTTGATCGTGCTGACCGGCGAGGCCACCCGGCCCGTTCCGGACCTGATCGTCCAACTCCCGGCGGTACGTGTGGTGTTGCTGCTCGCCGCCGTGGCCGTGACACCGCTGGCCGTCACGGCGCTGCTGGCGGCGCGGCGGGCGGATCCGGCTCGGGCGCTGCGCGAACAGGGAGGCGAGTGAGGTGAGTTCGACATCCCGTACGGTCGCGCCCTGGGTGCGCACCCGGCTGCGGGCCGCGCCCGGTGCCGCGCTGGCGCTCGCGCTGCTGGTCGCGCTGACCGCCTGCCTGGCGGGGGCGCTGCCGCGCGCGGTCGACCGGTACGAGAACGCGGGGCTGGTGCACGCCCTGCGCGGCGCCCAGCCCGACCGCACCACCGTGCGGGTGACCGCCGATCTGCCCCTCCCGGGCACCTTCTCCGGCGACGTGTCCGAGGTCCTCCGCGACGACCTGCTCGGACGGAAGTACGAACAGGCGCTGCGCACGGCCGGCGGTCTGCTGCCCGTCGACCCGGACCAGTCGTCGTACGGCGTCGCCACCGCCAGGAACCAGGCGGTGGGCGACCCCTGGATCCCCCGCCCGGACGGGCTCCCCGCGAAGGTGGCGATGGCGTCGCTGAGCGGCCTGGCCGAGCACGCGAGCGTCCGCGCGGGCCGTCTGCCACGCGTCGTCGGCCCGCTGGGCGCCGGGACCCCCGGGATCGAGGCCGCCGTCACCGCCGCCACCGCCAAGAGCCTGCACATCAAGGTCGGTTCGGTCATCCATGTGCCCGGCGTCGGCCGTCCCCCGCTCGCGGTCCGGGTCACCGGCATCCTCACCCCGCGCGATCCCGGGGGCGCCTACTGGTCGACCGAACCACTGCGGCGCACCCCCTCCCTCGTCCCGACGCCCGGCCCCGGCCCGCAGCTGAGGTACTGGGTCGGAGCCCTCCTGATTCCACCGGACGCGGCACCCGCCCTCATGTACACCGGCGGGAATCCGGTCCGCTACTGGTACCTCGCCCCCGATCTCAGCGGGCTGCGCGCCTACGACCTGGGCGGCCTGCGCTCCGCCGTCGCCTCGCTGGAGAGCGGCCCCGGCCTGAACCGCACCCGCGCCGCCACCACCCAGGTCAGCGACGTCTCCACCGAGCTGGACACCGTCCTGGACTCGTTCTCCGGGCTGCGCTCCGGCATCTCCCCGCTCGTCGCCGTGGCCGGCGCCGGCGCCGGCACGGTCGCCGCCGTCGTCCTGCTCATGGCGGGCGGCCTGGCCGCCGACCGGCGCCGCACCGAACTCGCGCTGCTGCGGGCCCGCGGCGCGTCCCTGCCCGGCCTCGCCGGCCGGCTGCTGGCCGAGACCGCCGTGATCGCCGTACCGGCCGGGGCGCTCGGCCTGGCCGCCGCGCTCCTGCTGCTGCCCGGCGGCCGCGCGCGCTACGCCGTCGCCGCCGCGACGGCCGTCACGCTCACCGCCTGCGCCGCGCTCCCGCTGCGCGCCGTCCTCGCCCACCGCCCGGTCCAGGTCACCGCACCCCGCGCCGACGTGGCGACCGTACGGCCCTCCCGGCGCCGCACGGTCGTGGAACTGACCCTGCTGGTGCTGGCCGCCGCAGCGGTGGAGGTGCTGCGCAGAGGCGGCGCGACGGGCAACCAGCTGGTCTTTCTGGCCCCGGTGTTGATCGGCGTCGTCGCGGCCCTGCTGCTGCTCCGCCTCTACCCGCTGCTGCTGCGTCTGGCGGCCCGCCCGGCCGGACGGCTGCGCGGCGCCGTCGCCCAGCTGTCCCTGGCCCGCGCCGGACGCACCTCCGCCTCCGGCGTGCTGCCGCTCCTCGCTCTGCTGACCGCGCTGACCACGGCGGCCTTCGGCGGCTCGGTCCTCACGGGTGTGGCCGAGGCCCGGACCCGGGCGGCCCTGCTCACCGTCGGCGCCGACGCCCGCCTGGAATCCAGCGATCCCCTGCCGGCGGACCTGGCGGGACGCGTACGGCAGTTGCCCGGGGTGCGCGGGGTGGCCGCGGTGACCATCGCGTACCAGGCGACGGCCGGGGAGGATCAGGGGAAGGTTCCCCTGGTGGGCGTGGACCCGCGCAGCTACGGGGACCTGGCGGCGCACACGGGTCTGGGCCCCTTCCCTCGAGGGGCGTTGAAGCAGACCGGCGGCGTCAGGGCCGAGGGCCCCCTCCCGGCCCTCGCCTCCCCGTCCCTCGCCGCGACGTACGGCACGCGCCGCCCCTTCCCGGTGAACCTGCCGGACGGCGACACGGTCACCGTCCGCATCACCGCCGTGCGGGCCGACACGCCCGCCATCACCAGCTCCGACTTCCTGGTCGTGGACCGCGCCGGGCTCCCCTCGTCCGACGCCCGCCCGACCACGCTGCTGCTGACCGGCGACCACCTGGACGCCGGCGCGCTGCGCCGCGCGGCCGGCGGCTCGACGGGCGTCCTCGTCCAGGCCGAAGAGCGCTCCCGGTACGCCGCCTCGCCCCTCCAGACCGGCGCCGAGCACGTCTACACGGCCGCCGTGGCCGCGGGCGCCGGCCTGGCCGTCCTCGCCCTCCTCCTCGCCCTGCTGCGCGCGGCCCCCGAACGCGCCGCCCTGCTCGCCCGCCTGCGCACCATGGGCCTCACCCGCGCCCAGGGCCGCCGCCTCCTGGTCCTCGAGTCCCTCCCCCAGGCCCTGCTGGCCGCGGTCGGCGGCACCCTCACCGGCTGGACGGCCATCCGCCTCCTGTCCCCCGGAGTCGACCTCACCACCATCGCCCTCCCCGCCACCCAGGCCCCGGGCGGCCAGGCGGTCCTCCACCCGGACCCCTGGTCCCTCACCATCCCGGCGCTGGCCGTGGTGACGGCCGCGGTGGGCGTGGCAGGGGTGCAGGCATGGTGGACGGGGAGACGGGGGGCTGTGGGGGAGCTCCGGGCGGGGGATACCCGATGAGCCGCCCACTCAGCCCCGGCACAGGGCACCCAGGAGGCCCCATGACAGTCGAACCGACCCTCACCGACCTCGCCAACCAGGTCACCGAGTCCCGCAACCGCCCCGCCTACGGCCACGACGCCCTCATCACCTGCGACCGCCTGGTCCGCATCTTCTCCGCGGACGGCATCGAGGTGCAGGCGCTGCAAGGCCTCGACCTCCTCGTGCGAGAGGGCGAGTTGATGGCCCTGGTCGGCGCCTCCGGCAGCGGCAAGTCCACGCTGATGAACATCCTCGCCGGATTGGACACCCCCACCGCGGGCGCGGCGCGGGTCGCGGGCCAGGACCTCCTCGCCATGACCGCGAGAGACCGCCTGGCCTACCGCCGCGACACCGTCGGCTTCGTCTGGCAGCAGACCTCCCGCAATCTGCTCCCCTACCTCACCGCGGCCCAGAACGTGGCCCTCCCCCTGCAGCTCGCCGGCGCCCGAGGCCGCCGCGCCCGCGGCGCCCGCGCCCTGGAACTCCTGGAGCTCCTCCAGGTGGCCGACTGCCGCGACCACCGCCCGCACGAGATGTCCGGCGGCCAGCAGCAGCGCGTGGCGATCGCGGTGGCCCTCGCGGGCGCCCCGGCGGTGCTCCTCGCCGACGAACCCACCGGCGAGCTCGACTCCCAGACCGCCGCGCAGATCTTCGAGGCGTTCCGCACGGCGAACGAGAGCCTCGGCACCACCATCGTCATCGTCACCCATGACCAGGCGGTGGCGGGCGAGGTCCGCCGTACGGTCGCCATCCGCGACGGCCGCACCTCCACCGAGGTGCTGCGCCGCAGCGAGGTGGACGCCGCGACCGGCCACGAGACGGTGGTCGCCCGCGAGTACGCCATGCTCGACCGCGCCGGCCGCCTCCAGCTGCCCGCCGAGTACACCCGGGCCCTGAACATGCGCGAGCGGGTGGCCCTGGAACTGGAGCCGGACCACATCGGGGTGTGGCCGGACGACAGCGAGGGGGAACGGACAGAGTGAGCCGCCCTGCGATCGGGCGGCTCGGGGCGGCTCGGGGCGGCTCAGGGCGGCTCAGGGCGGCTCAGGGCGGCTCAGGGCGGCTCAGGGCGGCTCAGGGCGGCTCAGGGCGGCTCAGGGCGGCTCAGGGTGAGTCGGAGTGAGCTGGAGCGAATCAGAGCGAACCGGCGTGAACCGGCGTGAATCAGAGCGAATACGGCCGGATCGGCGAGGCCGGCACCGGCCGGCGCATCAGCACCTCGGCGAGGCCGGCGCATCGGCACCTCAGGGCGTCGACACCTCAGGGCGTCGGCTCATCCACGCACGCTGACGCCGAGCGTCCCGAGCCCCGCCCGCCGGACGGCCACGGAGCCGTACGGAGTCCGTAGCCTCAGCCACGCCCCCGACGAGAACAGCGCGGTGTCCCGCGCGGGAGTTCCCGGCCGCAGGAAGCCGAGGGACTGGGCCGCGTGCACGGCCCGTACCGGGAGCCGGGTCTCGCCGATCTCCCGGGACCAGATGTCCCGCCCTATCCGGTCCAGTTCCGCGCGGGTGCGCAGCTGCGGTGCCAACTCCTCGCTGCGGGACCGGAATTCGGCGACCGACCGGGCGACGGTGGTCCGCAGCGCCTCCGGTGCCGGCAGTCCCGGCTCCGGCTGCCAGCCGCCGCGCGGCGGCAGCAGTCCGGCCCACGGGGGTCCGGTGACCGCGGCCGGTACGGCGGCGGTGGCCGCCCGCTCGTCCACGGACTCCAGGAACTCTCCCGCGGAGACGGTCACGTCGAGGGTGACGTCCAGACCGTTCTCGTACGGCTTGGCGAGCCGCACCGCGCGGACCGCGAGCACCTCGAAGGACGGCGGCCGCCCGAAGACGGCGAGCGCGGTCCCGGCCGCCTGAAGGCGCACCGCGGCTCCACGGTCGTAGTGGAGCAGCCGGGAGAGGAAGGCGGCGAGGTCGGCCGCCTCCGTCTCGTCGGCCAGGTGCAGCACCGTCATGCGGCGACGGCCTCCTCGTCGGCCGCGTCCGTGTACTCCTCGAGGAACTCCCGCTCCTCCTGGGTGATCCGGCGCGGCCGCTGGGTCTCGAAGTCGAACGGTACGACGACCGTCGAGGCCCGTACGTAGACCAGGTCGTCGTCCTTCACCTCGTAGGTGATGGTGAAGGACGCGGCCCTGATCTGGGTGATCCACAGCTCGATGTCCACCGGATGGTGCCGGTGGACGAGCTGACGCTTGTAGTCGATCTCGTGGCGTGCCACCACGGACCCCTGCTTGAAATCCTTTTCCGGGCGGAACAGGAAGTCGATGCGGGCTTCCTCCAGGTAACGGACGAAGACCGCGTTGTTGACATGGCCGTACGCGTCCATGTCGGACCAGCGCAGGGGGCAACGGTAGACGTGACGCAAGACCGATCAGCCCCGGGTCAGCTTCTTGTAGGTGGCACGGTGCGGACGCGCCGCGTCCGGGCCGAGCCGCTCGATCTTGTTCTTCTCGTACGACTCGAAGTTGCCCTCGAACCAGAACCACTTGGACTCGCCCTCGTAGGCGAGGATGTGGGTGGCGACGCGGTCGAGGAACCAGCGGTCGTGGGAGACGACGACGGCGCAGCCGGGGAACTCCAGCAGCGCGTTCTCCAGGCTGGAGAGGGTCTCGACGTCGAGGTCGTTGGTGGGCTCGTCGAGGAGCAGCAGGTTGCCGCCCTGCTTGAGGGTCAGCGCCAGGTTGAGGCGGTTGCGCTCACCACCGGAGAGGACACCGGTCGGCTTCTGCTGGTCCGGGCCCTTGAAACCGAAGGCGGACACGT
Source organism: Streptomyces sp. NPDC002520 (assembly GCF_053595235.1). Classification (NCBI taxonomy): domain Bacteria; kingdom Bacillati; phylum Actinomycetota; class Actinomycetes; order Kitasatosporales; family Streptomycetaceae; genus Streptomyces; species Streptomyces sp. NPDC002520. Next base: position 38,117 of record NZ_JBSFXG010000002.1, on the reverse strand, counting down.
ACGCCCGGCTCGGCATCTCGACCTGGCCGACGTTGATGTAGTCGAGCCCGTCGGACACGACCTCCCACAGCGTCTTCTTCGGGTCGAGGTTGGCGCGGGTCTGGTCGACGTAGGAGATCTTGACGGTCTCGCCGACCTTGATGTCGCCGGAGTCCGGGGTCTCCAGGCCCTGGATCATCTTGAACAGCGTGGTCTTGCCGGCGCCGTTCGGGCCGATGACGCCGACGATGCCGTTGCGCGGCAGCGTGAAGCTCAGGCCGTCGACCAGGACCTTCTCACCGAAGGCCTTGCCCAGCTTGTCGACCTCGACGACGATGCTGCCCAGGCGCGGGCCCGGCGGGATCTGGATCTCCTCGAAGTCCAGCTTCCGCATCTTGTCCGCCTCGGCGGCCATCTCCTCGTACCGCGCGAGACGGGCCTTGGACTTGGCCTGGCGCCCCTTGGCGTTGGAGCGGACCCACTCCAGCTCTTCCTTGAGCCGCTTCTGCCGCTTGGCGTCCTTCTGGCCCTCGACCTTGAGGCGGGTCGCCTTGGTCTCCAGGTAGGTGGAGTAGTTGCCCTCGTACGGGTACGCGCGGCCGCGGTCCAGCTCGAGGATCCACTCGGCGACGTTGTCGAGGAAGTACCGGTCGTGGGTGATGGCCACGACGGTGCCCGGGTACTTGGCCAGGTGCTGCTCCAGCCAGTTCACCGACTCGGCGTCGAGGTGGTTGGTGGGCTCGTCGAGGAGCAGCAGGTCGGGCTGCTCCAACAGCAGTTTGCAGAGCGCGACGCGGCGCTTCTCACCACCGGAGAGGTTGACGACCGGCCAGTCCCCGGGCGGGCAGCCCAGGGCGTCCATGGCCTGCTCGAGCTGGGCGTCCAGGTCCCACGCGTTGGCGTGGTCCAGCTCCTCCTGCAGCTTGCCCATCTCGTCGAGCAGCGCGTCGGAGTAGTCGGTCGCCATCAGCTCGGCGATCTCGTTGAACCGGTCGAGCTTGCCCTTGATCTCGGCGACACCCTCCTGGACGTTCTCCAGGACGGTCTTCTCCTCATTCAGCTTGGGCTCCTGCATCAGGATGCCGACGCTGTAGCCGGGCGCCAGGAACGCGTCACCGTTGGACGGCTGCTGCAGCCCCGCCATGATCTGCAGGACGGTCGACTTACCCGCGCCGTTCGGCCCGACGACACCGATCTTCGCCCCCGGAAGGAAGCTCAGGGTGACGTCGTCGAGGATCACCTTGTCGCCGTGCGCTTTGCGCGCCTTGCGCATGGTGTAGATGTACTCAGCCAAGAGAAACCGTCCGGCAGCTTGAAATCTGGCAGTGGGCAGATACACCCCATCTTGCCTGACGGCCACCCCTGGATGGAAACCAGCGGCCGTGAGGAGCGCTGACCTGGGCTTTCGTCGGTGTCGGCTGGGGCTCTCCTGTCACAGCCGGCCGCCGTCGGGCGGCCTCGGGCGCCTTGTACGTCCCAGGGGCGACCAGAGGCGGCCAGGGACGGCACAGAACCGATCACACGGACCCGCCCCCTTGATCTACTTGATCTACTTGATCGACGGCCGACGCCTGCGACGCGGGCCGCACCCACCTCAGCCGCCGGCAGCCGGCCACGACGGCGGGTGCGCCGGCCGGTCAGGCGCGCGCATGCCTCGCCGCACCGCCCACCGCCTCGACCTCCTCCCCGCCCTGTCGTCCGGGGGGGGCAGCCCGGAGACTCGTCCGGGACCTGACCGACGGCCGGGCTTCGTCGACGGCCGGGCTTCGTCGACGGCCGGGCTTCGTCGACGGCGAGGAGACGACCTGCCGGCGCCGACCGTCCTCGGCCCTGTCGGTACTCGGGCCTGCCGGTTCTCGGCCCTGTCGCGCGGCGTCCGTCGGGGAACCACACTGGCAGTGGGGCGCCCTCTTGGAGGCGCTTGCCCGCGACGGAAGGACGGACCATGCCCACGGACGCGCTTCCCGGCCCGCTGCGATTCCTGGTCTTCGGCGCGGCGCTGCGAGCCGATTCGGCCAATGCCCGCCTCGCCTCCCTCGTGGCCCGGCTCATCTCCGACACCGGTGCCACCGTCGACCTCGCCGGCATGCGTGACTTCGACATGCCCCTGTACGACGGCGACATGGAGGCAGGCGAAGGGCTGCCGGACGGCGCCCTCGCCCTGCGCGACCGGCTCGAGCAGAGCGACGCCTTCGTCATTTCTTCGCCGGAGTACAACGCCTCCGTACCGGGAGTGCTGAAGAACGCGATCGACTGGGTCTCGCGTGTCCGGCCGCAGCCGTTCAAGACCAAGCACGCGCTGCTCGTCTCCGCCTCGCCGTCGCTGATCGGCGGCAACCGCGGGTTGTGGGCCCTGAGGGTTCCCCTGGAACACCTGGGCACCCGCGTCTACCCGGACATGTTCAGCGTGGCCAACAGCTACGAGGCCTTCGCCGAAGACGGAACGCTGACCGACCCGGGGCTGCAGCAACGTCTCACCGAGACGGTGTCGGGTTTCCTCAGCCTCGTCGAAGCGGACGTGCGCTACGTCTGCCTCGAACGCCGTTGGTACGAGTTCCTGGGGGACCGTACCGAGGCGGCCATCACCCAGCGGGCCGAGAAGTGACGCCGGGACGCAGCACGTTCCCATCGGGCGACTGACGCCGGGGCGGCCGGCCGACCGGACGCGTGTCGCCGGCTGCCGAGAGACGAAAGGTCACTCATGCCGCAATCCATGCGCGCGCTCGTAGCCGGAGAGCTCGGCGAGCCGAACGACGTCCTGCGGCTGGAATCCCGGCCTGTTCCCACACCGGAAGCCGGCCAGGCGCTGATCCGCGTGAAGGCGACTCCGATTCACGCCAGCGATCTGCACGTGTTGCGTGGTCGCTACGGTTTCTCCCCCGAGTTTCCCACTGTCGGCGGGCACATGGAATGTGTGGGCCGTGTCGAGGCCCTGGGTCCGGACACCGAGGGACTGCAGGTCGGCGAGCGTGTGGTGGCCGTTGCCGTCCCGGCCGTACCCGGGCCGCGGGTGGCCGGCACCTGGCAGGAATACCTTGTTGCCGATACACACAGGCTTCTGCCGGTCCCCGACCGTCTGAGCGACTCCAGCGCCTGTCAACTCGCCGTCAACCCGTTGACCGCGCTGCTCCTGGTCACTCGCGAACTCGACGCACAACCGGGGGAATGGCTGTTGCAGACGGCGGCGGGCTCCACTGTCGGCCGGCTCGTCATCCAGTTGGCCGGACATCTGGGTATGCGCACGATCAACGTGGTGCGGCGGCGCGACGCCGTCGGGGAGATCAAGGCGCTTGGCGGCGACGAGGTCATCTGCACCGAGGACGAGGACCTGGTGCAGCGTGTGGCCGAGATCGCAGGACCGGCCGGCGTGCGCAAGGCCGTCGACTGTGTCGCGGGCCGCGTGGGCGCCCAGGTGTCCCAGGCATTGGCTCCGGGAGGAGAGGTCGTGGTCTACGGCGCGCTCTCCACCCACCGGCAGACCGACCCGGCGGCGCTGACCATTCCGCTGTCGGCGCGCTCGGTCATCTACGAGACCAAAGTGGTCCGTGGCTTCTGGCTGAACCGCTGGTTCGGCACCGCCTCACCCACGGATGCGCTGCGCGCGCTGTCCGAGGTTCGCAGCCTCGTCGCCGATGAGGTGCTGAGCATCCCCGAGGGCCGGCCGTTCCCGCTCGAACGCTTCACCGAAGCCATCTCGTTCGCCGAAACCCCCGCTCATGGCGCCAAACCGCTCTTCGTCTTCGAGGGACCGTAGTGCGCGGCCGGTGTGGAGAGGCGTCTTCCGGCTGAGGCAAGGACACGGCAGACTGCCGCTGTGTGGATACTGGTGACGGTCGCGGTGCTGCTCCTCGTGCTCGCGTCGGCCTCCGCAATCGTCCAAGCCCGTAAGGGCCGGTGGTGGAGCGCGGTCGCGGTCTTTCTGCCGTCCCTCGGTGTGGCGGCGCTGTTCGGCAGTTCGGAGTGGCGGAGTACGTCGCTCCTGTGGCTGTCGGTCATGTTCGTGGCGGCCGGCTTCGGCGCGGAGGCCATGGCCTACCAGAAGACGCGAACGCCTGCGAAGCAGCAAGCGGGGCAGTGAGCAGGGGCGACGCCTCGAGGCCGGTCGCCGTCGGTCGGACCCGCCGTGCGTCTACGGCTCGCGGGTGGCGTCCAGGACGTCGACCGAGATCCGGAACAAGAGGGTCGCGAGCGCCAAGATCAATCCGGCGGACACGACCACACGCAGCGCCACGCTGTCGGGGACGCCGCCGGCCAGCATCAGTACGCACAGTCCCACGTCACCCAGCACGATGACCGCGACGGACAGCGTGAAGACGCGCACCCGGCTCTTGCTCCAGAAGCGCACGCCGTTCGTCGGGTCCTCACTGCGTAACCGGCGCTGCTCCTGGCGTATGCGCTCCAGATGCCGGGACTCGAACACCAGCGCCAGCAGCAGCACCGGCAACACCTGCGCCACCGTCGCATAGAAGTCGCGTGGCATACATGCACTCCTGGAGTGTCGGTCCGACAAGCCGATCGCCTGCGGCAGGGCAGGGATCCTACCCAACTCACCAACTTGCATAGGGTAGTTGGCGAATCGCCAGATCGACTGACCTACAGGAGCGCAGACCCGGCCGGGGGCCGGGCCGCGCGCGGTGAGCGGGCCGCGGTGGAGGTCACTCGCCCTGGCGAATCTCCCGGTTGCGGAGGATGACCAGGACCGCGCCACCGATCACCACGAAGCCGATGGCCACTCCCGCGATCAGCGGGGTGATCGCGGAGCCGCCGGTGGCGGCGAGGTCGGTGTCGCCGGCGGCGGGCGTCGTGAGGGGTGTGGGTTCGCCGAGGGCCTGGGTGGTCTTCGTGGTGACGGGTCCCTGGGTCTTGCAGTCGAGGACGCCGGCGAAGCGGCGGCTGAAACCGTTCGGGCCGCTGATCGTGAAGTCGTAGGGTCGATCCTCCTCCAGCGGGACCGTGACCGTGCGGGTGGCCCCGGCGGGGACCGTGTGCTCGGCGCCCATCAGCTCGAAGGTGTAGGGCTGGTCACCCTTGTTGAACGCGGTGACGTCCACCCCGCCCTTCGCGCAGTCCGTCCGGGCGGAGACGGCCGGTATCGCGCCCTTGGCCACCCAGCCGGCGCTCGCGGTCGCGGAGACCGTGGACTCGCTGGAGCCGGCCAGGATCTGGGTCTGGCTGCGGGAGTCGGAGGCGAAGGCACGCCCCACCGGCACGGTGGTGGAGGCCTGCACGGTCAGCTGGGCCGCGCCGTCCGGCGCGTCCTCGGGGATGTCGAAGTACAGCCGGCTGCCGTCCTTCGCCGAGGTCATCACCTTGCCGGTCTTGTCGATGATCCGCACCCCACTGGTGACCGCGTCCGCAGGCGGGGTCACCGTCACACTGCGCGCGTTGGTGTGCACGGTCACCGGTCCCAGCAGGTCACCGGGGCGGCCGGAGACCGCGGGCGGGTCCAGGGTCAGCGAGGCCCGCGGCTCGGCGATGTTCCGGGCGCTCTTCTCCAGGTAGTCGGCGAGCTTCTCGGCCTGCGGGTCGACGGCGTCGGCCTTCGCGCCGTCCGAGTAGCGCCAGATGGCCACCTGGGTGCCGGCCGCCGCGTCCTGCTCGGTCAGGCCGCTCGCACCCGCCCGCCGTGCGAGCTCGGCGAGGTCGTTGACCTGGGGGTAGGAGTTCCGCAGGATCCAGCTGATCCGGCCGGCGTTCTCGTTGCCGCCCAGCGAGGTGCCGCTCCAGGCGGTCTCCTGGTACCGCGCGTCGCGCTGGGTCGGGTTGTGGAGGTCGACGCAGTACGTCTGCAGGGTGCCGCCGCCGTCCACGGACATCTCGAACAGGCCTGCCGACACCGGCAGATCGGCGCCGTCCTCGTGGATCACGGCCTGGCCGTAGACCTTGAGGCCGTTGATCGTGGCCGTCGCCCCGCCCTGGGTCTGCGGGGTCCCGTCGGCCAGGGCCGTACCGGCGCAGGACAGCACACCCGCCGCCGCCAGGCCGGAGGCCAGGACCACGGCGCCGGCGCGGGCGGCCATGACGGACCGGGTGAACCCAGAGAACGCAACAAGCACAGAATTCCCCTTCGCGCAGGACCCGTTGGACGTGGGGGAGGGTCCCACCAGCAGAATCGGCAGCCCAAGAAGGGCACGCCCGGCATCCTATGGATCAACGGGACCCCCACTTGCCGGTCGGATCGTCACAGGGCGGATCCGATCCGCAATCGTTATCGCGAGCACGGCGCGTGAGCTTTGCTCATCGACAAATCCACGGATCCGAACGGGTCGTTCGGGCCGTGATCTCCGTCGGACCGCGGCTCGGTGCCGGTGCGGGCGCCGCAGGTGCAGCGCACAGGCGCTCTGACGTCACGTCACTGCTGCTGGTTCCGGGGGCTGTTGGGCCGGGGGGCGTTGTTGGCCCGGTTCGGTGCCCGGAGGGTCCGCGGGCCGCGGTGTCTCCCAGGCGGGCTCCGGACGGCCCGCCGCCCCTGCCGAATCGGGCCTGGCCGAGCGGACGAAGGCCGCGGTACCGCGTGACAGATCGTGACCGATCGCCATCGCGTCGATGTCGGCCGACGCCCAACCCTGCTGCTGCCCCTCGCGCACCTCCGAGCGCACCTTCAGCCGGCCCTGGACGACGACCGGCTGACCCACGTCCACCGACGCCACGACATTGGTGGCGAGTTGGCGGTTGGCCCACACCGTGAAGAAGTTGGTGTGCCCGTCCTTCCAGAGGTTCTTCTCCCGGTCCCAGTAGCGCGCGGTCACCGCCAGCCGGAACCGGGCCGCCGGACCCGCCGCCGTCTCCAGGTACACCGGCCGCGTCGCCACGTTGCCCACCACACAGACCACGGTTACGTCTTAGGTATGGGTAACGAAAAATCGCCCATTCGAGCGCCTACGGTCAGGGCAGGGCGAAAAAAATATCCCGCCCTGTCCGAGGCTTGCGGTCCTCGGGCAGGGCGGGGGATCGTGCCAGCGAGACAGTCTGACGTACCATCAGAAAAAGCCTCTGACCTGATGCTGACATGTGAACACGTGCCCTCCACTTTTGTCGAGTGCCTCGCGACAACTCGGACTGGATCATGCAGCGACGTCGCGAGCTGGGCGAACGCATCGCCGACTTGCGAGCCGCCGCCCACCACACCCAGGAGAGCCTCTGCGAGGCCACCAGCCTGAGCCGCAGCCATCTCCAACGCATCGAATCCGGCGAGGCAGACGCCCGCTACAGCGATCTCCTGAGGATCGCCGCGATTCTCGGCACGCCCGTGTCCGAACTCACCCGCTGACCAGGCACGGGAAGACCCCGCCCATCTGCTACGGGGGATGCAGACGAGCGGGGCCGGTCAGGGGAATCAGCGGGTGAGGTTCCAGCGTGATCCGTCGGGCAGGTGCCAGACGTAGGCGCGGCCGTCAGGCTCCCGCGCGTAGCCGAACCTGTCCTGTGCCGGGCGACCGGCCGCGTTCCACCACACCCAGGCTTCCTCGGCCTGCTTCCACAGCCCCTCGTCGCCGCCGAAGGTCACCATGCCCTGGTTGTCGCCGGCGAGCGGGACGCGGGCCCATGAGCCGTCGTCACGCTGGAGCTGAAACGACGTCTCCCCCGTGTTGTCGTCGACGTAGTACACGACTTCCGTACCGGGCAGGTGGAACGCAAGCACGAGACGCAGCGGGTAGTTGCTGCGAATCTCCGCGGCCATGAGCCCCGTCGGCCGGGCCCCGGTCGCCGGCGGCCGCGCCGGGCGTTCCACGGCTGGGTAGGTGCGGGCCTCGCTGCGGGCGGGCATGAAGCGGCCCGTCGTGGTGGTGAAGAAGCCGCGGGTCTGGCCGTCGGCACTGTGGGAGAGCCGCACCAGACCGCCTTCGATCCCGAGTGCCACGTCGGTCAGCAGGAGGCCGCCGGGGCGCAGCTGGTCGATCCACGCGGCGGGGATGGACGGCACGGAGCAGGTGGCGATGATCCGGTCGAAGGGCCGGCTGCTCGGGTACCCCTGTGTTCCATCTCCCGCCATGAGGTGAGGCACGTACCCGGCGCCCCTGAGACGCTGTTGCGCGGCGTCGACCAGGCCCTCGTCGACATCCACGGAGTGCACGCGCTCGTCGCCGAGGCGCGCACACAGCAGGGCGGTGTTGTAGCCGGTGCCAGTGCCGATTTCCAGGACCCGGTGCCCGTCCTGGACGCCCAGGTCTTCGAGCATCCCGGCCATGAGGCTGGGCAGCGTGCTCGACGACGTCGGGATGCCGGCCCAGGCGCCTGCGTCGACCTGCTCGGCCGTCGCCGGGTCCAGGCCCGTCACGAGGGTCACGTCCCGGTAGACGGCCGCGAGGGCTCCCTCGTCTGCGGTGCAACGCCGCCGCCAGACGGTGATGCCACGGTCGTTGGTCTCCTGCTCGTACCACTCCGGGACGAACACGTGGCGCGGGACGGTGGCGAACGCTTCGGCCCACGGCCGGGTGCGGATCGCGCCGGCCTCGCTGAGTTCCTCGGCGAGTGCGGCCATGTACGGGCGAGCCGTGCCGTGGGCGGGAACGCTCATGGAGCAACTCCTTCGAGTTCGTCGGCGATGGCCTGGGCGATGGGCAGGCCGGTGGCGTGTTCGATCCAGTCCCATTGCCCGCAGGGGTTCGCCTCCAGGAACGTCCATCTGCCGTGCGGGCCGACGATGAAGTCCATGGCGGCGAAGCGCAGATCGAGCCGGTCCATGTAGCGTCGCACCCCGGCCGCGACATCGTCAGGTACTTGGGTGACCTCGTAGGTGAGGGACGCGTAGTCGCTGCGCCAGTCGATGACCGACGCGTCGCTTTCCGCGTGGATCTCTGCGGCCAGGAGCCGGTGCCCGACGACCGTGAGCCGCACCTCGTAGGCCTTCGGGATCCAGGCCTGGAACAGGTGGGCGGTGGTCTCGATGCCGCGCAGGTCGTCGAGGTCGTCCTCGGTGAGCAGGCGGGTGTAGACGGTCTTGAGCTGGTCGTCCTCGATCAGGACAGGGCTGGCGACCGGCTTGCAGATGACCTGGCCGCCGAGGTTGGCGATGTCGCCGACGAACGTGCGGACGGCGTCAGCACCGTTGGTGATGAGGGTAGGCGGGATGGCGAGACCGCAGGCGCGCGCGGTGGCGAGCTGGAGGGGCTTGTACTCGGCGCGGGACATGGCGGCCGGGTGGGAGACCCATCGGCAATCGAGCGCGGTGATGATGCCGCCCAGGCCGGACCGAGCCTGCGCGGCGGCGAACCGACGCTCGGGCTCCGACATGGTGGGGGGCAGCGCGAAGGCGTTCGGCGCGCGGTAGTAGACGGCGGTGATGTCGGCGATGTCGACCGCGCGGAGCGGAGTGGCGAGGCCTCCGGACCAGCCTCGCCGGGCATCGATGCGCCCGGCGAGGGTCAGGTCCATCGGGAACTCAGCGGTGTCCATACGGAACACCTCCGCGCCGCCGTCGGTGAGCGCCTTGACGACCCGGTCGGTTGGCCAGTCGTCGCGGGCCGCGATCACGAGAACGGCGGGCATCACGGCATCAGTCCTTCGTGCCCTCGTCGAGCGGCGGCGGGTTGGTCGTGCTGCCGTCCGGGATGGTCGGAGTGTGCGTCTGCATGTACGGCAGCGGGCCCTCGTACAGGCCGACGGACATCTGCAACTCCTCGTCATACACGGCGAGCGGCAGGACGACCGCCTGTGAGGCGTCGGGGGTGCGGACGAAGCGAAGGATCCAGGGACGGGACTCGGGGCCCGTCGGCGGCTCCGTGCTGTGCGGGATGCGCCCGCCTTCGGGTGCCAGCGGGAAGGCCTCCCGCAAGTCTGCAACGGTCACAGCTTGTCTCTCCTTGACTCGGTTGCGGTGGTCTGTCGGACGTGACCCGCCCCGCCGGCGTCTTGCGGGACACCGACGGGACGGGCGTTCTTGGGGTGCGGCCCTGACCCGGAGCGGCCGCCATGGGGGTGCGTCAGTGCGGTTTCCTCGCGAGCACCAGGGCGAGGGCGGGGCCGGTCACGGCCGCCACGTACACGAGCAGGCCAGCGATCGCCTTCATGAGGCGGTCGGAGGCTGCCGGTGGCACGAGCAGCCGCAGCGGCGCGAGAGCAGGATGCCGCTGGAGTGCGGCAGCGGGATGTCCTTGAGCTGCTGGCACTGCCTGTGCAGGCAGCTGTAGTCGGGCCGGCGCGCAACGGCGCATTCGGCGGACAGGTTCTCGGTGTCGCTCGCTGCGCTCACGCGCCACCGCCGAGCTTCTCGTAGTGGTCGCAGAGGGCGTTGACGGAGCGGGCGAGCTTTCGGGCCACGGCTACGCGGACGGCTGGCGTGTCGCCGTCCCCGACTCGCAGCTTCCTGGTCGCCTCACCGACGCAGGCGAACGCGCAGTGCCGGGAAACGCTGTCCTTCGGCTGCCGCCCGGCCTTCGCCTCGACCTCGGGGATCAGCAGCTCCAGGTGGCCGCGCAGCATCGAGGTGAAAGTGTCCAACTCCTGAGGGACCGGGGGAAGCGCTTCGGACCCGTCGTCCGGCCCCAGCAGCTTGGCCGCGGTCTCACGCATCGTGTCGATGTCCAGGGGCAGGGTCGCGTTGCTTGTCTCGACCGTGGTGTTCACCGGGTCACCGCCTGTCCGGCCCGACAGCGCCCGCACTCGCACGGCGGGTAGGCGGTGCTCATCATCGGCAGCTGCGGCAGCGGCTGATTCCCGAACGCGACGGTGACCGTGCCTCGGTCCCGGGTGATCGTGCCGTAGCGGTCCACTGTGTAGACCCGCATCGTCATCCCGTGCGCTCGTTTCTTGGGCTCGGGATGAGCGGTACCGTTCGTCATGTCGACGCTCCTCGCAGGTTTCGAGCGTTGGCCATGCCCCCGGATCGGTCGCACGGTCGCGGGGGTCCATGTGTCCCGGGAAGGTGTTGTTTCCGGTGCTCTTCTACGGTTCCAAGGAACGCAGTTGGCGTCACGAGCAGACGTGCCCAACTTTTCTGGACACTCAACGCGCGCGCTGACCAGCCAAATAGCCGTTCTTTGGACGGGTAGTTGGGCGGCATGTGGGGCCATTTACGGCTGACGGTCACTCAGGCGGGCGACAGCGCCGCTACCGTGAACTCATCAAGCACACGGTGCAGGGAGCATGCTGATGAACGCCCCTATGAAGCCTGGCTCGAAAGCCGACCGCGATGCCCTCCGACACGACATGACAGCTACGGGCTGCACCGTCGCGGACATCTCCATCGAGATGCGCACGCGCTACCGGATGCGCCCGCGTGAGGCCTGGCGGCACGCCCACGGCTGGACTCTTCAGGAGACAGCCGACCGCATCACCCGTGCCAGCCTCCAGCGGCCGGGCGGAGCAGTCGCAGCGGACGCGTCGCTCGTCGGCAAGTGGGAGAAGTGGCCCACACCGTCCACACGACGGCCAAGCTTGCCGGTGCTGCTCGCCATGGCCGACGCCTTCGGGTGCCGCGTCACCGACCTTCTCGACCTGGAAGACCGGCGCAGCCTGCCAGACGCCGACCTGCGTATGCTGACCGGCCACGCAGAGCAGCCCCGCACCGAGCCTTCGCCCCCGGCCATCACGCCGCCGCCAGCCCAGGAGCTGGAGCCGACCGGCCCAGATCTCGTACACCTCGCCGCAGATGAGTCTGCCACCTGGGCAATGTGGGCCGAGGCCAGCAACGTTGGGGACATCGCGCTCGAACAGCTGATGGCCGAGACCCACGCCCTGGCCTCCGACTACCTCATCTCCGACCCGGTCGGCCTCTTCCTGCGCACCCGAGCGCTGCGCGACCGCGTGTTCACCCTGCTCGAAGGCCACCAGTACCCGCGCCAGTCCGCGGACCTCTACGTCTCCGCCGGCTACCTTTGTGGCCTGCTCGCCTGGATGTCCTCAGACCTCGGCCAGCTCCGGGACGCCGAAACCCAGGGGCGTACGGCGTGGCTGTGCGCCGAACTCTCCGGCCACAACGACCTGCGCGCCTGGGTGCTGTCGACACGGTCCAAGGTTGCGTTCTGGGACGGACGGCTGCGTGAGGCCATCACCTTCGCCCGGCGCGGGGCCACCTACCGCACCTCCGGCTCCGTCGCCGTTCTACTGGCGTGCCAGGAGGCCGACGCCTGGTCGGAACTCGGAGCCGGGTCCGAAGCGCTCGCTGCACTGGCCCGTGCGGAGGATGCCCGAAGCACCACGCAGGGCGAAGACGAGGTTGGCGGCATCTTCGCCTGCGAACCCGCACGCCAGCAGAACTACGCCGCCGCGGTCCAGCTCCGCGTCGGACAGCCCGCCGACGCCCTACGAGCCGCAGAGGATGCCCTGTACCTCCTGTCGAGGCAGCGAGTCAGGGCCTACGGCACGGAAGCCCAGATCCACATCAGCCAGGCCGCCGCACACCTGTCCAGTGGTGAGGCCGAAGGAGCCCTCGAAGCACTGACACCCGTGCTGGCCCTTCCCCCCGACCACCGCCTGGCCCCGGTCGCCCACCGGCTCAGTGAACTCTCCGCAGAGATCGGCCGGCGACCCTGGCGCACCGGCGTCGCCGCGATCGGCCTGCGCGCGGCCATCGAAGAGTTCTGCGTGAACTCTGCTCCGCGCCAGCTTGCACTCTCGCCAGGCGAGGGCTCCGCCTGATTTGATCCCGGCCATGAGTACTCCGCCTCACACAATGCGCAACCACTGGTGGTGGCGGCCCGGTTGGAGCGTGGGCCGCCGCTTCTACACCTGGCACATGACCTTCGATGGCCAGGACGACGTACACCAGCTCGCCGCCCAGTACCGCAACGCGCTCGCGCCCCTCGGCGACATCCTGACCCCCATTCCGGACCGATGGTTGCACCTCACCATGCAGGGCATCGGCTTCGTCGGCGAGGTCAACGACCAGGACGTCCACGCCATCGTCGACGCCGCAAACGTCCGTCTCGCCGCGGTGCCTGCCTTCGACCTCCAGATCGGTCCGCATGTCCCGGACCCGGAGGCCATCCTGCTGCACGTCCACCCGGACGGCCCCGTCCACGCGGTACGGAACGCGATCCGCAGCGCGATCGGTGACGTCCTCGACGAGGTCCCTGAGAACGCTGACGGCTTCACGCCGCACGTCTCCGTCGCCTACAGCGCCGGCGACGGACCGGCGGCCCCCATCCGGGAGGCCCTTGCCGGGCTCGACCTCACTCCGGCGCACGCCCGCATCACCAGCGCGGAACTCATCGTGATCCACCGCGACCATCAGATGTACGAGTGGGAGCCCTTTGCCACCGTGCCGCTGGGCTGAACAACCGAGGGCCCCGGCAGCTCGAACAGGAGCGGCCGGGGCTCGAACCATCCCTTCCACCCGGGGGGAGCGAAAAAAAGGGGGCGGCCAACCGCCCCTGGGAGAGCCGGATCTAGACGACTCCGGTGAGGCAGTGGGGCGACCCCAATGCGCCACTCTGGCCGAAAGACGCAAGACTCCGGACCTGCGGAAAATCCCCGCGCCCTAGGTGGGCGGCGATGCGTCACCGTGTGAGCCGGATGCTGCGCGGCTGCCAGCGTTCGCGGACGATGACGCCCTTCTTCTCCAGTTGCCTGAGGTGGTAGTGCACCGAGCCGATGCTGCCGAGCCCTACCTGCTCGCCGATCTCGCGCAGCGTGGGCCCCTCTCCGTGTTCGGCGATCGCCTCACGGATGCACGCCACGATCTGCTGTTGCCGCTTGCTGAGATACGCCACTCGGTGCATGCACTTAATTAGATCGCGTGTTCGATTTTCTACGCAAGGCTACGAGGCGGCAGGTCCGTGCCGCGCCAGGCAGTAGCAGGCCGCGTAGATTCGGACACATGAACGAGGCGCCCAGACGCATCGACCCCACCACGGACCGCGCGACGGCCGCCTTCATGCTGGGCTGTCCCCCGGACCAGGTCGGCTCCTGCCCACGGTGCCAGGGGCTGACGCAGCGCCTACGGTCCAGTCTCGCGTGTGCCAGGCCTGCCGCGCGGCCGAGGCGTCCGCCAACGGGACCGAGGGGGCCGCACCGAGGGCATGAAGAAGCGCCCCCGCCGCAAGGAACGCGGCGGGGGCTAGCCATATCAGTTGAACTGGCGGCGTCGAGGGGCTTACTCCTGCGGGACCGAGTTGGACCAGCCTGCGATCTGGGCCAGAGGTGCGCGCCACAGCCCCAGGCGCTGACGGGTCGAACCGCTGACGAACGTGGCCTGCTTCAAGTGAACAAACCTGACGGGCCGATCCTCGTCTCCATCCTCGCCCTTCATGGAAGCCACCTGAGACAACACATCGCCAACCCACTCGTTGGCCTGACCGACCTCCCGCAACCAGAGCTTCTCCCAGACATCCCGGGAAACCAGCTGGCCGTAGACGAGGCCGCCGCTCACGTTGAAGCTCATGCTGAGGCTGCTGTCTTCCCCCAAATTCTCCAGCAGCTTCACCAACGCCAAAAGGTAGAAGTCGTAGATCGGCTCCACCACCGTGGGTCCGTCAACCACCGGTTCGGCACTCTCTGCGCGCGACTCGCTCATCGTTCCTCCGTGTTCTGATGTGAGGCGAAGTGCTCCTGGGGCGCAGAGGGTATAGGGCGCCACTGACAATGCCGCCAAGATGACGCCCCCGTGGAGAAGCGCCCCCGCCGCAGGAATGCGGCGGGGGCTCGGTGATCTGTGGGGTCTACAGACGGATCAGTGGACGAAGAACGCGACGACCGCGGCGGCCAGGGCGCCGGCGCCGACGAGGGCGCCGATCTGGGCCAGCGGCCAGCGGCCCCGCTTCAGGTCCTCCAGTTCCGCGCGCAGCGGCTTCAGTTCGTCCTCGCGGATCTTCTGGAACTCGCCTTCCATGTCGGCGCGCAGCTGGCGGACGTCGGCGTCGGTCCGCGTCGTACGCTCGACGAGGATGCCGAGCGTGCCCTTGATGGACTCCAGACCCGTGTTGATCTCCCCTCGTAGCTGCGCCAGCTCAACAGCGACATTCGTCGTCGGGTCCGGGGCCCCGCTCACGATGCGTCCGTGGACCCTCGGTTCGGCACGGCCCACGTCACGGCGTAGGCGCCGAGGACGGCGAGCGCGATGGTGATGCCCTCGGCAGTCGTGACCGTCCCGTCCTGCACCGCCGTCGCGGCAGCCGCGGAACCGGCAGCCAGGCCGCCCGCGACTGCCTTCCACACCTTCGAGATCTTCATGGTCTGTCCTTCCGATTCAGGCGACGACGCCGAAGCCGTGTTTGTCGCCGAGCTTCTTGAGGCTGGTCATGCCGGGTATGCCGTCCGCGGCGGTCCCCGCGTAGCCGAGGCGGCGCTGCCAGCGGGCGTACGCGCTCTTCGTCAGCGTGCCGAACGAGCCGTCCACGTACGCGGCGGCGAGCAGGTTCTCCGCCTTCAACGCCCGCTCCACGACGAGGACTTCCGTCTTGTACGTGGTGTGGCCCTGCGGTGCGGCCGGATCCCGCTTCGCGGCCGCCACCACGTGCGCCAGCGACACCTGCGGCCGCGTCGGGACGGATGTGAACAGGTTCGGCATCGGGCCGGGGTCGACGTGGCTGTTGCCGGGTATCTGGTTGTGCCCGTAGTGCCCCCCGCGATGGAGCCAGGTGTCCAGGGAGACGGTGTCACGGGCGAACGCGGTGGGCGCGCCGCCGGGCCACACGTCGGGGATGCCGAGGCTCCGCAGCCAGGCCATGATCTGGTCGAGACCCTTGCACGGGGTGTCCTGGACGGTGGCGTAGCGCTTGCCGTTGACGGTCTCGCCCGCGGTGAACACGGTCTCGATCTGCACGCAGTAGGCGCCGGTCCGGTTCGTCTTCACGTCACCCGCGTTCTCCAGTGCGAGCGCGCGGGAATCGGCAGGGAAGAACTGGGCGATCTGCCCGGTGAACGGGTCCCACAGCAGATGCGGAGCCACTCCGGCGCCGCCGCCGGTGAACCAGCCGAGTTCGCGGGCGAACGTCCAGTCGGTGGCGTTGCTGGTGATGTGCCAGACAGCCCGAGACGGGCCGCCGTTCATCGCCCCGGTGTTACCGAGGGAGTGCCGGAACGCTCCCGGCATCCAAAGGTCGGGCATGGTCAGGCTCCGTTCACGTGGTTGTCGCGTCCCCGCGCCTGCATCAAACCCAGCCCCTGAACCAGGCATGGATCCGCGGCAGGAGTGGGCGGCGGGTGGAAGTCAGGAGGGCTGCATCTGCCGGGTCTCGCGGGCGCTGGCGCTCTTGACGCCGGTGACGTTGCTGTAGCCGCCGCGGGTGGAGAGGGCATTGACGACGTCCTGGAGGGCTGCGTCCGCGTCGGCCTCAGTGGCAACGTCCTCGATGATGATCCGGGCGGCTACCGTGACGGAACTGACAGTCCCGAACCGGGCGCTGACCGTCCAGGTCGTCTCTTCGGTGGATGAGGTGGGCGGATCGTAGGCCATGAATCTCTCCCTCTACGCCTTGATGGTGGTGACGATGACAACGCCCGCGGCACCAGCCGAGCCGGCGGTCGCCGCGTTGCCGGACCCGCCGCCCTGGCCGTTGGAGCTGCCAGACGCGCCGCCGCCGTACTGACTGCCGGCGATGCCCGAAGCGGTACCGATGGCAGCGCCGGCCGGGCGTGCTCCCTGACCGAGGAATGAATTGCCGCCGTGGTTGCATTTCACGGCGAGGCCGCTGATGACGACACCGGCACCGCCTCCCCCGCCGGGGATGCGCACGGTGCCGCCGGTGCCGCCGGTGCCGCCGTCGCCGCCGGCGCTGCTCAGCACGCCCGACGCTGATGTGACGGCGCCAATGCTGCCGCCGCCGCCCAGCGCGGTGATGGTCGCCCCGAAACTGCTGGTGCCGCCGTTGCCGCCTGCGTTGGCGCCGGTAGTGCCCGCCGTGCCGCCTGCGCCGACGGTCACTGCGACGGTTGCGCCCAGTGACGAGGCGGCGTATGTGCCGCGTGCGTATTCGCCGCCGCCTCCGCCGGGGGCGCATGCGGACTGGCTGCTGGTCGTCGTGGCCGAGCCGCCGCTGCCGCCGCCTCCGCCCTGCACCTCGACGACGACCCAGATCGCGCCGGCGGGCTTGGTCCAGGTACCGGAGCTGGTGAACACCTGCACATCGACCGAGCCGGGGATGATGCCGTCCGCGCCCGTGGCGAGCGCGGCCAGATGCTCCCACAGCCTGGTGTGGTCGGTGGACTCGGGGTAGACGATGCCCTTGGACGTGGTGAGGCTCACGTGGAACGCCTCCAGGAGAGCGAGAGCGTGAAGGCCGCTGACCAGCTGCCGCGGCCGGCGAGGTGGATGTACGGGTCGTCGCTGCTGACGGCGATGGCGATGCCGCCTCGGGTGCCGTCGATGAGGGCTTGACCCCAGCTGGTGGGGAGCGTGAACGTCGTCGAGTCGTTGATCTTTAGGCTGGGGCCGCTGGTGGTCTCGTTGAGGGTGGGTGCACCGCCGGGGCGGGCCTTCTGGGAGACGAGCCGCAGGGTGGCGGAGCGGGCCGAGTAGTCGCCCGCACTCAGTCGTTTGATCTTCACAGTGGCTTTGGTGCAGGTCGCGCCACCCAGCGTGCTGGGTTTGCTGCCATAGAAGGCGACTCCCGTGTTTCGTCCGAACGAGCTGCCGCCGTAACGGCCCTGGTACAGGTCGAACGAATTCGTCGGGTCGCCGTCGGAGCGCCAGGAGCCGTCGCGATAGCAGGCGGTTGCCGTTGGCACGCAGGTGAGGGTGCCTGTTGTCACGACCGGTTTCGGCGCGGGCGGGGTGTCGCCCGGGTCCGGCCCCGGGCTGTCCGGGGGCGGAGGCGGCGTTGGCGTCACGGTCGGGGCGGCCGGGACGACATTCGTGACGTAGTAGGTGCTGCCCAGTCGCGCCAGCAGCACGATGTTGCCCACCGCGATGGCCAGGCTGGTCGCGACTCGCGCCGTGACCTGGATACCGCCCACTTTGACCAGGCATGCCCCGGACGACACCGTGGTCTGGGCGATGCCGCGGACCATTCCGATGCCTGCCAGGGACACGCGTGTGTTCGCGAAGTCCGCCATCTACAGCACTCGCAAGGTCAGGCTCTGCTCGCCGGGCGAGTAAGGCAGCGTCAAGGACTCGATGACACACCGGGCGTTCCGCAGGTCGGCGCCGGTGACGGTCACGATGTCGCCAGTAACCAGCCCCGGGTGAGGGATCATCGTCACGCCCAGTTTCCGGAAGGCCTGGCGGCGCAGAAGCTTGAGCTGAGCGGCCGCCGCGGTCCGGCACTGGGCGACCGTTGTCAGCAGCGACGACTGGTACAGGTAGGGGATCGGCAGCGGGCTGAACGGCCCGTCGAACCGGAACGGGCTGAGTCCATCTGCGTCGTAGACGACGCCCTGGATCTGGGTGCCGGCGCTGTCCTCCCCTTGCGCGACAACGCAGTTGAAGGCGCCATCGCGGGTGGTGGCACCCTGCCAGCGGACGACGGTGCCGGTGTCCCGGTCGTCGGTGATGCTCAAGACGGAGCTGCCTGCGTCGCTGACCGGTTCGATCAGGAGGTAGCCGTCCTCGGTGACGCGTTCGGCGGCCCCCCAGGCGTCCAGGACCTCGGTGACCGCGGCGAGACGGTCGGAGTCCCACTGCATGCCCAGCGGGACCGCCCGGTCGACCAGGCTCCCGTCGAACTGCACGGTCAGGCCGGGCTCGACGAGCGCGCGCACAACGGAGGCGAGGGTATCGCTGCTCGACGGCTGGAACGGGGCGACGAGTTTCGCCTCGTCGATGAGGGTCAACAGGCCGGCGCAGGTGACGGAGACCGTGTCACCGTCGGCCGAGCTTTCGGTGATGAGGAACCAGCCGCGGTTGATCCACTCCCAGCCGTTGCCGACGTCGACGCCGTAATCGATCCTGAGCATCTGCCCGTAGGCGGCGAGCGGGTGGGCCGGATCGGTGCCCGGGTCCCAGTCGAACCCGGCGTCGCGCCGGGGAACGGTGAGGCTGATCTGCTCGGGTACCGCGAGGGAGCGGTCCCGGTTCTCCGTGCCGTCCACGATGGGGATGTTGTCGGCGATGAGCTGCCCGTCGAGCCAGGACTCGGCGCGCATGGCCATGGTGTAGCTGCCCTGGACGACAGCGAGCGCGGTGGCGGACATGTCGAGCATGTCAGGGTCCGAAGTCGTAGAGGGCGATGGCCAGCAGGTTCGTCGTGAAGAACGTGCTGATGTCTTGCAGCGTGGCGAAGTTCGCGGCGATGTCGGCGAGGGTGAACCCGGCCGCTTCCATCACGTCGGGCCAGTCGTCGCCCTGGACTAGATCGAGGGTGAACCAGCGGACCTCGTCGTCGAACCAGGTGGGTGCCTCGCTGTCGGAGAGCAGCGCGTAGGTGCCGTCGAGGCGGCTGCGGCTGACCTGCTTGCGGACGAGGATGACGCCCTCGGTGGCGTTGTCCAGGACGTCGTTGAGTGCGTCGCCGGCAGCGTCGGATTCGGTCCTGACTGTCATGGTGGTAGATCGGGATGAGCGGGGCCGGCCGACGACGACGATCCGGCCGTTGATGTTGAACTGCGAGGCGTCGCGGTCGCGTTTCCACTCCAGCGGGGATTCGATCTTCACGGCGGCGCCGACGCCTCGGACCGCGTCGGAGATGACGTCGGAGTCGACAGTGGACGTGATCGGGGCGGAGTACACCGTCCACTGGTTGCCGTTGACGTCGGTGAGCACCGCTGCGTAGGTGAGGCTGACGCCGAGAGGCTGCTCCGCGTCGACGCGCAGGAGACTGGACTGTCCGGTGACGTCGACGCTGCTGGCCGCCCGCACCGCTGTGAGGTTGGTGTCGACCTGCCGGTACAGCGTGACCGTGGTGATGTCGTCGCCGGTGAGGCCCGTCGCAGACACGAGGTTGCGGGGCGGGAACGCGGATTGCGGACCGACTGTGATGTCCGAGCTGGCCTCGCGGACGCGGACGACGCCTGCGATGCCGATGGAGGCAGTGCCGAGTGTGGCGGTCACGGTCGGTGTGACCGTGGCCGTCCCGGACGACACCGCGCCGGTGGCAATCGCCATCGTGGCGCCGTTGCCGGACGCGACTGCGTTATCAGCCCGCTCGGTGATCACGCCGAAGGTGACGCCCGCCGCGGTGACGGCCTCGGCGCTGTAGGAGTCGGCATTCGAGGCGACGCCATAGCCGAGGACCGCGAAGTCTCCGGTGGCCCACGTCAACGCGGTCGTACCGGTAACCGAGAAGGCTGTGCCCGACACCTGGTCGTCGCCAAACGACACCGCCCACCGCCAGCCGGTGCCAGCCGTGCGCGTCAGGCTGACGATGCGACCGGTGATCAGCGAGCCTGCCGACCCCGACGGGATCGCCGTCGTAGGGCTCGCGTCCCCGCCGGCCAGGACCCGCGCGAAGAACGTCAGCCGCCTCGGCCCGGCCGAGGCCCCGAAGACTCCGCCGCCGCCGGAGGCGCTGCCGATGAGCGTCCAGCCGGATGGTGTGCTGGGGACGGAGTCACTCGGGTGCCCGGACACGACCTGGAGGATGGCGAGGTGGCCCGCCGTTCCGACCATCCCTGGCGTGATGGTGTCCGTGTGGCTCGACTGCGCGCCGGTCGACCCGAAGCTGATCGTCATCCGATGCGCCTCCCGACGTTGGCCCGGAATGCCTGCCGGGCGCCGGACGCCGCGATCTTCGGCTTGGTTGTGACCTCGATGAGGTCGCGGAGGCGGTCGTCGTTGAAGTGGACGTGCACCTCGGAGCCCGCGCCCTCGAGGGCTGTGGCGAGCCGCGCCCAGATCTCTTCCTGGTCTGGCGCGCTGCGGCCGCTGGCTGCGGTCGGTACGTACCGGCGTCGCATGGACACCCCCGTGGCCATGCCGGCCAGGCGCTGCGCGGAAGCGCCGACGAGGTGGCCGTGAGCGTCCATACCCTGCACCCAGCCGAGCACGACGTTCTTGCCGATCTCGTCGCGCATGACGACCGACGGGCTCTTGATCTTCAGGGCCTTCTTGATCTGGTCGACCAAGTCCTTGGCCAGCTTGGCCATCTGCTTGCCAAGCTCCTTCTCCTGGCCCTTCAAGCCAGCCAGGAAGCCCTTCCCAGCGTCCTTGCCGCTGTCGTACATCAGGTCGGCCATGTCGCGGCCGAAGGACGTGGCCAGCTTGTTTCCGCTCTTGGACAGCTTGTTCAGCTTGTCGATGTCCTGCGTGGTGACGTTCTTCTGGCCGAGGATCGTCGCGAGCTGGCTGCCCGGGCCAGCCTCGGCGAGTTGCGCCAGCAGTTCCTTGGACGCGCCGCGCGCCTTCAGCGACTTGGTCAGCGCCACGAAGCTTCCGGCGGTCTTCTGCTGGCTGCCCATCTGGGAGATGAGGTCGCCGACATTGGCCGCGGACGTCCCGCTGATGGACAGGAAGTCCTTGATGTTCCCGGCCTGGTCGGCAGCGTACTGGTTCGCCTCGGCGATCTTCTTCTGGATGGAGGCCCGCTTGTCGGCGAGCTTCTCCAGCTGGGCGCCCTTCTTCTGGACCGACTTCGCGGTCTTGGTGTAGCCGGCGTTCAGGAGCTTCGTCGCCAGAGACTTGATCGCCGAGGCGATCGCCGACGACGTTCCCGCCGAGAGGGTCTTCAGCAGGCCCGTGGCGATGGTGTTGGCGATCGACGTCTTCGCTGAGCGCTTTGCGTTGGCCAGCGCGATCTCTGCCGCCTTCAGCTCCTTCTGAGCAGCCTGGAGCCGCTTCTCAGCCGCTGCCACACCCTTGTGCCTGGACTTGGCACGGGCCAGATCGTCCTTGGCGTCAGCCACCCGCTGCTTGTCGCGGTGAACGCGGTCGGCGGCGTTCATGATGGTGCCCGACGCGTACCCGGGCAGCTTGATGCCGTTGGCCTTGGCGAACACCATCGACTGCGGGTGCGACAAGACGTCCTCGCCGCCCTTGAAGTCGACCAACTCGGGTCCCTTTTCGCCGACCCATGCGAGGCCGCGGGCAGCGCCACCAGTGCCCTTGGCGTACCAGTGCGGGGACCGGGACAGCCACGCGCTGTAGGCGTTCACCGGGTTGCCGTACCGCGAGGCGATGTACGACAGGCCCCACTTGATCTGGGTGGCCGGGTTCGTCTTCCAGTCCGAGCCGGCCGACGCCATCTTGCTCGCCGGCAACGACTGCGGGATGCCATAGGCGCCGGATGAAGCGTTCAGCGCCTTCTCGTTCCAGCCGGACTCGCCGTTCCACAGAGCCCGCAGTGCGGTCCACTGGGGGCCGGCCCAGCCACGCAGCGCGGCCAGCGTGGCACCGATCTTCTGGTTGGCCGACGAACCGCCCCCGCCGCCTCCCAAGCCGAGCAGGCCCAGGATGTCGCCGCCGAGGCCGCCGAGCGCCTTCAACGCCTTGCTGGGCAGGGAGGCGATGGAGACGAGGCCCTTCCTCGCGATGGCCGCCAGGGCCTTCGGCATCGACCCGAAGATCTTCTTTGCGATCGTCGTGCCGTTGGCCTTCGCCATGCCCTTGATCAGGCCGCTGACGAGGTGGCCGCCGATGCTCATGAACACGCGGGACGGCGACTTGATCCCGAAGAACCGCTTCACCGCGCCCACGACAGGGTCGACCACGGTGCCCTTGATCCAGCGGCCGATGCCCTTCATGGCCCCGGAGACGCCGGACTTCAGCCCGGACACCAGGGCGGCGCCCTTCGACTTCAGCCAGCCACCGGCACCCTTGAAGGCATTCACGACGGGAGAGCCGGTGTGCCTCCACATCCAGGAGCCGATACCGGCCGCCGCGCCGAGGATGCCGCCCTTCAGGCCGGCCACCAGGTTTCGGCCGATACCGGCGAACACCTTCGACGGGCTCGCGATGCCGAAGCCGGACTTGACCCAGCCGACGACTGGGTCGACGAGATGCTTCTTCAGCCACGATCCGACGTCGGCCAGGGCGTTGTTGATGCCGGACAGCAGCGACTTCGCCAGGTTCACGCCGATCTGGTAGAGGGTGAAGCGGCCGAAAGCCTTGAGGGCAGCGCGAATGAACTTGTTGCTGGAGCCGGGGAGGTGGTCGAGGAGGCCCTTGCCGAGGGCGCGCACCAACGCAGCGCCCTTCCGGCCCATCTCGATGGCGATGACACCGAGACGCGTGGGCAGCAGGCTCACCTCGCGACCGAACCACTCGGCAGCTTTCGGGAGGTAACGGGCGAACGCCTCGCCCATCTTGAGACCGATCGTGGCCACGAACTCGGTGACCCGCAGGATGATCGGCCCGATCGCCGCGCCCAGCTTCTCCGAGAACGGGATCAGCTTCTGCCAGGGAATTTTCGACAGCGCCTCACCGAACTTGCCCCAGGGCACCTTGGCGCCGAGCTTGGTGACCACCCCACCGATCTTGCCGACCGGCACGACAGAGATCACAGCGAGGATGGTGTCCAGCCAGTGCTTCTCCCAGAACTCCTTATGGAACATGGGGTCGAGCAGGCTGTTCAGGATGCCGATGGACAGTGGCAGGGCGATGACACCGAGCGTCTTGCCCACGCTCACCCAGTCGATCCTGCCGATTGCCACGCCGAGCTTCTTCGACAGGTCGGCGCCGTGAGAGACCAGCCACTGGAAGGCCTGGCCGAGGCCGTCGCCGAGCGTCTTGCCCAGAGAACCCCAGTCGACGTCTTTGAAGCCGCCCGCGATCGCGTCGTGGATCGTCTTGCCGAAGTTCGCGGCATCGGACATGGGCGCCTTCGGCAGGGTGACGACGTCCGGCGCCTTCAGCATCGGCGTCGGCAGCTTCTCCGGCTTCGGGCCCTTCAGACCGCCGAAGAAGTCCGTGACCAGTTGCTTGGTCTGTTCGAAGCGCTTCTTGATCTCCCCATAGGGGATGAGCTTCCCGACCGCCTTGCCGAACCGACTGGCGGCCGGCATGGCAGTCGTGGCCAGGTAATGCACGAAGTCGGTGATGTACGGCAGCACCTTGGTGCCGACGCGCACGCCCATGACCTCCAGGTTGGAGGTGAGCAGGTGCCACTGAGCCTCGGCGGTCTTCCGCTGCATCTTGACCGCGTCGTCGAACTTGCTGGTGCTCTTGTTGACCTGGTCCTGCTTCTTCTTCAGGACGTCGAGGTTGTTGAGCATCAGCAGGATGCCGGAACTGGACCGGCCGCCGCCGAACGCGCGGGACAAGATCTGCGACTGCTGGGAGGCGGACAGACCGGACGCGTCGAGGTGCTCCTTCAGGAGCTGGATCGCGCCGATGAGGCCGTCCTTGCTGCGCATCGCATCAGCGAGCTGCAAGCCGGTGAGCCCGATCTTCTTCAGCTGCTTCTCGGCCGCCCCCGAAGGGGCGCCGAGCAGGCTGAAGGACATCCGCAGCCGGGTGGCCGCGGAGGCGGAGTCGATTCCCTCGTCTGTCATCAGGGCGAGTGCGGCGCCGACCTGCTTCATCGACAGGCCGAACTCCTTGGCCGACGGCAGGATGCCGGTGCCGATGGCCGCGTTGAACTGGTCCATCGACATGTTGCCCGCACCGATGATCGCGTTCACCGTACTGACGGCCTCGTGGAACGAGGTGGCGCCCTTGATGCCGGTACGCCAGGCGCCAGCGAGCGCGTTGGTGGTCTCCTCCAGGTTGGCGTGGCCGACCGCCGCCAGATCGGAGGCTTCCTTCAGCGCCTGCATCGCGGACACGTTGTCCATGCCCACGCTCTTGAGGTGGTACAGGGACTCGGCGAGCGCTTGCGGGCCCTGCTGCGTGGTCGTGCCCAACTTGAGGACCTGCTCGGACAGGGTCTTGACGTCCTTCGCGGTGCCGCCCGCCTGAGTGCTGATGCGGGTCATTTCCGCCTGGAACTCGACCGCGCTCTTCACGCCCTCGGCCAGACCAGCCGCGAGGCCGACCGCCACCGCCTCGCCCGCGATCTTCGCGGTCTTGGCGAGCTTGCCCATGACCGTGTCGGTGCCAGCTGCCGCACGCCCGACCTGCCGGAAAGTACGGCTCGCGGCGTCGCGTGCGATCAGGGTGTAGATGATGCCGGTGGACGCCACGACGCCTCCCCTCTGCGGGTGGTTGGGTCATGGCCAGTTGCGCCGAGGCTCCGCAGCCTCGTTCTGGGCCGCCTCGTCTTCCTCGGCCTGGATCTGGTAGAAGATCTCCCACTCCGCCAGCTCGCGGGCAGAGACCCGGCGGAGCATCTCCGCTACGGAGCAGTGGAAGACGTCGCGGGCGAGGACGAAGTAGAAGCGCCGGGTTCCGTCGGCGCTCCGGAGTTTCCCTCCAGCTCGGCCTTCTCCTCCTCGGACAGTCCCGACAGCCGGGCCGCGACGTCGTAGAGGCGGTCGATGACCGAGCCGTTCTTCGCGCCGAGGACGGGGGCGTCCTGGTCGGTGAACAGCCGCTCCCCGGCCTCGTCGACCAGGCACTTCACCAGGAGCTTGGCACGCATGCCGTCCTGGACGAGGACGGGCTCCATACCCTTGCCGTCGAAGCTGGGCCGGAACTGACGGATGCTGCCCTGGAACGCGTCCAGTTCGTCGCCCGTGAGGCCCCGGATGATGACGTCACCACCCCATTCGGGGACAGGAACGGTATCGCTCTGGACATCGACGGCGCCGAGGATGGCGTCGCGGTTGAGTGCCATGCTGCTCCTAGCTGATCTCTTTGCTGATGTCGTCCAGGACCTTGCTGACGGCGCGTCGGGCCAGTGGCCCGGCGGCGCGGACGACGTTGTAGAAGTAGGGATGCTTGGGCTGGTCGACCCACACCTCGCGGTTACCGAAGACCGGATGGCGCCAACGCTTCTTGCCCTCGACCATCGACGGCAGGGACTTCATGTGGCCGGGCATCTTCCGCCCGTCGACGCGGATTGCGACGCCTGCCTCGCGTCCGGTGGTCTTCACCTCGATCCGCGTGGCCCGGGACAGGGAGCCGCGCAGCCCGTCGGGGCTGTAGGCCCGCTTGGAGGGGATATTGCGGATGCTGGCCCTGACCTTCGGCACGAGCGGCTGCGCCGCCTTCCGCAGCTCCCGCCGGAACTTCGTCTTGACCTTCTTGTCGTCCATGGCACGCAGCTCGCGGCTGATCCGCCGCAGGTCGCCGCTGTCCCGGACGAAGATGCTCACGGGATCGTGATGTTCTCGGCGGGGATCTTGGTGATGGCGTACTGGAACGTCATCGTCGCCGGGTTTTCGACGTCGCGGCTCTTCGGGACGCCGGTGACCTTGACGGGGAACACGTCCATCTTCTGGCCCGTCACGTCGCCCTCGGGCAGGATGACGATGTAGCCGGCGGTGTCGCGCGGCATCAGGGTCCGGGCGTCCGACGAGTTCGCCGATGCGTACAGCGTGATGCTGCTGTCGTCCGCCGTGATCCTCCCAGGGATCTTGGAGACGAACCGGCTGCCGAGGTCGGGGGTGTCCTGCTGGTCCGAGTTGGTGGCGAAGCCGGACACCGCCTGGACCTCGGCCGTCAGGTCGGAGCCCGCGTTCAGCTCCGTGCGGGTCGGGCTGAGGTAGTTCGAGATCGAAGCGACCCAGTAGTAGCGGGTCGTACCCGGCGGGATGTACCGGGTCGTTGCGGAGATCGGGGTGGCAGGCATCGGTTACTCGCCCTTCTTCTCGTGCGCCCGGGCGCGGGGCCGCGCCGGCCTGGTGGATGTGTCCGCCGGCTCGGAGGTGTCCGGCTCGTCTGCTGCTGCCGTGTCCGGAGCGGCGGAGGGTTCCGCCTGCTTCTCGGCCTCCGCGGCCTCCGCGGCGGCGGCCGCCGCCCGAGCGGCGCGTTCGTCGAGTTCCTCCTGCGGCACCAGTTGCCAGCCCGCGAGGGTGTAGTGGGACATGGCGCCCCGGGGGACCTCGATCTCCTGGGTGGGCGGCAGCGTCGGGTGCCGCATCACGATCGTGTCGGTCACGGGACCCTCACCACCGCGACGGTGACGGTGGCGGTCACGGAGTAGTTGATGGTCGCGAGGCCGGTCGTCGGGTCCGCGTACAGGCTGGCGATGAGCGGGATGATGCCGATTCCGGTGGTCGCCGCGACCGTGAAGCTGCTGTCGGCGATGGCGAGTCGGCCGTCGACCTGGCCGGGCGTGGTCAGCGTGACCGTGCAGGCGGCGGCGTTGGCGTTCTTGACATAGAGGAACGTCCCGGAGCCGCAGGCCGCAGTGTCGCCGTTGGTGGCGGCGACAGGCAAGGTTCCGATGTCGAGCCCGACATTGGGCACGACCTGGGTTACGAGCGCGGTCATCGCGCCTCCTGTTCTGTCGGGCGGGGCAGGTGTGGAGTCAGCGGCCGGTGAAGGCGTCGCAGGACACCTGGAAGATGACGACGGCCTGGGCGCCCTTATCGGTCTGGCCCTGGGTCAGCGAGTGGGCGGAGATCATGGCGCGCATCACGGCGCCGTTCAGGGTGCGGTTCGCGGCAATCGCGGCCGCGGCCGCGGTGAACAGCTCGTAGGCCCGTTTCCGGGCGGCGGGCAGGTCTGTGCCGCCCTTGAGGGCAGCGGCCGCGCAGCGGATGATCAGCTGCTCGCGGTCCGGGCTGCCGCCAAGGCCCTCTGTCACCAGCGTTGCGTCCGCGTCGTTCTCGCCGTCGTCGCCGGTGTAGCCGACGGACACGATCTCCTTGACCCGGGCCTGGGAGACGAAGGCGCCATCTCGAACGGTCACACCGTTCAGGCCTTCGGCCGTGGTGAAGATGGCCACCAGGGCGTCGATGGCGTCCGGAAGCTTCGATGTCCACGCCATCTCAAGCCACCCCCGGGAGCTGCGTGTCGAGGAGTTCCTGGGCGCGACGTGGGATGGCGTAGCCCTTACCGGGCATCCAGGGCTCGCCGTCGCCGCCGAGCTGCACGCTCATCGTGCCTCGCTGGGTCTCCCACAGGTGCTGGATGATGATGAGGGTCGCGAGCTGGTAGTCGTCCGGGACGATCCGCAGCCCCGCCTTGTACGTCATGCCGACGTCCCCGTTCAGCGGAGTGCCGGTCTTCGCCGCGACGAGCCCGGTAGCCGTGCCGAAGTCGAGGTTGGCGACGTTCCATGTCGTCGCCCCATCCGGGGTCTGCACGCTGATCAGGGCGAGCACGGGCACGTTGCTGAGCAGGATGCGCCCGCCGCTGTCCGGCGTGCATCGCTCGGTGAAGGTGCGGCGAGCGACGATTGTGCCGAGCTCCCGCTCTACGACGAGGCTGGCCCCCGTGATGAAGCCGCGCAGCTCGTCATCGTCGCTCGTGTCCGTGGCCGCGATGTTCAGCTGCTTCTTCGCGTCCGCGAGGGACACGATGGCGACCGGGGCCTGGTCGCGGACGTCGAAGACGTCGGTGTAGGCCATCGCATTGGCACCGGTGGCCAGCCAGCGCACCGTATGCCGCCCGGCCTGCGTCGTCGCGTAGCTGTAGGCGTACGAGCCAGTCGATGCGGGTGTCACTGAGTTGACGGTCACCGTGGTGTCATCCGGCAGGCCGATGGTGAGCGCCATGTTCCCGGCGTTCGCTGGCTGACCGGAGCCGTCAGTGACGGAGACCGTCAGCCGGACGACCGCGCCGAGGTCATACGCCACGCCGGATCAGTCCTTCGCGGGCGCGGCCGCGGTCTTCTTGGCGGCGGCCTTCCGCGCGGGCGCCGCCTTCTTCGCCGGCATCGGCGGCTCGGCCTCGGCTGCCGGGGCGTTCGGGGTGACGGCCGCGGCGGTTTGGGTGGTCAGGGCCCGCTTCTCCGCGTCGCCCTCGGGGATGGCCGTCTCGACGCTGGCGTCCACGTCGTCCGCGACGGGTTCGGCCAGGCCGTTGGCGCACAGGGCCGCGCCCTCGCTGTCGGGCAGCTCGAGCGTGCCGCCACGCGGCGGCCACGGCTGTCCATTCCGCGATCCGGACACGGCGGTCTTCATGCGGATCTTCATGCTTCCTCACTGGATGTAGAGGACCAGCTCGGATGAGCCGGTGCCGGAGCGGTCGACGAAGATGCCCGTCGTGAAGTCGACGGGCGGCAGCGACGCGGCCTGGCTGCCGTTCGCCGGCAGGCGCAGGATCGCCTTGATGGCCCCGCTGGTGTCGGTGCCGTCCCGCAGGGTCACGTCGGCCGAGGCCGTACCGCCGGTCTCCCGCGCGCAGAAGCCGACGAGCGTGCACGCCCCGGACAGTCCCTGGGCGTCGGCCGTGCCCGTGGCCAGGGGGATCGCCCGGCTCACGCCGTGGCTCCCGCGATCAGACCGTAGCTGCGCATCGAGGCCAGGGCCGAGGTGACGGCGGCCCGGCATTCGACATCGACGGTGGCGCCGCCGGACGGGTCGGCGATCGCCGCGCCCTGGCACAGCTGCATGGTGGGCTGGTTCAGGGTGAACACCGGATCCGCCGTGCCGCCCGCCACGATCGCGGCGGACCGCGCGACCGCCAGCATCGCCGTGATCGCCGTGCGTGCCTGCGTGTCGGCCGTACCGCCGCTCGGATCGGAGATGGCGGAGGCCAGGGCGGGGCGCTGCCGCCCTCCGTCGTAGGGGAGGCTGGCGGGCATCCCCGCCGCGCCCGCGATGACGCCCGCCGTGCGCAGCGCGGCGAGCAGCGGCACCAGGGCGGCGCGTGCCTGGGTGTCGACGGTGGTGCCGCCGGACGGGTCGGCGATGGCTGCGCCGTGGCACATCATGCCGGTCGCGCCGTTGAGGGTCTTCGGCTGCGGCATGCCTTCTCCTTCGTGTCGGATCCGGGGGCCGGAGCGGCGGCCTGCCACTCCGGCCCCCGGATGGTCAGGTCGCGGCGCCGGCGAAGTACTTGACCGCACCCGTCAGGTCGACGAGCGAGCAGTCCGCGCGCAGCAGGGCCCGGAAGGTGACCAGGTCCGTGTTGAACGCGTAGTCGTCGCTGCGCTCGAAGCGGACGCCGCCCGCGAAGCGGACGAAGAACTGGCTGAAGTCGCCGAACAGCACCGACTTCGCCGACAGGGCGACGCCGGCGACGTTCGGGTCGGTCAGCACCGGCTTGCCGAGGATCATGTCGGGGACGCCGGCCTGGAGGCCCGGCTGCCAGAGGTACTGGCCGGTGGTGTCCTTCAGCTTCCGGGCGTTGGCGACCGTCGCGTCCTTCATGACCCACTTGCAGGATGCGGACGCCCGGTACGGGGCGATGACGCTGAAGAACAGGTCGATCAGGTTGTCGCCGGAGAAGGCACCGGTGACGCCGGTCGCGCCGGTGACACCCAGGGTGGCGTCGGTGACGACACCGCGGGGCTGGGAGGTGCCCGTACCGGTGATGGCGTGCGCGCCGAACGCGTTGCCCAGGGCACGGCCCGCCTGCATGGCGAGGTAGCCCTCGAGGTCGACGCCGGTGTCGTCGAGCAGCTCCCGCGACACCTGGATGAGCGTGCCGTACTTGTAGGCGCCGAGCGGGATCTGCCCGAACGCCGGGTCCGACGCCGAGATCGGGCTGCCCTCGGTGACGATCGCGGCCGCCGAGTGCGCAGTGGTCTTCGGGACCTGGATGACCTCACCGGAGTCGGTGTTGAGGATGGTCGCGCCCGCCTGCATGATCGCGGACACCTCGATGAGGTGGGCGATGAGCCGGTCGTAGAAGCTGGTGGGCACGGTGTTGCCGCCCGCGGTCGGCGTGCCCTTGGTCAGGGACCGGTAGTCGACCGGGCCCTCGGGGACAACGTCGTAGAAGCGGCCGCGCTCGCCACGGAGGAAGGACCGCAGCTCCTCGCCGCGGTCGCCGCCCTGCTGCCCGCCGCCCTGGCCGCCGTCGGCGCCGCGCTGCTGCTGGCCGCCGCCCTGGCCGCCGCCCTGGCCGCCGCGCTGCGAGCCGCCCTGGCCGCCGCCGTGGAGTCGGTTGAACGCGTCGTCGGCGTCCTTGGCCCGCTGCTCGGTGTCCAGCGCGGCCTTGATGCGCTGGTCGAGCTTGTCGAGCTCCTCGTTCATCACGTCCCACTGGCCCTGTTCCTCGGCCGTGAGGTTGCGGTTCTCCTCGGTGCTGCGGTCGGCGATCGCCTTCATCTGCTCCCAGACCTGGGCGCGCCGCTCCCGCAGCTTCTTCACCATGTCCGACATGGGTGGACTCCCGTCCGATCGAATCGATCTCGACCGGGAGCCCTCGCGGTCCCACACCCCTGGGGGTGCCGGCGGCCGGCGCCTTTTCGCAACCGGCGGTCCGCTGATCCCTCTCCGTGTCACACGCGGCCCGTTGTGTGCTTCGCCGCACCCAGCGCGGACACCGACCGGGGGTTGCCCAAGTCGACGCCGTGGCGGTGCGGTTACGCGGTCCAGGACTGTCGTGCCGCCCCCTACGCGGGGGTCTTGGTGATGCAGTGCGTACGCGGCCCGTGAGGGCTCAGACGTACGGGTCTTCGCGCCGGGCCAGCAGCGCCGCCGCAGCGGCGTGGCCTGCGATGCCCTTCTTCTTCGGGCGTGCCGGGGACGGCCCGTTGGTGCGGACGAAGAACTTGCGCAGCTCGTCGGCCTGGGCCATCGACCGGACCTCCTCGAGGTCGGCGTCGAACTTCGTCGCGAGCGAGCGCAGGCCGGCCGAGGTGTCGTTGTAGGCGGGGGTGTTGACGGGGGCGACGTCGACAAGCTGCACGCCGAGGAGGCGCCGCAGCGGGTAACCCTGGTCCGTCATCGTCCAGTCGTCGTCCAGCGTGCGGAACGCGAACGAAGACTTGCGGACGTCGCCGCGCTCGACCAGCTCCGTGACGTACGACATCGACGACGGCGGCACCACGTCGTACGACAGGCCGTACGAGTCGATGCCCATGCGCAGGGTGCCGGCTGCGGTCGTGCCCAGCAGCGCCATGTCGTCGTGGTTGTAGCGGGCGATGACGTCGGGCCAGCCGTCTCCGCGGGACTGGTTGAAGGCCACTGGGTCGACGACCTCGATGAACCCGCCGAGGTTCTTGGACTGCCGGTTGAAGGTGGCCGCATAGCCGCCGATCCGCTTGGCGCCGTCGTCGGCGCGCAGTTCGGCCTTGCCGGTGTCGCCGGAGGTGTACCGGCGTTCGATCTCCACAGTGCCCTCCAAGGCGTTCTGACCGGTGAGGCTGCCGTCGGCTGCCCAGTTGTCGGGGATGAGGTCGCTCAGGCCGATGGCCCGAGCGCGCTTGATGATGTGAGCGCGGATCGCGTTGTGGCTGGCCCCGCCGCGGCCCACGGCGCGCATCGCGGCCTCGAGGTCCTGGCGGCCGTGCATGTCCGCGGGCCGGATCGGATACGAGCCGTCCGGCATCGCCCAGCCCTGCGCGGCCGCATACCGGCGGGCGGCCGCATCCAGGTCTGCCGCGTTCGGCGCGGTGATGTTGCCCTGGTCAGCCATGCTGTTGTCCTCTCCCCCGGATCAGGCGCAGCCGCGGGTCGTCGTCATCGCTGCGGATCGC
The DNA here is from genome assembly GCF_053595235.1 of Streptomyces sp. NPDC002520. Classification (NCBI taxonomy): domain Bacteria; kingdom Bacillati; phylum Actinomycetota; class Actinomycetes; order Kitasatosporales; family Streptomycetaceae; genus Streptomyces; species Streptomyces sp. NPDC002520. Next base: position 5,967 of record NZ_JBSFXG010000002.1, on the reverse strand, counting down.
CGGCGGGGTGATGGAGACGCCGGCCGCGATCGGCAGCGGCGTGTAGTCCTGGCCCTGGCCGTCGGGCAGCGGCGGCATCCGCTCCTTGTTGCGGATCTCGTCGACGTTCGTGCCGCCGATCAGGCGCTGCTTCTCGTACATCGCCCAGCGGCTCAGCGGGTCCATGTGGATGAGCGCGTCGCTGTCGAACGCCACGCATTGCCCCCTCGGGGTGAGCATCGACAGGTGAGACTCAAAGGTGGCCATCCACGGCTTCAGCGTGAGCTGGATCAGCTCGATCTCGCGCTGCTCCGGGCTGCTGTAGGACATCGATCCGCCGGTCTCGCCGCCGATCAGCTCCGGCGGCACACCGTAGATCGCCGCGATCTGCGTGGCGCCGAGCTTCAGCGTGGCGATGAACTGCGCCTCGTACGCGGGCACGGTGATGGCCTCGTAGTCCCAGTCGGCGCCGTGCACGATCGGCTGCCTGGACTTGATGGCCTCGACCAGCCGGGCCTTGATGACCGCGGCGTCCGCCTGGTCGACCTTCTTGGCCGTGTTCTTGAAGGTGCCGGGCGGGACCCCGCCAGTGGCGTGCCAGGCCTCCATGTACTCCTGCGCGGCCAGGCTCGTCGACGCCATGGAGGCGAATGCCCCGATCGGCGACAGGCCGAGCACCTTTCCCGGGACCGTGAACCAGGGGATGTGCACGATGTCCTCGGGCTCGACGCGGTTACCGAGGACGTACCAGATCGGGTTGACGAAGCTTCCCTCGCCGTACGACATCGAGTCGACGACCTGGACCCAGTGCATGGGCAGCCACTCGACCATCGTCGGGTAGCCCAGGTAGTCCCGGGCGGTCACGTAGCCGACGGCGTTGCCCCGGTACACCATCGACAGGACGGCCCGCTTGATCCAGTCGTGCAGATTGCCCTGCGTCGACGGGCTCGCGAACAGCGAGCTCAGTGGCAGCTGCTGCACGCTGTCGCCGACCTGCCGGTACTGGTACAGCGGCGCGGCTGCCAGGTTCGTCGACAGGATCCGGCCGGCCGCGAACACAGGCGCCAGACGGAGCGCCCGGTCGACACTGACTGCGCCACCCGAGCCGATCGGGCCGCCCTGATCCCAAGGCACCGACGTGATGGCGCGCTTCTCGACCGCGCCACGGGACTCGACACCGACGACCCACCCGCCAGCCTGTCGCACGCCACGCATCGCGACACCGAGCCGCCGCCCCCACGTGGCGCGCGCCGTCGCACGCCAACTGCTCGCCGTACGGCCGCGCGCGTCCATCCAGATGTCGCCGACGAGGACCGGACCTGCGTCGTCGACTGGCAGGGATGGCTTGCGCCGGGGCCACCACTTCACGGGCGATCGCCTACCAATCCAGGTCGTCGGGGTCGACGCCGGCGATCCAGAAACCGACGCGCTCACGGCCGCGTCGTACGGCGTCCAGGAAGACCCACCGCCACCGCCGGTACAGCGACGGCCGCGCAGGCTCCGATGGCGCCTCCATACCCGGCGGCAGCGGGATCCCGGCGTCGAGCAACTGCTGCGCGGTCACCGGCACGATGACCCCGAGCTTCTTCACCTGGAGGTCCGGGACGTCCACGCGCACCTCCTAGAAGATCGATTCGAGGACGTCGTATTCGGCGTCGGCGAGCAGGTGCGAGCGGGCGTCGTACGACCATCGGGCGAGGCTCATGGCGACGAGCGGGGTGATGTCGACGTCGCTCTTGGTCGGGGTCCAGGCGATCGTGTCGCCGGAGGCCTTCGTCTTCGCGCCGGCCACGGCGACGTCGAGGTGACGGTTCGGCTGGACCCGGAAGGCCTGCTCGCGAACGCCGTCGAGGACCTGGCCGGTGGCGGCCGCCATGTCGATCGCCCCGGTCACGGCCAGGTCGCCGGGCTCCGGCTCTTCCGGGTCCTCCGGGAGCTGGAAGCCCTCCTTGTCGAGGGCGGTCTTCAGGAAGGCGAAGGTTCCCTTGCCCATGGCGATGGCGAGCGGCTCCAGGGCCTCGCGCAGCTCTACCAGCCGCGGGATGAGCCACTTCGTCCCGGGCCGGTAGTCGGCGAGCTGGGCGTGGCCCAGGCCGTCCGCGCGCAGCCCGTACACGCAGATCGCGGCGGAGTCCCGCAGTGGGCTGATGTCCACACCCAGGGCGAGGCCGGCGTCCCGGTCGCGCTGCGAGTGCTCGTCGAGCATGGCCGCCCACTTGGCCGGGTCGATAACCGTGGAGCCCTCGACGCGCTTCGGCCAGATGCCGAGAATCTCGCGGGCGAAGCCCTGGTCGCTCATGCCGCGCCGGTCGCGCGCCGTCGCCTCTTCAGTGACGCGGCGCCCCCAGGCCGGGTTGGTCTGCTCCCACAGCGCGAGGTCGTCCAGGTCGATGTCGGCGAGGTGCTCCAGGTCGCCGTCCAGGCCCCAGTCGCGGTAGCCCAGCGAGGCGTCCCCTCCAGCTTCGGCTCGCTGGCGCAGCGCGTACATCACGTCGCCGCTGTCGCCGGAGAGCGGCGGCGTGCTGGTGTAGACGATCTGCGGGTTCGGGACCGCCCGCATCGTCGGCATGAGAGCTTCGTTCTGCTCCCACGTGTAGGCGAAGGCCTCGTCGATGATGTTGACGTGTCCCGTGAAGCCGCGGCCGCTGCCCTTGCTGCGGGCGATGAACTTCAGCTCCGCGTTGGTGTCGAGGCGCTCGAAGCCTTCCTCACCGTTGGTGTTGATGACCTTGATGCGGATGCCGTCGACCTCGAGCAGGTTCTCGTTCGCGCCGACTTGCTTGCCCAGACGCTTCAACAGCTGCTTCATCCGCCGGAACGCGCGGATCGCCGTCTTGTACTCGTGGGCGCTCCACATGATCAATTTCTCACCGAGCAGCAGGAACCCGGCGAGCGCTCTGATCTCGAGGATGGCGCCCTTGCCGTTCTGGCGCGGCACCCACTCGGCGAACTCGAAGCACGCCCACTTTCCGTCCGGGCGCACGGACATCATCAGGTCGAGGCTGTCCGCCTGCCACGGGTCCGCGACCAGCCCGGCGCGCTCGGCGAGCTCGCAGGCCTCCGGCCCGAGCGTGTACGCGGCCGGCGGGGCAAGCTCAGCCCTGGGCCTTGCGCGCGATGCGGGCGGTGAGGTCGGAGACACCCGCACCCCCTGTCGGATCGACCGAGGCCGGAGAAGCGCCGTACTGGCCCTGCCGGATCTCCGCCAACAACGCCTTGAGAGCGGCTGATTGTGACCGGGACTCCGCCAACAGCCCCGAAATATCAGCGAATTGTGCGACATCGACATTGACATCGGCCGAGGACACGCGCAGTATGGAATCGAGCAATTCGAGCCGGTCAGCGATCCGACAAGCCTCCTCCAGCAGCACCAGATGCGCCGGAGTCAGAGACCAGATCGCCAGGGATTCCCGCCACATCCGGCGGCCCCGCTCACCGAGACCGGCAGGCTCCTCCACTGTTCTCCACTCTCTCTTTCCAAGATCATTGGCATGCCCAAAAAATCGCGGGGGGAGAGGGAGGGTCAGGTGGGGGCGGGGTCGGCCACCCCTTGATCAAAAAAACGCCCGAATTGGACATTGTGACGTTTTCGCAGGTCAGGGCCTTGATCGAAGATCGCTGCCTGATGATCTTGACTGAGATTGATCTTGAACGCACCCCGCAAATCCCCAGGTCGGAGACATATGTGCAGGTCAGAGCGCTGCCGTGTCTACGGTGAAGCTGGGGCGCGGCCGCTGCGCGGCGCGCAGCTGGTTGTTCCGGGCGGTGTTGCACCGTCGGTGGGCGAGCCGGCAGTTCGTCCGGTCAAGGGGATCCCCTCCGAGCCACAGTGGGTGGACGTGGTCGACGGTGCGACCCATGGGATGGGTCGTGCCGGGCAGCGACTGGTCTACCCACTTGTGGCACCACCAGCAGTGGGTCTCCTCTGCGTAGACCTGGGCCTGGACCCTGCGCCAGGGCCGGCCACTGCGAGCCTGCCTGGTGCGGCGCTCGATCTCCCGGTCCGTGAGCTGGGGCATGGCCACCACCCCCGGACATGCCAGAGCCCGGCGCTGTGGCCGGGCTCGGGATGCTGTGTTCTGGTGGCGGTGGGGTGTTGAGACCTTCCCGACAGCGGTGCCACCGTCTCACAGAATGAGCGGCGCACTGATCGATGTCAAGTAGATGCTGGTCAGGCGCCTTGACAGGCGGGTCGCTTGGCGTCCTGGCGGCGTACGCCGTCGGCGATGTCGGCGAGGTCCCACAGGGCGAGGGCCTGGCCACGCATGGGGTTGGGCTTGGAGCCGGCCGGAGTCAGGGCACGGCGGCGCGCCCAGTCCCGGAACTGCTTCGGGTCCATGCCCAGGCTATAGGCGGCCTGGGTGGTGGTGACGAGAGGCCGGCCATCACGTCCGGTACGCACGGTGCTCATATGTCCAGTGTGCCCAGCCCTCGGGAGAGTTCAGGCATCGGCAGCCGGTCGCGCTGGCCCGGTCCATGAGCGCTCGGGCAGAGTCTCTGTGCGGCGTCGGCCTGACTCAAGTCGATCCTGTCGCAGTTGCTCAATACCGTCGGCGCCGGCAGCTCGGAGCGCGGATTCGATGACGAAGTGCCGTGCCCAGTCGTAATCGTCCGCCGTCAGAGCCTCGTGGTACTCCGCCACAACGTAGCTCTGACCGCCGTCAAGGTACTGGATGACCCGAGGCGCGATGATCTTGAATCGCGCAAGGCTCGCGTAGTCGATCCCAATACTGATCGCCCGCAAGGCATGCTGTGCGGACTCGGCGATCGCAGTCAGCTTGGCCAGGCGCCCGTCGCGCGGAGCACTACGTCCGTCAAGCTTCGGATCGTCGTGCCACGCGATATTCGGCCCGAAGGAGAACGGCGACCCCGTACCTCCGAACTCACGGACGGCATAGTGATCGACCAAGGCGTCAATTGAGAGTGACAGCCCCGCCACAGCCTGGGTGTAGTCCCCGATGTCGGCGTGGGTCTGGGCGTCTCGCAGCAGTTGGGCGACCTCAGGTTGGGTGAGCAGGTCGACCATGTCGATGGTGTCGAAGTGAACACCGAAGACCCTCGGCGTGACGGTGGTAAAGAAGTCGGCGAGCGTCTCACGGGCCTGCTCGATGTGGTGCCCGCTCGGGAACGTTCCGTTGTGCTTCAGTGACACCCGCACGTCATTCAGCCGACGCATCTGCTCCTTCTTGGGCAGCTCGAACTTAGGCTTGATCGCCGCCCAGTAGGCCATGAACTCCGTGTTGCGGGCCAGTTCGATGCCAAGGTGCTGTGCCACGAGGCCGAGGTAGTTCTCGACCGCATCGTGGAATGAGGTGATGGCGCGGGATCGCAGCGGGGGCGGCTGTCGGCTCTGCTCGATGCCCTCGCGGTGCAGGTATCGGATGTACGCGAGCCGCTGGACGGTGAGCGGGTCAAGGGTGGGCGCCATCGAAACTCCTGGTGTCACTACTGCCTCGGAAGCAAGGATGGCACCAGGCTCTGACAACAGGGCCTCACTTTTAGGGTGTTTGGTGGTGAGCCGGGGTTCTACCCCTCTCGGGCGCACGGGTTCGCGCGGCCCGCCCCGACGCGGGCGGTGTACGGCCGCCCGGTACGCCTGCCCTTTGCGAGGGCTCACGATCAGCGTTCGTCTACCAGCTACTGGCCCCTGCGGCGCCAGGAAAGGCGGCGGCGAGCGGGCGGGTGCAAGACGGTGCGGACCGCGGCTCCGAAGTCGTGGGCGGCTGCTTCGAGCTGCTGAGGGTCGCGGGACTCGTGGTAGCTAAAGACGGCCGCCACCAGTCTGTCCGTGGCGTCGACCACTTCGCTGCTGGGGTGTCGCTGTAGTGGAGCGCCAGCTGCTACGACAGCTTCGAGCTTCGGTGTGATGCTCGCAGAGGCCGTCCTCGACTGGTGGCGCTCGAGAGCCAGGAACCAGCCGGCGCCGCCAAGGGCGGCGGCTATCTCGCGGCGGTCGGAGCCCCTGACGAACGCGGCCGGGGCAAGTCC